>CAZLYB010000003.1:9788-134099 GCA_964563795.1 uncultured Bacteriovoracaceae bacterium | reverse complement strand
TTGAATGCCGCGATCCCGGCGCTTCCGAGTTACCGCAAGATCACTCCGAGCGACAACCGTCCTCAGATTGCTTTGACTTTGCCTAAACTCGAGGAAGCTCCCGCTCCTACAGGTGCAAATACGGGGCGCTCGAGCGGAAACGTTGCGGGTAAGTCCTTGAAAGCAGCCGCTCCAACGCCACCTTCGCCAGCCGCTGGCGCTCTCGCAGCTTCCAATCGAGCCCTTCCCGCCTCCCCTGCTTCAGCCCCTCCTGGAGCTGTGGTGAGGCCGCTTCCCAGCGCCGCCCCATTGAATGCCGCGATCCCGGCGCTTCCGAGTTACCGCAAGATCACTCCGAGCGACAGCCGTCCTCAGATTGCTTTGACTTTGCCTAAAGAAGAAGCCCCAGCTCCCACTGCTCAAGGGTCCATGACGGCTTCCAATAAGTCCCTTCCTGCGACTGCTGAAGTCAGAGCTGCGGGGATTAAAAATGCTGACCCATTCGAATCGCTCCGGGCGATGCCCGCGCCTGCTCGGATTGCGCTTAAGCCCATGGCTTCGAATGCAAGCGCCCTGAACCCTCCGAAGCTCAAATCAAGCGCAGCCGGAAATGAGGCCCCCCCCATTCGAAGGGTGTTTCGCTCGGATTTGGATAGTTCCATGGATGAAAATGGCGCCGCTGCGCCTTCATCGAATCGTTTAGCCGTCAAGGGAGATGGGAAAACGACTTCTGTAACCGCTCCTTCACCCCTCGAAGGCCTGAGACAGCTGGAAGAAGAGCTGGGGATCACGTTTCATGAACTTCCCAAGCATTTCCGTTTGAGTTTGGTCATCCCGGCCGCCGCTGCTCCGAAAGTTACTAAAAAAGATTTAGAAAATTTGGCGGAACAATATAAAAATTACGCCGAGCTCTCGTATTCAGAGCAGATCCTTAAAAAAAGATCGGCTCTGATTTCTTATCTCTACGAAAAAGATGCGAATTCTACTTCATCGTTGCTCAAGCAAGTTGAAGATTCTCAAGATGTGAAATTCAGGGATTCGTTTTTAAAGATGAATCGCCAAGAAGCGGCGGTTTACGACCTTCTGATCAATAAAGGCTTTGCCACTGAATCTTCGACTGAAGGTTTAGTCGTGATCAAAGATGAAAGAAAGTTGTCTCAACCTACCGCGGTTAAAGCCGAGGTCATAGAGGCATTGAGGCGCTTGACGGTCACGATGAGGTCCTTTCTTGAGGAGTCCAAAAAAAATCGAGCTTCATTCCCCTTTCTCATGGGTAAGTTTCTCGTGCTGTTTGAGGATAAAGAGACTTCTTTTTCTTTGTATGAGAACTATTACAATTTCCTGAAAGACCAGCAGCCCCTTCCCGCGAATGCGCCAGCGAATAAGCTTCAAAGTGTAAAGCCCAGGTCTGTAAGAAAGTAGCGCGATTCTAAGAGCTATCCTCGCCTCGATGAGCAGCGTTTGGAGACGAAACGAGCTGCGAAGGCCACGAGCGGTTCCGCGGCTTCATTGCCCGCCTCAACCGAAGGCTGCAGGATGAGGATTCGATTCTGGGAGTTTTTGCAGGCGATTTCAGTCAAAGCCTCGAATTCGCGGTAAAGCGCGATAGGGTAAGGAGCATCGCCGGTGGATGAGTAAAAAGCGGGTTCCTCCGCCGCTAAAAAAGGGAGGGTGGAGACTTCTTCCCCCAAGAAGCGGTTGAGTTCGGTTTGCCAACGTCCGAGCTTGTAAAATTCGCGGATCACCCGCTCTTTTTCGATCCCATTTTTTCCCCAATAGAGCTTGCATCGATCCGGGAGAGTTTTGATCGTTTTGAGCTCCAAAAGCTCGGTTGCGATTTGACATTCGGTCTGGACGGCCTGGACTTCTCCCCCATCCCCTTCAATGGAGAAATGGATGTATTTGGCTGCGGTCCAATCCGGCTGATAAGGATCCCAATCCGGCCGAAAAGTGGCGTGAACCAATTCATGAGCCGCGTCCAAGAGGATCTCCTCGGGCAGCTCATCGCGGCGGATGCTGATTTGCAGGGTTTTTTCCCGCCTTTCCTCATAGGTCAATGGATCGAGAATGCGTTTCACCGTCGCGTCTGTCTTTGAAATCCGTCCCCAGGCGAAAATCGAGGCCAATTCCTGGGCGTCTTTCAGCTCCCGCGCGGCGAGCGCGGATTCGATCAGCTTCTTTCCGGTGGGCGTGGTTTGGATTTGAGCCAGTATTTCCAAAAACTGCGGAGGCGCATCTTTGCGCTCCTCTGCAAGGGAGGATGCGGCTGAATTCAAAGATAAAATCAAGAAGAAGGAAGCTTGAATCGAGGACGGACCGCGCATGAGATCCGTATCGGAACATCACTCCGAGTCCTCCACGTGCATCAAGGAAGACACAGGTGTCCACGGAGTCGACACTCCCAGGCCCTAAATTGAGCCTAAGTACCTAATATTCGTTTATTTTATCGGGCATGCTGCTTGCTGAAGTATCCCTCAGCGAACCTCCCGGCAGTGGGAGAAATGTGATATAGAGTGGACGCGGAAGAGGCGAGGCAGGATGGTCATGGCAAGTCGCTCACAGTTCAAGCTTTTTGGGTTAGTCGGCTTTTTCGCTTTTTGCGGCTTAAGCGCCTGGGCCGCGTCGGGTTCAAAGTCAAAGGCTAAAGTCGCGGCCAAGACCGCCGTTTCGAGCTTCAAGAATTGGGGCCTTTCCAATCTGCTTCAATCCCATATTCACGCCCTGGATGCCTGGAAAATCTCGACAGGAAGCCGAGACGTCGTCGTCTCGGTGATTGATACGGGGATCGATGCCACTCACCCCGACTTGGCGAAGAATCTTTGGAAAGACAAAACCCGCCCTCAAGCCGGAATTTACGGCTGGAATTTCATTTCCAACAAACCCAATCCCGGTGACGAACTCGGGCATGGAACGCATGTTTCAGGCATCATTGGAGCGGTCTCAGACCCTCAAAAAGGCATTAGTGGCGTAGCCCATCAAGTCTCGATCATGCCTTTGAAGTATTATTCGGATTACAATCGCGGCTCGGCCAACCTCGAGTACACGATCAAGGCGATTAATTACGCGATTGATCACGGCGCGAAAATCATCAACTACAGCGGCGGCGGCCCAAAATTCGTTGAAGAAGAATACCTGGCGCTGAAGCGGGCGGAGGCTCAAGGCGTCCTCTTCGTAGCGGCGGCGGGCAACGACGGCAATGACACGGATCAAAATAAGAATTTTTATTATCCCTCCGCATACGGCTTGAAAAACATCATTTCCGTGGCCGCGACCAATGAAAAAAACCAACTCTTGGGAACTTCGAATTGGGGCAAGAAAAAAGTGGATCTCGCCGCGCCTGGCGAAAATATTTTCAGCACCTTGCCAGGTGGCCGTTCCGGCACCATGACCGGGACCTCGCAAGCGACGGCTTTCGTCACCGGAGTCGCGGCGCTGCTTCTCTCCCAGAATGCGCAGCTCACCCCGGAGCAGTTGAAGCAGATCCTGGTGGAAAGCGTGGATCGGCTTCCTCAGCTCAAGAATAAAGTGGCCTCAGGAGGTCGGCTGAACGCTTATGCGGCGCTTCTGAAGCTGAAAAATGAGCGATTTAAGTTCGGGGGAAAGCCGGGACTTCTTGCGCAAAAGCCACAATCCATCCTAGATTTAATGATGGATGCCCAATCAACAGAGTAAACTTCCCTTCTCCAGTCGCCTGAAAAAAATTTTACCCAGTCCTTGGACCTTTCTCTCCTCGCTTTTGATCGTCTTTTCTTTCCCCCCTTGGGGGTTTTCGTTTCTGCTCCCCTTCTGCCTGATCCCCTGGTTCATCAGCCTGGATCGCACCACCCGCTTGAAGGATCGTTTTCGGGAAGGGCTTTGGCTCGGTTTTTTCATGAGCGTTTTTGGGTTTTTCTGGATCGCTTACGTGCTTCAAGAATTCGCCATGCTTCCCTTTTGGGCAAGTCTCATGGGGCTTTTTCTTTTCGCTTTGGTGAATCAACCGCAATTCGCTTTTTTCGCATTGCTGAGCGATCAGCGATTCGCTCTCCCCTTGGGAATCCTCGGGGCAGCGCTGATCTATACGGGCATCGACTTCGTCATCCCCAAGCTTTTTCAAGATACCTTGGGCCATGCCCTTTACTCTCAGCCTATTTTGCGGCAAGCGGCCGACTTAGTTGGCGCCTGGGGGCTCACTTTCTTGGTCGTTTACGTCAACCTTGCCCTTCATCGACTTTGGAGGCAGCGGCGGCTGAGCTTTCACCTGCTTTGGGCTTTAGCGCTGATCGGCGCATGCGGGGTTTATGGAAGCTATCGAAGAGCCGAAGTTCAGCGGGTCCTGCATCACGCGTCGACTCGAACGATTCAGGCGGCGATGATCCAGGCGAACATCGGTGATTTCGACAAAGTCGCCGCTGAAAACGGGGTCCGCGGCGCCGCGGACAAGATTTTAAATACTTTTTTCGACCTTTCTGACGCAGCTCTCAGTTTAAATCCGAAGCCGGACTTCCTGATCTGGCCGGAGACTTCCTATCCTTCGAATTTCGGGAATCCCTATACTTTTTCCGAGAAAAAAAGGGATGCTCATTTGAGGGACTATGTCTACCGCAAGAGAACCTCCCTTTTTTTTGGGGGGTACGATTCATTTCGGGAAAAGGATCACAACGCCCTTTTTATGATGAGCCCGACGGAGCTTCCGGATTCCCCTGAGCTGCAAATTTACAGAAAATCCATTCTCCTGCTCTTTGGGGAGAGTCTGCCGGGTTCCGAGCTTTTTCCCGCCTTAAGAAAGTGGTTCCCTCAAGTGGGTAATTTTGGGCGCGGGGCGGGCCCGCAAGTCTTTGAAATTGATTTCCTCACGGGTAAAAAAGCCAAGATCTCCCCTTTGATTTGCTACGAAGCGCTTTTCCCCTGGTTTGCGATTCAAGCGGCGCGGTCCGGAAGTGAGCTGCTTTTGAATATCACTAATGACTCTTGGTTTGGGCCTTGGGGAGAACCCCAGCTGCATTTGGCGCTCTCCACTTTTCGAAGCATCGAGACCCGTCTGCCGCAGCTTCGAAGCACGAACACCGGGATTTCAGCCTTGATTCTCCCCGACGGATCCATCCATGAAGCCTCTCGGATCGGCAAAGCCCAAGTGATCCCCGTGACGATTCCGGTGACGGGGGCTATTTCTACGTTGCTCAAACGCTGGGGGGACTGGTTCGGCTGGCTTTGCGTCTTCACTTCCATGCTCCTGCTTCCCGTGGCTTATTGGCGAGTGCATAAAACTTAGACAGTTTCATCGTCAAAGAGATTTGATTCTATTGAGCTTTTGCGGGGTATAAGCTCGGCACACGCGTTGCTTTTAATTCTCGTATATGTTGATTGAAGTTTTTCTTAGAGCCCCCGCTTTGGGGAGCATTTTTTTGGGAATCTCCCTTTTGAGCGCTTCAGGCTGCGGGGATTTGAACTCAAGCCGTGGGCGTTACTATAGTTCCGCGCAATCCCAAGGCGGCCTCGGAGGAGTGAACTCTCCTTCCGGATACCAATGCGGGGATTCAGTGGCGCCTGAAATCCTCCCTCAGGATGAGGATTTCAGGAATAATCCGAGTTACAACCCTAACAATAACGATTATTTAAAATATAAAATCTGCTCCTCAACGAGCATTTCTTCCCAGATATTGATTCAGCGCATGGCTTCACCCCCTTCCGGGGTGTCAAACGTCATCGTGATTTTTCCGGCGCTCCTTCAAAACAACAGTCTTTATGCGCAGGCACGAATCAGCGATGGGTTGCCGCGCGCGGTCACCTTGGATTTGGGGTCTTCCGGCAGTGCGGTGGTTTCGTTCCCTTCGGATACCGCTTATAGCCCTAGCACTCTGAATATCAACGCGTTGATCATTGCCGGATGGACGACGGTGGAAGATCAAAATAATTTCTTCAGCTTAGCGAGTTGCTTGCAGGCGAACCAACTGAGTTCCTGCTCCCTCCCGCTCACGAAGCCTTTTTCGTACGGTGTTTTCCGTTAATGAACGAGTTTCTGGTTTGAAACCGAGGTTTGAGACCCGATTTCTTGATTCCCGCGCCGATAGAGGGATACCAAGCCGAAATCCCGAGTAGGGAACGCCTCGATGATCTCAATTTGCTCGTCATCTTCTTCCGTCTCTTTCGCCACGATCAAGAACCAAATCCCATGATCCAAATCGGGATAGTGACGGATAAAATGATAAATCTTGAGCTCCTTTTCAGCCTCCACCGACCAAACCTCATCGGGACCTTCCAGTGTTTCTTCCATGCAGCCTTGATACTGCTTGAAGTCTTCCGGAGGAATATCATCCTCCTTGCGCTTGGAGCTGAGTTCAGCGCGGTAGCCGTCCTCGGCGCCCCAGCTCTCAGCCAGACCGTCGATCAATTCAGTGTTCTCGGCGCGGTCCCCCGCGCCGCGCGGATTTTGCTTCCACTGAACGATCTCGCCTTTTCGGTAAAGGTTCACCATCGCCACGTTCCGTGTCGGGAAGGCAATGTAAAGAAAGCTGGGCTCCCCCTTTAAGCACAAGCAAATGCAGACGTACCAAACGGGCCGTCCTTTGTGCACATACTCCGAGATCATGGTGTAACGATGATCGCCGGTGAGGGTTTTTTCGCACCAAACTTCATGGGGTTCCTTCAAAGTCCGCCATTTAAGGTGATTAAGGGCGTCTTTCTGCTGCGCATTCAAATCATCCTCGGCTAAACGCTTGAAGTAGCTTTTTTCAATCCGCTCGATATCCGGCGCGAAAAAATTGACGATGCACTTTTCTTCGCAGAAAACGCGCCCAACCTCTTCCTCAACGTAGAGGATTTCTTCGTCTTTTTTCATCTTGCGCGAGCAATTCCAGCATCGATCCACTGGATTTTTGCGCTTGGACTGAGTTTTCCGAGTCGTCGATTTCTTCCTTGAAGGTGTTTTTGCCATAGCTCCTTAAATTGTACCGGTCCCTGCCCATCGCCGTCAAATATGCTGTGTGTCAGCCGCGACTTCCGCGAAGCGCGCACTCGAAACTTGAAACTTGGCGGGAATGAACTTAATCTTAAAAGAAGTCCGTACTTGCTCCCATGGATGGGAGCAAGCGAGTGGTATTCCCAAGGAAGGGAGTTTTCGGTGATTTATCTTTCTGAAGCCCAACTTTCTCAAGTTGATTACCTCATTCAGCAGTCGATCCAAGGCCACCACCCTCTTTTTGACCCCGAAGTCATTCGCCGCACTTTCGGGGGTCGCTGGAAATTTCGGGAAATCAGCGACGAGGACGCCTACGCCGCGGAGCCTTTGCTCGAGCGCCTCATGAATTTCACCTCCCTGCAGGAAAAGCGGGCTTATTTGGAGGGGTTGGAAAATTCCGAGCTTGAAAAGGTCATTTTGACCTATTTCAACATCGTGGAAAATAATCTCTACGAATCCATTGAAACTCGGCATTGATATGGCGGTTTCTGGAATCTCATCGGGGTCCGCAAGTTACGACCCGAACAAAAAAATAGAAGCGGAACGCGAACTCTCGGAGGCGGAATTGGCGAAGATGAAAGAGGTTCATCAAGCGCGATTAGCCGCGCTCAAATCGCAGGAAGCCGAAACTTATGATCGATTTTCTGAGGACAATGCCAAGCGCGTTGAGGAGCTTAGAGAACGCTCCCACCAAGCCGCTTCGACCTCGGAGGAGACCGTTCAGCAGCAGCTCCAGGCTTTACGCGAAAAAAATCGTGAGATCTTTGAGTCGCTCGAGAAGAGGACCTCGGAGCAGTTGGCTGCGGTCCAGAGGGGGCGCAGCGAGCAGCTCAACGCTTACAGCGCGAGGAAAGAGGACCCCTTTTATCGTTTTGTAGATCTCAAAGCTTCGTTAAGTGAAAGCGATTCGCAGTATCAGGTTTCGGCTCAAGTCCCCTTCCATGAACAAAAAGGCATGAGCGCTTCGATGCAAGGCAAGCATCTCGTGATCTCAGGAACGCGGAAGAACGAGGACCGGATCGAAGATCCCGGCATTGGCTATAAAAGCACGGCTTCGTTTCAAACGTTTCACCAGGCGTTTTTATTGCCTTGGCCCGTTGATTCCAAGCAATTGCGGATGCATTTTGAGGGCGAAAAATTGGTCGTTTCCGTCCCTAAAATTCAGCCTGAATCCCAAGGTTATGAAGTTTACACGCCTCAAAAGCGGGTGGAACGCGTCCAGATCCAAAGACCGAAGTTCCCTGACGACTTAGTCACGATCCCACGCCAGAAAAGCTCTGAGACGCTTACTTAACTAAATCCTCGAGCTCTTGAATCATGAACTTAAGCCGGGAGTGAAGCTCGTTCAATGACTCTAAATTTTTTCGTAATCCCTCCAAGGGCTGTGGAGGAGTTTGCGCAGGCGCTGTTTTTATAGGTTCGAACCCGGAGGCTGGAGTCGGATCTACGCGCTTCGATAGAAACTCAACGGGTTTATAAGATTCAATTTTAGGGGCAATGACTCCGAGCGCTCCCGAAGTTTCGGAGAGCACTGCGGCGGATTTGCCTTTTTTATAGATTTGATAAAGGTTCGAATAAACAAACGCTACTTTTTGAGTTTGATCTCGGCTTGCAGGCATAAGTGAATGACCTCTTTCTACTCAACTTCCACATCTACTCGTGAGGCGCTGATTCCAGCATCTTCATCAGAGCTTCTGAGACCTAAGAGAGCAACTCCAATGCCATCGCTTTGGCTTTAAATAGAGTTCACCCATGCATTAATAATTGATTAAAATCAACGCCTTATATGATTGGCTGATCTTAGGCTTTGCGCTCCTCTGTGTTCAAAAATTCGACATATGTCAGTGATGACCCAGGCCAGGAATGAGGAAATCCTGCTACTATGGAAAGATGCAGCCCAAGGATGAGTACGCCCATGCCCTGGAATTGGTTCATGCCCGCCGGCTGAATCGCAATGACGCGTATTTCGAGGTTCCTACGGTCCTTTTAGTTCATCGAATTAATGTAAAAATGGAGGCTCTTCCCAAGGTCTCCTTATATGAAATGGAAAATCAGTCCCCTCGCCTCATCCGCTCAGCTGAGCAACCTTTTTCGGCTCTGGCACTGAGCTTGAGGCCCAGCGTTTGGGTGCATGAATCGGAGATGGAGCTGATCTACGAGCTCGCGGACGCCGCTTTGCTGAACCCCGCCTCCAACGCGGAAAGCCGCATGGAATCGCTGAGACGCTCAGCGATTCTCGTCGTCGAGGACCTTTTCGACAATCCTTCGCGGGAGAATATCGCGAAAAGCGTCAAAGCCGTCGGGTCCTTCGTTTACCTCCTCATGCGCGACCCCAAGGCTTATCTTTATCTCTCCAAGCTCTCCAGCCACGATCCCTATACTTTGCAGCACTCAGTGGGGACAGCGATCAATAGCATCATTTTAGCCCGAAAAACGGGGATTCATTCTGAAGCGGAGCTTCTCGAAGCGGGCTTAGCGGGGCTTTTGCATGACGTGGGTAAAGTCAAAGTGAGTAAAGAGATTATCAATAAGCCGGGTCCCTTGGATGAACTCGAGTGGGAGGAGATGAGGCAGCATTCATTGGCGGGATACCAAATCCTGGAATCCCAGGACTTGCTGTCTCTTAGAACCAAGCGCGCGGTACTCGAGCATCATGAGGATCAAAACGGGACGGGGTACCCTTATCGAAGGCTGCCGGAACAAGTTCACTTCTTCTCAAAAATCGTCTCGTTGAGCGATATTTTCAATGCATTGACCACGAATCGAAGTTATTCCAGCGCTCGCACCCCATTCGACGCGTTTCAACTCATCCGAGATAAGATGAAATTCAAAGTGGATGAGGGCCTGTTTCGGGAACTCGTCAAAATTTATGGCGGAGAAGTGGAGTAAGCGGAAGATCAGGTTTCAGCAGTTTTTTTCTTGGATTTTTTGGATGCCGAAGTTTTTGGCTTCATCCGGACTTTGATGCGTAAGTCAATTTCGTTTTGAGAAAGAAACTCCTGGAGCAGCGCCATGAGATCCACGCGATCCTTGAGGCGATTCATGATATCTTGAGTGAGATTTTCCAGGAAGTCTTTCTTGGTCTTCTGCGCTGACTCTAAAAGGCCCCCAAGCATTTCCCGAGGGAGCTTGAACTCTGAGACCAAGTTTCTCAGGCTTTCTTCAGTAAGAAAAATCGCTCCCACTCCGACCGTGAGAAGCTTTTTCACGGCGTCGCTCGCTTTGGATTGCAGCTCTTCCTTCATGGCACTCTCCGATTTTCCAAGCTCTTCGCTCGTTTTTCGAAATTTTGGAGAAGTGTCGGGAGCCCGCTTTTGATGATACGATTCAGGATCAAGCCAGGCACTGGAATCTTGAACTCGAGCTCGACCTGATACAAGGCTTGCGTTTGATTCTTTCCTTGAGGCGCGATCTCCCACCGGCCCTCGTTTTTTTTGAAGAAATCGCTCTCGACGAGGCTCCATGACAAAATCCCTTTTTCAGGCTCAAGAACATGGTTCAAGGTGTAGGTGATTTCCTTGATCAGCGAGACTTTATACGCGACTTGGCATCCGTTCTTCGTTTTTTTGAGGGTTTTTGCTTGGGTGCACCCCTCAACGAACTCGGGGTAATCTTCGAATCCGCTGATGACTTCAAAAAAAAGCTTGGGATCCGCATCCAAGATTTTTTTCAATTCAGCGCTTGCCATGACTAGTACTTTGGTTTCCGATCAAAATGATGTTCGGCCTCAATGAAACGGACCGTGCCCGATTCAGAGCGCATGACCACTGAATGCGTCGTCGCGGCGCTGCTGGAATAGCGGACCCCTTGCAGAAACGGACCTGGGGTCACTCCGGTTGCGCAGAAGAGTACTTTCCCTTGGGCGAGATCGCCGATCGAGTAGATGCGGTCCAAATCACGAATTCCCATGCCCTTCGCCCGCTGCCGCTCTTCTTCGTTCCTAAAAATGAGTTTCCCCTGGAAATCACCATGCATGCAGCGAAGCGCTGCCGCGGCGATCACCCCTTCCGGAGCCCCGCCAATTCCCATTAAAACATCAACTCCGCTGTCTTTTTTGCAAGTGGAAATCGCAGCTGAAACATCACCGTCGCCAATCAAAAAAATCCGCGCGCCCGCACGCCTGACTTCGGCGATCAAATCAGCGTGGCGAGGTCGATCTAAAATAATGACGGTAAGATCCCCTATTTCACAATTCTTGGCGCGCGCGATGTTTTTTAAGTTTTCAGTGGGCGAAAGATTGAGGTCAATGGCGCCTTTCGCGCCAGGACCCACGGCGATTTTAAGCATATAGGTATCAGGCGCGTGCAGGAACTTGCCCTCCTCTGCGATCGCGATCACGGAAAGCGCGTTGCTGCCTCCCTGAGCGCAAATTGACGTTCCCTCTAAGGGATCTAAGGCCAGATCCAAGCGCGGGCCACCGCCTTTACCGACTTTTTCTCCGATATAAAGCATCGGAGCCTCGTCCCGCTCGCCTTCCCCGATGACGACCGTTCCGTCGAAATCGATGGAATTCAGCATGCGTCTCATCGCTTCAACCGCGGCCTGATCTGCCGCTTTCTCATCCCCGCGCCCCATCCAGCGCGCGCTCTCCAGGGCTGCCGCTTCAGTCACTCGAACAAATTCCAAAGCAAAGTTGCGATTCATAACACTTTTTCATTTAGCTCGATTTATTGGAATTGCCTAGACAAAATCACTCCTTCGCCCTTAGCTTAGAAAGCTCATGAGCACCGCTTCACCCTCTCGTTATTCAAGCTCTGAATTGACTTTCAATACAGCTCCTAACTGGTTGACTCTTTTGAGAATCGCTTTTGTCCCCTTGATTATCTTCTTGGTCTCGCTGAAATCAGCTTCTGGCGATCTCGCAGCGGCCATTTGCTTTGGCGTCGCGGCGATTACGGATTACTTCGATGGCTACTTGGCGCGGGTGCAAAAAGCCGAGACGGTCTATGGGAAACTCATGGATCCCCTTGCCGATAAATTTCTCGTCGTGTCAGCGTTGATCCTATTGCAGGACTTAGGAAGGGTTCATCCGTACGTTGTCCTCGTTTTAATTTGCCGAGAAATGGCGGTGACGGGGTTGAGGGCACTGGCGAGCGCGGAAGGAGTCATCATCGCCGCTTCAGCATCGGCAAAATGGAAGACGGGCACCCAGATGGTGGCGATTCCTTTTTTGCTCGCCCCACCTCATCTCGCTGAAGGCATGCTCGCTCGTCTGGGGTGGGTGCTTCTCTATGTTTCTCTTAGCATCAGTCTCTGGTCCGCGAAGGATTACCTCGTCGATTTTTTTTCGGCGATTCGAAAGAAGAAAAAAAAGTCCCGCGCGCCTCACTGAGGCGAGATCCACGGAAGATCTGCGACGTGATTCAGGTGGTTCGCCCATCGTGCAAAAACGAAAAAATAGTCGCTCATGCGGTTGATGTACTGAAGGACTTCCGCCCGAACCTCTTCCTCCTGGTGCAATGAGATAATCTCCCGTTCCGCTCTCCGGCATACGGTTCGAGCGATCTGAAGCCCCGCGCTCTGGGTTGATCCGCCCGGTAAAATAAAAGTTTTCAAGGTCGGGAGATCCGACTCCATTTGATCAATCTCATTCTCCAACTGCCGAATCTCCCCTTCTCCGATCAGCCGGATTCCAGGGGATTTTCCTAAAGGCGTCGCCAATTCCGTTCCCAGTTGAAAAAGTTCGCTCTGAATGCGCGAGATCGGAGCTTTCAATTCTTTGAAGCCTGGATTTAAAGCCAAAAGCATTCCCAAGACGCTGTTCAGCTCATCGAGCGAGCCATAGGCATGGATTCTGAGGTGATTTTTAGGAACGCGCGCTCCCCCGAGCAACCCCGTTTGGCCCCGATCGCCTTGTTTGGTGTAAATCTTCATATTTAATGGCATATCTCAAACTTAGCTTGACCCCAAAGCAAGAAAATGTTTAATCCCGTGAGAGTTGGTCGTGTGCGGGTGTAGCTCAGTTGGCTAGAGCGCGACCTTGCCAAGGTCGAGGCCGAGGGTTCGAGTCCCTTCACCCGCTCCAATTCAATCTCTTCATGATGAATCCTAATGCCCGTCCATCCCTTCGAGAGCAGGCGTTAAAAACAGCGCTTCAAAATAGGGTTTTAGTTCTAGACGGCGCGATGGGGACCGCGATTCAAGCGCTCGACTTAAATGCCTCTGCCTTTGGGGGCGACGAGTTTGACGGATGCAATGAATACCTGACGCTTCTTTCTCCGCAAATCATTGAGAACATTCATCGAAGTTACCTCGAAGCGGGCTGCGATATCATCGAGACCAACACCTTTGGCGCTACGCCGCTTGTTTTGGCTGAGTATGGACTGGAGTCCAAGACCCTTGAAGTGAATCGCGAAGCGGCTCGAATCGCGAGAAAAGCTGCGGAAAGCCTCTCCTCCCCTGAAAAACCAAGATTCGTCGCTGGGTCAATGGGTCCGACCACTAAGGCGATTTCAGTGACTGGCGGAGTTACTTTCCAAGAGCTTCAAGAGCACTACCAAGTCCAGGCACAGGGACTCATCGAAGGAGGCGTTGACTACCTCCTTTTAGAGACCTGTCAGGACACTCGAAACGTCAAAGCAGGACTCATTGGGATTCATCAAGCCTTCGAGAAAGCCAGGATTCAGCTCCCCATCGCGATCTCAGGAACGATAGAAGCGATGGGGACGTTGCTAGCGGGCCAAAGCATCGAGGCCTTTCTGGCCTCAGTCAGTCATGTTGATCTACTCTACATCGGACTGAATTGCGCGACGGGCCCTGAATTCATGACGGATCATCTTCGGGCGCTCTCCGAAAAATCCCCCTTCCCCATCGCGTGCGTTCCCAATGCGGGATTACCCGACGAATCCGGCCTCTATCTCGAGTCTGCGGAAATGGTTTCACAGATCATGGAGCGTTTCTTACAAGAGGGCTGGCTCAATCTCATGGGTGGGTGCTGCGGGACGGATCAAAAACACATTCGAGCGCTCCACGAGTTAAGTCTCCGTCATTCGCCCCGCCCTCTACCGCCGCGTTTTATGGGGAATTCCGTTCTCTCGGGAATTGAGTGCTTGGAGCTCACCGAGGAAATGCGCCCCATTTTAGTGGGCGAGCGCACCAACTCAATCGGCAGCCGCAAATTTAAAGAGCTCATCGCTTCGGAGTTTTTTGAGGAGGCTGCAGAGATCGCCCGACATCAAGTGAAAAGCGGCGCTCAGGTGATTGATATCTGTTTAGCAAACCCGGATCGAGATGAGACTAAGGATATGCGAAGCTTTTTAGAGAAGGTGACTCGCAAAGTTAAAGTTCCTCTCATGATTGATTCCACAGACCGGAACGTCATTGAGCTCTCTTTGACTTATTGCCAAGGTAAGTCTTTGATTAATTCTATCAATTTAGAAAATGGCGAGGAACGATTTGAGGAAATCGCCCCTCTGGCGAAAAAATATGGGGCTGCTGTGGTCGTGGGAACGATCGATGAAGATCCTCATCAGGGCATGGCGCTTTCGCGCTCCCGAAAGCTTCAAATTGCTGAGCGATCCTACAAGATCTTAACCGAGCGCTATGGAATTCCAGAAAGTGACCTCTACTGGGATCCCCTCGTTTTTCCCTGCGCCTCGGGAGACCCTCAGTACCTGGGAACGGCATTGGAGACGGTTGAGGGAATCAGGCTCCTTAAAAAGCGGTTTCCCCGGACTAAAACGGTCCTGGGAATCTCAAACATCAGCTTTGGGCTTCCCCCTGCTGGACGAGAAATTTTGAATTCCGTGTTTCTTTATCACTGCGTTCAAGCGGGACTCGATCTCGCCATCGTCAATACTGAAAAACTGGAACGCTATGCCGCCATTTCACAAGAAGAGAAAAAGATGGCCGATGCGGTGCTTTTTGAAGGCACTGAGAAGGCGATCATGGATTTCACGAACCATTTCAGGAAGCAGAAACCCAAGTCTCTGAAAAAATGGGATGAAGGATTGCCTCTCGATGAAAGGCTTTCCCGCGCGATCATTGAAGGGAGTCAGGAAGGCCTAGAATCCAACCTCAAAGAAGCCCTCCAGCGTTGCGCTCCTCTGCAAATCATCAATGGCCCTTTGATGAAGGGGATGGATGAGGTGGGAAGGCTCTTTAACTCGAATCAGCTCATCGTCGCCGAAGTCCTTCAATCCGCGGAAGCGATGAAGACTGCTGTGCGGATTCTTGAACCCTTCATGGAGAAGCATGAAACTAGTTTGAGGGGAACAATCCTCCTCGCCACCGTAAAAGGGGATGTTCACGACATCGGGAAGAACCTGGTGGAAATCATCCTTTCAAACAATGGTTTCCAAGTCATCAATCTGGGAATTAAAGTCCCTCCCGAGCAATTGATTCAAGCGATCCGGGAGCATGAACCCGATATCTTGGGGCTCTCGGGCCTCTTGGTAAAATCCGCGCAGCAAATGGTGGTGACAGCCTCAGATCTCACCTTCGCGGGAATTCAAACTCCCCTGCTCGTCGGCGGCGCAGCCCTGACTTCCTCTTTCGTCGATCGCCAAATCGCCCCCGCCTATCAGGGCACGGTGGCCTATGCTTCGGATGCGATGGCGGGGCTCGATCTCGCCAAGACCATCACTCAGCCTGAGCAGTTTTCAAGGCTTAAAGAAGAACTGGCTACTCAGCGATCAAAAAATGCCCCGCTCCTACCCCGCGTGGATCCTTCCTCAGACTCGATCAAAGTCCAAACTCGATCCGCCGAGATTCCCCTTTTAACTGAGCTTCCCATGCCGCCTGATCTGGATCGCCATATCCTGAGGGACGTACCCATTGAACTTCTCTGGAAATACATCAATCCTTTGATGCTTTATTATCGTCACCTGGGAATCTCTGGGGCGAGCTCACGGGATTTGGGAAAGTTGGAACTTTCCGGCTCCGGGAGCGAAAAAGCCTTGTTGACTCAGAAACTCAGGGACCACGACCCTAAAGCCCTGCAGATTTGGGAAGTCGTTCAAGAAGTGAAGGAAGACTATCGACAAACCTCACTTTTTCAACCTCGAGCGGTCTATCAGTTCTTCAAAGCGTGTTCTGAAGGGAATCTCCTGCATCTTTACGATGGCCGGCACACTCTGCTCAAGGCTCATCCTCCCGCAGCGACCTTCGATTTTTACAGGCAAAGTCGCGCTGAAGGCCTCTGTCTTTCTGATTACAGCCACCCCCTGTCTTTAGCTCAATCCTCGAGGCTCATCGACACCGTAGCCCTTTTCGTGGTGAGCGTGGGTCAAGGCATCCGTGAAAAAGCAAATCAGCTCCGCGAACGCGGGGATTATCTGAGATCCCACATCATTCAAGCGATCGCCATTGAGTCAGCCGAAGCATACGCGGAGTACCTTCATCAAAAAATCCGCCAAAGCTGGGGATTTCCTGATCCCCTAGAAATGACGATGACGCAACGATTTCAGGCGAAATATCGAGGCAAGCGTTATTCTTTTGGATATCCGGCTTGCCCCCGGCTCGAGGATCAAGCTTTAATATGGAGTCTGTTAAAACCCAAAGAGATCGGGGTAGAGCTTACGGAAGGATACATGATGGATCCAGAAGCGAGTGTCTCGGCTTTCGTGTTCCACCATCCATCAGCAACCTATTTCTCAGTGGGGCGCTCTGGAGACGCGTTCAATGATCAACGCTGAGAGAACGCTTCTTTCCGTTTCGCTTTTAATTCCCGTTCGAGACCCACCCTCCTCTCTTTCTCAGTCCCTCATTCAGCTCAGTCAATTCTTGAGGCAAAACCATGGAGATCAGTTTGAGATTCTTTTGATTCCCAATGACCATCCGCCCCAGTACCCCAAAACGCTCGAGGCGCTGGAACTCCTCGTCAGTCAAAATCCTCCCGATGAGCGGGTTCGAGTCCTGAAGCAGCCGCTCTCCTCACTTCAGGCCGGCAAAGGCGCGGCGCTTAAAGCCGGCGTCTTAGAGGCTCGAGGAAAATTTATTCTTTTCACGGATGCAGATCTGCCGTACCACCTCGAATTTTTTGAGCGGTCGATTTCAATGCTAGAGCGGGGATTTGACTTCATTTCAGGGAATCGGAGATTGGCGAAAAGCCAATTCAATCTGCCGGCCCAGTTGCTCCCCCTCGCTCTGCAAAGGCACTGGCTCGGCAAGCTCTTCAATCGAGCGATCCGGTTTTTTTTTCCGATCACCAGCTCCGATACTCAGGCGGGCATCAAAGCGATGACGAGAGATTTCGCGAAAACCGCCTTTTCTCGCGTGGACTGTCCTGGCTTCTTTTTTGATATTGAGCTTTTTTTAGTCGCTTCCCGGGGCGATTACGCGTGGGCCGAGCTTCCCATTGAACTCTTTCTCCAAACAGAGAAGAGCACCGTTCGAGTCCTCAAAGAATTGGCTCTGGCCTTTTATTGGGTGACTCGCATTCGATTTCGCCTCTTTTTCAGGCATTATGGCTCAAATCAGGGAAAAAGAGGCTTTCTTCGGCGCTATCAAGCAACTCCCTGGACGACTCGACTGTTCCTCTTTCTCAGGGCAATGCTCACCCCTTACGCCCAAATGGCGGAAAACATCCCGGAGCGGGGCAAAATTCTCGATCTTGGCTGTGGGCATGGGCTTTTTTCATTGCGGTTAGCGCTGGATTTTCCGGAACGAGAAATCCTTGCTGTTGACCATGATCTCAAGCGAGTGGCGATCGGGCGCGCTGCTTCAAAAAAGCTCCCGCAAATCCGGTGGGAAAACTCCCATGCCCTGGGGTTTGACTCCAAAGAGCGTTTTTCGGCGATTGCAGCCATTGATATGCTTCACTATTTTGACTTTTCTGAACAAAAGCTCCTGCTCAAGCGCCTCGAGCATTTATTATCCCCGGATGGCGCCCTGGTGATCCGCGAAGTCAATCCGAAGCCTCATTGGAGCTCTCGCTGGAACCTCCTCTATGAGAGACTCGCGGTGCGCCTCAAATTCACGCAAGTTCGAAATGAAAAGCTCCATGTCAGGACGCCATCTCAGTGGATCCAGCAGTTGGAAACCCTGGGTTTTGAAGTCAGTAGTAAAAGATGCAGCAGTGTGTTCTTCTCAGATGAACTTTTTGTATGCCGAAAAAAACAATCATTCGCCTAGCAGTGATGGCGGCAGCGGTCGTTCTGCCTCTTTATGCTTGGAAAGTTTATTTAAAGCAGGATTATACGGACTTCCAAGTTTATTACCATGCCGCCCTTCACGCAAAAAGCGGGGATTGGAGTGGTATTTATGATCTCCGGGCCGGAGCGTCCCCTTTTCGCTATGCTCCCCCTCTTCTTTTCCTTTTTCAACTTTTTGCGTTTTCCTCGCCGCTCCTTGCGCGGCTGAGCTGGTATTTTTTCCAGTACAGTTGCTATGCGCTGGGTTTTTACGTTTTATGGAAATCGATCTCGTCGCTCCGTGAGGGGCGAAGAGGAAATCCAGCCTTTTATATCGCTTTGAGCTTTTTGTTTATTTTTCGTTTTTGCTTGGATAGTTTTACGATCGGCCAAATTTCAGGCCTTCTCTTCCTGGGTTACTCCGCTGGATTATGGGGATACGTCTTTAGAAAGTCCTTTTCCCACGCTCTGGGCATTTTTCTGCCCGCCCTCACTAAAATCGGTCCTGGCTTTTCATTTTTTCCCTTCCTTTTCGAGAAGCGAAGAGATTTCAGAAAAAAAACGCTTCTGACCCTCTTGTTCCTCGGATCATGCGTTTTTTTGGGGAGCTTTCTCCTGACCCAGGAATTCGCATCCGGTCTTTTTCTCTGGAAGCAATGGATCGGAGTAGTTTCTTTGGATTCAAAGTACTTCGATTCTTCCCATTATGGCAGCCAGTGCTTAAATAGCTTCCTTTTGCGTTGGGCGAGCCGGGGTGGGCTCAGTGATGCTGGAGCCCGTCAGATCCGCCTCATCGCCTCTTTAGCCGTAGTTTTCGGCACGCTTCTTTTTTGGGTTTTAAGGAGACCCAAAAAACTGATGGGGCGGTGGCTTTTTTTCACGATCAGCATTTATCCCTATCTCTTACTGATGCCTCAAACCTTCAAGTACTCAATGACAGTGCTGGCGCTCCCAGTGCTAGGGCTGCTCGCCCTGCAAAAAAAAATGATATGGACTTGGTTCGCTTTGAGCACCGGAGTCCTCTGCCTTTCTCTGCCAGGCAAGGATATCGTCGGAGATTTCCTTTTTTTTGGAATCCAGAGGGCATCGCTTCCTTTTTTCAGCATCGTGTTCCTAATGATCGCTCATGCTCTCGAAAGCTACCGGCTCTCCACCCCTTCTCAATGGGCCCGTATGCGCGAATACTTCTTCCCTTCTCCGTTGCTTCCCCCGCTGAATTCCTTCAATCTGCCTTCTTCTTCTCATTCATTATTGATTCCTTTGCCCCTCTGCCGCGATCTCTCGCTCGAAATCAACGAACAAAAAGCCTGGCTGAGCTCCTGGAGCAAGCTCCCTCAATTCGCTCAATGCGAAGTCCTCGTGATCCCCTACGGGGAATTTCAGAGCCTGGAGCATCCCTTCTTAAAGCATTGGCGTGCGCTTCAAGCAGAGTTTCCCCATTTGAGAATCCTCCCGCTGGATGGCCAGAGAAATGAAAAAAGCCAAAGCCTTCAGGAAGGGGTTTATCAGGCCAAAGGGGAAGTCCTCTTCATTCTCAACTTGGAACAAAGGGTCGATCCGGAGTTTTTCTTGAGGGCCAATGCATCCGTGGAGGAAGGCCTCCACTTGGTTCGAGCGAACCGACGGCTTCATGAGACCCGCTTTCGCGTGCCAGTCCGCCTCCTGAGCCTAACGAGACGCCATTTTGAGATGGGCCGGAGCTTCAATCGCCTGATGCGTTTCTTCCTCCCGCTTCACACCGTCGACACGCAGTCAGGAACTTACGCCATGAGGCGGGACTTCGCGATTTTCGCGTTTTCCAGCCTGAGAATCCGCAACTTCCTGTTTGAACTCGAAATCGCGCTACTCGCCTCATTGAGCGGGTTCCGGGCGAAAGACCTGCCCGCAATTTTTTCAATTCCTTTTGAAAAAGGTTCCCGTCGAATTTTTCTCGAAACCCTCCAAACGTTGTTTTGGCTTCCCGCCTTGATTCGAAGGGTACGCCTGGGCTGTTACGATGCGCCCGCCCTTCCTCACTCATGCCAGATCACGGCGGATGACTGGGGAATGTCGCCGGGTATCAATGAAGGCATCTTGGAACTCGCTCAAGCAGGCTTAGTCCGACGCGTCTCCATTTTAGCGACTGGAAACCACCTTGAAACCCGTCTCAAGGAACTCACCCAAGTTCCCGGCATTGAGTTGGGTCTTCATCTCAACCTCACTCTGCCGCCTTTCTCGGATCGAAGAGGGGGCAGTCCAGCGATTCAATCGCCTTTTTCATTTTTATTGCGTTGGTTTAATCCGTTTCAGCATGCTCGACTTGAGGAATTCGCGCTTTACGAGACTAAAAAACAGATTCAAACGCTCGAAGCCCTGGGGATCAAAATTCAATACCTCGATGGGCACCATCATGTGCACTTAGTCCCCGGCCTCATGGATGCCCTCATGCCGATCGCGCAATCCCATCAAATCCGCCGCATTCGGCTTCCTTTGAGCTGGGGACTGATTTGGGGAAGCAAGTTCCCCTTAATCCTTCTTTCGTTGGCCGCAAAAAGAAGGTTCAAGCGGCTCGGCTTTGAATTCCTCCCTTGTTTTTACCCGAAGCTCAGCTTGTTCTCGGACCCTAAGCTTCTCTGCGCCCAATTGAGCCGAAGGCCGGGCGCAGAGGTCATCGTCCATCCGGCTAAAAAAGATGATCTCGGGGCGGAATGCGTGGCAGACCCCTACCGAAGCCAAAGAGTGGTCGAATTTCGTGGGCTTCGTGTGTTAAAAAGCATCTCCTATGGCTGAGAACTCCCTTCCCTTCCTTCATGAGCTTGAGCAGCGAGGCATCGTGAAACAAATCACCGATCCCGCTTTGGCCTCGCTTTTGGATACGGAAAAAATCACTCTATACGCCGGCTTTGACCCTACGGCCGACAGTCTGCACGTGGGGAGCCTTCTCCCCCTCATGACGCTCAGAAGATTCCAACTCAGAGGGCATCGCCCCATCCTCTTGATCGGCGGCGCCACAGGGCTCATCGGCGATCCCAGCGGCAAGGCGCTGGAGCGGAACCTCATGAAGTCCGAGCATGTTCGGGAGAATTGCAGAAGCATCCGCACCCTGGTTTCTCGATTCCTGGATGTGGGCGGACCCAAGGGGGCGTTGATCCTCGACAATTTGGATTGGTTTGAATCCTTGAGCGCTCTCGACTTCTTGAGGGATATCGGGAAGCACTTTACCATCAATCACATGATGGCCAAGGAATCCGTCCGTTCCCGATTGGAAGATCGGGAGCATGGGATTTCATTCACCGAGTTCTCCTACATGCTGCTTCAGGCGCATGACTTTGAGGTGCTCAATCAAAACCATGGGTGCCGACTACAAATCGGAGGCTCCGATCAGTGGGGAAACATCACGGCTGGAATTGAGCTCATTCGCCGCCGCGCGGCGGCCCGCTCCTTGGCTTCTCCCACGGTCTTCGGCTTGACTCATCCGCTGGTGACCCAGTCGGATGGGACTAAATTCGGAAAAACAGAGCAAGGGACGATTTGGATTGACGCCAAGCGCACGAGTCCTTACCAATTCCATCAGTTCCTGATCCAAACCTCGGATCAGGACGTCATCTCCTACTTGAAGTACTTCACCTTCTTGAGCCTGGATGAGATCCAGGGGCTCGAGCGGAATCTCGCCGCACATCCGGAAAAACGCGAAGCTCAAAATCGACTCGCTTCCGAACTCACTCTTCTCATCCATGGCCCGGAAGGCCTTGCTCAAGCCGAGAAAGCGGCCAGTGCGCTCTTCAGCGATGATCTCACTTCTTTGCCTGAATCCACTCTCTTGGAATTATTCTCCGGGGCACCGACCACTTCCTGCGCGCTCAGCCGCCTCAGCTCGGGGATCCCTTTCATTGAACTTTTGGTGGAAACCGGGCTTTGCTCCTCAAAAGGAATGGCGCGCAAAGAAATCTCCGCGGGGGGAATTTCACTCAATCAAATTCGAGTGACGGATCCCGCTCGAGTGGTTCAAACCGGAGATTTGCTCGCTCAGCAATGGCTGGTCTTGAAAAAAGGAAAGAAAAATTACCATTTAATCCGATTCAGCTAAAAGCTCGCGGTACCAGCTTTTTTCCATTTTTTTCCAAATCCGAGATGATCTCCCATGAAAAGGGGGATGGCCTCTCAGGATCTTGGAAAGCAAAAGAGCCGTCGCGAATGGCGATTCCACTTGAGGACTATGCCCCACGCCGAGCAAGCTGTAACCCAACGGCCTATTCCCTGAGCTAGCGAGAGCGCGCATCCAGGGAATGGAATTAGAAACCGGGATCAATTGATCCTTCTCGCCCCACAATACCCAGCATTTCGTCAAAATTTTGTGCAGCTCATTTTCAATCCCCAAATTTCCCTGAAGAGAGCTCATGAACTGAGTGATTTCCTGATTTAAAAGGAAGCCAGAGAATTCCTTTTCAATCCACTTAAACCACCTGGGCTCCTTCGCGAAAAGCGTGGGCTTCAGTTTAGCGAACCCTTCCTGCAATACTCCCCTAAAAAACACCTCCCAGTCCTCCTGGGTCTGATCCTCCCCAAAAACCCCTGCGGGATCGACCAGGATGAGGTCCTGGAGCTCCTCAGCCCCCGTAAGCTGAGACTGACCTTCCACTTTTGTGAATCGGCGAATGGCATACTCGGCTGAGAGCCTGCCTCCCAGCGAATGACCGATGAGGCATTGAGGTCGTAGCGAAGCAAGAATCGCATCCACCGTCGCGGTCATGAAGGCATAGCTGGGGAATGCCTTTTCATAAGCCAAAAAACCGCAATAGCCCGGGAAATCGAGAAAAACGAGCTCATCAAAGCGTTTCCTCAACAAAGGCTGCAATAAGGTCGTCACCGTCATCCAAGAAAGCGGGGTATCGCCAAAACCAGGAACGATCACGAGCCGGCGCGGCGGCTGCGGCGCTTTTTTAGGGCGCCTCCAGCGTTTTCTCCATAGCCCGACTTTGACTTCGCCCGCATGACGGGTTTCCCATTGAAAACCACTCGCCCGCAGAGTAATGGATGCTAGTGAATGAACGGCGTTGAGTAATGTTCCCATTTAAACCTGATCAAAAAATAACTGATTTCCTACGTCGAGGTCAATTCACAGTTTCGGCTGAGATCATCCCCCCGCGCAATGGAGCTGAACTTGGCCTCCTCACCGCTCAAATTCAAGATTTAATTCATGCGGGGGCCCAGTTTTTGGCGGTCACCAAAGGCGCAGGCGGTAGCTTAAGAGGGGGCAGTCTCCCCATTGCCCAAACCATCAAGGAAAAATTCAACATCCCCTGCATCGCTCATTTCACGTGCAGGGATTTGTCCATCCCTGAAATCGAGAACCAGCTCATGGATCACCACTATTTTGGGATCCGAAATATTTTGGCCCTTCGAGGAGACCCTCCCGTAGGTCAGCCCCACTGGAGCGCTCGCGAGGGGGGATACTCCTACGCGCATGAGCTCATTCAACAGATCGCGGCACTCAATCAGGGCCAATTCATGGATCGAGCGGGGTTTGGCGATCAAATTCCTCCTCTGCGCGAGAAAACGGATTTTTGCATCGGAGCCGCCGCTTACCCGGAATCCCCGCAAATTCGGGAAAGAATCGATTTCTTTGAGCTGAAGATTCAAGCCGGCGCGCAGTATGCGATCACCAATCTCTTGTTTGACGCTGAAACCTACGCCCGATTTCTCGATGAATGCGGCGCTCGCGGAATCGATGTCCCCATCTTGCCTGGGACGCGGATCCTCAAAAGCAAAGCGCAGGCGATTCGGGTGGCGGAGCGCTTCCGCGTGGAAATTCCTCCCGCTTTTTTGGAGCGCCTCCCTGAACATTCAGCGAAGCCCGGAACTCCCGACGCGAAGGAGAGTTTCAAAATAGGGTTGGAGTTGTTTTTTGAGCTCACCGAGCGGCTCAGGAAGCTCGGCGCCCCGGGAATGCATTGTTTCGTCATCACTGATACCGAAGCCGTTTGCCAAGGCCTTAGAAATTTGGCAGAACACGAGAAGCGGGTTAAATCCTCGATTCAGAGTTGAACCCAATCCCCCGCCGGGGTGGCGAAATTGGTAGACGCACAGGACTTAAAATCCTGGGCTGTGAATAACGGCGTGCCGGTTCGATTCCGGCCCTCGGCACCAAAAATTTCACTGGAAGTGAAATTTTACTGGAGCGCAGCGTGGGTGCTAATGCACCCAAAATCGACAGGAAGTCGATTTTAGCGAGCACCTGAACAGAGTTGCGAGCGAAGAGTCGAATGAGATGCCCTGCTTCTTGCGAGCATCTGATATTCCTTCAAATCAGGCTGAGTTGCCGAGGCTCTCGCTCCAACGGCGCCCGCGGCGCGCTCACCCCCATCGCCTCCAAAAAATAACGAGTCGCCTCGGGCACTAAGATCGAATCCGGCTCATGGATAAAAAAATAGGTCTCTTTCACCCCACTCGCTTGCCACTGTTTCAGGCGCTCCGCCCAAGCCTCGATCCGCTGGGTGTCGCTTGAATGCAGCGCATTCCCCACAAATCGCACCATCGCGACATCCGTCGTCATGGAGGCGTGACTCACGTCTCGTCGGCCGGCGACATCCGTGACGAGCGCGATCGCCCCGCGATGCGCCAATCCATCAAACGCCCGAGGAATGAGACGGCGCGATTCGAACCAACTGGGGTGCCTAAACTCAATCCCCAAGCGAAAGTCCCGAGGAAAAGCATCCATGAGCTGCTGAATGCGCCCCCACTCCTGGGCGCTGACCCAATCGGGGAGCTGTAAAAAACATGGACCGAGGAATTCCCCGAATTCGCTGAGCAACCGAACGTCATGAAGGATTCGCTCTCGAAGCGCCCCGTCTCCCGCTGTCGAATGGGAGATCGCTTTACTCATCTTGGGGCAAAACTTGAAGCCCGGCTGAAGCTCCGCGCACCACTTTGAGATCGAGCCGAGATCCGGGGTTCGATAGAAAGTGGCATTGAGTTCAATGGAATTAAAGAACTGGGAGTAATAAAAGAGCTCATGATGCCCCCCCTGTTTTCGGGGGTAAAGATCCCCTTTCCAAGCAGGGCAACTCCAAACAGGCGCTCCATAGTAAAGAGAGGTGGGTTGGCCAGGGGATTTCCTGAATGAGGAACGAGCGTCGAGTTTCGGCAAGCTGAAATCGACGCGATCCACGTTGAAGAGCTTCCCAAAATCCATCTCCCCGCAGATCTACCATGATTGACCACGTTTTTCACGCTCAGGAGAGCTATTTGCTGAGCATCTCCCAGCTCCCATCCCAATCCGCTTGCGGCGGGTTTTTCAAAAAATCCCGGCACCGTTGAAGATAATTTTCCGAAGGGCCATCAGGATGATTCACACTGGGGGCAAGAAGCTCGCTTGAACGCTGAAAGCACTGCATCGCGCCGCCCCAGTCCCTCTCGAGATAGAGCGATCTCCCCCTCTCAAAGAGCTCCAAGCCCTCTTTAGAAACTTCTCGATCCAGGACTTGAATCAATTCGACCGCTTTTTTCTTCCCCTTCACTTTGACTTCGTCCAAAACGCGATGAGAAAGATGGGAATAGTTTTGAGATCCCATCGACTCTAGAGTGAAGCGAGTCGTCAAAATCGAAGCTGAATAGCTTTTTGTCAACCCCTCGAGCCGTGAAGCGAGGTTCACGTGATCCCCGATCACGGTGTATTCAAAATTCCTCTCGGAACCCATATTCCCCACATTGACGATGCCCGTATTGATTCCCACGCCGATGTCGACATGAACCCCATAACGAGACTTGAATCGTTCACGATGCTGCGAAAGCGCCTGAAGCATGGCGACGGCGGCTCGGCACGTCTTCAGAGCGTGATCTGGTTGATTCAAAGGAGCGCCCCAAAACGCCATGACAGCATCCCCGATGTATTTATCGAGCGTCCCTTCATGGGCAAACACAATATCCGTCATGATCCCTAGATAATCATTGAGAAATTGAGAGAGGGCTTGGGCGTCCATATTCTCCGAAAACTGCGTAAATCCCCGGATATCTGAGAAGAGGATGCTTACTTCCCTTTTTTCTCCGCCCAAAGAAAGCTTCTTCGGGTCTTTTAAAATGGCGTCCACCACCGTTGGAGCGACATACTTGGAGAACGCTCCCCGGATGAATTTTTTGTTTCTCTCCTCCAAGACGTATTTGGCTGTCAGGGTCATCAAAAAAACTGAAAAAACCTCCAGCTCCAAAAATGCGAGATTGAAGTTCAGTCTTCTGGAAAACAAAAAATGAAAATCAATGGCCCAAATCGCGAATACGCTCCCCAAAAAAATGAAGAGCGAAGGAATCGCCTCAAGCCTCTGGAAGAGGAATCCCAGGCAAAATACACCGAGACTCATGAAACCGAAGATCAATGCTCGGCCTTCACTTCCTGCCGATGTAACCATGGGATCACCAGCCAAGAGATTATCTAGGATCGCCGCATGGCCTTCGACTCCGGGCATATTGGAGTCAAAAGGGAACGAACGCATATCGAAAACTCCGAGCGCTGAGAGCCCGATCAGGACATAGGCTCCCTTGAGCTGGTTTTTCTGCTCAAGGCTAAGCGCCGCGTCATTCAGCAAAGCGGCGGCGCTGAGATAAGGGAAAGTCCGGGCAGGACCTCTAAAGTTGATTCCCATCACTCCCAAGGGGGAAATCGGAATCTCTTTTTTGGATTTCGAAAAACCTAAAGCGCGAATGCGCTGGTTTTGGTCCCATTGGATGCTGATTTCCTCTCCCTGCCCCGCTCGGGCCATCTCCAGGGCGAGCGAGGGATAGAGCTGCGCCCGCCCCATGAGCACCAAACTCGCTTCACGAATCGCTCCATCGGGATCCAAAAAAGCGTTGAAAAACCCGCCGAACCGAGCGGCCTCATTGAACTCCGGAAGATTGGACAAGACGGTGACAAAGGAGAAAAAAGGGCTTTTCTGGGGCTCCGCGCGCTCCGGCAGATGGCTTCCGGCCACAGCAAAACGATCCCAGCCCTCCGGGTGACTCGCCAGAGCTTGAGCGTGAGTCACCGGGCATTCCTCAAAAGAAGCGTGAAGCGGTTGGCAAATGGACTCAGAGGTCCATCCTAAAACGACGCGGCCTTGAGAATGCCTCAAAACGCGAGTGAGCTCGCCGTCAGTCTCAAAGCGGCTCAAAAACGACGGGCTTACCCGATCCTTCAAAGCGAGCGACAGTTCCCTCGAAATTCGCTCATCCCGCTCTGAGAACACCATATCGAGCCCGACTACTTTTGCGCCTTCATCCAAAATGCGCTGAACCAACTTCGCCGTGCGATCCCGATGCCAGGGCCAACGCCCGTAGGCCTCCAATGACTCACTGTCAATTTCCACGATCGTGATGGGACTCTTGGGTTTTTGCGCGCCCCGGAAACGAAACTTGAGGTCGGTCCATACCCCCAAGACTCGCTTCAACGGGGGAGCGAGTCTTTCCCTTAAGAAGGCATTTTGAAGCGCTCCCTGCGTGCTGAGCTCCGAAACCCAAAAGAGCGCCGAGAAAGCCAATATCAGGAAGCTTTGCGCGAGCCAGAGCTTTTTTTTCATGAAGACCCGTTTTCCTCTTCGCTTTGCTTTTCGGTGAAACCGGAATTAGACTTCAGGGCTTCATGGGAGCGAAAAGGGTCATTTTTTTGGCGGTTCTTTTTTTGGGACAGGCACCTCTGCTTTGGGCCTGGGGCCCTACCGGACACCGCATCACGGGCGAGATCGCTGAAAAGCGGCTCTCCGCTTCCGCTCGCCAAAAGATCTCAGCTCTGCTGGAAGGCCATTCGCTCGCTGAAATGAGCACCTGGGCGGATGAAATGAGATCCGACCCGAGTCATGACGCCTGGAAGCCCTGGCATTATGTCAGCATTGAAGACGGGCAAACCTATGCCTCTTCACTGAAGTCCCCGGAAGGGGATCTCTTAAATGCGCTCCAAGTCCTTGAAAAAAAGCTGAAAGACCCGAAGACTCCTGTGGATGCAAAAAAGGAAGCCCTGAAGCTCTGGATTCATTTTCTCGGGGATCTTCATCAGCCCCTTCACATCGGACGACAGGCGGATCACGGCGGAAACTCCATTCAAGTCTTTTGGTTCCGGGAGCGCACGAATCTCCATTCCATTTGGGATCAGGCCCTGATTGATTTTGAGAAGCTGAGCTTCACCGAATGGGTGCGATTCCTCGATTCTCCGTCCTCGGCGCCATCTTCCGCTTGGGAAAAGGGATCGATCATCGCCTGGGCGGAGGAATCCTTGGCTTTTCGAGAAAAGGTTTACGCGTTCAGCGGCGGCGATAAAAAATCGAAACGGGAATTTCCCCGGCTCGATTATGACTACCGATTTAAACAGCTTCCCCTTTTAAAAGAGCAGCTTCTTAAAGCGGGGATTCGGCTTGCTTTTACCCTCAATCAGTTCTTTAAGTAGGAACGGTTTACCGTCAAGGAGATGATGCGTGAGAAGGAAAAAAAATCATTCAACGAAACGGCTGCTGGCTCTCGGGATTTTATCGAGCAGCCTCGCGCAGGCGGGAGATTATCTTAAGGCCGCTAATGATTACCTCGACGGGAATGCGATTAGCATCCCAGCCGAAGTCTGGAGCAAGAAAGGCCCCTACATCAAGGTCACCCACCTAGCGAGCGATGAAAATAGCAATTACGAGATCGACGTCTCCGGCTTCGTGAAAAACGCTGCATTTGAGAAGCTTTTTAAAGCTTCCATTAATTTCCCTGACTATAAAGTCATGGGAATCCCTAACTTGGATCAAATCGCCGTGTTTGACTCGAATTGCGCCTATCAAGGAGCTTTTTCCACTGAAAATCCGCCTTCACAACTGATTACTTGGTCGCAAATGACTTATACTTCCTTCAGATCCTCCCACTTTTTGGAGGTGAAGATTCATCCGATGAAAAAAAACGGGGCATTGAAGAGCGCCGGCACCTCATGGAACTTATCTCAATCCAAATGCTCGGGATATGCGGATGAATCGCTTTTTTCTAAAATCAACGGCTCTTGGTACATTGCTGAAGCGGCACCCCAGGTCATTTACATGCGCTATTATTTAAGCGTCACGATGCAAGAAAAGAGCATTAAAAGTTTTGCGAAACGGCTCTTGGCGAGCTGGACCCCCCAGCAGACCAAGCGACAAGTTTTTAGCGATGGCGCTCAAGCCGTTTTAAGAAAAATTTCTGACTACGCTTTGAAGTAATTTTCAACTTTAAGATAAAAGAAGGGAGCTGGGATCAAAATCCCAGCTCCCTTCTTTTATGAGACGCTTTGAAGCTTCTAATCCAGGATTTTGAACTCGACCCGGCGATTCTCCCGAAGCTCTTCGATTCGTGAAGCCCCCGGGATCTTCTTGGGATGCTGCATCCCATAACCGAGCGAAGTCACCTGATCCTGATTGACTCCGCGGCTGATCAAGTAGGCCCGCACCGTCGCCGCCCGGGCTTCTGAAAGCTTTTGGTTGTACTCCTGAGTCCCCAATTCATTGGTGTACCCTTCGACCAGGAGCTTTTGGATCTTGGACTGGTGGCTTTGAACCACGCGAACCACGGCATCCAGAACCTGGTAGCCTTCCGCGGTGAGCTCGCTGCTGGCATGGAGGAATTTCACTTCCTCCGACAACTCAATCCGTGTGGGGGTGTAAACCGCGGTAGGCGCGACGGGGCGGGCTTGAGCCACTTGAATGGGAAGTTCATTCAAAGAAGCCTTAGAACTCGGGGAGACTTTCAGTCCCACAATCACCCTGAAATCCGAGGAGTTATTATTGGAGACGCTCCCCACGCTTGCTCCTCCCAAAACCGCCACGTCTTCTGACGCCGCATAACGAGCCCCGGCATAGGCTTCGCGAGGATTATAGGATTTATTGGGAGGAAGCGTCAGAGCGCCGTTCGCCTCAACGTTCGCCCCCCATCTTTGAGAAAGAGGGATGTAAGTCGCCACCGCCAAGGGAACTCTCTGACGATAATCTAAATCTCTGAATTGAGCGCCGGGCTGATAGCGATAACCCACGTTCAAAGAAGCCAAAAGAACCCCGAAATCCCGCTCCGCGGAGATCTGCATTCCCCCTCCCCAGGAGCCGTCCGAAAGGAATCGGGAATGATCCCCCGTCGGCGCGCGAAGCTCCGGAATCAAAGCGATGGCGACGGGAGCGCGATCTTCGGTCAAACGGGCTTTGGCGAAAACTCGGGTATCCCCAAGAGCGAAGTCATAAGGGGAATTGCCTCTTAAGCGAATCATGTTCAAAGGCAAATCCAGGTTCAAGGAAAGCCTGCGATTGAGGTACACGCCGCCAATCACGTTCAAAGTGTTCACTCCCTCAACCAGCGTCGAAAGCCTCTGAGTCCGCTGCTCATTGAGCTCAACCAGAGGGTCATTCGTCCAATTGTAAGTCGCGGAAAAAAACAGCTGACGATTCTTGGACCAACCATCTCGCGGTGCAAATTGAATTCGCGCGTCTTCCGCCGTCACATAAGTGGTATTCGCCGTCGGGGAGTGATTTTGCACATTCACGGTGGCAAAGGCCGGAGCCGCGAAAAAAGCGACCCAACCCATCGAGGCAATGACAATTCCAGTTCCTACTTTTTTAAACGACTCCATATAGCTTCCTTCATCATTCTTTCGTGCAAACCGTAACATCGTAATCCACGACCAATTGAGCTCGGGTCACGGCGACTTGATCCGTGAGGGCCACGTATATCTCACGAGGTCCTTCAGAAGGCTTCAAACCGCCTCGAATAAAGGACGCGGTCATCGACACGTTCTTTGAGTGACTCTCATACTTTGAAGGCAGATTCGCCCCTCGCAGCAAGTCGTCAAATTCCAGGCGATCCAATGTCGTGATGCAGGAGTTATCAGTGCTGGCCTGCCAATTCATCTGATTCAAGCGCTCATAAAAATAAGAGTTCGCGAGCGCATTTCCTCGGCGTGAAGGAGGCTCCCAAAACAAAGCATTTGTTCGAAAGGCGAGTTCGCGGCCGGAACAGATTTTTTCTTCAAGAAAACAGAAAAGCGCCCCGGGCAAAGGTTTGCTCTTGAAGTTTTGGGCTGATTTAATCAAGTCCAAATCCAGATGCGCTCCCGTGATCGTGTGCTCCTCGGGAATGGCGGGAACCACGATTTTGAACACGATTTGATTCTCGTCCACTGTTTGGCCCAGAGGGCAAGATCGAGCTTGAGTGTAATTATCCACCTGGGATTCAAGATTGAACTTGGAGTGCAACCGATAGGGAAGCATCACTTTTCCGCGGCCTGGCGTTTTCAGCCCGCCGAACTCTTCAGCGCTGAGCGCTTGGGCCTGATAGGTGCTGCTTTTTTTGACCGACTTGCATTTTACGGTCGTTGAAGTCGTGCTGGTCGCAGTCGGCGAAGCTGTCGAAGGGTCATCCGGCTTCGTGACATGGGAGTTATAACTTGATCCACAGGCGGAAATCAGCATCAATGCCATTCCCGTAGAACCATTCTTAAGAGCGAAAAAAACATTCCTTGAATGAGTTGGTTTCACGATCATTCTCCTTAATAGTATAAAAACTGATGCTAGTGCTTCGCGTTATACCGAGGGTGTTTCTGAACGTCAATTGCCGTTATGAATGGATTTAAAAAACATTTCTCCCTCGAAATCCAACCACTTACCCTTATTTTTAAATTTTGGAAGCATTCGGCCTTTCATCCTCATCAATCGAAAGCTTTGCTTTTCCAGCTGAAGTTCAATGGGGTTTAAAATTAATGAAATGAAAAAACTTTCCGGCCGCATTTCTAGCAAAACCCACTTCTCTCCTTCTGTTTCACCTTCTTTCACTTTCTTGAGCGTGAAACCAATCGTTTCTTTTCGCTCGAGTGAAGCAAAACGAATGGCCACACTCCCGGCTGCGAGAAGCTCCTCCCGTTTTTTTCGAAGGTAAGGCACCAAAGTCGGCCCTACCACGAGGTTTTCAACCCAGGGCTCGATTTTTTTAGTGCTTTCCGAAGCATGAGAGAAGGTTAACAGCCCTCCATCTCGCTTGAGGCTCCAACGCTGCCCCAGCTGCTTTTGGTCAATGACGTAACTTTGGAGGGACTCATCGGCATTCAAGAGGAGCTCTTCTTTTAAAACAATCTGATGATCTGAGCTAAAATAGGAACTTTCCGCTGAGAGGAGCTTCTCCTTCTCCCGCTTTTCGTCTCGATCCATGGAGAAGAGGACCTGCCCTTGGGAAGACGCGCGATCCCCTTCATAGATCAAAGCCTGCAAATTCGCTGACCGCGCCGTAGTAGCGAATAGCTCCACACTCATCTCGAAAAAAACCGCCGTTTTAAAGAGCATGGCCCCTAGTTTTTTCACAGAGGTATTGATAGCTTACTTTGCCTCATGGGAGCAACGGTTGGAATTTTAGGGGACGGGCAGCTGGCTTTATTCTTGGCGAAAGCGGCCCTGCGGCAAGGCTTAAAGCCCACGGCGCTGATTGCCCAGAAGAGCTCGCCGGTGAGTTTTTCGGGAGCGGAGGTCCAAATTGGCGATCCGAATCAGGAGTCTAGCCTCTCCGGTTTTTTTCAAAATCTGGAGATTTGCACCTTTGAGAACGAGTTTCTCGATTGCGACCGAGTGGAAAGCGCTCAACACTCCACTCGATGCAAAATCATCCCCTCCCTTTCATCCCTGAGACTCCTTCAGGATAAATTAAGTCAAAAAAAAATCCTGATAAAACTCGGAATCCCCACTCCTCCCTTTCATGAAATGACTTTTGAAGGGAAAAACCTCGTTGAAGTGGTTCACGAGACGCTCCAGAGATTTCAGGGCCGCTGCGTTTTCAAGAAAAGCAGGTTGGGCTACGATGGCAAAGGGGTTTTAGTTTATGAGTCCCATCGATTGGACGAGCTCCTGAGCTTTTGCTCCGAAGCCGCGAGCCAAGGCATTCCCGTGTATGCGGAAAGCCGGGTGGACTTTAAAAATGAGCTTGCGCTGGTGGCGGTTCAGGGTCAGACCAGCGAATTTTATGCTTACCCCTTAGTTTTTTCAGAACAGCAGCAAGCCGTGTGTTTTCGAGTTTTTGGGCCTGCGGGATGCTTTGATGCCTCCACTCAAAAACTTCAACCCCAAGCTGTGCAAATCGCCCGCGCAATCGCTCAAGAAACAGGCATCCAGGGCGCTTTTGCAATTGAATTTTTCCAGGATCAAGAAGGAACGCTGCTCGTGAATGAAATCGCGCCGCGCGTTCATAACTCAGGCCACTATAGCTTGGACGCCTGCCCTGGCGCGTCTCAATTCGATCTTCACTGGCAGGCGATCTTGGGACTTCGCCTCCACCCCCCCCTGCAAACTCCTTTTTTTGGGATGCTGAATCTTCTTGGACCGTCACAAGCAGGGGCGTTCCCAGTGCAAGAACCGCAGCCCCCAAGCCCGTCGTTTTTCCTCCACTGGTATCATAAGAATGAATCGCGCCCGCGCCGCAAACTGGGGCACGTCAATTTTGTCGCCGAAACCCGATTGGAGTTTGACCAGAAGCTCAGTGAGCTCATGAGCTGGCACCAAAACTGGGTCGAATCCTTGTTAAAATCCCACTTCAAAGGAGCGCCTTCATCAGAAGGCTGAATTGAACTATGTCGAAAAAAAAATCTTCCGCCTCCTCATGCGTAGCCATCACGATGGGAAGCGACTCAGATTATCCGATGATGAAAGAAGCCGCGATCGCCCTCGAGCGATTCAAAATCCCGTACTCGATTCAGATCCTCTCCGCTCACCGCACTCCTCAGGAAGTCTCCGAGTTCGCACAAAATGCCGTGAGCCAGGGCATCCGCGTCATCATTGCGGGGGCGGGAGGCGCAGCGCATTTGCCGGGAATGATTGCCGCTCAAACCCCGCTTCCGGTAATCGGAGTGCCCATCGCTGCTCTGCCCTCCTCCGGATTTCTCAGCCTTCAGGGCGAGGACGCGCTTTACTCGATCGTTCAGATGCCGCGAGGCATTCCAGTCGCGACGCTCGCGATTAATAACGCGTGGAATGCGGGCATTCTCGCCGTTCAAATCCTCTCGGCGGAGGAACAAGGGCTGCCTACTGGCAAACGTCCCCTTCAAACGGCGCTTCTGGCTTACAAAGAAAGCCTCCGCAAGGAAGTGCTTTCAAAAAAACTCCCCCATCTCTAAAATCCACCAAAGCCCACCGAGAAATGCCCAAGGGCCCTCGAGGAATTATGGGTTGACTTGAAGCAGGTGAATGCCTTTGACGGCTTTGTGCGCGAGCTGCGCTTTTAAATAGGCTTCTAGCTTCATGCGGGTCACTTTCCGCTCAGACTTCAGGGAACTCGCTTGATAAAAGACGGGAACTCCTTGTTCCATGAAAATCAATCCTTGATGCGAGACGTTCAGATGCGTTCGCAGCTTCTCGAGCTGATCCCAGTTCGGGCGAACCAACGTCAAGATGGAGGCGCCAGTGAACTGAGCCCAAGGTTTTTTTCTCAAAAGCTCTTGCAGTGAAATGTAAGGAAGGGTTTCGAGCAGATTCGGGAAATCAGCTTCTAGGATGGGAACGCCCGAGATTTGAGTTGCCCATGCTGAGCGCGTGATCAGCGCTTCAGCGACATGAGTTTCCAAGCCCCACTCCCGCGCCCGCGTCGAAGTGGTTTCCTCAGCCCACCCGAGCTGATTCACGAGATTGGGAAGCCAATTCAAGCCAAAAAAATGGTTCCGATTGAAAAAAGAATAAGGCTTCCGCTGATAGCGAACTCGATTCATATTCTCAAAAAAATCCTGCGAAGAGCGCGAATGAGCCAAGGCGAGCATCGTCTCGACGAAGGTGGTGCAATCAAAACGATCCAATCTCCAGAGAGGATCCTGGTCGTAGCCACTCCCCTTACCCTCGCCCAGCGGGGAAATCCCGTAAGGCTTCCCTAAAAACGCCCGGCTGAAAAAGTGGAGCCGCGGCTCGATCCCTTGGACCTCCTCAGCGCGACTCAAGAGCTTTTGCAGGGAGTTTTCTGGACTTACGGGAACGCCGCGTTTCGCCTCCTGCGCAGAAGCCGAAGGATCGCTGAAGATCAGGAAAACGACAAAAATGAAACTGCCTTTTTTCATCTGCTCCCTCCCGGTTCAGCTATAATGATCTAAATTTGCATGAACCTCCTCAAAAAAAAACCGAAACATCTGCTCATTGACCTCGACGGAACGCTGCTCGGAAACCGCTCCATCCCCGTCACGCTTGACTTCGTGCGGCTCACTGCCGCTGAATTGAAATCACACCTCGGACTTCGGCAAGCCATTCAAGCGATCTTCGCCGTCCATCAAGAACTGAAAAACCCTTCATCCCAGGAATGCAATCAGCGGCGGGCGATCGATTGCCTCGCAAAACGAACTCGCTGGAGCATCAAAAAAACAGAAGATTACTTCGGGGGGAGCATCCAGCGAGCATTTCAAAAGCTTGAAAAACATTTTTTCGAGATCCCGCAGGCTCAACGCTTCATCGAATGGGCCAAAACCCGCTTTCAACTGACCCTTGCGACGAATCCGGTCTGGCCCAGGGAACTCGTGGAATTGCGCTTGAAGTGGGGAAACCTCGATTCCCGGGATTTTCGCTTGATGACCACGATCGAGCTCATGCACTTCAGCAAACCCGATCGCAGATATTACGAGGAAGTTCTAGCGCTGCTCGGAAGCGAACCGCACGAGTGCCTGATGCTGGGCAATGACCGCAAGATGGATTTACCCGCCGTCCAATGCGGAATCCCCGTCTACCTGATGGAAAACACGAAGCGTCCCGGAGCGCAGCCGCTCAAAACTAAATCTGCGACCCCCGCCTGGAGCGGTAGCTTTGCAGAGCTGCAAAAACTCCTGGAATCAAGTTCACCCTCCTGAGTCGCTGCGTTCGACTTGGGATTCGGAGAGCGACTTCGCCCAGCCCTTCAGGTACTCACGTTTCATGAGAGCGATGTGATCAATGGAAATTTCCTTGGGACAGGCAGCCCTGCACTCACCGATGTTGGTGCAATTTCCAAAACCCTCTTGATCCATCTGTTGGACCATTCGCTCCACTCTTTGCTCACGCAAAGGATGCCCTTGCGGCAACAACGCGAATTGCGCAACTTTTGCGGCAGTAAAAAGAGAAACCGAAGCGTTCGGGCATGCTGCGACGCAAGCGCCGCAACCAATGCAAGCCGCCGCATCCATCGCCTGATCCGCGACTGACTTCGGAATCAAAGAGCTGTTCGCGTCGGGATGAGGGCCCGTCTTCGCGCCCGTGTAGCCGCCAACCGCGACGATGCGATCTAAAGCCGCTCGATCGACGACTAAATCCCGAATCAAAGGGAAGGCTTTGGCTCTCCAGGGCTCCAACACCAGCGAATCCCCGTCTTGAAACGTGCGCAGATGCAGCTGGCAAACGGTGGTCCCTGATTGGGGCCCATGGGCTTGGCCATTGATCATGAAACCGCAGCTGCCGCAAATCCCCTCACGGCAGTCACTATCAAACTCAACGGGCTCTTGGCCTTTTTGGATCAAATTCTCATTCAAGTAATCGAGCATCTCCAGAAAAGACATTTCCGGGGAAACGCCTTCCAAAGTATAGTTCTGAAAAGAACCCGTAGCTTGCGCGTGAGGCTGTCTCCAGATTTTTAGGTTCAGTTTCATTTTCGGCTCTCCGTTCACTTATAGCTGCGCTGAGCGAGCTTGATGTTTTCAAATTCCAACGCTTCCTGATGAAGCGCGCCGGGCTTGCCTTCGCCCGCGTATTCCCAAGCCGCCACATAGCAATATTTGGAATCATCTCGGAGCGCCTCACCCTCGGGCGTTTGACTCTCTTCCCTGAAGTGGCCCCCGCACGACTCCGCGCGTTCCAAGGCGTCCTGAGCCATGAGGGCTCCCAATTCCAGGAAATCGGAAACGCGGTTCGCCACTTCCAGATTCTTGTTGAGCGACTCCCCCTGCCCTAGAATTTTGACTTCTTGCCAGAACTCCTCGCGCAGCGCCGAGATCTCCTGAATCGCCTTTTTGAGGCCGGTCTCGTTGCGGGACATTCCCACTTGATTCCACATGGTCTGACCCAAGCGCTTGTAAAAATCGAGGGGACTTTTAGAGCCCTTTCGCCCCACTTGAAGCAGCCGCTGAATTTTTTTCCGCGCCTCATCCTCTGCTTCCCGAAACTCAGGATCATTTACGTTGACTGAGCCCAAAGGGGTGGAGGCCAAGTAATGACCCAAAGTATAAGGAATGACGAAATAACCGTCCGCGAGCCCTTGCATGAGAGCGCTCGCCCCCAGCCGATTGGCGCCGTGATCCGAGAAGTTCGCCTCACCCAAGACGTGAAGCCCGGGGATCGTTGACATCAAGTTATAATCCACCCACAGCCCGCCCATCGTGTAATGCACCGCCGGATAGATCTTCATGGGGAGTTGATAGGGATTTTCTCCGGCGATTTTTTGATACATGTCAAAAAGATTGCCGTATTTATCGCGCACCACCGCCTCGCTATCGCGTTTGATCGCATCCCTGAAATCGAGATACACCGCGAGCTGAGTCGCCCCGACCCCACGCCCTTCATCGCAGACGACCTTGGCGTTTCGTGAAGCGACGTCCCGGGGGACGAGATTTCCGAAGCTCGGGTATTTTCGCTCCAAGAAGTAATCCCGATCCGCTTCCGCGATCTCAGCGGGGTTTTTAGAGCAGTCTTCCTTGCGCTTGGGCACCCACACTCGCCCGTCATTTCGGAGGCTCTCACTCATGAGAGTCAGCTTCGATTGATAATGCCCCGACACGGGAATGCAGGTCGGATGAATCTGTGTGAAGCAGGGGTTCGCGAAAAGCGCGCCTTTGCGATGACACCGCCAGGCGGCGGTGGCGTTCGAATTGAAGGCATTGGTGGAAAGAAAGAAAACGCGTCCATAACCTCCCGTCGCCAGAATGACCGCGTCAGCAGCATGCCGCTCGAGCTCCCCGGTCTGAAGCTGCCGAGTGATGATTCCCCGCGCTTTTCCGTCTTTCAAAACGACTTCCAGCATCTCCCGCCAGGGATAGAGCTGCACTCGCCCCGCATCCACTTGCCGCATTAAAGCGCCATAGGCTCCCAGGAGCAGTTGCTGCCCCGTTTGCCCCCGCGCGTAAAAGGTTCGCGAGACTTGCGCTCCCCCGAAGGAGCGGTTCGCCAGTTCGCCGCTGTATTCACGCGCGAAAGGGACCCCTTGAGCCACGCATTGGTCAATGATGGACGCGCTCAGCTCCGCGAGCCGGTAGACGTTTCCTTCCCGGGAACGAAAATCGCCTCCTTTAATAGTGTCATAAAACAGGCGATAGACGCTGTCGCCATCATTGCAATAGTTTTTCGCGGCGTTGATGCCGCCCTGAGCCGCGATGCTATGGGCCCGTCGCGGGGAATCCTGGATGCAAAAGCACTTCACCAAGTAGCCCATCTCCGCGAGCGAAGCTGCGGCGGAGGCGCCGGCCAAGCCGCTTCCCACGACAATCACGGTGTGCTTGCGGCGATTTGCGGGGTTGACGAGCTTGATTTCGCTTTGATGTTTCTTCCACTTCTCGGAGAGCGGCCCAGAAGGAATTTTTGACTCTAACTTCATAACCGCCCCCCGACAAAAAACTGGCCTAAATCAAAATAAATCCAAACCGGCAGAAACAAAAAACCACCCGCCAAAAGAATCGCCAGCACCAAACCCAGCGTGTACAACGGGATGCTCCAGCGCGGATACGTCAATCCCAGCGATTGAAATGCACTCCAAAATCCGTGACGAAGATGGAAACCCAAAAAGAGCATCGCCACAAAGTAGAAAGCGGCGTAGTGAGGTTGACGCAAGGTCTCAACGACCAAGCGATGGAGATCATAAACCTCTTCGCCCTGAACTTGGGTGATGTAACCCGCTTCAGCGCCAGGCCCAAATCGGAACTGCCTCACATGAATGATGAGGAAAGCAGCCAGAATGAGGCCGCTCCAAATCATGTTTCGGGAAGCCCAGTTATTGCGGGGCTCAATCTTTTTTGAGCGCAGCATCTGGTAAGACTCGGGCCTCGCCTGACGATGATTCAGTTTCAGCGCGACCGCCATCGCAATATGCAGAAGGAAGACGCCCAATAACCCCACTTCAGCGACCGTTAAGAGCCAACCCAAGGACTCAAGCTTTTCGGCATAGAGATTAAAACTATCCCCGGAAGCGCGGTAGAGAGAAAGATTGCCTAAGAGATGAACCACCACGAAGCCCGTGATCGCAAGCCCGCTTACGGCCATGATCGCTTTCTTCCCAGTGGAGCGACAGAGAACGTTTTTCAAAGGATTCATAGATAAGTTTAGAATTATCAGAAAACCCCAGGGTCGTCTCCTAAGGAATTCCGAAAATAAGATTCCATTTGCGGGGTTTTTATTTTCCGTTATCATCAAACTCTTCTGCTGTTACTCAAACATGAAAGGAACCATCGAAAATGAAAAACCTCGAATTGAAAAGCCTGATTGCCGCTTCCGTTGCAGCGGGCGCACTCGCAGTTTCCGCTCAAGCCGCACCCTCCAAAAACCTGACTCCTTCCGGCTGGCTCGTCGCTGAAGAAAAGCATCCAGGATGTTCTGGCGAAGGAAAATCCGGATGCGGCGGCAAGCATAAAGGCGCCAAAAAGGCTCATGGCGCAGCAAAAGATCTGAAGCATGGCGCCGCTCCGGCCCCTGTTGAAGGCGAAGAAGAAAAAAAGTAATTTGACTCTTTCCCCTTCAGGCAGAGTTCTCGCCTGAAGGGGTTTTTATGAAACCCGTCCCCTCTCTTCCTTTTCTGGGCGTCGGCATCGGTCTCCGCCACGTCTTTTTTGAAGAAATTTTTGAAACCCCCCGACCGGTTGATTGGCTTGAGATCATCCCCGAAAGCTTCATGAGCTTTGGGGGGAAGCGCCGCGAAATCCTCGCGCGGGCGCGGGAACGCTGGACCCTGATCCCTCATGGAGTGGGGCTCTCCATTGGGTCGTTAAGCAACCTCAATGAAGATTACCTCACCCGCTTGAGCCGGCTCGTGGAAGAGCTGGACTCCCCCTGGTTTTCCGATCATTTCTGCTTCACCCGTCACCAATTCCGCGAGCATCACGACCTGCTTCCGTTGCTGAGGACCCGGGAAACGACCGAGCACCTCGTTCGCCAAATTCAGAAGGCCCAGGATCGCGTCAAAAAACCGATGCTCCTGGAAAACATCAGCGATTACTCCTTGGGCGGACGCCATGAGATGGAAGAGTGCGAGTTCATCCATGAGGTGCTCGAGCGCTCCGGAGCCTCCCTGCTCTTGGATCTCAATAACGTGTACGTGAATTCCAAGAATTCAAACTTTGACCCTTATGCGTATCTTCAAAGAATCCCCGTTGAAAAAGTGGAACAACTCCACCTCGCGGGGCACTGGGACCGCGGAGATCTGCTGATTGACACCCACGGAGCCGCAGTCTGCCCCGAAGTTTGGGAACTCTTTCGTTTTTGGATCGGAAAAACCGGCCGCCCGGTCTCGACCCTCATTGAATGGGATCACGAAATCCCCTCGCTCGACGCGGTCTTGGATGAAGCCGACCGCGCCAAAAAATTGATGGGCGAAACTTTGGCCGCGCTCCCGAAAGAAACGCCTCATCCCGCCCGTGCTCAAGAACTCTTTTCAAAGCGGAAAGATGAGACGCTTCCTTTAATGCAATACTTGAATTCATGGAATAGCGCCCTCTCAGGAGGAAGCTCCGTGAAAACGCCTGCGCAGCGGCTTGGAATTCCTGAGGATCGGCTAAAAGCCTACCAACAACTGGTCGAATATCGCTTCTTAGATCTTTTCCAGACGCTCTTTCGCCGCTTGGATGAAGCGCACCCCTCTGCCCCCTGGAAAAACTGGATCCGGAGCTACCTTAAAGCGATTCCTTCCATGGATTGGGAGCTCAATGCTCTGGCTCAGAATTTTCCAAAATTCTTGCAAACCCTCAGCCTCGAGGGAAAAGCAGAGCCCTGGCATGCGGAGTTGGCTTTTTATGAGTGGGCGCTCTTTACAGTTCGACTCAGCGAGACTTCTGAATTGCAGACGGTGGAACAGCTGAATTCGAGCGCCTTTGAAACTGCTTTAAATCCTGCGCTTGCGCTCCATCTTTTTTCATACGACATCGGCACTTGGGTTCATCAGCTGGATCGGCTGTCTCTTCAAGATCGCAAAAACACTTCCCCCTCTCGGCGCCCCAATCTCTTGGCGATCAGCAGAAATCCGAAAGACTCCACCTGCGTCTTCACCCAACTGGGCTCCCCTGCGGCTTCGATTCTTCAGTGCCTTTCTGAGTTTCCAAAGTCTGCGAGCTCAATCCCCGATCTTTTATTGCTTCTTCAAAAGAATGCTCAGCCTCTCTCCCTCTCCGTTGAAGACTGGATCCGGGAGATTCTTTTTCTACTCAATCAAAGTGTTTTACTGTCTCCCGCCTCAACGGTTGAAGTACTGGAAAAAATCAGTCAAAATCCATCTCAATGCCACTCCTTGCTGTTTTATTCCTTATCCCCCTCTTCCTAAGCGCTTGTTCCAGCACGCCTCCCGTTCGGAGGACGGATGTCACCGTTCGAGGTTACGACGATCTCGTCGTCAGCAATTCGCTCAACCTCCATGAAGAACCGACGGATTCGCCGCAGGGCGGCAAGCAGATCGTCTACTCTCTTCTCATGCAAAACTTCTCCAAGACGAAGCCCTGCCCCCTGTATCTCTCGACGGCGGACTTCAGAATCGGCAGCCAGTCCTTCAAAGCCCTTTGCGTGGAGCGCGAAAAATCCGCGAATGACATCGATTTGGACCCGGGGCAATATGCTCGCATCGATTGCACGATTCGAGTCGTGGCGGATGAGGAAAACCGCTTGAAAGAACACAACGAGACCGGCGTGCTGAGGATCAGCTACGGGGAAATCAGCAAGCGCAAGCAAATGACCTTCAACTACTTTCTTCAAGCAAAGGACTTTCAGTGATCGATAAAAAACCGGGCGCCAGGCTTCTCCCCGTTTTCATGGCGGCTTCTCTGGCGCTTCCCGCCCTCAGTGCAGCGGCGACCGAAGAACTTCAAGACTGGAAAAATCCAGCCTTTGAAACCTCTTCAAAGCTTGAACGTCAGTGCCAGCTCAACTTGGAGCTGAGCCTGGTCGGGAATTCCCGGCGCAATTACTTGAAAATCATTTTTCAAAACCCATTGAAACGCCCCCGCGTCCTCCATTTGAAAGAGATTCGCACCGTGTTCACCGACGGCAGGCAACGCCTCTCAGGCTCAGGTTATACGGAGTATATTGATGATTTCACCGTGGGCCCCCAAGAACAGATCGAAGTGGAGTCCCCTTACCCCGCCAAGCTTGATTTTTATGATCAAGACAGCATGGAAATCTGGATTCCGGTTTATGACGAGCATGGCAAGAAAGAGTGCACGATTAAAACCACGCTGCTCAGGGATTCCCGGATCAGCGCGCTTTCTAGCTCTTACCTCGAGCGAAGCCACTGGGATTTAAATTTTGAAATGGGATTCACGCTGCTCCGCTCGTCGGAGATCAAGCAGTTCAGCAAGTCGGGACTGAACCTCGGCGTGCAAAGTTATTGGTACGGCGTTCATCACGGGCTTTTTGTCGGACTCACCGCTCAAGCCCTTACTTTACCCGGGCAAGGTCCCGGCCTTTACTCCAACGCGAAGCTCAGTCAGGGATTCGGTGCTGTCGGATACAGCTATCGCGCTTTCTTCAACGCAAAATTCAAAATTCACTACGACTTGGCGCCCGCCGCCGTCGTTTCTTATTTTAAAGGGGATACCGGCTCTAAAACACAGACCAACTTAGGATTGCTTCAGCGAGCGGGCTTTGACTACCGCGTCGCTCATACACTGAGGGCTCAATCCGAGACCGATCACTGCCTCGGATTGAGCCTTTATAATGTCTGGACCCCTACAGCGAAGATCGCGGGCCTCAATGCGAAGGGAAATCACCTGGGACTCCTCTTCCACTACAAGCTAGGCTGGTGACCGCTCCAATCGCGCAATTCGCTCTTCCAAGGGGGGATGGCTCGCAAACCATCTGAGAAGCCCCGTCGGATGACCTGAGATCTTCAGTGTTTGAAGAGCCGCGGGCGCATCGGGGTCAACCCGGTCATAGCGCCGTTGAAGCGCTTGAAGCGCGCGGATCATGCTCTGGGTTCCCGCCAAGCGAGCGCCGCCGTGATCCGCCCGGAACTCCCTGAGGCGCGAGAACCAAGCGACCACGATCGAACCCAAAATCATGAAGATGATTTCGAGCACAAAGGAAACCAATGAAAAAGTCAGCGTGGAAAATCCTTCGCCGCGGGAATTGTCGTCGCGATTTCCCCGCATGCCCTGAGCGATCGCAAAAGCGATCACTCGCGACAAGAACATCACAAAGGCGTTCACCACTCCTTGAATGAGCGTCATCGTCACCATATCGCCATTCGCGACGTGAGAAATCTCATGACCGAGCACCCCTTCCACTTCCTCTTGGCTCATGCTCTGAAGCAGCCCGGTGGAAACCGCTACCAAGGCGCGCGACCGGGTCGGGCCGGTCGCGAAAGCGTTCAATTCCGGGGATTCATAAATACCCACTTCAGGCATCGCGGGCAAGCCTGCGCTCCGTGAAAGGTGATGAACGGAGAGAAGCAAACGCGCCAACTCCGGATCACGCGTCTGAGGGTCAATGACCTGGACTCCCATCATCCATTTCGCCATCATTCGCGAGATCGCGAGCGAAATGAGGGAGCCTCCCATTCCCCAAACCAAGCAAAACGCCATGAGCGAAGAATAATCCAGCCCCCGGGCGGTCAAATAAGGACGAACTCCTAAAACATTCAGGACCAAGGACAAGGTCATGACGACCAAGAAGTTGACCAACATGAACAAGAAAATTCGTTTCATCATGGGCTTAATATGGGGCTCCGCTCCCTGATCGTCAAGAGCCGCCGGAAGCGCTTGATACTGCTCATTAAACCAGCTTAATCTCTCAGCATGACTTTCCTGCAATTGATCCTTTTAGCGGCGGTTCAGGGCGCTGCTGAACTTTTGCCCGTATCTAGTTCAGCGCATGTGATCTTTTTCTCAAAGCTGATGGGGCTGGATCCAGGCTCGCCGCAGATGACTTTTCTGATCGTCATGCTTCACACGGGGACGATGGGCGCAGTGCTCCTGCACTTTTGGAAGCGATGGCTCAGCCCCGCTTTTTGGACGAGGGAGCTGTTCTTTAAGATTTTCATCGCGCTCTTGGGAACAGGCGTGGTGGGACTCAGCCTGAAATTCATCATCGAGAAAATCGTCTTGGAAAAAATGCTGGGCCACTCCCACGGGGAGGTGGAGCATCTTTTTAGGAGCCTTCCTCTGATCGCTTGCGCACTTTTTGCGGCGGGATCGCTGATCCTGGTTTCATCGCGGTTTGAAAAAAAAGCGAAGCAGGGTCAGATCTCGGGCGCGAGCGCCGTTTGGATCGGGATCATTCAGGGGCTCTGCCTGCCCTTTCGGGGGTTTTCTCGCTCCGGGGCGACTATCTCCACGGGAATCATCCGGGGGATCCCTCAAGCGCTTTCGGAGGAGTTCAGCTTCGCTCTCGCGATTTTCATCACTCCGCCGGTGATCCTCTTGGAGTTCAGGAGATTGCTCCATCACTCGCAAGCGAATCTCATGGGCGAAGCTTCGGTGGACTGGGGCCCCCTTCTTTTGCCGGGGGCGCTTGGCATGGCTCTCAGCTTTTTATCGGGATGGATCGCGCTTCGATTCCTTTCGAAGCGGCTGGAGAATGGCCAGTGGAAGTTTTTTGGTTACTACTGCTATTTTTTCGCCGCAGTGCTGGCGATCAGTTCAGCGGTTGGAGTTTTTCACTGAACTTGAGGCGGGAGCGCGATCAAGCGCCTGACTGACTTTGGATTCCAAAGCGTCCATTCGCCGCTTGAGCTGCTCGTTCTCAGCCTTGATCTTCTGATTCTCGGATTCAAGCGCAGCGAGCTTTGCCTCTGAGGAAGTGACCTTAGAGTAGAGCTCCCGAATCGCCTCGATCACCGGGGCGACCAAGTGGTTGTACGACACCGACAGATAGCCGTCCTTGCCGTGAGAGACCGCTTCCGGAAAAGCCTTTTCGACATCTTGAGCCTTCACGCCGATCTTGCGGGAATGATCCGGCCCGGACTTCCAATAGTAAGTATAACCTTGGATCGAGAGGAGCTTTTCGAGCGGGTTTTCTATCGGGGTGAACTGCTCCTTGAGACGTTCGTCTGAGAGCGTGTTCCAAGCGTTGGCGCGGGCTTCAGAGCCATCGGCCGCGGCGCCCACCTGGAGCTTGTAGCCCGGAGACCCAGTTCCAATCCCAACGTTTCCCGCCATTTGAACCACCATGAGTGCGGACCAGGTATGAGCGGCATCGGCGGCGCGTGAAGTATTATCTGCGTACACCGCCAACGCGTACCCAGAGCCGGTCGCATCGGCTTGAATCACTGAGCCCTTACCCGCCTGAATGGTCTTCCAGTTGCTGCCGCCCCAATAGCCGTTTGAAGCCAAGCTCGCGCTGTCGGGAGCGACGAACATCCCGTACTGCGCGCCCGCGGTATTTGAAACTCTATTTTCGATATTTCCACCATAGACGGTGAGGGTTCGAGAGGTGCTCGTCGTCCCAATGGCCATATTACCCGAGGCATCCACCACGCCGAGCGTCGTGCCGCCGCTGTTTTTCCATTGGATCAAATCCGCTGATTGGGATGTTGCCCCATTGATCTCAAGCCCTGTTTTGTTCGCGTAGAGGTTCACTAACTTCATGGTGGCTTCAGAGGCCACCGTGGAAATGTAAGCGGTGTTGCCGGAGTTGCCATCCCTAAAGATGAATCTCGCATCCGTCGCGCCGCCATTGTTGTTCGGGCTGAAGTACATCCCATTGTTGTTCGCTGTAAAGATCGCGCCAGTTGTGTTGTACACTGGGTTTGAAAATAAAAGATGTTGGGCGAAAGCGCCGTTCGAGCTATCGGTTGCGCTGATCTTGAGACCCGTGGAATAATTTGATCCAGTCCATCCCGGAAAATCAAGCTTGAAGGCGGGGTCAACCGAGGCAGTGCCTGAGACCGCATGGAAGGTAGCGCTTGGGCTCGTGGTCCCAATCCCAACTCGTCCCGCACTAGTGATTCTCATACGTTCGCTCAGACTGCCTCCCGTAGCGGTTGCAAAGGCCAACTCCCCTGCCGTCGATCCATTTGAATGGTTCGTGAATTGACCGGCGATCGAGGCGCCGGTCATTGGAAGAGCACTATCGTCAATGGAGCTGAAACGGAGAGTCGAAACGTTGTTGTTCGTCGTGTCGGTGTTCTGAATCCGCATTCCCACGTCGCCCGTCACAGAGGTTGAGTTCGAGGAGTTGCTCACTGCGAGTCTTGAGCTCGGCGAGTTCGTGCCCACCCCTAAGCGATGGTTCGTAGAATCCCAGAAAAAGTAGGTCGCATCCTGGTTTACCGTGCCGCTGGCTGAGACGTAGGGTACTGCACCAGCCGTCGTGAGGTTCGATGCGCCTGCGACTTTAGTGCTATCAGTTGCCGTGATTCCAGTAAGCCCCGACCCATCCCCTGAGAAGCTGGTCGCCGTTACCGCTCCGGTCGCCGTTACCTTAAACTTACTCGATCCAGCGACTTGGTAATCAGCAAGGCTTCCCGTATAACCGCTGGCCGCGTTGATCGCATGCACGGTTCCGTTTGATGATCCCGCGAAGAATCCAGAGGTCGACCCATCAAATGCTCCTGAGCCCAAAGAAACTAAGCCATAGTTCGCTGAAGCAGTCGGTGCGACCGCGACATGAAGCCTAGAGACGGGAGATGAAGTGCCAATCCCTAAGCGATGGTTCGTAACATCCCAAAAAAGATTGGTTGCATCTTGATTCAGCGTGCCGCTAGATGAAACGTAGGGCAATGCTCCAGCAGTCGTGAGGTTTGAAGCGCCTGCGACTTTACCGCTCGCCAAGGTGTCTGCATAAGTCTTGGTCACAAGATCCGTAGTTGATGAGGGCGTACCGTCGCCTCTGAGGCCGTACAACACCGTGCTTCCATCCGAAGCGACCCATTTTTGTAGTGCGTTTGTGCTCTGAGAGCTTCCCGCTTGCACGGTGAGTAAATTCACGTTCGCTGCCGTCGTGTAACTCAATCCTGTGGCCTCCGTGATCGTGCCAGCAGAAGTCACTTTCGTAATCGCATTGGCGTTGCTTAAGTTGCTCTTCCCGCCCACCTTGCCGTCAAACGTATTCCAATCGGTTGATGACAGGTACCCGTTTGTTGAAGTCGTTGATTGCGTGATGGAGATCGCCGGAGTCGTTCCGCCGGAGCTCACGATGGGCGCCGTGCCCGATACGCTCGTCACGGTACCCGAAGCCGCTGTTGCCCATGAAAGAGTTCCAGAACCGTTTGTGGAGAGCACTTGGCCGTTACTTCCGTCATTGGAAGGAAGAGTGTAAACGATGTTTGCTGCAGGGGCTGCGGGCGATGCGAGCCCCACATAGCCGCTGGTTGCACCCGAGAGTCGGATCGTTCCTTTTACATCGAGCGATGAGCCCGGCGTATTCGTCCCGATCCCAAGTCGATTATTGGTCGCATCCCAGAAAAAATCAGCCGCATCCTGATTCAGTGTCCCGCTTGCCGAAACGTAGGGCACCGCTCCAGCAGTGGTGAGGTTTGAAGCGCCTGCCACTTTTCCGGCATCCGCCGTATCGACGTACTGCTTGGTTGCGGCACCGAGCGCCGCTGAGGGATCAGCAGACAGGACTAAAAGCCCCGTCATCGTATCGCCACCCTTAGCCACCTTCGTGCTGTCGGTCGCGGTGATGCCGGTGAGCGCTGAGCCATCCCCTGAGAACGCCGTCGCCTTCACCGTCCCGTTCACATCCAAAGCTTGAGTCGGAGATGTAGATCCAATCCCCACCCTGCCTGAAGCCTTAAGAATCATCTTCGTTGTCAGAGACTGGGCGCTCGTTCCAGAGGCCCCCGCATCGGAAGTCTGAAACACTACGTCCCCGCCCCCGGCGTTGCCTGTCGCAATCCCGCCAGCCAACTGCAGATTCGCTCCCGCTATGTTCGTCCCACTCCCGCCGCTGCCGTGATAGGTGACTGCCTGGGGTGATGAATCCGTGACGCCCGTTCCGATGTAGACATCGGTGATCTCATAATGGTTCGTCCCGTCACTCCCTGCGACGAATTGATGAGCGGCGGTCGTGCTCGCATTCTGAAATGCGATCGAGAAGTTATGAGTTGCATTGGCCGCTCTACCGAAAGCACTCGAAACTACCCCTGATGCCGTCGCTCCGTCCCCGATCGCAGTCGAATACCCGCCGCTTGCGGTGGATGATTTACCAATGGCGATATTTTTATTGCTATTCGTGGCGCTGGCGCTATCGCCAATGGCGATTGAATCCGTTCCGGCGGCGTTTGCACCCTGTCCAACCGCCACTGCGGATGTCCCTGCGCTTGAGGAGGCTCTTCCAACCGATACCGAAGCGCTCCCAGACGAAGAAGCTCCATTCCCAAAAGCTGCCGAGAAGCTCCCTGCGGCCGCCGAGCTCAATCCAAAATGCTCACTCGTTGCCCCACCCGCTCCGGGGCTCGTGATCTCACCCACGACATGCAGCGCAGAGCTCGGGCCCGTCGTCCCAATCCCCAATCGGTGGTTCGTCACATCCCAGTAAAAATTGCTCGCATCCGTTGCGATCGCCGTTGCGCTCGTCGCATACGGAACACCACCGCTCGTTAATCCAGATAGTGCTCCAGATAAGCCCGTCAACCCCGAGCCATCCCCGACAAAGCTCGTCGCCGTCACGGCACCCGTCGCAGTCACCTTAAATTTGCTTACGCCGGCAACCTGGTAATCCACCAGACTCCCGCCATATCCACTTGCCGCGTTAATTGCGTGCACCGTGCCGCTTGCGTGACCCACAAAGTATCCAGCCGTCGCCCCGTCAAATGCCCCAGAACCCAAAGACACCAACCCGTAATTTGCGCTCGCAGTCGGAGCTACTCCCACATGAAACCTTGAAACGGGAGTGGCTGTTCCGATCCCCAGGCGATTATTGGTCGCATCCCAGAAAAAATCAGCCGCATCCTGGTTGAGCGTCCCGCTCGCTGAAACGTAGGGTACGGCTCCAGCAGTGGTGAGGTTCGATGCGCCTGCGACTTTTCCGGCATCCGCCGTATCGACGTACGCTTTTGTGGCTGCGTCTTGCGCGGAAGCGGGATCCGTCAAATTCTGAAGCTTCTTGGCTCCCACGTCCCAGTGCGCGGTGAGTGCCACTGAACCGTCTTTCTTGAGATAGCTGCCGAGCGAGTTATCCACATATTGCTTCGTCGCTGCCCCTAAGTTTGCTGAGGGATCCGCCGAAAGCACCAGCAACCCCGTCATCGTGTCGCCGTTCTTCGCTACCTTCGAAGAGTCAGTGGCCGCTGCCACTGCAGTCGTCACATAGCCTTTCGTCACTAAGTCCGTGCTTGCGGTCGGAGTCCCAGAGCCCTCTAATCCGTACAAAACTGTGCTGCCATCCGAAGCGACCCATTTTTGCAAAGCACCCGTCGACTGAGAGCTGCCCGCCTGAACCGTCAATAAATTTACGTTTGCCGCCGTGGTGTAGCTGAGGCCCGTCGCCTCCGTGATCGTGCCCGCTGAGGTGACTTTAGTGATGGCGTTGACATTCGTGAGGTTCGATTTTCCGCCGACTTTGCCGTCAAACGTGGAGTAATCGGTATTGGAAAGAAGACCTGCCGTCACCGTCGCACTGGAAGCCATCGGAATATTCAGAGTATGCGCGTTCGCGGCGCTCGACCAAGCAGGAGCCGTCCCGGAGGTTCCCGGAGTCGCGAAAGTCTGCGTTCCACCGCTTTGACCGTTGAGGGAAGTGAGCCCTGCCCCACTCACTCCAAGGGCTTGAGCGGCCGATCCGTCCCAATACTTCACTTGGTTGGTTTGGCTATTGAACCACGTTTTCCCGGCATCTCCTGCGACCAACCCACCCGTTAAAGTGGTTTCTTCAGCGTTGGTGTAAGTACCGAGACCGAATGTCTTTTGCGCGGAAAGAGCGAGGCTCCCCACCGCCGTATCCCCCGCTTTATTCACGGGAGTGTATCCTAAGCTTGCTTGCTTCGTCGCAAGACCGGTGTCCACATATTGTTTGGTTGCCGCTCCCAAAGCCGCGCTTGGATCAGCGGAAAGCACGAGCAACCCCGTCATCGTGTCGCCGTTCTTCGCTACCTTCGAAGAGTCAGTGGCCGCTGCCACTGCGGTCGTCACATAAGCTTTCGTCACTAAATCGGTAGTCGCCGTCGGTGAACCAGCGCCCTCTAAGGAATATAAAACCGTGCTGCCATCCGAAGCGAGCCACCGTTGAACGGAGTTCGTGCTCTGGGAGCTTCCCGCTTGAACCGTGAGTTGGTTGACGTTTGCAGCGGTGGTGTAGCTGAGCCCAGTGGCCTCCGTGATCGTGCCTGCTGAAGTGACTTTAGTGATGGCGTTGGCATTCGTGAGGTTCGCCTTGCCGCCGACTTTGCCGTCAAACGTGTTCCAATCCGTCGAAGAAAGATATCCATTGGTCGTCGTCGTCGATTGAGTGATGGAGATCGCTGGCGTGGCGCCACCAGAGCTCACGATGGGCGCCGTGCCTGATACGCTCGTCACACTACCAGAGGCAGCCGTCGTCCAAGAAAGAACCCCTGAGCCGTTGGTCGAAAGCACTTGCCCGTTCGTCCCATCATTGGAGGGAAGCGTATAAGTGATGTTCGCCGCTGGAGCCGCAGGAGACGCCAGCCCCACATACCCCGAGGTCGCCCCTGAGAGCCTTAATGTTCCCTTTACATCCAAAGCAGAGCCAGGCGTGTTCGTCCCGATCCCCAGGCGATTATTGGTCTCATCCCAGAAAAAATCAGCCGCATCCTGATTGAGCGTTCCGCTTGCGCTCACGTAGGGAACTGCTCCTACCGTCGTGAGGTTAGATGCGCCTGCGATCCCAGATGACGCTCCCGCCACCGCCGTATCCACATACGCTTTCGTCGCTGCATCCTGAGCAGCTGCAGGGTCCGTTAAGTTTTGAAGCTTCTTGGCTCCCACGTCCCAATGCGCCGTCAGCGCAACCGAACCATCCTTCTTGATGTAACTGCCCACTGCCGTATCCACATACTGCTTCGTCGCTGCTCCTAAGTTCGCCGCTGGATCCGCAGACAAAACCAGCAGCCCCGTCATCGTGTCGCCCGCCTTGTTCACTGGCGTGTAACCCAAGGCCGTCGTCACTTTGCCGCTCGTGAGCCACGAAGCGTTATCCACGTATTGCTTCGTCGCTGCTCCAAGCGCTGCGCTCGGATCCGCTCGTAAAATGAGATCCCCGCTCGCGTCAAATTTCGAGAGCACCGTGTTGCTGCTATCTCGAATCTGAAACAAATCCGCAGTCTGTCCCGCTGTCGCCTTGATCACTTGGCCCACAGTCGCTGCAGAGCCTGATACCACTTGGAGCTGAATGCCCGCGGGGACAGAACTCATTCCCACTCCCACCGTGCCCGAGGAATAAAATCCCCCTGAACCAATATTTTGGGAGCTTGCGCTTCCCAGCTGCACGTACAATGAATCGTGCGTATGCAAGCTTGAAGCGTCGACCACGCCACCGGTACCGAATATCTTATCCAAAGAAGCTTTTGCCACGCTATACGTGCTCACCGCCCCTGTGATCTGCAAGAAACTCAAAGGCGTCAGCCCTTGGAGCGTTTCCGCGATCATCGCCTGAGGGACTGAATCCAAGGTTTGATCCGGGCTCAAAGTCACCGGCGCTCCCACTGAAGGAGTGACCGTCACTCGCAGCGCGCGCGTATCCCCGCTTGACGGAGTGTAACCCGGGGCGCAGTTCGCACTCGCAGGCGCCCGTATTGCGCTCCCGATGTTCGAAAAAATTTGGCTCATGCTTAAGGCGGGGTCATTTCCCGTGCGCTTTGCGTCGCCGGTAGCGGATCCCAAATCGACTGAGAACAATCCGGTCGTCAGGCTCAAGTCGATGCCGGTATGCGTTTCCTCATAGAGCAAGCAGGTACCGGCCGGCGAGTAGATTCCCAAAGTAAGGCTCACCGTATCCGTGAGCGGGGATGTGCCCGCCGCGTTAAAAAGCTGCCCTTGAAAAGTGAACGACTGCGCCACGCTGCTCGCGGCCAAACCCCGCTCCGACGAAGAAAATAAGATGAGCAATAGAAAAGCCGCCGGGCCCCAAGGAAAACCGGGGGGACTCGTTCGGGGGGACTCGTATTTTTCAGAAAGTGCGTTCTTGCTCATTGGAATCCTTAAAACGTACTGCAGTTTCGCAATGATTTCGGGTGGATGTCCCCGGAAAACAGAAGCCTCACGCTTCAGTTCTCAAGTATAAAGTTATTTAAATAAATTTATAATGTGTATAAAAAGACCTGGATATGCGGTCTTTATTAAGCCAGGCAAGGATTTTTAATTTAATTAAATCTATTTAAAATCAGGTCGTTAATCTTTGATCTCGACCCGGGCTTGGAAGTCCGAGGAACTCACGAGTCCCAACTCACCGCTATCGAAGCGCCCCTGCGACTGAGCCCCAAAGACCAGCGCCTCATCCCCCTCAAGGCCTTTCGCGTGATTTTTCTCGTAAAGGCTCAAGAGCGGAGGGGACTCGCTTCCGAAGAAAAATGGCGCTCCCCCATCCGCTACTAAAAGCAGCTTCCCATTGATCGCGATGTTCCACGCCTTATGGGCTTTATCCGCCTTCAGGGAAAAACGATCCCCCGCGGCCGCGCGAACAAATCGCACCACTGGATCCAACTGCTTCGAAAACCGAAAGAGCACGATCTCTCCTGGAACGGCCGAATGACACCCATACCACCCCTGCGTGAGCGTCAATTTCTGGCCTTTTTTGATTCGCGGCATCATGGACTCGTCGGGCATCACCCAGCTTTTGGTCTCGAGGTGGCAAGATTCGGGTTTTTTCGAAACTGAGCTTGGAGTTGAAACGGGACTTTCAGGGGGCGGCCGCTTGGATGAATCCTTTGAAAAAAAAGTGACGGCTAAAACGATGACACAGAGCCCTAAGGCGATCCAAAAATTCTTCTTAGCGGTTTTGCTGAGCGGCATGAAGCCAGGATAACTTGGTTTTCAATTCTTGACGAGATTTTGTCGTCGACGGGCGGTCAAAATCCTGTCAGTGCGCCTGCTTTTTAAATTTATGAACTGCGCCTAAGTTACCGAAAATATTGATCATGCGCAGTGATTCGTCCCTTGCTTCAAAAATATTTTTGAAGCTGGGGGCTCTCTTATTTTACGCGAATTTTTTCGCTGTTTTTTTGGGCAGCAGTGCGCCCGCATTTTCAGGGGAGCCGATCACGGCGCGAGTGATTCTCCCGTATCAATTCAATCCCTCTTCCATTGAGAAAAAAACGGAAGCGCTCCTCAAAAAAATCAAACCCTCCCATATCGACGGGCTCTCATGGAGAACTTCGAAAGCTCCCGTCAACTTTGATGAACCCTCTCCCGGCACTTTCAGATTCTCGACTTCCATTCAAGGCAGATACGCTCCGAAAGACAAAAACCTGATCATCAACGGGATGCCAATCGCCCGGTCAGAGCACGGGGATTTCGCCCTCACCCTCCCCGTGGGCAGCGAGGCCCAGGAGTATCAACTCTATGCGGTAGATGACTACGGAAAAGCCGAGGAGGAAAGCATCATCCTCGAAGTCAAAAACTGGAAGCGCGCGCGCAAGCAGCTGATGGGCGCCCAAGATGAGAAACCCCCGAACCTCAATCCGAGCTCCATCTATTTTTTCATCGGGGGGAGCATGTACCGCTACCAGGAGCCCGTGACCGGGCCGTTCAGCGAAAATGGCGTCAGCGCCAAGCTTCTTTTTGAGCGCGCGCTTTCCTCGGACCAGAGGTATAATTTTCAACTGGGTTCTTTTTTCACTGCGCTCCCACTCAGCAGCACTCACCCGGATCAGAGCACTCTCACTTTTTTTGGGATCAACGGCCTGGTGAGCTACCAAACGCGTTGGCTGAAATCGCCTTGGAGCCTGAGTTTTTCGGGGGGAATCTTTTTCGTTACTTCTTCAGCATCGGATTCGAGCTTCGGGTTCCAAAACGTGATGGGCCCCCAGCTTTTCCCGACGCTGAGTCGGAAGTTCTCTTCGAAAAGCTCAGCGGCGATTTACTTCAAGTACTCGCCGACAGGAACCAAGCTCAGCGCCAATCTCGCGAATCATGAGATCGCCGGAGGAATCTCGTGGACTCGCACCATTTTTGAAAGCACACCCCTGATTTTTTCATTCGATATGAACAAGATGAGCATTAAGATCGATGACATCCCCATCGAATGGAGTTCTTATAACTTAAGCGTTGGGTTTGGGTTTTAGAGAACTACTTGAGGGATCCGTGAAGGCCAGTGAATAATAGAACACCTGTGCCGCTTTGAGGATTGGGACGAGCGATCTGTCCCACGCTCGAACGGAGCATCATTCCCGTCCCGCTCGAAATGCCCCCTCCGGATGAAATCGCCGTCTTCGTTTGATGGACCACCGGAGTGGCTGCCGGGGGGGATTGGACCAAGGGAACCGTGGACTTTAAAAGGCGGGCAGCGGGCGCGCGCGCCTTCATGCATCCCGACTGAACGAGCAGAAGCAGTGCTAAAACCGCCGTTTTTTCGAAAAATGCCCGGGCTCTCATATTTATTAAATAATATCAGATTAATAAAATAAACCCAGGCTTTTGATTTCTCCTGCTTCCTCAATGACTTACCCCGAGAAAATCACGTTGACCGCCCCTTTTGAATCCTCTACGACTCATGACAGATGAAGGCTCGAATTCTTGATCGATTGCTCTTGGGGCTCGGGGGATTGATCCTCCTCATTTTCATTACGGGCGGAGGGGTTTTCGTCACGCCTCCGGGCTTTCCGATCCGGGCAAAGCTTGAAGTCGCCTCCGTGGATCTTTGGATGGCGATCTGGGCCCTGTTGCTGGCGCTGCGGTTCAAGCTGAAAAACGCTTCTCCTCCTGCTTTCTGGACAAAAACCTGGGAACGATTTTCGAGGAGAATCACCTCGCCGGAAAAATCCCCCCGGGACGCGCTCACGATCCTGGGGCTCTGCGGGCTCACCTTGTTTTTGGCCCATGTCTTGCGGCATTGGAGCCTCCGCACGGACGCTTATGACGTCCATTTTCTTCATCAAGCCTTGTTTTACCCCTGGCAAGGCCTGAAACCGTTGCAGTGCGACCTTTGCATCGGCGGTTCTTACCTGGGAGAACACCTCGCCTTCACTCTGTTCGCCCTCTCCCCCCTGACTCGATGGCTTGCTCAGGATGAATGGGTCTTCGCGATACAAACCCTGCTGCTCACGGTTCCTTTATTTTTCGCGCTCAAAAAAGGGCCTCTCGCCCAAAAGAAATCCATGTGGTTCCTCGCCATTTTTATCCCTCTCTGCGAGCGCTCCCTGAGGAACTCCATGGTTTGGGATTTCCGCGAGGACGCGCTCGCTTATGCATTCGCTTTTTTAGCCTTGATCAGCCTTTGGAAAGGGCGCATCGCAGCTTATTTTCCAGCGCTCCTGGGATTTATCGCCTCGAAGGAGAACTTCGCCTTCCTCTCCGCGGGGCTCGCTTTGCCGATTCTTTTCGCTCCGCAACTCCCATTCACTTCCCGTCAAAGAAAGGGGCTCGCTCTTTTGACCCTGCTGCTCTCCGGAGCGTGGATTTACTTCGCGTTTTCCCATGCCATTCCCCACTTCAGCATGGGGGCTGAAAAAGCGAATCAAATCGTCGCTCGATTCCCCGGTTGGGGAGAGACGCCCCAAGAAGTTTTCATTCATTTATTGAGCACCCCGAGCGCCTGGGGGGAGCTGCTTCATCAGCAGCTTTTCTCAAAAGCTTCCCTCAAGTACCTATTCCTGCTTTTTGGGCCGTTTCTTTGTTGGATCATTCAGGGAACCCGCAAAGGCCAGAAACCCTGGCTTTGGCTGATGCCCGCCTTGCCCGGGGTAGCGATGAATCTTTTGTCAGCTGCCCCGACTCAACGAAGCTTGAGCTTTCATTATGACCTGGCTTTTCTCCCCTTTTTAACTTGGTCAGCGTGGGTTGGGCTTCAATCGATGCAGCGCCTGCCCTTTTTCCCGTTGCTGCTGACTTTCGCGCTCTCTGGCTCCTGGCCTGGCCGATCCCTCAGCCTCCACTGGCCGAGCCTGAAAAATCTTCAGCACTCCCGCTATCTGCGATCGATCGATCAATCCACTCCCCTTGCCGCGGGCCATATTCCCCTCGCCCACCTCAGTCGAGCGCCTCGGCTTTTCGAAATCGCTGAAGAGCAAACGGAGCAAGCGTTTCGACCCGCACGACGACTCCAAGAAGCGCAGCGATTTCTGCTGGATCGCTCAGAGCCCTTTCAACAGCGGCTTCTCGAGCGCCTTTACAGTGATGGGGGGATCAAAAAATCTCAGAGCGAGGACGGGAGATTCGTGGAATTGACGAGAGGCGCCGCTTCGAACCCTTGAGCGGATTCAATGATGTAGATCGGCCGCCTTTTGACCTCATCGTAGATCCTGCCGATGTACTGCCCAATGACCCCCAAAACGATGAGCTGAATCCCCCCCAGAAAAGAAACGACCACTAAAATCGAGGCCCAACCCCGCACCGTGTACCAGCCCGCAAGCTTCGCCAAAATCGCGAAAAGACCATACAAAAAAGCGCTGCAAGAGACCAAAAAACCCAAGTGCAGCGCCAATTTAAGGGGGACGTTCGAAAAGCTCAGCACCCCGTTCATCGCGAATTGGAGCATTTTTCGGAGGGGATACTTCGTTTCGCCCGCGAAACGCTCAGCCCGAACGTAGTTCACCGCGGTTTGGCGAAACCCAATCCAGCTGAACAACCCCCGCACATAACGATTGTTCTCGCGCAAGGACTTGAATGCGTTGACAGCCTGACGATCGACCAACCGGAAATCCCCGACGTCCGCCGGGATATCCACTTCGGTGAATTTTCTGAGGAATCGGTAAAACAGCGAGGCGCTCGCTTTTTTGAAAAACGTCTCCCCTTTCCTCTCCTTGCGAACGGCGTAGACGACTTGGTACCCCTGCTTCCACTGGGCGATCATTTCATGAATCACCTCGGGTGGGTCTTGAAGATCAGCATCGAGAATCACGACCGCCTGGCCCGAGGAAAAATCAATTCCGGCGGAAATGGCGATTTGATGCCCGAAATTCCTTGAAAACTTGAGCACTTTGAATCGACGATCGGCGTCAGCGATCGACTGCATGAGCTGCTGACTTTGGTCGCTGCTCCCGTCATTGATCAAAATCGCTTCGGCCGGGGCATCGAGTGCGTTCATCAGCTCCACCATCCTCCGCTGCAGCTCGGGAAGGGTCTCCTGCTCATTATAGACGGGAATCACGAATGAATAGAGAGGAGAAGGTGAACTCATAGAAAAATCAAATTAGCGTGGGAGCTTCCGGGCGTCAAATACCCTTACCGTGCCGCTCTGAAAAACAACCGAAGAGGGATCCCTTCGCGCAAATAAATCCATGGCGGGCTTGAACGGGGCTCGATCCAAATCCAGGACGTATCGGCCATTGAGGGTGGCAAGCAGCCGCAAGAGTGCCTCTGGGGAAGAGGCTGTTTCCTGCACTTTTTGATCAAAATCACGGGAATACTCCGTCAAAAACAAAGAAAGCGTGAGCATGTAGTAAACTTCATTCTCGTACAGGAGGATGACGCGATCCGACGGGGATGCGTTCTCGCGCAACCAGGCTTTCGCCTCCCCCGCGCGGTGAACTTCCCTCATATTTTGAGTGGCTGACTTCAACTTGCCCGGGAAGACTTGAATGAGCGTATATAAAGGGACCTTGCCCAGCGCAAGGACGAGCACGGCGAGTGCCAGGGCGAGGGCGGGCTTTTTCCAAATCGATAAAACCTCCCCTAAAATCAATGCGGACGCAGCGGCCCAAAGGAGGGTTCCCGGACCCAAAAGGCGAAGCTCCCCGCGAATGCTCACTTTCGAGAGAAACAAAAGAAACGTGAGAAAAGCCGCTAAACCCAGCAGGAGCGAGGGGCGCACGCTGATTGACCGTTTGCACAACAGCACGCCCGCTAAAAATCCCCACGCTCCCAAAACATTCAAAGGGGCGTCCCAAAGAATTTCGTGCAAGCGGATGTGAAAATTCTGAAACAGCGTCGCCAGATCGGGGACGTGATACCCACGGTACCCTCTCAAAAGGGTCGGTCCGAAGAATGACTCGGAATTCGTGAAGCTCATGGGAATGGGGAAAATCGGATTTCCAGTGAAAATCCAATTCCGAATCAAGTAGAGGCTGGCGAAAAAAACAAAAGCCGCGCCCACTCTCGCGGCGAGGGCAAAGAGTGAATCGTTTGGAACCGCCGCTTTTCTTTTCCTCAAAAAAAACGCCCCGAGAATGACGAGGGGTGTTTGGGTAAAAATCACGGTGTACTTCGCGGCAAAAGCCAACCCGAGCAGGGACCCACTGGCGAGCTCCTGAGCCTTCCTCTCACGAGCGCTTCTCGACTGAAAAGAAACGAACAGCATCACGATCCCGCTGAAACACCAGAAGGCCGCGCCCCAATCGTTTTTCGCCAGGTGAGATCCCACCGCCATCGCCTTTGAAAAAAGAGCGGCGAGCACGGCGAGCAGGACCCAGAGTCTCTTCTCGGAAAATGAGCGAAGCAGGAGAAAAAGCGCGAGCGCCGTGCCTCCCATCCCAAAAAAAGAATGAGTCCACTGGGCGAAATATTGGACTTCCGCCGTCCCGCGCGCCCCGATTTCCCCAAAAAGTTGATGAGGCCAAAGATACAGCGATTCCCAACTCAAGCATTGAGCCACCACGAAAAGATGCGGCTCCATGCGAATCGCACCCCGATCAAACCAGAGCTTCGGGCCAACTAAATGATAATAAAATGGATCCCCATGCTGGTGCAGACGAAATCCCTGCAAAACTTGCAGCGCAACCACTCCAATGATGATCCAAAAGAGGGCGCTTTCGATGAAAGTCCCCCTTTTTGGCCTTGCTGCCCGATCTCCCCGCGGGAATCCCACCACAAGGGCCATCGCCATGAGCAACCAATAAAAAGGCTGCCACGCGGGCCCCAGAACCCCGCACCATCCCAGCACTTCAATCCCTACCGCATAGACCGCGGTTCCCACTCCGCCTGCGCAAAGTAGGCGGAAAAGCTGGGACTCAGCGCTTTTCTCGATGGTGAGCCACTGAAACAACCCCATCTTGCGAGAGATCCAATCCCCGACTGCCAAAACGGAGATGGCCCAAACGCAGAAGAGGAGAAAGAGCGGAATGAGGGGCCAAGTTTCGTAAAAATGGTCAATGAGCCGAGGTTGCCCCATCCCAACCCGGGCCAAGACCCCCACCCCAAAAATCAGCAGAGCCGGAAAGTAGGGCCGAACCGCGCTCAGTCTCATCATGACCCTTTAAACAGGATTTGCGGTCGCCTCTTTTCCTGATCGGCGTGAAGCGCTTTGTTGAGAACGGCTCGCCACCGCCCCTGAACTGATTCGCATCCCGTAGAATGAGCGCGCCACGAAGTAGAGACCGATGATGAGAAACGCGACGCCTAAGTAGAAAGCGACTTCCTGAGCGGAAACCGCGATCTCCACCGCGAGCAATCCGAATAACGTGGTGAACTTGATGATGGGATTGAGCGCCACTGAGCTGGTATCCTTGAAGGGATCGCCCACCGTATCACCCACCACCGTGGCGGCATGAAGCGCCGTGCCCTTTTCCTTCAGATCCACTTCAACCACTTTTTTGGCGTTATCCCAAGCGCCACCCGCGTTTGCCATGAACATCGCCTGGAACAATCCAAACACGGCGATGGAGATCAAGTAGCTCGCGAAGAAAGTCGGATCAAAACAGGCGAACGCCAGAGTGAACGAGAAGATCACGGCGAAAATATTCAGCATGCCCTTCTGAGCGTACTGCGTGCAGATCTTCACGACCTCCTTGGAGTCCTTCACGGAGGCCTTGGCGGATGAATCCAAACGGATATTCTTTTTGATGTATTCAACGGCTTGATAAGCGCCCGTGGTCACCGCTTGCATCGAGGCTCCAGAGAACCAGTAAATGACGGCGCCTCCAGTGATCAGCCCCAAGAGAACTTTGGGGTCCAGGAGGTCGAGCTTCAAACTGAGCAAAAGAATGATCGAAAAGATCATCGTCGTCGCTCCAATGACCGCTGTCCCAATGAGGACCGGCTTAGCGGTGGCTTTGAAAGTATTCCCAGCCGAGTCATTTTCCTCGAGCAAGTGCTTGCCCTGCTCGAAATCCGGCTTGAAGCCAAATTGCTTTTGAACTTCAGCGTGAACATTGGGAAGCTGCTCAATCTGCGAGAGCTCAAACACGGATTGAGCATTGTCGGTCACCGGGCCGTAACTATCCACGGCGATGGTCACAGGCCCCATTCCCAGGAACCCGAAAGCCACCAGACCGAATGAAAAAACCGCAGGGTAAACCATGTAGTCACTCAGCCCCAAAGCACTCGTAGCGAAAGCCACGAGCATCAAAGCCACAATGATCATGCCCTTCCAGAACGCGCTGAAATTCCCCGCGACCAAACCCGAAAGGATCGTCAAGGAGGCTCCCCCTTCACGTGAGGCGGAAACGATCTCAGCCACATGCTTGGATTTGGCGGAAGTGAAGATTTTGGTCAGCTCCGGGATCACTGCCGCAGCGATGGTTCCACAGCTGATGATGGTCGAAAGCTTCCACCAAAGCCCCCCTGCCCAATCCCCGATCAGCAAGAAGCTCACGGAATAGGTCACGGCGATGGAAACAATCGATGTCAACCACACCAAGCGCGTCAGAGGCACTTCAAAATCGAAATGGCTCGCATTTCCGTAAGCTGCCTTCGAAACGCCTTGATTGATCCAGTATGAGACGATGGAAGTCGCGATCATCAAAAGGCGCATCGCAAAAAGCCAAACGATCAGTTTGGCTTGGGTTTCTGCACCATCCGCACCTAAAACGAGTTTCCCATCAGGTCCAACGGTCATTCCCACCGCCAATACGATGAAGCTAATCAAAGCAACGCCGGTGACGCCGTACGTCTCAAAACCGTCCGCAGTGGGACCTACGGAGTCCCCTGCATTATCTCCCGTGCAGTCGGCGATCACGCCGGGGTTCCGCGCGTCATCTTCTTTGATATTGAAGACGATTTTCATCAAATCGGAGCCAATATCCGCAATTTTTGTAAAAATCCCGCCGCAGATCCGCAGAGCGGAGGCTCCCAAAGACTCCCCGATCGCGAATCCAATGAAGCAAGCCCCAGCGCTTTCGCGAGGCACGAAGAGCAGGATAAAAATCATCATGATCAATTCAACGCAGATCAGTAAAACGCCGATCGACATCCCCGCGCGCAGAGGAATATCCATGACGGCGAAAGGCTTGCCTTTCAGTGAAGCGAAGGCGGTACGGCTATTGGCATACGTATTGATTCGAATGCCAAACCAGGCCACGGCCACGGAACCCAAAATCCCCAATACTGACCAGAGAAGAATCAAGAGAACTCGAGGCAGCTCCATGTGCTGAAGCGCGAAAAAATAATAAAAAATGCAAGCCCCGATGAAGGCTTCCAAAAGAAGAAGAAGTTTCCCTTGTTGAAACAAATAGGTTTTGCAGGTTTCATAAATGAGACTCGAAACTTCCAACATCGAGGAATGCGCGGGGAGGTTTCGAATCCTCCTGAATTCAATCCACCCGAAAATTAACCCGCCGAAAGCGATTAGGCTTCCCCAGCCTAGGATTGCCGTCCCTGGAATGCTCATTCCAGCTACCGTGAAAACCGTGCCTAAATCAGGAATATGAAGCTCAGCTTCACTTGCCTTTGCAACGGCAGGGAGCATGGCTAATAAAGCCCATTTCACATGACGAAAAAGTTTCATTGTGGGGAAGAAGGGTGTAATTCGATTCATGATTTTCATAATCCTTATATGAGTTGAATTTTCACTTATATAAGGGCGCCCATTGGCAAAAGGCAAGCATGAACTCTGAGCGACTCACCACGCAACCCCACTCTTTCCCGCTTTCTCCACCCGCTTCAAAAATTCCAGGCGTGAGCCCGGAGCTTCTTTGCCAACAAATCTTGAATACTGCGCCTTTCTACCTCGACTATCCATTAGCTCTGAAAAAGGATTCGCCTCCTTTATACATGCTCATAAACCTAGTGAGCCAGTCAAAGATTAAGGATATGCGAAATTATTCCTTAGCAGAATATTTTCGCCTCTGCCTGAGCGCGCACTGGCTGACGGTGGCCACGTTTATCCCCACTGATGTCGATCTCGCCATTCGCTCCAAGCTCTGGGTGGTGGCCACTGAGAGGGAAAACTCCTTGGAAGAGCGGGAAAAGCTCGCCCAGATCGTCATCGAAAGCGGATCCTGGGACGCCCGCCCTTTTTCAACGCGCTGGGTTTCCTCCGCAAAACACTCGATCCTCAGCGGCCATCAAGGGGAATGGTTCAGCGTTGCCGCCGCCGCTTATTCCTCCCTGCGAAAAACAAAAAGCTCCCTTGCCCATCAAATTCAGGAACTGATTCAAGAGGAAGTCGAACGTGAAATTTTATGTTTTCAGGAGCTCTTGAATCAAGAAGAGGGCCTTTCCCTTTTAAAGGCCTCTTGCATTTTAGCCCATAACTTTGGTGATCTGGATCGAGTCCTAGAGAACTGGAAAGTTCCCGCGGACGATCCTCTCTCTCGATCCGTTTTCAAACTGACACAGGATCCGCCTCAATCTCATTCCCGATGGAGGGGCCTGGCGGGCTTTGCGGGCTGGCTCAATAAACAACGCATGGCCACTGAAAATCACCGGCATTTTGCGCTCAGAACGCCTCGTTGCCTAAGGAAGAGCGAGGACCTTCTGCTTCCGATCGGGCCTTTTTTTGATGAATGGGGTCAAACTCTCGCTAAACATCCGATTCTGACCACCGAAAACATCGGAGAAATTGCTACGGCTCTGGTTGAAGGGTGGGTGAGGCTCGAAAAAACCAAAGTGGAAACCCACGGCTATGCCCGAGCGCTCTGCGGCATTCTGGATCACTTTCCCGGGGGCATGAGCGAACTCTCCAAATATCTGCCCTCCTCCGCTTCGCGCGCCTTGAAATCGGGGCCGCTTCGATCGCTTTGCAGCATCCCCCGAGAGCGCTTTGAAAAACAGTGGGCGCAATTCGCATTTCACGCGAAGAAGAAATTTAAAACCGGCGGCTTTTAAAGTATGCTTCTATCCTATGATGCCCAACAAAAATCTCGATAGCTTCTCCACTCTCGACACCTTGAGCACTGGGTCAAAAAAATACTCCTTCTATTCCTTGAAAAAATTCTCCAAAAATAGCGGCATCCCGCTCGAGAAACTCCCCTTTTCCATCAAAATTCTGCTGGAAAACCTGCTGAGACGGGAAGATGGAAGCGTCGTCAAAAAGAAGGACATCGAACTGCTCGCCCGATGGAACCCTCAAGCGGTTCCCGAAAGCGAGATTCAGTTCATGCCTGCGCGCGTTCTGCTTCAGGACTTCACCGGCGTGCCCGCAATCTGCGATTTGGCGGCGATGCGTGAAGCTTTGCAACGCCTGGGTGGAGACCCCAAGAGGATCAACCCCTTGCAGCCCGTGGATTTGGTCATCGACCACTCCGTGCAAGTGGATTATGCGGGAACCGCCGACTCCCAGAAAAAAAATACGGCGTTGGAGTTCCAAAGAAACTTTGAACGCTATGAATTTCTACGCTGGGGGCAAGGGGCTTTCAGGAATTTCCGCGTCGTTCCTCCCAGCACCGGAATCGTTCACCAAGTGAACTTGGAGTATTTGGCTCAAGTGGCCATGACGACCGAGCACGAAGGAACGCGATGGGTCTATCCCGATACGTTGGTGGGGACCGACTCCCACACCACGATGATCAACGGACTCGGAGTCTTGGGATGGGGTGTTGGCGGAATTGAAGCCGAAGCCGCGATGTTGGGGCAACCCTGCTCGATGCTCATTCCCCTGGTCGTCGGGTTTGAGCTCGACGGGAAACTTCGACCGGGAACCACTGCCACCGACTTGGTATTGACGGTCACTCAAATCCTCCGCAAAAAAGGGGTGGTGGGAAAATTCGTGGAGTTCTACGGCGCCGGCCTTTTGGGCCTTTCGCTCGCGGATCGCGCCACCATCGCCAATATGGCGCCCGAGTACGGTGCGACGATGGGATACTTCCCCGTTGATGAAGTGACTTTGAATTATTTAAAACTCACGGGACGGGATCAATCCGCCGCGCTCGCTCAAGCCTACTATCAGGAACAAGGACTGTGGTTTGACGCGAAATCCCCCGCCCCCCTTTACTCCGACTTAGTGAAGCTGGATCTGGCGACGGTTGAGCCCTGTTTGGCGGGTCCCGCCCGGCCTCAAGACCGAGTCCCGCTCGCAGACGCCCCCCAGTCCTTCAAACACTACGTGGTGCAGTCGCTCAAAAAAACGGAGCCTCCTTCCCCCAGTGTCGCCTCGGGAACTCCAGTGAGTGACCCTGAAGCCGCTTCGCCTTACCTTCTGCAAGAAGGAGCTGTAGTCATCGCTGCGATCACGAGCTGCACCAACACCTCAAACCCCCAAGTGCTCATGGCGGCGGGGTTACTCGCCCGCAATGCGGCACGCCTGGGGCTCCAAAGCAAGCCCTGGGTAAAAGCGAGCCTTGCTCCAGGCTCCAAAGTCGTCACCGACTATTTGCGCGAAGCCGGCTTGCTTTCGGATCTCGAAAAACTCCGGTTCAACGTGGTGGGCTATGGCTGCACCACTTGCATTGGGAACAGCGGGCCGCTTTCGAAGCCGATTTCGGACGCGATCTTGCAGTCGGGAATGACTTCGGTCTCCGTGCTCTCCGGGAATCGAAACTTCGAAGGGCGCGTCAACACCTTGGTGAAGGCCAATTACCTCGCTTCGCCTCCTTTAGTGGTCGCTTATGCCCTTGCAGGAAACATCCTCATCGATCTTGAGAAAGAACCGCTCGGGCAAAGCGCGGACGGCAAGGCTGTTTATTTAAAAGACATCTGGCCCTCCAATGAGGAAGTCACCGCGCTCGTCCAAAAGCACGTGCACTCCAAGCAGTTTGCTCAGAGCTACGCCAAAGTTTTCGATGGCCCTCCGGAATGGCAAACTTTGAAAACCCCTTCCGGTGAGCTTTATCCCTGGGATTCAAAATCCACTTACATCAAACGCCCGCCATTCTTCGATGAGCTGGGATCGGCTGAACCCAAGCCTGTTCAGGACATTCAAGGGGCGCGCGTTCTCGCTCTTTTAGGCGATTCAATCACCACCGACCATATTTCACCCGCAGGATCCTTCAACGTGTCCAATCCCGCCGGCCAGTATCTGAGCTCGCTGGGGATCGCTGATCTTGACTTCAACTCCTATGGCGCGCGCCGAGGTAACCATGAAGTCATGGTGAGGGGAACGTTCGCCAATGTGAGGCTCAAAAATCTTCTGGTGCCTGGCATTGAAGGAGGCATCACCACCCATTTCACCAGCGGCAAAACGCTTTCGCTCTATGACGCCGCCATGGCTTATCATGATGAGGGCATCCCGCTCATGATCGTGGCCGGAAAAGAATACGGCACCGGCTCTTCGCGCGATTGGGCGGCCAAAGGCCCTAAGCTTTTGGGCATCAAAGTCGTCCTCGCGGAGAGCTTTGAGCGCATCCATCGCTCCAACCTCGTTGGCATGGGCATTCTTCCGCTTCAATTCCTACCGGGAGAAACCGCTCTGAGCCTTTCATTGAATGGGAAAGAAGCTTACACGATCCGGGGCCTTCAGTCGCTGACCCTGGGCCAAAAAATCAAAATCGAGCTTCATCACCCCGATCAGCCGGCAGCCGCCTCGCGAATCATTGAGGCGTTAGTGCGCATTGATACGCCCAATGAACTGGAATATTTCAAAAATGGGGGCATTCTCCCCTACGTTTTAAGGCAGGCACTTCATGGACCGCGTCGTTAAGCTCGCTCTCATTCAGCGATCCCTGGGGATTCGCCATAAGATCAAGGTCTTCGAGAGCATGAAGGCTCCCGAGACTCATGAAGATATTGCGGTGGGTTTGATCGCTAAATGGGAGCTTGAAGATGAACTCCGAGCGATTGAAGAGCTTCTCGCGGATGCCCGCATCAAGAATGTTTCTCAAAAAAGAAAAACGCTTGAGAAAGAGGCAGCGCTCCCTCCCGGAGTGGGCTCTTTTAAAAAAGGAAAGTCCTCGAAGAGCTGAAATTCCTGCTTCTCTTGATTAAGGCTCAACAATTGACGTTTATCACTTCTACCGCTATAGGGATGCGAGGAGCCGTGATATGAACCCCTTTTGCACCAAAAGACTTTTAATCCTGTTTTTTGGGACCTCTTTATTGACGGCTGCCTCAAGCTTTTCGGAATCAGAGCCCTATACTGGCACCGCCCAAGGCGATGATTTAGGAAAGTGCACCGTCCAATTATTCAACCAGATGATCCAGCATGAAATTCAAAACAATCACCAGAGCACCTTGACTCACTTAGTGATTACGAGCATCGACCAACCTACAAAAGAAGATCGGCATTATAAATATCACTTCTCTGCCCACATCCCACAGACGAGCAAGTCTTATGAGGGGTCCATTGAAGTTCAGTACAAAAACCAAGGCAAAAAGATCGAATGCAAGCTCGCAACACGCTGCAATACAAATTATAATTTTGCATCGTTTCAACTTTTTGAAGTGATCGGCCCCCTCAAAGTCACAAATAATACTCTCTACTACACCTACCCAGACTGCGTGATCATTCAGCCAGCAGGTCGAGCCATTTACTAGGGATCCAGGATTCACCCCTTTAAAACTGCACTAATCCAGCCCTTCGCAACCTTGGCTTTGGGAACCTGAAACTCAAACCACTGCCTCACATCCTCATCAAGCCCCATCCCATGCATGTAGTTATAGAGCGCCTTGCGCAGGCCCTCCCCAAACGCTGCATGATCGCACCCGGTGGGATCCTCAAACTCCAGATCGTTTCTCGCGAATTTTGGTTTTTCTTCGCTCAGGAGACGGATTCCGTATTTCTCGGGATTTTTTCCCACCGGGCTATGCGCCGTCGCGGAGAACCGATGCCAATAAGCGGATTGAATGCACCCGGCCCTGAAAAGCTGGCGCACGCGTTCGAGCGAATCGATCGTCTCTTGGGCCGTCTGAGTGGGAAATCCATACATGAGATAGGCGTGCACCAGGACGCCAGAATCGGTGAAGTTACGGCACACACGCGCGACTTGTTCCACCGTCACCCCTTTTTGAATGAGTTTGAGCACGCGTTCAGAGGCCACCTCAAGCCCGCCGCTCACCGCAACGCACCCTGAGCGCGCAAGCAACTCCGTCAGCTCCCGCGTGAAGGTTTTTTCGAAGCGGATATTCCCCCACCAGCTCACCACCCGCTTTCGGCGGATCAGCTCCTCGGCCAGGTTTTTGAGTGCCACAGGAGGCGCTGCTTCATCAACGAAATGAAATCCGCTCTGCCCCGTCTCTTCGATGAGCGCCTCCATCTGATCGGCAAGATGCTTCACGGGGGCGGGATCGTAGCGATGGATGTAATCGAGCGTCACGTCGCAGAAAGTGCATTTGCGCCAATAGCATCCGTGCGCCACGGTGAGTTTGTTCCACCGTGAATCCGACCAGAGCCGATGCATGGGATTCAACATCTCAAAAAGCGAGAGATAGGAGCCCAAAGGCAGGTTTCCGTAGGTCGGCGTCCCTTTTTCACGGTGAGGAACATCCGCTTCGCCCAACCCCGCGCAATAAACGACCCGGCCCTGACTGCGAATCCAAGTTCTCACCAGCTGCGCGGGATCGACCCTCCCTGGGTCGCGCGCCTCCAAAAGCCGAAGGAGCGGCAGCTCGCCGTCATCCAAGGTGATCGCATCCACCTCATCGAAAATTCGGGGATCCTCAAGCTCCCTGAGCTCCGTGTTGGGATATCCACCTCCCAGCGCAATCCCAGTCTGAGGTGAAAGTTTTTTGATTTTGCGCGCGATGCGAAGCGCCCCGTAAAGATTGCCGGGAAAAGGCACGCTCAGCGCCACAAACTCGGGCTCATGCTTGCGAAAAACCTCCTCCGCCAGCTCATCAATGAGCTCATCGACCAAAGTGGGTGCGCCGGCATCCAATCCTTCCCTCAAGGAATCATAAGAGGCGGCGCTCGCGGCGAGCTTTTCCGCATATCGAGTCAGCCCAAAGCGAGGATCCACGCCTTGCCGGATCACTTCAGCGAGATCATCGATCAGGAGGCTAGCTCGGTATTTAGCATGATCTTGAAGCCCCAGTTGCCCAAAGGCCCAATGAGTGAGGTTCAAGCTTTCGAGCTCCGGGCTTTTAAGGAGTGCGAAACTGGGTCCTTCCGGCAAAAAGCCCTCTTCCACCAGCCGTAGCGCCATGCTGGGATCTTTGCCCTGCAAAAATCGAATGACGGAATCCATGCGCGCCTCATACTCCTCAAAATGATCTTCAAAGAATCGAAGGAGTGGCTTTTTTTTCGAGGTCTCTGGCGGAATCCGATTTCGAATCGCCCGGAGCCCTGGGGACGAAAAAAGCTTCAGCGCGAGCTCAATCGAGAGATCCGCCTGGACCGACTCGAAGCCCTTTTTTTTGAGAAACCCCGCCAGATGCGCCGTAGCGGGATACGGCGTATTGAGTTGAGTCATGGGCGGGGTCAAGAGTAAGATCTTCATTAGGAATGCCAGATAACACTCCAGAAAAACCGGCACAACTACGCAGCGAGGCCCGATTCCTTTCTGGGCGACATTCCAAAATCGAGGAATTTCAAAAACTCCTTCGAATCGGCCTGGAATTCATCCGTGGATTCAGGGCTCTTCATCGAATTGGCCCTGCCATCACCGTCTTTGGGTCGGCTCGATTCAAGGAAGGGAATCCCCATTACGCTTTGGCGCAAACAGTAGGCAAAAAACTCGCTGAGGCGGGATATGCCGTCATTACGGGCGGGGGCCCTGGAATCATGGAGGCCGCCAACCGAGGCGCCCAAGGCGCCGGAGGGCTTTCGGTAGGCTGCAATATCGTGCTGCCTCACGAACAAGCCCCGAATCCCTATCTGGATCGAGTGGTCACCTTTTACTATTTTTTCGTACGCAAAGTAATGCTCGTGAAATACTCCTCGGCCTTCATCATCTTACCTGGCGGGTTCGGCACTTTAGATGAGATGACCGAGGCCATCACCCTGATTCAAACCGGAAAAATCGACAATTTCCCGGTGATTCTGATGGGGAAAGAATATTGGAACGGCTTTGATCAATGGATGAGGGAAATCCTCGTGCGCAATGGGGCCGTCTCCATCGAGGACTTCCACTTCATCCACTTCACTGACAGCCCGGAAGAAGCGCTCCGCATCATTTCACGGCAGGCGGGCGGAGAGGAGCAGGAAAAAAATCCTCAGAAATAAGCGAATCCAAGCACCGGCTCGCAAAAAGACTTGCAGGGAACTCAAAACGCTCATACAACTTTAAGCATTAGGAGAGTTCAAGTATGGCAAAAAAGAAGTACTCATTTTTGGATGAGATGCATGAAGGTATTTTGAAGGCCGCTGAAGTGACTCGGAGCGGTCAAATTCGCCTCAAACGTTCGGATCTGAAGGCTTGCTTGGAAGCAGCTTTCAACAACGGCGCAAAAGCGGCCGCTGGCGGCGAGCGAGCACGATTTCCCGTCATTGGGACCTTGGTTCGCAAAGACGTCAAAGCCCGCAAATCCGGGAAAGGCGTCAATCCTTTCACGGGCGAGCCCATGGAGATCAAAGCCCGTCCCGCTTCGAAAAAACCGCGTTGGTCCTTCCCTCGTTCTTTGAAGGACGTTTTTTCGAATAAACGCTACTGGTGATTTGATCGTTTCAATTTCGAGCGGGAATGGGGGGAGTGACTCTCTTCATTCCCGTTTTTTATGAAATTTCTCACTTTCAAATCTCACTCCTCTGAAAAGCCACTGCCGGGGCTTTTAGATCCGTCTCACTCCCGAATTTTAGACCTTTCTCCGCTCGCGCCTTCCCTTCTCGAGTTGATCGAGAATTTTGAGTGGGTTCGAGGCGGCCTCGAACGCCTCATTCAAACACCTGCATCCTGTTTTTCCGTTGAAGAAATCGAAATTTTAGCTCCTCTCCCTCGGCCTACCTCAGTTCGCGATGGCTATGCTTTTCGACAACACGTGGAAGCGTCCCGTAAGAACCGCGGACTTCCCATGATCCCTGAATTCGATGAATTCCCGATTTTTTACTATACGAACGCGCTTTGCACGACAGGACCAGGCCCCATTCGAGTCCATCGCCAAGCGCTTGAAAAACTCGATTTTGAGCTGGAGGTCGCCGTGGTGATCGGCAAAGGCGGACAGGATATTCCCGCCTCTCAAGCGGATGACCATATTTTTGGCTATACCATCATGAATGACTGGTCAGCGCGTGCGTTGCAAATGAAAGAGATGAAAATGAACTTGGGCCCGGCCAAGGGCAAGGATTTCGCGACTTCCTATGGCCCCTATTTGGTGACTCGAGACGAGCTCCGCGAGAGGCGAATCCACTCTTCATCCGCCGAAGGCGAACGCTACAATCTGAAAATGAGCGCTTTCGTGAACCAAAAGCAGCTTTCGCTCAGCAACCTCAAGGAAATGCGGTGGACCTTCGCCCAAATCATTGAGCGCGCTAGCCAAGGGACGCGCCTTTATCCGGGCGAAATCATTGGCTCAGGCACCGCAGGCACTGGGTGCCTGATGGAACTGAACGGTTCAGGAGTCACTCAGGATCTTTGGCTGAAACCCGGGGATCACGTCGCGCTCGAGGTAGAGGGCCTGGGACGGCTTGAAAACTCCATCCTCGCTCTTTGACGAGAAAACGGCTCACGCCGTTTGGAATGAATTCCTCGCTGCTCATCAGCCGCATCTCCTTCCTCAATGGGAAAATGCTTTCGCCTGGGAGCCGGGAAAGAGGATTCCTCCCCTCTCTCGGTCTCAAGAAAAAGAACTCAGCTTGAAGATGCGCGACCAAGCGCTGAAAAAAAGCCCTGAAGCCTCTTCCCCAAAAAAGACCGGAATCTCTCATTCTCGAGGAGCCGCGTTCTCAATCGCGTTCCCATGCGCCTCCTCGCTCGGGGTGGATTTAGAGCAAACGGACCGTAAAATTTCAACCGCAGTTCAAACGCGTTACTGCCAAGAGAGCGGTTTGCTCAAAATCCCCCCCATCGCCGTTTGGTGCATCAAAGAAGCTTGTTATAAAGCGAATCCCCAAGCAGGGCGCACGACGATTTCAAACTACCAGCTCAGTCCCTCCTCATCAGCTCGATGCAACCTCACCGGAAACTCCTTTCTTTGGAAAGTTTTTTGCTTTCAAGATTGGACGATCGCTTTTTCGGCTCATTTCAAGCTCTAAGAGAATGCGCTTGTTCTTCAGCCCTCCCGCGAATCCAGTGAGCGCCCCTGACTTTCCCACCACCCGATGACAGGGATAAATAATCGAAAGGGGATTTCTCGCGTTGGCTGATCCGACGGCACGTACCGCGCGCGGGCTTCCAATCTGATCTGCCAGCTGAGAGTAACTCCGGGTTTCTCCATAGGGCACCCGTTGCAGCGCTCGAAGCACCTTTTTTTGAAACTCAGTGCCTGTTTCCCGCACGGGAAGCTGAAAAGAACGTCTTTCCCCGGCGAAGTACTCATTCAGCTGCTTTTTCGCTTCAAGCAAGATGGGATGAGCGGGGTCCGAGACTAATGAGGGCAGTTTCACGCGTTCCGGGGAATCCTTCTCCCAAAGAACCGCGATCAATCGCTGATCATCGGCAACGAGCTTCAAGGAACCCACTGGGCTTTTCATTTTCATGCAAAAATAATGCAGCATTTTATTTTTTCCCTTTCTTGAGTGACAACTGAGAAGAAAACTCCTTCCAAAGCATCACGGCGGCATAGGCTCTCCACGGCTTCAGCTTCCCCAGATTGACAGAGGGGTGAGCAGCCAGAGCCCTCCTCAAAATCAGGTCACCCGCCGGAAATGCGTCTGGATCCCCCAATGCCCTCATGCAGATGGAATCCGCCGTCCAAGGGCCGATCCCTTGGATTTGAAGCAAGTTCTTTTTCAACTCCTGCGGATCCTGCGCGGGATCCAGGCGAATCCGCCGGCTCGCCACCGCTTTTGAAAATTCCTGAATAGCGGCCTTGCGCGAAGAGGTGGTGCTCACCTCAAGCGAGTCGAGTGCCGCAAGTTTTTTCGGGGTGGGAAACAAAAATCCTTTCCCCCCATGAAGCGGATTCTTCACTTCTCGTCCATAACGAGAAACGAGCTGACCGATCAGGCGCCGAGCTTGCTCAACCGAGACCAATTGGCCTAAAATGATGCAGATGGAGGATTCAAAAGCATCCCACCCCCTGGCGATGCGAATTCCCGGATTTTTTTTCTCGAGGGGACCGAGTAAATCACAGGAAGATAGGGCCTGAGCGATCAAAAGCGGGTCTGAATCCAGATCCAACATCGATCTGACATTCTGAACCACTCGATGAAGAAAACGCAGATCGGGCAATGAGACCGTGAGCAGAAGCTCAGAGCGATGCGAGGCGGGCTCAACCCGAAGCCCGCCGGTTTCCCTCCCCCACTCAAAAACGCGTTCATAGGTGACGGCCCCGATTTTTTCCACTCCTGGAATTTCGTGAGCCCGGTAAAATTCAAGCAGGGATTCCCAATCCAAGGGAGGCCGATAAGGCAATCGGAGCTGAAGGGAGGATCCTGAGTCCCAGGATTGCCGACTTTTCCTGAGCGAGGAAGGAGCGCGGTGGAATCGTTCTTTGAAACTATCGTTAAAACGGCGAATCGAAGCGAAACCCGAACTCAAGGCGATTTCGGTGATGGGAAGGGAAGTCTCAATCACCAGTTTTTTGGAGAAGTTCAAACGATTGAGGTCTGAAATTTGTTTCGGGGTTTTTCCCAATTCATCCTGAAAAAGCCTTCTTAAGTGCCTGGCGCTCACTCCCAGCAAATTCGCGAACCCCTCCTCGTCGCATTCCATCCGAGCATGGCCCGCGATCAATCGCAAAGCTCGCTGAACGGTGGCGCTCCTCCCCATCCAAACCGGCGAGTGGGGAGCAGTTTCGGGCCGGCATCTCAGGCAAGGGCGGTATCCCGCCTTTTCCGCGGCGTAAGCATCCGGAAAATACTCGATATTCTCGCGTTTGGGCTTAGCGGGGCAAATCGGGCGGCAGTAAATTCCAGTCGTTTTCACCGCAACGAAGAACTTCCCGTCGAATCTGGGGTCTCTCGCCAAAAGAGCTTGATGATGGATTTCGGAGGCGATCTTCATGAAGCCATCATTAGCGAACCTCCGAGAACCCTGCTAGCTATTTTCGGACATCATCGTTTTTTAAAAAATCAACTTCAATCCCCAGTTCATCCACCATCCCGCAGGAAGCTCGGTGGATCCCCCGCTTCGATTCAGCCACCCTCTCCCCAGACTGATCGATCGCCCGAAGCTCCGACCTCCGATAAACTCTGCGAACACCGCGCTTGCCACGGGCATTCGAGCCCCGAGTCCCAAGCGTTGCTCCTGAAAGGTCAGTCGATCCCGATCCTCTCTCCTGAAGCTGGGAATATAAGACTGCGGGATGAGCTGATAACTCGCAAAAAGCTGTAAATCATCGCGGTGCCCATAGGTGCCCTCGCATTGAAGGCTGGGGCCGAAAAATGAAATCGAATAGGCCCATGCTCGCGATAAAGTCCACTGCAATGAAAGAATGGGAAAACCAAAAAGCCCGGTGAAGTTTGGGGTTTTATAGATATAAATCACCCCCGGAATTGGGAAAAAACTCAAAAAAGGGCTGTTATTGGAAATAAAGACTGCAATAACCCAATAGCCTTTTTCAGAACCTGGAAACCCGTAATCAGCATTCAAGCTATAACTCGCATCGGTTCCTGCACGGGATATCCGATCTCCAGCATATCCAGCCGCCCCACGAATCCCCCAGCTTCGATGGCCAGAGAGCTGCCTACGGTACTGGGATCCAAACTCGATTCTGGAAAAATTCACGGGCACTTGCACCCCTGAGTCCAAGCTAACGGGTGCTGTCAAATGAAGCCTTCCCAAAGACAGTGAAAGTCCAATGGAGTTCTGTTCATTTTTGTAAATCGGCGCTGAAATTCCCGCTTTATTTTCAATCAGGCCTGGATCCCCGGACACTGAGCGTCCCTCGTAAGAAAACAAAGGCAAAAGCGGGCCAAACGCGTTCAATCCCCCGAATGAAGTCAGCGCGCCACCCCCGCGAGCGCTCCCGCTCTCTCGGGCCTGTATGATGCGCTCCAGTGACTGCTTGCAGCTGAGCTCCAACTCCTCCTGATGCCCGACCAAACATTGGATTTCCTCTTTGAGCCCCTTTGAACTCGGGCACCAGCGATCTCTTTCAGTCACGCACACCGCTGGAAGAAATGCTTCCTCCGCTTGAGCGAGCGGAATGACTCCATAAAAAAATAAAAACACTGTTCCTGCGAAGAGCATTTTTCTCATGTCCCTCTCCTACGAAAAAAAACTACCACTAAATGAAGCTACTCGATACGAAGTTGATCAATGAATCAGATTAAAAAAAGATTGGGTTTCAGTTTTTTTCAGAAGACTCCGACCTGAGTCACAATGTTTGCTCCGTCACTCCATTGCGATCGAAAAAAATCATGACTCACTCTCTCGAAGAATTGGATGAATTCAAAGTAGAAGCCCATGAGTTTCTCGATCTTTCCGAAAAAAGTTTGCTGAGCTTGGATCCGCATCAAGATTTCAAGCCAGCCTATGACTCCGTGTTTCGGGGTTTTCATAATCTCAAGGGCGCCGCTGGAATGATGGAGCTCCATGAGCTTCAAGCCCTGATGCATGAGCTTGAAAATAAACTCATGGAGTTTAAAGATCGCTCTCAACTCCCCAAAGCCTATGTCAATTATTTTTTACAGGGCATCGATGCGGCCCGGCTTCTCCTGCAAGGCAAACCCATTTCCTTTAACGCGAAAGAGGCGCCCGCGGTTGACTCAGTTGATTCTCCGGCGCTTTCACACAGTAAACCTGAAAAAGATCCCGCCTTGCTCGAGTTCATGACGGAGGCTGAGGAGATGATCGAGAGGATTTCAAACGGGCTTCAATCCGTTGAGAGCGGAAACTCCTCGAAAGAAATTTTGGACGCGCTTTACCGGGATATCCACTCGCTCAAGGGCGCGGCCTATCTTTTCTCGTTCACCACTTTGGGGAAAGTGGCGCATGCCATGGAGTCCAGCCTGGAAAGCGTCCGGGAAGGCACTCACCTTCCTTCAAAAGCGCTGATTGACGCACTTTTTAAGAGCTTGAAATTCCTAGAACTCGTTTTCAAAAAATCAAAGAATTCTGAGCCCGAAACGGATTACTCAGAAACCATAGAAATGATCACGGGCGCTCTCGCCGCCTCAGCCGCGGAGCTCAAGCCTCACGCTGGAGAGCCCCTCGGCGCTCCCTTGGCAGCCCCCCCTGACTCGGCTCTTTCTTTACCAGAAAAAAAGCTTCCTTCCGCGCCGGAAACCTCCAATGAACCCACAAGCTCCATCCGGGTGCCCGTCTCCGTCTTGGACAATTTAATGACGCTCATGGGTGAAATGGTCTTAGTGAGGAATCAGGTCCTCCAATTCGCGGATGAATCCGGTGACTTGGCGTTTCTCAGCATGAGCAAGCGGCTCAACGCGGTCACCAGCGAAATTCAAGACGAAATGATGAAGACCCGGATGCAACCCATCGGCAACGTGCTCAGCAAATTCAAAAGAGTCGTTCGAGACTTGGCGCAAGAACTCGGCAAGAACATTGAGCTTTCCCTTTCCGGGGCGGATACGGAGCTCGACAAATCACTCCTCGAGGCGATTAAGGACCCTTTGACCCATATCGTTCGAAATTCCTGCGACCATGGGATCGAACTCCCTTCGCATCGCGAAAAAAATGGAAAACCCGCAACGGGAACCCTCTCCATCCGCGCTTTTCACGAAGGGGGCCAAGTCGTGGTCGAAGTTTCGGATGACGGGAAAGGGTTGCATACCGAGACGCTCAAAGCCAAGGCGATTGAAAAAGGCATGATCAACGCCGCGCAAGCAGCATCCCTTACCGAAAAAGAGGCATTTCACTTGATTTTCGCCCCGGGATTTTCAACCGCGGCGCAAGTCACCAACGTCTCCGGCCGAGGCGTCGGAATGGATGTGGTCCGCACCAATATCGAGCGCATCGGGGGGACCGTCGAGCTCTCCAGTCAACCCCACCAGGGCACCACCATAAAAATCAAGGTGCCGCTGACGTTAGCCATCGTTCCCGCTTTGATCGTGAATTGCGAAAAAGGCACTTTCGCTATCCCGCAAGTCAAGCTTGAAGAGCTCGTGCGAGTCGACTCAGAATCCTCTGAGCACGCCATTGAAATGCTGCATGGAGCCCCGGTCCTCAGGCTACGAGGAAACATCCTGCCCCTCATCGACTTAGCGACCCTCCTCAACCTCAAAAAAACCTCCGTGAGCAGCTATGAGTCCACTGCCTGCAACGTGGCGGTCCTCAATGCGGAGCAGTTTTCATTCGGGCTTCTGATCGATAAAATTCAAGACACGGCTGACATCGTCGTCAAACCCTTGAATCGCGCCCTGAAGACCTTACAGGCCTATGCAGGGGCGACGATCCTGGGGGATGGATCCATCGCTCTCATCTTGGATGTGATTGGTCTCTCAAAAATCAGCAAAATTGGATCTCAAGGGATGAGGGAATCCCAGGCGGATCGCCCCGAGTTGCAAACGCGCCATGACCGCTCGAGCCTACAGGAATACATCTTGGTGCGCGTTCAGTCCCCGACCAAGCATGCTTTCGTCCTCCAATATGTTCATCGACTCGAGGAATTCAGCCGAGATGCCCTCGAATACTCGGGAAATCAACGCGTAATTCGATATCGCGACTCGATTCTTCCGATCGTGTCCGCGAGCCAATGGCTGGGCTATCCCGCGGCACCCGAAACCAGCTCAAAACTATCGGTGATCGTCATTCAGCGCGGGGCTCAACTCTATGGGATTGAAGTGGAGGAGATCCTCGATACCCTCTCCAGCGCCTGTGATTGCGAAAGCGCATTGAACGCGGACCGGGCGATTTTTGGGAATCTCAACCTTCCCGAAGAACTGGTCGTCGTCATTGACCCCTACGAGCTCCTCAATCGGGCTTTCCCCGGAAAATTTTGCCCGGAACTCAGCGCTCCGAGCGCAGCTGCCCCAAAGACCGCCACCCCCGTCCCAACCCCGTCGTTGAATCAAGCGGCATCCTTCGCAAAAACCTCGCCTTCCCGGATTTTGCTGGCCGAGGACGCCGCTTTCTTCAGGCGCGCGATCAAGAAGATACTTGAAGACGAAGGCCACGAAGTCCTTTGCGCGGAAGACGGGCAGATCGCCTTGGAGATCCTCAAGCAAGATCCAAAGCGCTTTCACATCATCGTTTCAGATATCGAGATGCCCCGGATGAACGGGTTTGAGCTCGCAGCGGCGATCAAAAAGGACCCGGCCCTCAATCGCCTCCCCCTTCTCGCGGTGAGTTCCCGTTCCGACCCCAACTACGTCGCCCGGGGAAAAAACGCGGGATTTGATATCTACCTCGAAAAACTCAATTCAAACTCACTTCTGGAATCCTTGGAAAAACTGCTGAACCGAGCTTCGGAGGCCGCATGAGCTCGATGGCGACGTCATCCCAACCGCTGAAAAAATTCACGACCTTCTGGGTGGGCAATCGTTATTTTGGGATTGAAGTGCTGCAAACGCAGGAAGTCACGGGAAGCCTCCCCATCATTCCGGTCCCGCTCGCCCCGGCTTTCATCTGCGGGCTGATCAACCTGCGGGGACAGATCGCAACCGCCATCGACCTCCAAACCCTATTCGAGCAGAACTCGCCGCAAAAGGCCAAGCTCATGTCGGTGGTTTGCAGGGTGGACGGAAACTTGGTTTCACTGATCGTCGATTCCATCGGTGACGTGGTCGAAGTGAATGAGTCGCAATTTGAGATGACTCCTGAAACCGTCGCCCCTCAGCAGAGAAAATACATTAGTGGAATTTATAAACTTAATCAGCAGCTGCTCAGCGTCTTTGACCTAGGCGCTTTGGCCCTGGAACTTTGAATGGAGGAACGAATCATGACTTTAGCCCTGAAAACCCTTGAAAGCGAAACCCCTAAAACCGACTTCGAGCTGGCGGGAGTCATCAGCGCGATTCACCGCGTTCAAGCCGTCATTGAGCTGGGTCTTGACGGGACAATTCTCACCGCCAACGAGAATTTCCTGAAAACCTTGGGCTATGAGCTCGGTGAAATCCAGGGCAAGCACCACCGCATGTTCTGCGAACCTCAGTACGCAAACAGCGTTCAATACCGGCATTTTTGGGATAAATTGGGCCGCGGTGAATTTGATACCGGGGAGTACAAGCGAATCGGCAAGGGCGGCAAAGAAGTCTGGATCAACGCTTCTTACAACCCCATCCTCGATGCCGAGGGCAAACCCTACAAAGTCGTGAAATTCGCGACGAACGTGACCGACCAAAAAGCGAAATTCGCCGAGTACGAAGGGAAGATCAACGCCATCTCCAAAGCGCAGGCGATGATTGAGTTCAATATGGACGGCACGATCATCGAGGCGAACGAGAACTTCCTGAAAACCCTGGGCTATGAGCTCGGCGAAATCCAGGGCAAGCACCACCGCATGTTCTGCGAACCCAAGCAAGCCGAAAGCAGCGAATATCGCTCATTCTGGGAGAAGCTCAACCGGGGCGAATTCGACTCCGGGGAATACAAGCGCCTTGGAAAGGGAGGAAAAGAGATCTGGATCAACGCCTCTTACAACCCCATTTTCAGCGCCAGCGGTAAACCCTATAAAATCGTGAAATACGCCACCAACATCACCGAGCAAAAAATGAAATCCGCTGAGTACGAGGGCAAGCTCGTCGCGATCTCCAAGGCCCAGGCCGTCATCGAATTCAACCTCGACGGGACGATCCTGAACGCAAACGAGAATTTCCTGAGCACCCTGGGTTATGAGTTCGGCGAGATCAAGGGCAAGCACCATCGCATGTTCTGTGAGCCTCAGTATGCGGATAGCGCGGATTATCAAAATTTCTGGTCAAAACTCAACCGGGGCGAATTTGACTCCGGGGAATACAAGCGCTTTGGAAAGGGGGGAAAGGAAATTTGGATCAACGCCTCCTACAACCCCATTTTCAACGCGGATGGAAAACCCTACAAAGTCGTCAAATACGCGACCGACATCACCAACATCAAAAAAATGATCTCCTCCATCGAAGAGACGGCCACCGCGCTCTCAGGCGCCTCCTCCGAGCTGATGGCCACCGCCACTGAAATGTCCGGGGTCGCCTCCAAAACCAGCGCCGAATCCCAGTCCGCCTACTCCTCCGCCGAAGCAGTGGCTTCAGGAGTACAAACCGTGGCTACGAACATGGAGGAGATGGTGGCTTCAATTAAGGAAATCGGAAGATCCACCAGTGAATCCTCCCAAATGGCGAAAGCCACGCTGAGCAAGGCTCAGGAGTCTAATCAAACCGTGATCAAGCTGGGAGCCAGCAGCCAGGAAATCGGCAACGTCATCAAAGTCATCAGCTCCATCGCTCAGCAGACCAATCTGCTCGCGCTCAACGCGACGATCGAAGCTGCGCGGGCGGGCGAAGCCGGAAAAGGGTTCGCAGTGGTCGCCAATGAAGTCAAGGAACTCGCCAAACAAACGGCCAAAGCGACCGACGACATCACGCATAAGATCGGCGCGATTCAAGGGGATACGAAAAGCGCGGTGGACGCGATCGCCGGGATTTCCCAGGCCGTCGAGAAACTCAACGGGATCTCAACAGTGATCGCGGCAGCGGTCGAGGAACAAACGGCCACTACCAATGAAATCTCAAGAGTCGTCCTTGAGTCGAAGAAAGGCGTGGAGCACATCGCGAACACCGTGAGAACCGTCTCTCAGGCCGCGAAAGAAAGCACCAGTAGCTCCAATCAAACCCTCGACGCTTCAAAAGAGCTCGCTAAACTCGCTGAAAAGCTGGCGGCACTGGTCAAGAAAGCCCAGAAGTAAACTTCGCGAAAAGCGAGGGGTAGCGTGGAAAAAATCCGGACTTTGATCGTCGATGACTCCGCGGTTTATCGAATGCAGATTCGATCCGCATTCCAGGAGTTGCCTTGGATCGAGGTTCAAGGAGCTTACTCCAATGGGAGGATCGCCGTGGAGAGCATCACGCAATCCCCGGTTGATCTGATCATCCTCGACCTCGAGATGCCGGAAATGGACGGTCTTCAAACCCTCAAGGCGCTCAAAACGAACGGTTTTGACGGGAAAGTGATCGTTTTTTCATCCGCCTCTAAACGAGGCGCGGAAATTACGCTTGAAGCGCTGGGATCCGGAGCGAGCGATTTCGTGGCGAAACCCAATGGCGAGGAGAATCAAGAGGGAGGTTTATCCGGGCAAACCCCCAGTGAGAAGATCCGGGGAATGCTTGAACCGAAAATTTACGCGCTTTTCAAAAGTCGATTTAATCCCTCAAAGGAGGAGATGAAAGAGGTCCGCCCCTCGAAAGACCGAACCCTCGATCTAGGACTGCTCCAAGCTGAAATCATCGTCATCGGCTCGTCCACCGGGGGGCCCAATGTGCTGGAATCCATCTTTTCCTCGATATCGGCGCCGTGCTCCCTACCCATCGTCATCGCCCAGCACATGCCTCCCCTCTTTACGGCAACGCTTGCGGAAAGGATCTCAAAACTCAGCGGGATACCAACGCGAGAAGCCGAACACAACGAGCCTCTCCTGCCCGGAAAGATCTATGTCGCTCCCGGGAACTACCATCTCACTTTGAAAAAAAATGGACTTGAAGCTTTTTGCCAGCTCGATCAGAGCCCTCACGTCAATTTCGTCCGCCCGGCGGTGGATCCCCTTTTTGAATCCGCAGCGGGAATTTTTGGAAATCGCTGTCTCGGTATCATTTTAACGGGAATGGGAAGTGATGGGAAGGCAGGCTGTGAAGCCGTCAAGCGGCAGGGCGGTGCCGTTCTCATTCAAAACCAGGAATCCTGCGTTGTTTTCGGAATGCCCGGAGCCGTTCAAACCTCAGGTGCCTTTGATCAAGCCATGACGCCCCCTGAAATCACATCCACCCTCAACCAAATTCTGAACTTTAAGGAGCGCAAAAAATGATTCGAATCCTCATGGTCGACGACACTCGATCCGTTCACGCTTTTTTGAAGGCGATCTTCTCAAAAGTCCCCGAAACGCAATGTCAGAGCGCCATGAATGGATCCGAGGCCCTCTCGATCGTCAACTCCGGCGCTCAATTCGACATCATCCTCTTGGATTGGGAAATGCCGATCCTGAACGGGCCACAAACTTTGGAAGCATTGAAGAAAGCGAACTGCGGGATTCCAGTCATGATGATGACGACGAAAAACAACCCGCAGGACATCCAGGAAATGATTGAATTGGGCGCCTGCGAGTACCTCATGAAACCCTTCACTCCCGACATTTTGATCGAAAAACTGAAGTTCATCCTCGGGGATCGGTTCTCTTATGCCGCTTAATGAAATCCTCGATTTTTTCGCGAAATACATCGGCAAGGAGCTGGGGATCATCTACGCCGAGCACAACTACTTTCAGCTGGAGAATCGCCTTTCAGACATCGCCAAACTCCAGGGAGTCTCGGATATTGAAGCCCTCTTCAAGATCGCTCAGCAAGGGATTCACGGCGCCTTTCGCCAGCTCCTCCTGGACGTCGCCACCAACAATGAAACGTCTTTTTTCAGGGACCCGAACGTCTTCAAGGCGATAGAAAGCCTTATCCTTGAGCCTCTCAAAGAAACCCGCTCTTTCGAACTCCGGCTCTGGTCAGCCGCTGCTTCGACGGGACAAGAGGCTCTCTCCATTTCAATGCTTTTTCAGGAATTCCTCAAAAAGCATTCCTTGAAAATGAGCTACCAAATCACGGCAACGGACATTTCCGAGAGGGTGCTGCAAAAAGCCCGCTCAGGCTCCTACACTCAGCTCGAGATCCAAAGGGGGATGCCCGCCCCCTTGCTCATTCGGTATTTCACCAAAGCAGAAAACGAATCTTGGTGCGCGAAACCTGAACTCATGGCCCCCATCACTTACTCAAAGCTTAATCTTAAAGAAGCTCTACCATTCCATCAGCCCTTTGATCTGATTTTATGCCGAAACGTACTGATCTACCAAAGCGCGGAGAGTAAGCGCGAGATCCTCAATCGAATCGCCACCCACTTGAGACCCGGGGGGTTTTTGATCATGGGCACCGGGGAAAGCTTGCTTGGAATTTCTGAGGAGTTCGAATCGGTGACTTCGAGCAATGCGATCCTCTTTAGGAAAAAACACACTTCATTAAAGCAGGCAGCCTAAGTTTTTTAGGCTCATTCAATCGGACGATTATTGACTCAGCTCAACCCATATCAAGGTTCGTATTGCCGTCCGTGGAAAGAAACCAATTTTATGTTACACTTGCCAGGTAACGAATAAGCAGAGAAAGGAACGACGTGTTTCAGCATCGGTTCGACCAAGATGCCGACAATCGCGTTGCCGCGCACTGGTTCATGCTCAGTTTCAACGGCGGCTGCATCAACGCCGGCGGATTTCTCGCTACGGGAAGATTTGTCAGCCACGTTACGGGTTTTGCCACCCTCTTCGGAGTAGACATCACGAGCCGCCAAGTCGAATCGGCATTTGGAATCCTCTCCGTCCCTATTTTCTTTCTGTTCGGCGCCTTCACTGCAGGCCTTCTGATTGATCGACCTATCCACCACGGCAAGAAACCTCACTTCGATTGGGTCATGGGCATAAGCGCCCTTTGCCTCTTTCTCGCTGTGGGCGGAGGCGAGATGCTTCAGTTCGGACTCTTTGGCGAAGCGGGACTGAAACAAAACTATCTGCTCATGGCGCTGCTCTGTCTTGCCAGTGGACTTCAGAATGGGGCGATCACTTCCTCATCCGGAAGGTCAGTTCGGACCACGCATATTACCGGACTCACAACGGACTTGGGGCTTGGGCTTGCGCGCTTGATGATCTTCGACATTCAGAAAGATGACTTCAAAAAAGAAGTTTGGGCGAACTACCTGCGCTTCGGCTCCATCCTGTCGTTCGTTGCGGGTTCGGCAATCGGTGCATGGTTTTTTCTCAAGCTCGGCTATCGTGGTTTTGTTTTGCCAGGACTAATTGCAAGCTACGCGGCTTGGCACGGAAGAAAAGCCAAAGTCGTCACCCACGCTCTTTCGACACCGTAGCACCGAGGAAAACCAAGGAGAGGATCAATAACGAGCACGCTCAGAAAATTGGGGTGACCAACGGGGCTCGAACCCGCGACATCAGGAATCACAATCCTGCGCTCTACCAGCTGAGCTATGGCCACCACCCTAAAAAACGGACCCCCTAGAACTACTGATTCTTGGGTTGAGTGTCAACTGCCGGGGCGCTACACTCTCCAAAAAAATGAGGTGCAATGGTCATGTTTTCCAACCTAAAACGCTTCACGGGCTCTTTCATGCTTTTCGCCATGGGCGGCTTGAATGCCGCCTGGGCAGGGTCCTTCACGATGGCGCACTTTGTCCCGCCCGGGGATTTTTCCCTGGGAATCGAGCCGGAGTTGACGTTGAGCCATGGCGCGGGGCTCGCTTTCAACGCGAAATACACGCACGGCCTGGGTGAACTGACGAATCTCACCGGGATCATCGGGACGGGCGGTGGGCCCCGCCAATTCCGCTTAGGGGGGCTCATGACGTTTGATTTTTTCCCAGATGAAGGGGGAAATCAGCTGGGAGTGGGGCTCGCCACGCAAATGATTTATTACCGTCAGAAAGAGCACAATCGCTTTGAGATCACCGGCGCCCCCTATCTCCATAAAACTTTCGCAAGCGGGGGCGATGAGTTTGAGCCGTTCGTCGCCGTGCCCCTGGGGTTCGCCTTTTCGAATGGCTCTTATCAGACGACGGCCACCTTGAGTCTAGGCTCGATGTTCAAGCTCAACGAGCGATTTCGGACCGTCCTTGAGCTCGGGGTGGCGATCAAAAACGCCGAAACTTACTTGGCCGGGGGCATCGCTTATTACCATTAAAATTCGCCATCGAGCCGCGACTCTCGCGCTGGCCACGACGATCCTGCTCACTTTCTGCAAGCTGTTCGTGGGATTGATCTCGGGATCCGTGGGCGTTTTCTCCGAAGGGATCCACTCGGCGCTCGATCTCATTTCAGCGACGGTCGCTTTTTTTACCGTGCGGGAAGCGGGCAAACCCGCCGACTCAGAACATCCCTTCGGGCACGGCAAGATTGAGACGCTCTCGAGCCTTTTTGAATCATTGCTCCTCATCGCGGCCGCAGTTTTAATTTTCAGCGAGGCATTTCGCCACCTCAGGCACCCTGAGCCACTCCAGCACCCGGACTTAGCCGTCGCGATGATCGCCGTTTCCCTGGTCGCAAGCTATTTCATGTACCGCCATAACCTAAAAGCCGCTCAAAACACCGAAAGCTCAGCCCTACACGTCAACGCGCTTCACTTCCTAGCGGATGTGGTCGCAAGCGCGGGGGTTTTGGCGGGGCTGATTCTTTTGAGACTGACCGGGTGGCTGCTGATTGACCCCCTGATCGCTTTTGGGATCGCGATTTACATCCTGCTCATCTCCGCCCAGCAAGTCAAAAACGCTTTACTGGAACTCACCGACACTCGGCTGCCCGAAAGCGAGGTGGATGCGATTCAGGCCATTTTCAAGGAGTTCCAGCAAAGAGCGATCGATTTTCATGATTTGAGGACTCGCAAAAGCGGGGCAACCCGGCATATCGACTTTCACCTGACTCTCTGTGGGAAGCTCACGGTGCACGCCTCCCATGCCTTTTGCGACGAGATTGAATCCCGCATTCTGGAGCGATTCCCTTCTGCTTCCGTCAATATCCATGTCGAGCCCTGTGAACCCGAGGTCAAACGATGCCATCATCCCTGTCACGCCGCCCCCAGCCCTTAAGCAAGGCCCCAAAAAAAGAGCTCCGCGCCGTTCAAGCGGTTTGCTTTGACATCGATGACACGTTTTCCACCCGCGGAAAGCTCACCGCTTCAGCGTATCAATCGCTCTGGAAACTCCATCGGGCGGGAATCGCGACGGTAGCGGTCACGGGACGCCCCGCCGGATGGTGCGATCACATCGCGCGCTTTTGGCCCGTCCATGCCGTCATCGGCGAAAACGGGGCGTTCACCTTTTACATGAAGGATGGCGTCAGGCAGAGGCTCGAAACCCTGAGCCTCCCCCGCTCTCAATCGCAAAGCCGCATGAACTCCCTCAAGCAAGCCATTCTCGAAGCCTTTCCTCATGCGCGATGGGCCTCGGATCAAGCTTACCGGGAGTATGACCTGGCCATTGATTTTTGCGAGGACGTCCCTCCGTGGCCCGAAACCGACGTCCAGCGGCTCCTCCAAGTCTGCGCCCAAGCGGGCGCTCACGCCAAACGCTCCAGCATCCACGTGAACGCCTGGTTCGGGGAGTACGACAAATTCACGGGCTTTACGAGATGGAGGGAAAAAGGGTGCCCCGGAGCGCCCCAGCCGCTTGCTCTCCAACATTGTCTCTATATCGGCGACTCCCCCAATGACGAACCCCTCTTCGAGCGCTTCGAGAAAAGCGTGGGCGTCGCGAATCTTGGACCTTTTTTAAACGATCTGCGATTTCCCCCCACCTGGATCACCTCGAAAGAAAGCGGATCCGGATTTTCTGAGCTCGCTCAAAAGATCCTCTCTTGAAACTCTTCTGACATTCGTCGCTCATCACTAGAGAAATCCTTGACGAGAGCGGTTCATACAGGTATTGCGGAACTCTTTCTTTAACCGTGGGGGCAGTCTGAATCTGCCTTTCAAAACTTAAAAGGTGGTACTGAGATGAAAATTTTTTCGCGTATGGGATGGATGGGCGGCCTGGTTCTTTCAACTCTCGCGGCTCAGGTTTGGGGAGCTGAAAACGGGGAATACCTCTACGAATGCCGCCTCGCCAGCCCTCAGGGGGCCGTCGATTTTTACGCTAAAAAAACAGTGAGATCTTTTCCTTCTCGCGTGCTGAAAGACGACTGCTCGGTGACCGTCCTCCTGGATCATGGAAAAAAGACCCAGCCTAAAATTACGCTCGGCTCTTACGCGATTGAGCCGTCGCGAGAGGAAGAATACCCGGCTGCAGATAGGGTCACCTTTAGAACGACGATTTCAGGCCTGGAGAGCGTCTCCTTCAGCGACAGCCGAGCTCAAATTCAACTGGGCGACGCGAAGCTGGTGAAAGCCAACTACTCTTTGACGTGTCAGCGCTCCACATCAAGCTCAAGCGCCTCTCAAAGCGGGGGCTCGCAGAGCGGCAGCCACTCCCGCGTTCCTCAAAATTAACTTGGAGTTTTTATGAAGTTGAAACAGTTTTTTTCAAAAGAAAAAGCGATCGCACTGACCTTGTTCGCGCTTCCCGTGGGCGCCGCCGCTCAAACCACGCGTTACGAGTACGTTTGCACGCTCACTCAAAATGGGCAGTCGCTTCGTTTTTGCGTCGCGCGAGAAAGCTTCCCGACCCATACGGAATCCCAGAACTTGGAGTGGAATGCGACCGGGATTTATCGTGTTGAACGATATCAAGGCAAAGAAAGCTGCGTGGGTGGGCTGCATTCCCGAATCACAAGCAAAAACGGGCAACTTTTTGTTGAAAAGGCTCAACGCTCCGAAGAAAGGGATCAAATTCTTTTTTCGGTGATGGGAAAAGAAGTTCTGGTTGAGCTGAAACCCCAGCCCCCCAAAACCCTCTCGGATCTTCCTCAGACTTCGTTCAAACTGCGTTGCGCACTGAACGAAACCACCCGCGCGGGAGGCAGCGTCTCCAAAACGATGAGCTCACCCCGCCCCAAAGAATACCCCTGATTCATTCCGACATCAGGCTCAAGAAGCGAAACCCCGCCTTGAAAGCCCGGTAGTTCTCCGCCTTGGGGAAGAGGATCATCACTTGCGTCTTCACGCGCGGCTTTGAGACGAAAATCAGGCTCACCCCCGATTGAAGCGAGCCATAAAGGCCGAGCCCCACGCCCATTTGGATGTTTCCGATGGAGGCTTGGCCCCTCAGATAATGCTTCCGAAGCGCGTCCAAGATCGTCTTTTTTTTGAGGGAACCAAAAAAATCAGTGACCGCGATTCCCATGTATTGATCAGCCGAGGCGAACTCCACTTCAATTTTTTCGCCTTCCAAAAAGGCGACTTCCTGGGATCGATCCATTTCCTTTCGGATGATTTTCGCCCCCGGGCCTTGAGGGGCGTCGAAAATCGCGTTCAATAAAAGCTCATCGGTGGCTTGAGCGACGACCGCGGACAATCGATCCCTCAATCCTTGCTTCACGAGAAAATTTTGAATGGCCTCGATCGCAGGGCGTTTGTGGTTGGACTGCGCGATCTCGATCTTCTTCACCTTTGTGCCCACAGCGAAAAAACGCTCCAATCCAAAGGGGTCGCTCTGAATGGCCGCCTGAGCCAAATACCCGTAAATCGTCCGCGCGGGTTCGGTGTACTGCCTCAGAATATGATGACCAAAAATGGGGTAACGAAAAAGATGAGCGTAAGAATCCAGGGGAAGATCCGTGATCGCGAAAATGCGCTGGGTCTTGACGTATTTGTGAATGATCTCGCCCACGGAATCGTAAGAGGCCGCATTATCCGCTCCCCAAATCACGACCGTATCCGGATTATCAGCCAGGATCTTGCGGACTTCATCGCGATTATTGGCGGAATGAAGGGGCTGATCGCTGCGGTAGATTTCCTTTTTCAGGAAAGCGGCAAATTCACCATCTTGAGGATGGTCAGAAATCAACAGTAAGGGGAAACCCACGCCTTTTATGGTACTTGAGTGGGCTGAAAAGGGTCAAATCATTCTTGTAGGATTGGACTCTAAAAGAGAGGCTCGAACTGCGCCAACGAGATAAAGCGAGCCCGTTACCAAAATCAGATCCCCCGGCTCCGCCTTTTTTTCGACTTCTCGGAGAGCTTGGGCCGGGTGAGCCCAAGCGGCCTGGGCTTGCGTTAAAAACCGCCCATAATCTTTCAAAGCGCGAGTGCGAAATGGCGTTTCAGTGAGGTAGAGCTTCATTCGGGGAATCCCCATCAAAGGGGACAGCACGCCTTCTAAATCCTTATCTCGAACCACTCCCGCTAAAAGATGGAGCGTCTTCCATGAGTAATGCTTCAAGAGGTCCAAGAGACTTTGAACCCCTTGCTCGTTGTGATCGCCTGAAAGATAAATGGAGACTCCGCGATGCCGCCCCACGAAATGCTCCATTCTTCCCGGCCAACGAACCTGGGCCAGCGCGCTCAAATGAGGCATTGGATCATACCCCAGCGCCTCAAAGAGTCTCAGCGCGAGGCTCGCGTTTTCGGAGGCACGCCGACCCGGCAAGCTCATGGATTGCTCTCCCCAGGGAGTCTTCAAAACAAAAACGGGTTCGAAGCCCTGCTCTCCTCGTGGAACGCTCTGATACCCAAAAGGCTTCACTTCGGTCCATGAACTCCCCGTTTTTTCGCGAACGCGATGGGAGAGCGCCTGGACCTCCTCATTCTCGAAAGGCAGATGAAAAACTTTCGCTCCCGGGCTCACCACCCCAAATTTATTGGACGCGATTTCAACCAAGGTGTTTCCCAATAAATTTTGATGATCGAACCCCAGCCGCGTGATGCCGCAAAACCGATGGGGAATCGCATTAGTCGCATCCCACGTCCCCCCGAGCCCCACTTCTAAAATCAGGTGATCGAGCAATGGCAGGGAAGGATCGAGACAACTGCTCCAAACGGCCATCAGTGTGATCCATTCAAAATGGCTGAGAACGAGTGTTCCCACCCTTTTTTTGACTTCAAGATAGGATTCCACCCACTTCGAGCGAGAAAGGTCCCGGCCGTGGATTCGAATGCGCTCGGTGTAGTCCATGAGATGCGGCGAGCTGTAAAATACCGTTTTTTTTCCAGCCGAGAGCAAAAGTGCCTCTAAGAAAGCGCAGGTGCTTCCTTTGCCGTTCGTGCCCGCGACGATGATGACCCGTCCGAGTTCTTTTTCAGCGCGCTTAAAGAACTCCGATTTGAAATAACCCAGCCTTTCCAACGCCAAGCGCATCACCCCGAGGTCCGGGGTGCGTTCAGGCATGATCCCGCAAGTCTCCAGCTCTTGAATCACTTGTTCGTAAGTAGGGGCTCCCATCATGCAAGCCCCTACTTACGCGATTCTTGAGCCTCCTGGCAAGACCAGCGAACTCCTTTAAGGGACTGGGGGCTGCGGCGGTGGCGTCGGTTCCGCTTTTTCTTGTTCAGCCTTTTCCTTCTGTTGCTCCGTGAGGCTCGCCTGAATCAAAGTCACGACCGCCTTCGAGAGAATGGGATTGTACTTATCCCGAGGGTTCGTACCGTCTTCTGAAGAGTCGTAGGGAACATCCGGCTCGATGCCTTCATTCTCGATGTATTTTCCGTTGGAACGGACCACGAGCGAGTGAGTCTGCTGAAGCAGCATATTGCTCGAAGGCGAGAGGTTGGGAACCAAGATCACGTTCCCTCCTCCTCCCATGGTCTTGCTCCCGATCAAGGTGGCAAGCTGGTTGTCCTTCAGCATTCCCGCGAAAATATCGCACGCCGAGACGCAGAGCTCATTGATGAGGGCGACGATCCTAAAATCCCCGGGTGTCTTGTCGCTAGGTTGAATTTGAAACGGGAAAAAACTCTCCAGCTCCTGAGGGACGGTGAGCCTTTGATTGCTTTTTTTCGCTTCGTTGATCGCCACCACTACCCGACGCGCCAGCTCCTGGCCTGAGTCCGAGGGGGAGCCCACGCTCAAATCCCTGAAAGTATCCAGCCACCCTTCGCTCGTCATGAACTGAATCTTGGGCAGGTCAATCCGCTTGGGCGTCAACGCCTGGGCCAATTTCGCGCTCAAACTTAGGGATCCCCCTCCGTTATCCAGAAGATCGATAATGATATCCCTCACGCCCTGGGCGCGAATGTAGAGCAAGGTCCGCTTGAACTCCTCGACGGCCTCGTTCTCATCCTCTACTTCCGGAGCGAAGGTATCCAGATAGATGTAGGCGATATGATGATTTTGAATCTGCTTCGGATTTTCCTTATTTCTCAGCATGATGTTGGTGATCAAAGCGGGATAAATTCGGGACTTGCGCACCGCTGAAGCATAAGGAGGAATCATGCGATCCCGCTCCAGACGATCGAGCGGATCGCCGGTGAGGGCCGCCTGGACCGCGCCGAATCGCCCGACTTGAGCGGCCTTGCTGACCAAGCGGTCCAACGCGCGGCTGTTCCAGATTTGAAGCGCATCGGTGAAAACGAAGCTCTTCAAAAACCCGTAACTCCCGGCGCTCCCCAAAAATTGCTGCTTGAGATCGCCCCAAAAGCTCATATCTACGTTCATCAGAAGGGAAGCGAGATCGTAGAATCGATACTTGCCCTGCGTGAGGCGCTGAACTCGGTCCTCATCCTCTTCGCCCCCGGCAGAGGCTGCCTTGAGGGATTGACCTGCGGCCGCCTGCTGCTGTTCGATGAAAGCGACCAGATCCTTTTTAATCCAAGGGAGGCGGTACTCGTAAGGCTTATCGCCGCGCTCCAATGTGACCGTCGCCCACTCTTCGGTGGGAATGGGCAAAGAGAGGGAGAAGCGGTTGAAAACCAAATTCATGTGATACGTGAGATTGGAGCTTTCATTTCCCAAATCGCGATAAGGCACCATCTTCGTCAAAACGTATTCCTTCAGGGGAATGCCATCGATCTTGGTGATGAGATCGCCGCGCTGAATGACGAATTTCGAAGCCGCGGCATTGATGGAAGGAAGCAAGTTGGTGACGATCAACCCCTCCCCTTTTCTCATTCCCATAAACCCCAAGTATGCGACCCGGGAATGACCGGCACGGGGCGCTTGCCGAAAGGCGGCGGCCAAAAAAGAAGCGCTCGTATGAGGGTCTTTGAACTCCGCGACAAAGCGGTGAACCACGTTGTAATAAGCCTCATTGTCAGGCGTATTCATGGCTTGCTGCAGATAATCAGCCTTCATTTTTTCGAAATTAAAACTCTCGCTGCGGCTCGCCTTATAGGGGAGCGGAGCATAGTAACGCTCAAAATTGCTGTACATCCCTTCCATGTCCGTCTTTTTGTCTTGCGCGCTCATCTGAAATTCAGGAGCGGCAGAACAAGACCAAAAAGCTAAGGATAGGCCTAAAGATAAGAGTATTCTTCCCTGATTTGAAATCATCATCCCCCCCGAGATTTTATTTTTATTCCCTTAAAAAAGAAGAAGTTAGCGTTGGGTTTAAATTGCGACAAGTTTTTGTCAGTTTTTTTCAGTGCGCATTCTGCTGTTCTTTAAAAAAAACCTTAAAATCTTTTCATTTCAAGCGCTTGAGTAATTCTTAAAAATCCCGTATGAAGACTTTTTAAATAACATGCCGCAACATTGCCTTTTCTTTTTATTCTTCATTGGAATTTCTGCGGCTCACTCCGCTTTCGCTCAGCCTTTGACCCCTGAGGCCTTGGATCAAGCCTATGGAGAGGTAGAATTTGAAGTTTTAGCCACGTTGCGAAGCGTTTCTCATCCGGGTACGCCGGGCACTCGCCCACTTCCGCAGCGGGAAGAACTTCAATCGGTCGAAGATCGGCTCTTAAAGTGGGCGGGACAGTTCGAAGAATTTTTGAATGCGCCGGGCTCCATCGAGTACCTGAAGCTCTCCCAGCAACCTTACCTCCTCAACACTTTCTATCTGTGGTCAAATCTGATGACCGCTCGCTCCAGGCAGTGGGGCGGGGCCCGGGAGCGCTATCACGCTCTTGCTCTCAATGCTCCCCGGGAAGCCCTCCCCTTCGTGCAACTCTTCACTGAGAAGATGCCTTCTTTATTGGGGGAGCCGCTTGCGTTGATCTCCGTTCAGCCCGACCCCCATCATCCCCACCAAGTCTGGTTCAAACTGCATCCCAGTCAGATCGAATCGATCGAAGCTGCGCAGCTCTTGGGCTCAGTCACCAAAAAGGAAGGGCTTTTTGAGTTCATTCAATACCTCGCCGCGCGGCATCTCATTCAGAACTACGGCTTCATTCAATCTCTCCTGCCGGCGGATCAGCTGCGCCCCTTGAGCACTTCCTCCTCTTTCCAGGCTCATTTCAGCGCATTGGGCAATGGGTCCCATCATTCAATGAAAATCCGCCAAGAGGCCCTTTTTCGGGAAGCGCTCATTGAAAGCCTGAAAAACAGAGTCCTGCGCAAGGGCAGCTCTCTTCCTCCTTTTTTCACCCCGGCGCTCTCAAACCTCATCTTAAACGCCTTGGTGAATGCCGCTGTCGTCCCCGCTGAAATTTTTCAAGACCTGAGGCGGACAATCAAAACCCTGGAGCTCGAGGGCTTGGGCGAAAGTCTCCGCGAGCGCCTGGGCCTGACTTTCATCGAGCTCTCCGAAGTTCAAGATTCCCGACTTCTCGAAGATCTGCTCATGCAGTGCTTATCCGCTTCCTTGAAAGCCCTGAGCCGCCACAAGATCAATGAGATCGCCCTCATGAGCCTCACGGAGGCTGACGAATCCCAACGGATGCAAGTGGCTCAATCCCTGGAGTCGCGAGAGATGGAGTACTTCAAGGAGAACGAAGCTCCCCTTCGCGACTGGATCCGGGAATGGATTTCTGAAGTCCGCTCCAAACTCCAATCGGATTCCGGCCAAAATGAGCTCGCTCAGCAAACTCGGTACAACTGGATTGAAATCCTCCTGAGGCAAAGCCCCTTGATTGAGCAAGCTTCGGGCCCGCTCAACCGGGAAGAGAGGATCTCGACGGAAGCTCTCATCGCCGCGCTGGATCCGCAGTTCAGCGCGATTCAACCCAAGCGCGAAATCCGGGAACTGGCGCTCAAACTCTTGAATGGGATCACTCAAGACTCCCCCGCCCTCACGGAGGCCTGGTACGCTTTTCAGCAATATTTCAAAGGTCTCTTCGGAAACGAAGTGCTCTGGCAGAAGGGAAGCACCTTATTGGTCCATCCCAAAAGCGTGAGGAACGCGATCGCAACGTTCAATTTCTCCGATCTGATCGCCAAGAAAGCGTTCCCCCCGACGCTTCTTCTTCCCACGGTGGAGTCTCAATTTAAAAGCGTTTTGAACACACTTTATGATTTTGGGGCGCTTTTAGGCTTTACCCATCCCCACCTCATGAACCCTAGGCTCGATCAAATTCTTTTTCCTGAGCCCTGTAGGAACGGGGGCGTCCCCGTTTCAGAGTTCATTTGGTGCAATCCCCAGACGAACTCAAAGTCCGCCGTTCAAGAAATTACGCTGAGCTATTCGATCGCCCTCAAAAAAGAGCTAAAGAGCGAGTACCCCTTCCTTTCCTCCCGGGTCGGCTGGAAAAATGGCAAAGAACAGACGCTTTTTGAGCGACTTTCCGAGGTACTCAGCGAAAATTCTGCAAACGCGCTCGGCGCTTTTCAAGCTGCGGATCGGCTGCTCCTGCCCCTGCTTTCAAGAATGCAGACCGAAATCCAAGATCAACTGAGTCGCATCGGAAACATCAAAGAGATCTCCCGCGAAAACGTCAAGAGCGTCTCTGAGATCCTTTCCAGTTCCTTGCTGAATCAGCTCATCATCCAAAGATTTCCCGAGACGGTCCTGGCCATGAGTGAGCTTCAAAGCCAATTGGATCAAAATGGGCTGCTCAAGGAAGCCGTTCACTTCACGACGCCTTATTCTCAGACCGCCTTTGCGGCGTTGACCCTCCTTCAGATTTTTGAGTATACGGTCGGCATCTTCGCTCCTCAATCCGGGGCAAGGCTATTCCTCCAGGCGGCTCTTCCCAGGAACGCTGGGCTCGCGCTGCTTGGGACGTTCCTCCCAGGGCTCGCATTTGATTACTACTTTGACTTTCAGGATTACTCCGCGCTGAAAAAATCAACGGCGAACGCTCAAACGCTCGCTCGCCTTGAAATCAGAAAGCCCTTTCTTTTTTCCTCGGACATCGCCCGAGAAAAGGAACTCAGGGCCCGGCTCAAGTGGCGCGAAATTCAAAGGCGATTGACTTTGGATGCATCCTTGATGCTGTTGCCGAGCGCAGGCGCATTGGGGGGGATTGCGAGAAATGCTGTTGGGAAACTCTTTTCCGCTCTCATTCCTTTTTTTCGCGGGGTGCGAAATTCATCCGGCCTCATCCTCCCCTTCAGGGATGTTTTGAAAGCGGAAGAAGCATTCAGGCAGCTCGGCTATGGGAGCGGAGATTTCAAAAAAATTGATCCAGCGCTCAATCCCGAGACGATTCCCAGCCTCTCCTCCCACTCCGCGCGGCAGAAAGCCTATCAATTGCTCTCGACGTTCAAACGCTCCGGACGCGAATACTCCAGCGAAGCTCTTTTCAATAAGTACGGGAGCGTGGGCAACCGCGCGGCGAATGCGCGGATCATTCGATTCCTCAAGCGCGCTCAAAGAAGGAGCAAGTAACTTGATTCCTTTCCTCCTCATCGCGGCAAAGCTTTTGCTGCCCGTTTCCCTGGCCCAGGAGCCGGCAAAATCCGTTTCTCGCCCCGCATCAGGCATCAATGATTATCTTAGCCAAAGAAAAGCCGAAAAAAATCCCGCGCAGCCCCCTTCAGCTTTGGGGCTCTCCCCTTCATCTCTTCTTTTTACGGCTCTTTTGGATCAAGTCACAGCGTTGAGCCCGGAGGAATTCAACCGTACTTTGACCTATTTTGAGGAGATTTATCAGCTAGACCCTTCCATCCGCCCTTTCTTGGACTTCAACCCGGAGCCTTATCAAGGAAGTTTTTTTGATCAAATTTACCTCAAACTTCAGGAAGAGAGCTGGTCCAAGGAAGGCTTGCAGCAATTAGTCCCACTCACCCATTCCGTCGCTTTTTTGACCTTGCAACTGATCAAAAAAATCGCATTGAATCGGAGCGACGACCCAAAAATTGAAAGGGCGCGGGCGCTCTTTTTTGAGACGCTCCTCAAACGAGAATCGGTGGAGAAAGAAGCTCAAGGCGCCCAGAAAGAATTCTCCAGCTGCGAAAGGGCTCTCAAAAAAGCCTCCGAGATCGAGCTCGCTCAAAGCGCTTTCGAGGAGGCGGCGCTTCAGTTGGAGAGCGCGAAAACTCAGCTCAAAAGATTGCGGAGAAAAGAAGCGCGGCAGAAAAAGAACTGGAATCAAATCGGAACGAGAAACTCGCCCACCCTCGCCCAACTCACCTTACCAAAGCAGCTGATTTGGAGTCTTGCAGCAGCCTCCCTGGCTCAAGAGGCCGTTCTTCAAAAACTCAACGCTCGGATTGACCCCATTCAGCACCACCATAAAACCCAGGCAAAACTTATTTCGGTGATGGGCGGGAGATTTGCATTACTCAGAAAGCAATGCGAGAGCTTGGACTTGGAAAAAACGTCCCTCTCCCGGGATCAACTCATCCGAGAATACGAAAAAATGGCTTCGGAACAAAAAGAACTTGCCACGCAGGTGGAAAGCTTGAAAGACGCGGTGAAGCCCTTGCCTGAATCCTCGAGGCTCGTCCCCATGACCGAGGATGCACTCGCCGTGGACCGCTGCTTGGACGAAAAAAGAGTGATCCTGCCTACCGCAAAGCCGCTTTCCCCGGCTTGATTTGGTTGTATGCGTGGAAAGCCGCGGTTTTGTAAGCTTCCGCGAGCGTGGGATAATTGAAGACGTTTTCGATGAAGTAGTTCAAATCCCCGTCCAAAGCCATCACGGCTTGGCCGATGTGAACTAGATCCGCGGCGTTGTCCCCCACGATGTGAATCGCGAGCAGCTTGAGGCTTTTTCGCTCTACCAAAATTTTCAGCAAGCCCCAGCGATCCCCGACGATCTGCCCGCGCGCCAACTCCCGGTACCGCGCCCTTCCCACGACAAAATCAACGCCCTTGGAGCGGAGCTCCTCTTCACTGGAGCCGATCATTGAAATCTCAGGGATCGTGTAAATCCCGTAGGGAAACCACTTGGGCATTTCGCAGGCGCCCGCCTGAAAAGCGTGGCAACTGGCCAGCCGCCCCTGCTCCATGCTCGTTGAAGCAAGCGCCGGTGAGCCGATGACGTCCCCGACGGCGTAGATATGGGGAACCGTCGTGCGAAAATGCTCGTCCACCCGGATCAACCCCCGTTCATCCATTTGAATGCCCTGCTCCTCCAATCCCATTTGCCGCGTGTTTCCGGATCGGCCCAGGGCGACTAAGAGCACGTCGGCATGGAGGCTCTCCCCGCTGGAAAGGGAAACGCTCACTTTTGATGGGGTGGCCTTGACTCGCTTGGCTTCGGTCTTGAGCAGGATCCGCATTCCTTCATGGTGGAAGCGCTCGATTAGGTGATCGGTGACTTCCCGATCGACTGAAGCCAGAATCTCATTGCGGCGATCCACCAGATGAACACGCGTTCCCGCCATGGCGAACATGCTCGCATATTCGCAACCGATGATCCCCGCGCCCAGAACAATCAGCGACCGCGGCAGTTTCTTCAAACCCAGGATGCTATCGCTATCGAGGATGTTCTTGCCATTCACGGGGATATGATCCGGGCTGGTGGGACGGGCGCCCACGGCCAGGATCAAAAAAGGCGCTTTGAGGCGAACCGTGCCTTTTTTGGAGAGGACTTCAACTTCATGGGGGGAAATCAATTTTCCCCGCCCATGAAACAATTGGACCCGGTTTCTCTTGAGCTGATCGAAAACGATTTGGGATTCGACGCTGACGACGCGATCCTTCCTTCGGAGCAATCGCTTGATGTCCGGGAGCTTCGGTTTTTTACGGGTAGAGCGGAGCGTTTCCTGCCCCAGTCTCCCCTGGGACCCGAGCGACCACCGGTAAACCGATTCGCGAAAAGATTTCGAAGGAAGGGTTCCCACGTGAACGCACCCTCCGCCAACTGCGGAGTACTCCTCGATGAGAGCCACTTTTTTTCCGATTTTCGCGGCCTGGAGAGCGGCCTTTTGGCCTCCTGGGCCTGATCCAATGACGATTAAATCAAAATTCAATCCATTCGCTGCCATGCTCGAGCTTAGATGATAATCCTATTCGGCGGATTGCGTGACTAATTCTTTTACGATGAGTTTTCCTTCGGTGTTATTGACCGGGCAATAGTAGCGATACTCCCCCGGATGATGCGGAGTAAAGGAAATTTCCTCGACTTTTTGGGAGCGAATTTGACGTTTCACCTGAAACGCATCCATCAAAATGCAGAGGGAACGTTTGGATGCGCCCGTGACATAAAGCTGGACCGGCAAATCGCGGATGACAAAAAGCTGCTTGGGGTAAAAGCCCAGCTCGCTCACGATCAGCGAAACTTCCTGAACCCCGGAGCGCTTGGCGACATTCTTAAGGATGCTGGTACCCTCTGCGTTCAGGGGGCCTTGCTTTTGCACGGCTTGCACGCTGGCGATTCCTCGAGTCACCCCATCCCCTTCATCCGCTAATTCTTCTTTCATTCGAGGACGTGCCGCATAAGCTTGAGCGTGATCGGGGTTTTTCGCGCTGTAGATCGGAACCCCATAATCAATGCTTTCGGGGGGCGCCCCAAAACGCGCTTCCGGGTAAAGCCCAGAGTCCAAGGCGAGGGCCTGCCCCGATAAAAGGAGAATCCCCGCACATCCCATCTTGATTTGACCCCAAAGGGCGATTCTTTCCATAGAATGCCGTTCTCCTAGGATCTTTTTCGGCAAACTCCCCCAAAAACTGAATGAGATTTAGACAGTGTGCGCTCCGTAGCCAGGCGCAATCAGGCATGGGGTCAAAGTAGGCCTTAAGAAATTAAGGGCTTTATGCCTCTTCCTTCAAAAAGAGCGCGGCACTCCTCTTGCTTCAAGGATGGCCAGCTATGTCGAATATCATCTCGCTCCAAGCGGCACGTGAAATCAAAACCACCCATCACGCTGAAACGATCCAGTATCGTCAGCGCATTGACGCCATGGATAAGCTCGCCCTGCTCGAAGAAATGGTGCATTTTCAAGAAGAACGCACCCAAAAAGGGGAGCTTACCCCTTCTTTGATGCTGCGTGGAAGAATCCTATTCGAAGCCCTCGAAAAAACGGCCGAAACGCGGGAGCTCCAAATTCTCACCCGTTCTTACCGAAGGCACTTGGAGTTCGAGCTGAACACCTACCTCAAAGAAAAAAACTTGGGCTCAGAGTAAGTTGCTGGCCAGCTCAGAAAGCTTCGAACGCTCGCCTTTGCTGAGCGTGACGTGCGCTGAAATCGCCTCGTCTTTGAAGCGATCCACCAGGTAGACGAGACCGTTGTTGGCTGAATCCACGTAGGGATTATCAATCTGATAACTATCCCCGGTAAGCACGATTTTGCTGTTATCGCCCGCGCGGGTGACGATCGTCTTGATCTCATGCGGGGTCAGGTTCTGCGCTTCATCGATGATCAAATATTGCTGAGGGATCGTGCGGCCGCGAATGTAGGTCAAGGGCTCGATTTGAAGAAGGCCTTGGTTCATGAGTTCTTGGCACCCTCGGCCCGCTCCGCGCCGTCCTTTGGCCCCCGTGGATCCAAAAAGAAAATCGATGTTATCAAAGATCGGCTGCATCCAGGGATTGAGCTTTTCCTCGATGTCCCCCGGTAAAAAGCCGATATCTTTTCCCAACGGGAAAACTGGGCGCGAAACCAGGAGCCGATGGTAAACGCCTTCGTCCACGGTTTTAGCCAGCCCGGCAGCGATCGCAAGCAGGGTTTTTCCCGTGCCCGCTTTACCAACCAGGCTCACCAACTTGATCTCATCATTCATCAACGAATCGATCGCAAAAGCTTGTTCGGCATTTTTAGGGAAAATGCCCCAAAGCCCTTCCACGGGCTTGAAGAGAGGGACGATGCAATCCAATTCCTTAGAAAAACGACCCATGGCCGTGTGATTCGGATTGGCTGAATCCTTCAGAATCACGTACTGGTTCGGGCGAAGCCCGGCGGGGCCGTCCTTGAGGACCAGTTTTTTCTGCTGGTAAAACTCATCCACGCGATGAGCCTCCACGCTGATGATGCTATTGCCCGAGTACAGCTGCTCCGGCTCGACGCTGGAGGGCTCATAATCTTCAGCCTGAATGCACAGCGCATCCGCTTTAATCCGTAAATTGGTGTCTTTGGTCACCACCACGACGGGGCGCTTCGGGTGATCTTTTTTGAGCGTGATGGCCAAAGCAAGGATGCGGTTATCCGCCTTGTCCATTTGCAATTCCACGGGCAGCGGGTGCTCGCCCCCGAGCTCCACCGTGAGCAGCCCGCCTTGAGGAAGCTTCACCCCTCGGGAAAGCTCCCCATCCGCCCGCATCTCATCGATCAAGCGAGAAAAAAGCCGTGCATGCCGGCCATTTTCGCTCATCTCTCGCTTGAACCGGTCAATCTCCTCGATGACGACGATGGGAATGACGACATCGTTGTTGCCGAATTTATAGAGAGCTTGCGGGTCAAAAAGCAAAACGTTGGTATCGAGGATGAAGGCTTTTCTCATGGGCTCGCATCCTAGACCGAAAAGGGGCTAGAAGCCAAGCTTGAAACCAAGATGGAGCAGGTACCGCCGCTCGCTGTCGATGCCGGCGTACTCCCCCCGCTCCTCAGCGTAGGAAATGACGGCAACTTTGATCAACCAGAGATCCACCGCCGCCCCATAGGAGAGACTGGATTGATTGATCCCCCCGTAAAAGCTGAGCAAGGGGAGCGCCAATTCCAGGCCTAGATGATTCTTCTTCTTCCAATCCGACGACTGAAGCAGATGCCGGGCATCGTAGGATAAAATAGAGCGAAAAAATGCCTTCTCATACTTGAGGGCCGCACCCAAGGAGAAATTCCCTTTTTGAGGGTCGGCGTTGCTGCCGGCGAAAGTCACATCGCCGATTTCAGTCATCACCGCCCCACCCTGCAGGGTCAGCCCATTCCGCCCCAGTTTTCGAATGTACTGAAGCCCCAGGTCGGCGCCATATCCGGAGCCATACCCCCCAATGAGCGCTTCAGCCGCTTGCTTATCCAAGGTGATCGTTTGAATCAGCGAAAGGGATCGATATCCCCCGCGGCGTTCAAGCCACTTGAACCCCACGCCCACGCGCAAATCCTGCTCCGGGTTTTTACCTCGCTTTTTCAAGACTGAGAATCCTGTCGAGAATTGCACGCCGATGGTGGTTTGATATCCCAGCGTCACTTGGGGGAGCGCTTTATTTTGGCTGAGCAAGGCGTATTGCTGATCCATGAGCAGCGCCATCCCGAAATTCGGCATCACGATGGTAGGAGTGAACTGTCCCCTCGCATAGATATTTTTTCCGATGAGCGAGCTGATTGAGCTCGAATTGAATTCCTTGAAAGTGGAGATGCTTTCAGAGGCGGTGCTGTAAGTGTCCCCGGAGATTTCAGCGTCCAACACCGCGAAATGGATCGCCATACGCTCGATCCCCGCCAAGCCGGCAGGGTTCATGAAAACCGCCTGCTCATCATCCGCAACTGCCGTATAGGCGTTTCCCATCCCCTTCGCTCGCGCTCCTCGATAAAGCTCTTGAAACTCATCCGCCCGCGCAGGGAAGCAAAAAACGCAGGCCACCGCTCCCAGCAGCAAAATCGATCGCCAAAAAACCGGCGTCATTGCCACCCCAAGGGACTATTGTTGATGAAATTCACGACGCCCGCTGCGGCGCAAGAAACCTGGTCTGAAGCGACTCCCAGGCATTGGGACGGATTTCTCAGCCCCAACGGGCAGCTCGCGCAGGCAGTCGTCACGGTGCAACCCGATTGAACCCAGCCCCCTCCTGGCGCCGCATTCGTGCAGCCAATATCACAGGCTGCATGAATCACCGTTTGAAACGCGCTTTGAATCGATTGCAGATTGTTTCGGATCGTCCCGGTAAACGTGGGGATCACCTCACCCAATCCGTCGATGAAATTCACGATCGAAGAAGCATATTGGCAACCCGTCGCGTCCACCGTGGCCGCCGTGGTCCAACTCAGGGAGTTCCCCTTCGCGAAAGTGGTCGGGTTCGGATTCCCATACCGATTTTCAATTCCTCCGATGGCCGCCCAGCTCATGAACACGAGATAGGCGTTCGCATCTGCGGTCCGATCCGATGCGACGAGCGACCCCACATTCGCGGTCGCTGCATTAATTTGGCTGGAGGGTAGAACGATGGTGCCCGGCTTCCAAGTCGCGAGCAGCGCTTGAGTCCCGTAGTAGGCGGACTCGACGACGCGGTCAGCGCTCGTCGAGGGAAAAAGCTGGGCGAGCAACGCCCAGAAGGAAGCCCCGCTCAGTCGGGAGCTGTTCGCGGACAAATCCGAGATGAGCTGGAATAAATCGATCCCCGCCACGCAGCCGTACGCGGATGCGGTGACCAACCGAACCTCCGAGTCCACCTGATTGGATTTGTAGAGCGGCTGCAGGAGTTGAAGCGCCTGAGCGCAGTTCTTGCGGGTCAACTCCACGTTCGCGGCGTCTAAAATGGCTTTTTTCCCTGAAGAGGATTGGGTCGAATAATCAGCGCCGCAGGAAGTAAGGACGAGAAAGAGCGAAAAAATACGGAGAAACGAGGCTCCTCTTTTCAAGCTTTTCGGACGTCGAAATCTAACGGTGAAATCCATTTCACGCGTTCCTTTTTTCCGCGAATCAAGAATTCAAATAACGAACCAGCCTTTGACAGCCTTCTTCCAGGTTTTTTTCATCCGTAGCGAAACTCAGCCGCAAAAAATCCGCCGCTCCAAAAGGTCCGCCCGGAATCAATGCCACTCGAGCCTCCTTCAGGACTCGCTCCGCGAATCCATCGGGGGATTCGCCGGGCTTCAAGTAGTTTCGAATCCCCACGAAGAAGTAGAACGCCCCATCCGGCACCCTTAACTCCATTGTGCGCGCCTGCCGCAGAATTTCCAAGGCGATCGACCTTCTTTTTTTAAATCGCTCTTGAATGGGTAAAAACGACGCATCAGGAAGCTTCAGCACGGCAAGAGCTGCCGATTGAGCCAGCGAATTCACCCCGGAAGTGCACTGGCCCTGGAGCGCCGTCATCACCTGAGTGAGGGGTTCGGGAGCCACTGACCATCCGAGCCTCCAACCCGTCATGGCGGCGCTTTTCGAAAGGCCGTTCACGGTGATGGTTTGAGCGTGAAGGTGGGGGGCTGCCTGCAGGAAGGAGCAGAAGGGAATCTCCCCCAAAATGATTCGGTCATAAATTTCATCGCTGATCACCCAGAGACGATCCCCCGCCGGCGAGGAGCGGATCACTTCCCCCAACGCCGCAAGCTCCGCCCTGCTGTACATCGCCCCCGTGGGATTGCTGGGCGAGTTCAAGATGAAAACCCGAGTGCGCGGCGTAAGCGATGACTGAAGCTGACGCGGGGTGATTTTGAACCCCTGCCCAATTTCAGCGGGAATCACTCGCGCCACGCCCCCCGCGATCTTGGTCATCTCGGGGTAACTCAGCCAGTAAGGCGCGGGAAACAAAACTTCGTCCTCGGGATTCACGAGGCTCAGGAGCGCGTTGAAAATGGCTTGCTTCGCGCCGTTGGTGACCAGCACGTTTGAAGCGGACCAAGAATGGCCGTGAGCGATGACTTGCGGCTGCTGGGAGTTGGTTCGGGAAGCGATGGCCGAGCGCAGCTCGGCGATCCCCGCCACGGGCGTGTACTTGGACTGATTGAGCCGCATCGCTTCTTGAATCGCGCTCTGGGCTTCGGCTGGAGGATTGAAATCGGGTTCCCCCGCCGTGAGATTGATCACATCCATCCCGTTTTTTTTCATCTCCGCGACCGCGGCATTCAGGCGCAGCGTCGCACTCTCGGAAACACCCTCCATCCTTCGGGCAAAACTCATGAACGTCCCTTCGTTTGATCACCGACGGTAGGCCGTCGGCACATTCGCTAACGCCTATCGGCGCTCTTTGAGATCCCTTTTCTCCTGAAGTCGCCGCATCACCACCGGCGGCACGTACGGGGAAACATCCCCGCCATACTCGAAAAGCTCTTTAATCATCGTCGAGCTGATGAAATACAAGTGCTGCGAAGTCATCATGAAAACCGTCTCGACTGAGGCGTTCAACTGCTTGTTCATGCTCGCCATCATAAACTCATACTCAAAGTCGCTGGCCGCCCTGAGACCCCGGATCACCGCTGAGACTTGGTGCTTCGCCGCGTAATCCATGATCAAGCCCGGCCATCGATCCACGCGCACTCCGGGGCGCCCTTGAACCGACTTTTGAACGAGCTCTACGCGTTCGTCCACGCTGAGCAGGGGCGTTTTGCGATCCGTCCCCGCCACGACGAGGGTGACTTCGGAGAATAACGCGAGGCTTCGGTCCAGGATATCCAAGTGCCCATTGGTGATGGGGTCAAAAGAGCCGGGATAAATCGCTTTTTTTGAGGAAAGAGAAGACATCTAAAAAAACTCCTGAGCTCACTCCTCAGCGTTTCGCTGATAAGTCGTCAACCAGGAGTCACCATAGTTTTTCTCGCGCACTTTGACAAGACAACCCGTTCGTTCGGGTTGGGCCTCCCCTTTTCGCTCGGGAGCCCATTCCAAGCAAAAATACCCTCCCACTGGCAGCAGCGGATCCCATCGCTCGAACTCGAGCAATTTTCTCTCCCAGCCTTCACGATAAGGGGGATCCGCCAAAACCACGTCAAACGGAGCTTGTCTCTCCAGCCATTCCAGTTGAACAGCGGGCAGTGGCCAGGCGGAATGGATCAAATGCACCTGCGGCTGCACTTGCAGGGCATCCGCGTTTGCGGTGATGCAACGAAGGGCGGCCGGGTTTTTTTCAACAAAGACCACTTGCCTCGCTCCGCGTGAAAGCGCCTCGAACCCCAAGGAGCCGGAACCCGAAAAAAGATCGAGCACCCGCGCCTCAGGCCAGCTGAACTGCAGGGAATTAAAGAGAGCTTGGCGAAGCTTGGCTTGCGAGGGGCGCGTTTGACTCCCCGAGGGAGCCTGAATCGAGCGCCCTCGAAAAGTTCCACCCGTAATCCTGAGCATGGATCGTCATTACTACCGACAGGGGCTGAAAATCAACTAAGCGACTTTTCTGAGGGACTTTTTGCCTTGAAGCGGCATCTTGAGCTGGCTTCCATCCGGAAGCTCGATTTGCAAAAACTGCTCGCTGAACTCCAACGTCACTTCTTGCTGGGTCGACTCCAGCGTGAATTTAAAAATCATCGGGCCGGACAAAGCCAGGCTCAATGCGCTCGGTTGGCTCGAAGCGGAAAATGGCGTTTCGGGCGAGAAGGAGGTCTCCTCGATCGGCAATTGCGAGAGCGTTTCTTCCAGCGAAACGTCCCCCGTGTCTTTTTCGGAGGCTGCCGATAATGCGCCGCTCCCCGTCATTGCATTTCCCTGAGGGTTCGCTGAATGATCGTTGGACTGCATTTCTTTTTCGAGTTGTTCGATTTCGCTCATAATCTTATCGATTTCCGCCTGTTCATCCCCAACCCACGATGCGCTTTGACCGAGTTCCGTCATCGATCCTCCCGACCCTTGTCCATTGATGCCTAAGAGCGAATCGGCAGAAGACTCGGAAGAATTGAGGATTTTATCCGCTTTCAACGCCGTTTGAGTCTTTTTCCAGTGAACTGTATTCTTTTCTGGGGATACTTCTTTGGATAGAGGCGGGAGAGGATGAATTCGCGCGTCGCGATCCGCGCGGGATCGGTAATAGACTCAATAGGGTTTTTAAAAAGATCGAGCAGCAGCATTGCTTCCCAGGTTGGCTCGATGTGCCAGTGATCTCGATGCTTCGACTTGGTGGTGCCATGGAAACGATCGACGAAATCATAAAAGGGCTTTTTCCCCAGCCACCCTGCATGCTGTTGATTCATGCATTCCCTCAGCGGAATGCCCACGTACTGCCACTGGTGCGACCGTCTTCCGTTCGCGGTCGCCTGCTGATAATTGAAAGTGAATTTCCCGGCTGTAAAATACTCGAAGTCCAGTCCCGTCCCATAGGTGTGCATGCTTTTCTCGCCCGGCGAACCCGTCACGCTTCGAACACTCCTCGAAGCTTGTTCATCCACCCCAAGCTCAATGTATCGCTCCTCCGGAGGCAGCGAAGGATCGAAGTATCTTTTCGCGCACGCATAAAGGTCCCGCGAGAAGATCGCCAGAAACTGGGGATGAATATTATTGAAAGGGAACACGCAATCTCTTGTTTTGTGATTCACGAAGCGCACGCTCCCCTGAGTGCAGTCCGTTTCCACGAGCCCCGTCGGGCTGATCCGCACCGGCGACAGCTTAAAGCCCTCTTCTCCGGGAAGCGTTGCTGAAGCCGCGATCTCTTGCACTTTTTCGCCCACCCATATTCTTTGCACGGGATCCACGACTTGAGGCGCGCTGGGATTTTGATTCTGGCAGCCGGGGATGGATCTCGAGTGGATCCGTCTTTTTCGATACGCGTTTTGAGCGGCTTCCGTGGTGAAAAAACTTTGCAGGACGCTTTCTTCGCCGGATTCATTTCCCTCATTTTCCAAGGTTTCTTCTTCGGTCGGCGATTCCTCAGCCCCCATCCCTCTTTTTTCGCCGAAGCTCAGAGCCAGCAGCAGGGCGAAGACCCCCACGCTTAAAGCTCGTGATGAAGGAAAAAGAATTTGTCCCATATACCCCTATCGTAAGAGCAAGGCTGAAGCCAAAGCGCCTTTCTCAAGCCTTGATAATTCCTTGATTTTCTGGGAGCGAGTCGAATATGACTCACTGATTTTTAAGTCAACTGCAACGCAATTAGTCATCTTTTCTACCGAAGGAGGGCGACCTTACTCCAAAAGAAATCAAAAATCTCTCGCCAAACAAAACCCGACATTGATATCAATTTCTTTTCGGCATGAGTTCAAACGACACTCCAACATGGCTGCACTCCGAATCGCTTCCTTTTTCTCTTCGGGAGGAAACGCGAAACCTCATGGCGGGCATGCTCGATTTCTCCACTCCGCTCCCGCGGATCCCCCCTCCTCCCACCCCACTTGCGACGCCTACTCAGCCGTCCCAGTCACGCTCACTTCCCCTGCTCTCGCATTTGCAGAGCGCTTTTAGCGCCATTAAATCTGGCATCCTCAAAGATTTAGAGCTTCACATCTCAAAGCTTCTGGTCCTCAATCCCAGTCGGCGAGAGGCCATCGCTCAGCATCTCGATCGATTGGCGGGATTGACCGCTGGCCCTAGCTATACCCACGGGAATCTCGATCCCGCCGGGGGCTTGAGACGTTGGATCGATGGCCCACGCACCCCCGCGCAAGACACGGCCATTCAGATTTATTTTGAGGAGATCGCGCTGCTCATGCTAGGCCAAGCGCTTTTGCTCAAGGCCTGGTCAGATCGGAACCTTCGCGCGTGGAACGCCGAAGATTTGGGGCGATTGAACTGGGCTTTGGGAAGCTGTTTGAAACCCCATCTCCCCATGGATCGGGAAGGCTGGCAAATCACGCGGCCCAATCTTTACTCTTGGTACAATTTGGATCGTGTGGCGCAATCCACGCTTTGGGAAACCTTAAAATCCATTCGAATCCCCGAGCATGAGGGGCCTGACATGCTCGTGTCGCTCATCATGAACCTCCGTCAGATCCAACCTCTCGGCGAACCTCATGGTTATGACTTGCGTTTTTACGAAGCTTTGTGGAAAGGCATCCAATCAACCGGGGCATGCACCTCCACGACCGAAAGCTTGCTGCCGCGCAAGCCGATTATTTTTTGCCCCACGCTACGCCACGGAAATTTCGCGCGGCTCGGCCCCCCGCAGCTGAATTGGCTCGCTCTGGAGTCTTCGGCGTTTCAGCTTATTTTGGCGGAGCTCGCTCAGCTCTGGTGGAAACCCGCCGCGCCGCCATTCTGGTCGGTTGGGACCGGCTTGGAAGTTCACACCAAGGACCAGCTGGCTTTTCCCTTGGGATCGCCGAAACCTTCCCTCATCCACCGCATCACGGAAATGGAAGCGTGTGACCTCGCCGTCCTGTTTGAAGAGCGAGTCATTCGCACCCAAGGCAAAAGCCCCTGTTCTCTCAGATTGCGTTCGCAACTCGACGCCTTGAGTTTTTTCAAAAAACTCAAATCCTCAGGAACGAGTTTGGGAGACCTCCAAGCCTGCGTCGCCTTAAGCAAGCTGAGACCCGGCGGAATGCTTCTTTGGGCCAGGGAAGAAGCGCTTTCAGCTCAAGACGGCAAAGAAATGCTTCAGTGGATTTTGGACCGGGCTGAAATTCGCGCAGAATGGGACTTCAGCGAGCTCTCTCACCATTTACCCTCCAACCTCCCGCTTTTCCCAAGGCATCTCTACCTTTTCAGGCGAGAACCCGACTTGAAAAAACGCGCTTTGAACCGACCCGTGAAAATCCTGGTTCAAGGCCAGATTCGAAGCCATATCGAAATCCCGCTCGTCCTCTCCGACGCGCTCTCTCGCATGGGGAGCTTCGGTCAAAAGCAAGCCGCTTCAGCACCCTTAAATGAGGATGCACCCGCTTCGCCCATGCCGTGGAACGCCGAGACTCCGGGCTTTTCCGCTCCGCCGGCTCGTGAAAATTGGAGCATTCAGTTATTGCCAAGCGCGACCCTCCAGCAAGAATGGTCTGAGCTTTGGCCGGATCCCACGACTACTCACGCCCAAAAAAAACTGGAGCGCCTCAGGCTTTTTTCCGTCCCCCTGGCCAGCTTCGCGACCATCCGACAGGCCCAAGAAAAAGCGATCGACTCGAACTGGAGAGGGCTTTGGATCAACTGCAGCGAACCGAACCGATTGGACATCACGCTGCTCAACCCGGAGCTTGAAAACACCTCCTCCGGCTTTTTCGTGCTCATTCCCAATCCCGCTTGGATCGCCCCTCTTTTTTATTTTTTGCAGTCCCGGATCATCGCCGAGTGGCTCGATCATCAGGCGGAGAGAAAAAACGGCCGCTGGGCGCTCCAGGAGCAAATCATCAAATGGATCCCCATTCCCAAGCCTTTACTCGAAGAGCCCGCTCCTCAGCTCTTGCAACATCCCATTTTTCGGGACCTTGAATCGGACTGGGCGCAGGGGCTCGGTCCGTTAAAAGCGCTGCTTGCTCAGGAGAGCGACGCCGCCTTTCGCTTCAAAGCGTTTGAGTGGTGCGCAAAAAAACTTTTTGAGCAGAAGAACAACCAAGACTGCTTTTCGGTGATGGTTGGTGCGGATGGGGAACTCCGATGGAGGGAAGTCCTGAATATTCTCCCTAAAACTGAATGCACTACCTTGGTTTACCACTCCAATCTCATCTTGACGGGGCAACTTCCCGCACATAGTCCCATCGGGAAAATCGAAAAAATCAAGGCCCCTCTGCCCGGGCTACTTTTCCTCACGGAAAATGGGCATTCACTGAGGCTACAGGCCCAGGAGCCATTGATGATCGACATCCTCTGGGATCAACTCAAGGATTTGCAGTCCCCCACTTGGAGCGAGTTGGTTCAGCACCTTCGCTTGCCTCGACGTCTGGAACTGGCGCAAAATGCCGCGAATGACATCTTGAGATTTTACTCGCAGCACATGGCCAAAGTAAGATCCCTCCACGAAGCGCTAGACGCGTGTCTAGCCTTTTGACATGAAATCCTCTCCATAAATAGTAATAGTATAAAATAATCGAAGGTTTGCCCCTGTGTCCAAAACACCCCGCTTTGGCATCCTCCCTGCATCTTCAGTCGTAAAGTTGTGGTCCGCCAAGGATGCCCATTCACTGGAACCTCCCTGCAACCCCCCAAGCCAATCCCCCTTTCCCCCTCCGGGGCCTCGATCGGAATCAGCGGATCTCGAGGCCCCTCCCCCTCCTCCGGCGAGAGAGGTTCTCTCGTCAGTCAAAAAAAAATATGGTTTAATGAGCGTCGATGCGTGAACAACCGTGGCACCTCCGTCATCTTTCCACCAAGCACTACCAATGGTTCGAATCCATCGCCGAGCTCCATGAGCTCACGCTGGCCTGGCTGAAGGAGCTCGAGTCCGGGCGGGACATCCATCTTTTGCCCCGAGGCCTTCCTCCCGAGATTTCCAAGAATCTCTGGGTGGAGGGTTCGTACAGGAGCCTGGAGCTTGAAAGCATCTTGGACGATACTCATCCCGAGGACACGCTGGCTCGCCTGGAAAGCTCGGTATGGACCATCCAGTCCTGGACGCTTCAAGAGCTTTTGAATCGATCCAAAAATTCCGAACTCAAGGCGCTGGAGACCACTTTGGAACAAGCCTCCTGGAAGCAAGGGAGGGACGCTTGCGGAAAGAAAAAATCGCCCTCCTCCGTCGACTCCCTCCCTGAACTCGTACTGATCCTCATGCACCATGCCTTGCGCGAAGGCGTTTCCACGCGCCCTTTTTTGGTGAAGCGAGCGCTGAATGAGTTCGTCGAGATCGATCTCCTATTCTGCCCTCACCAAAGCCGCGGACCCGACGTAGCTCAGGCGGCCGACTTTCTCTGCAGACTCCACTTTCAATGGCTCCGGGGATTCGCTTACCAGCTCTGCCCCAACAGCCTCGCTGAAAAAATCACTCCCTCCGGCAGCGATCGTTGCGGCCTCCGCTGGACTTGGGCATGAACGCCCCGGATCGAAAAAAACTTCTCGCCCTACAGCGAAAAATTTATCTCTCTTTGATTCGGGAACGGGATCAAATCCTGGGGCCCCTGCCCTTGGCAATCCGGAGGTACGAAAAAGAATACCAGCTCGACTTCAATTCAAGCCGAGCGGTCGCCGGGGAATTCCAAAAAAAGGATCTCATCGGCAAAATCCGCGATGCCCAAGTGACCTTTATCGCGGATTTTCATACCTTTCCCCAGGCGCAGCGCACCGCCTTGCGCCTCATGAGGGAGAGCATCGAGGAATCCCATCCTTGGGCAATCGGGCTTGAAGCGATCTCAAGCCAGCACCAGCGATGGGTCAACGCTTATTTGCAGGAAGAAATCACCGAAAAAAAATTTCTTTCAAAGATCCGTTATCTCGAGCATTGGGGTTTTCCCTGGGAACAATACCGCCCTTTCTTCGAGCTTGCTCGCATTCGGAGGATTCCCTAGATCGCGTTGAATCAGCCGGAGCGGGAATAACAGGACAGAGGAATGCAGGGCGAGCTCAAATCCCGGGATCGATGGGCGGCGGGGCTTTTGACCGACCTGCTCGCGAAAAAACCTGAACTGAAGATCATCGTGCTTTATGGCGAGCTGCACGTCAGCATGCTTCATTTGCCTCATGCCCTCGAAACGCTCATGAAACGCACTTTGCGGCGAAGCGCTGCAACCCTGGTCATCCACCAGAACAACGATGAGCTTTACTGGAAAGTCGCGAAACGGCTCGCGCGCTCATCTCAACCTGAGAAGCTGGGGCATCAGCACGGGATTTACTCCCTCAAGGCGGGGGTCGTTTGCGTCATGTCGAGCACTCCATGGGCGAAGCTCCAGTCGCTCCTGGATTATCTCGAGACCAATCTCCAAAATGAATTCCCCGAAGAGGAAGAGGATGAGCAAATCACTGATTACCTCTCGAGCCTGAGATCCTACGGTAAAAACCTCGGCCAGCTCCTGGAGTTATCCCTTCCTACTTATGAAGACCTTCATCTCGCCACGATTCATGAGGCTAATTTTTTGGATCGCCTGCCCCCTGAAGCCCCGGATTTGAAAAAATCCGAGGAAAGAGCCATGAAATTCCTCATCAGCATGAACCAGCGTTTTTTTTCGAGGAAGCTAAAGCTCGCCTATCTGGGAACCCCTTCCTTGAACGGGATTGTTGAACTCGCGGCGCTTCACCTCTATCGGAGGGAAAAGCCCGGAGACCTTGATCTTTTCAGGTCGGTCGACGATTTTTTCCATTTTTCGCTCGAAAGGGCGTTCAGCTTTTTCTGCACGCTCCTCATCAATCCCCGCAGAAAATGCGATCTTGAAGAGGATCATCGCCTCAGGATTTCGCTCCTGAAGAAAGGGGAACGAAGTGGATTCGCTCACGAGCTGAAATGCAGGCGCCTGACCCTTTCCTTGATTCGTTCGTCCGGAAAAACCCCTCTTTGGAATCAATCGCTTCGAGATCTCCGGAGCAGGATGAGCGCCGCATCCCCCCTGGATTTGCTGATGACTGCCCATTTTTTTGGGGAATTCCTCGGGAAAAAAGCCCACGTTCTGTTGATCCAGGGGAAAAAACCGCTCAGCGCTCTGAGCCATTTTTTCCTGGAGAAGGAGTTGCTCGCTTCGGCCGAAGAGCGCTGTCAAACGCTCCTGAGCGAACGGACGAACCACATTCAAAAGAGCAAGTCCGAAACTCTCTGATCAGGCTCAAAACTCAGGACTGTCCTCAGCCTCATCCGCCTTCATCTTGTCCAACTTACGATACACCGTCCGTGAGTTGATCCCCAGAATTTTGGCCGCCATCTCCTTGTCCCCCTCCGTCATTTCCAAGGTCTTTCGAATCAAGACTTCCTCGACGTCCCGAAGGGCCGTTCCCAAGGGAAAAGAGACCATCGCAGCTCCCGGAGCGACGGACCGGAGATGTCCGGGAAGATCTAAAAGCTGAATTTCTTGCGAGCTCGAAAAAATCACCGCGCGCTCCAGCGTATTCGCCAGCTCCCGGACATTCCCCGGCCATGAATGGGATTGAAAAACCTGATACGCTTCCGCGCTGACTTTTTTCACCTGTTTGGAATGCCGGTGCGCGAACATTCCGACAAAATGACCGATGAGCTCAGGCAGATCCTCCAGCCGATCACGGAGCGGGGGAACTTCCAAATGCACCACCCTCAAGCGATAAAGCAGATCTTGCCGAAAGCTTCCATGCTCCACCGCTTGCTCCAACTTTTGATTAGTCGCGGCGAGGATGCGAACTTCGATTTTTCGGGACACCGTCGCGCCCAGTCGCCTCACCTCCGAGTCCTCGAGAACCCGCAAAAGCTTGGCTTGCAAGTGAAGCGGCATCTCCCCCACTTCATCCAAAAGAAGGGTACCGGTATGGGCCATCTCCAGAAGCCCCGCTTTGCTGGCGGTCGCCCCCGTGAAGGCTCCCTTCTCATAGCCAAAAAGCTCCGACTCCAGCAATGACTCCGGGAAAGCAGCGCAATTGAGCGCGATGAACGCGTTTTTTGCACGTGGGCTCAGTTGATGAAGGCATTGAGCGACCAGCTCTTTTCCCACTCCGCTCTCGCCCGTGATCAAAACAGTTGCAGAAGTGGGCGCCACTTGATGAATCATTTCGCGAAGCCGCTGAAGAGAAGGGGCCTGCCCAATCAAAAGCTCGTCTTTCTTCGCCGGAAGGCTCGCCTCTCCCACTCCCTTTCTCTTCAGGGCCGACTCCACCGCATCGAGAAGCTGCTGACGCTTGAAAGGCTTCGTCAAAAAATCAACCGCCCCCAACTTCATCGCCCAGACTGCGTCCTCCACCCGTCCAAAGGCCGTCATGAGGATGATCGGGGTAGTATCCCCGCAAAGCTTTAGGGCCTTCAAAAACTCAAGCCCGTCCAAGTGAGGCATACGGATGTCCGTGACGATCAAATCCCAAGATTTTTGAGTTTCAGTTGCCTCCGGAGACCTCACCCACCGCAACGCCGATTGACCATCACTAGCTACAGACACCGCATGACCGGCTAGATCGAGGATTTTTCGCGTTGCTTCAAGAGACTGGGGATCATCGTCGACGAGTAGAATTTTAGGCATGGGAAGAAGGGGACCTTTCCTGAAAAAAACGATCTGGAGGAGGGGGAACTAAAGCCTCTTGAGTCACGCGGAGCAAGGGCAATTCCATTTCAAAGCAGCTTCCCTGAAAAGGCTCGCTCACTTTGGTGTATCGAATTTTTCCATCATGATCTTCAATCACTTTCTTGATGAAGGAAAGCCCAAGCCCCGTGCCGCTGGCCTTCGTCGTGACAAAAGGCTCAAAAAGTTTCTCCTCCACTTCAGCGGGCACGCCCCCTCCGTTATCCTGGATCTTGACCTTCAACATCGAGCCATCCACTAAAGGAGCCATTTCCCAGTGAATTTGCGCGAGCCCCTCGGAATCGTGGGAACTCCTCCCCTCGAGCGCTTGAATCGAATTTTTGAAAAGATTCCCAAAAGCCTGCTCCAACAATTCCCGGTCCCCCAAGATCAGCAGATTCGCGTTCTCCGCATACGCCCAATGGACACGAATCCCCTGTTTGTGGCAAAGCTGAGCGTAGGTCGCGAGTACGCTTTCCAGAACCTCCCCCAAATCTACAGGGGCCTTTTCCCCCAAAGAGATTCGGGAAAGCTTCAAGTAATTCTCGGTGATCTTGTTCAAGCGATCCACAGCGGCCAAAATTGACAAAAGCGATTGCTTCAAATCGAGCTGCCCCTTTGAAGAAGCCATTTCCAATGCAAGCTCCGCCTCGAGCCCGATCGAATGCAGGGGATTCCTCACTTCATGAGCGACCTGGGCTGACATCCTGCCCACGGCGGCCAAATTTTCCGCCTTGCTCAATCGATCCTGCAGCTCGATCTCTTCCGTCAAGTCATCGAGAGTCAGGATCGAGCCGCTCGGCTGCCCCTCCTCATCCCGCAGGGGGATCAAGCTGCCTCCGTACACTCTCTCCTCGATTCTTGATGCGGCGATCCGCTGCGGCTCTTGAAGCGTCTCCAGGCGGTCTTTCTGAGCCTGAACTTCCGGAAAGGCTTGGAGCCTTGCATTCGCGAACAATGGCTCCCCGATGAGCCGCTCAATGGAAGCGCCCAACCATTGAGCGGCGATGGGATTGCACTGGGTGATTTTTCCTTCCAGATCGGTCACGACCAAAATCGAGCGAATGCAACGCAAGATGTCCCGGTTGAATCGAGTGAATTCCCTGAGCATTCGATTCTGCTCTTCGAGGCGATGCTTTTGGGAGTCAACGATTTTTTCCCGCTCTAGCAGCGCGGTGGCCATTCGATTGAACTCCACCATGAGCTCACTCACCTCATCGCGCCTCGAAAAAGGGACCTCCGGCAAAAGCGCCTTGTCCTCGGCCCTCAGTCCCCTGAGGCGAATGCTTCGAGCCAAACCCGTCAGCTCATTTAGAGGCCTGAGCGCTCGGTCGCTCAGCCAAAGCAAAAGCAACGAAAGCAGCACAACGACGCAGAGGATGAATTCCAATCCCATTCTGAAGCTGGATACCCGGGATTCCGCGAGGCTGAAGGACTTGCGCATCGATCGGTCGTACTCATGGGCGCCCCACTCTAAAAGATGCTTCCATTCTTCCTGGGTCACGTTGATTAGCGAACGAAGCTCGTTAGATTTCTCGAGATCCGGCGCTTTGAGCGCTTCTTGAAGCTGATCCGTCCTGGACTTCAAGAGTTGCAGCGATTGATGGACGTTTTCAGCCCACTGCAGCCACTGTTCTCGTTGGGCGGGATCCAAACGCTGGGCCTCCGATTGAATCAACGCGCGGATCTTGGAGGTTTCCGAGAGCAGGACGTCAAACACCCAGCTCGGCAGAGGGCGAACCCTCCAGCGCAGTTCTTCGGAAGCTCCATTCTTTTCACGAGGCCACCGGGACACGCCAAAACTTCGGTCAAATTCCCTTTGAAAAATCTCCGCATCCGCTCGAATTTGGGTGAACAAACGCCCCAAGGGAATGGAAACCCGATTCATGGAATCCAAAACCCGGTTCACTTCCGTCATCCGGTAAAGACTTAAGACGGAACCCACCAGGCAAACGAGGACGAGGCTCGCCACAAAACCCAGGATCTTCAAACGCAATGGCGAAGATCTCACCGGGATTTTGATCATCGCACGGCCTCTCCTCCTGTTCGAGAAACTTCAATCTTGGGGTAAAGCGGTTGAGGCGAAGAAGGCCGAAAAGAAACCTCCCCCCATTTCAACCTCCTCAGACTCCCCGAAGCCAAGGGAGATGCGGGGTCCTGGACTCCGAGCTGATCGAACAAGCGCGGCACCGCGAAGGGAATCACAGAAGAGAGCGCGGTTGAAACCCAACGAACCCCTTCAAGAAGGGTGAAAAGAACTTCGCGCAACTCCAGCTGGGACTCGGGGGTTCCAGCCTTTGAAAGCGCCCAAGGCTTCGTCCGATCAATGTAGAGGTTCAGAAGCCTCGAGCGGGCCATGCATGAAGCGATGTACCGGGATGGCTGCACTTCCCTCGCGGCTTGCTCAAGCTCGGGAACCAGCTTTTCAAATTCACCCTGGATCTCCTGGGAATGCGTACGCTTCTGGGGCCCCGTGAGCGTCTCGCCCGGAAAATAACGCAACGTCATGCTGATGGAGCGGTTGATCAGGTTTCCCCAATCATGCGCGAGATCCGCATTGAACTTCGCGATCAACGCCTCTTCAGCGAAATTTCCGTCATTGGAGAACGGGTTTTCCGCGAGCAGATAATAACGAAAAGCGTCAGGTCCGCTCCAGGCCATGACCTCATCCGGGCTCACGATGTTTCCCAAGCTCTTGGAGAGCTTCTCTCCCTTAATGGTGATGTATCCGTGGGCGAAAACGCGCTCGGGCAAAGGAAGCTGAAGCGACATGAGCATGGCGGGCCAGTAGACGCAGTGGAATCGGGAGATGTCTTTCCCGATGATATGAAGCGATGCGGGCCAGCGGCGATCAAAATCCCGGGCGGCGGCGCTTGACGGGTCTTTGAGTTTTTCAGCGTACCCCGCGGCGGTGAGGTAATTGATGAGGGCATCAAACCAAACATAGACGATCTGCTTGGAGTCAAACGGCAGAGGAACGCCCCAGGAGGCGTTCGCGCGGGATATCGAAAAATCTTTCAATCCATTTTGAATAAAATTCAGCACCTCCGCACGCCTGGATTCAGGCTGCAGAAAGTCCGGATGCTTCTCGAAGTGCTCGAGCAAGGGTTTTTCGTAGGCCGAGAGCCTGAAGAAGTAATTCTGCTCGGAGATCCATTGCGCAGCCGTCCCATGAACGGGGCAAAGCCCCCCTTCCTTCAAGTCTTTTTCCGTGTAAAACGCCTCACACCCTTCGCAATAATGGCCTTCATACTTTGATGGATAGATATCCCCCTTCTCCAACGCCATCTTAACGCAATGCTGCACGACTTCACGATGATCCGAATCCGAAGTGCGGATGAACCGATCATAGGAGATCCCCATCTGCGTCAAAACTTTTTGGATGTCTTCCGCCATCCCATCGCAGTAGGCCTGAGGAGAGAGCCCTTGTTTTTCGGCGGAGCGTTGAACTTTCACGGCATGCTCGTCCATGCCCGTGGCGAAAAATGCATCGCGTCCAAGAAGTTTGAGACTACGAACCAGCCAGTCTGCCCCTAAACACTCCCAAGCCCACCCGACATGGATGCGAGAGTTTGGGTAAACGATAGCTGTTGTGATGTAATCCACTTTCATATCTAAGACTGTATCTCAATCGACCGATAATCCATACAAGAGGAAATCATCCGTGAAGGCGCAAAAACGCGGTCGCATCGCTTTTGTAGTCGATTCTCGACTCTCTCGTGAGAAAAGCGCGCTTCTCAATAAAATGATTATTGCATTGCGTCAAAGATTTCACATCGACTTGCTCGGTGGGGACTGCAGCGAAGAGGAGCTGCTCTCCAAGCTTGAAACCCAAAATTACGATTTGGTGCTGGCGCCCTGGTACCGTTATCTCAACTGGAGCCGCGTAGAGGCTTTTTATGGCCTGACCCGCAATAGCGGGCCCACCTTCGCAGGATACTTCAGTGAACCTCTTCTCCCTTATGAATTGGGGCAACCCCCAAACTACTACCGCATGATCCTCTTGGACTTTTGCCATCTCCATCCTCAAGAGATCCTCATTTTGCTCGATAGCCTCGCACAGGATACGCAGCGGCTCGGGTTGGATCCGCTCTTTAGCCCCAACTCCTTTCTGCAAAGCGAGATCTGGCAGGATCACGTTCAGCCCGGAAAAAAAGTGGATCTTTTTTCGCTGCTCCCGGAAACTTCGCCCGAATGGGCCTCCCGCCTTGCATCAATTCGAATCAGCGCGCTTGCCCTTTGGAGTTTGATCTATGAGCAAGGCCCGGGCAAAGCGGGCCTTCCCCGAAAACCAGAGGGTGTTTCCATGGAGCGCGCCAGGCTCTACTGGGCCATGGATGCGGAGCATCTCGCTCTGCGCCTCATCTATCAAGCGCCCCACCTGACTCCAAAAGACTTGCTGCAATCCTTTTGGCCCGCGCAAGAAAACCTCCCCGATCTTCCTCAATCCCTGCTGAGACGCCATGCGGATTGGATTCGCGCCCACCTGCTTCAGGAAGAAAACCAAGTGGAGCTCGTGATCGGCTTTTTTAAATCAGCTCCTTCTCAAAAGGCAGCCGAGCAAATTCATACGCTTTGGATCGAGCCCATCTCCGCCAAGCTTCGTCCCACCGAAGAGCGCCGGCCAAAACCCACCGCCATCCCTCAAGCCCCCGAGCAAGAGCTCACCGCCACTCAACTGAAAGATCGCTTCGTTTTTGAGTCAGCCATCAAAATCAGGGAACTCAAGGAACTGCTGGCCGAAAAAATTCGGCAGATCGAGGAAATGCGATTCGGGGGCGTGGGATCAGCTCCCCCTCTGCCCTCTCCCGACGGCGAGATTCTTCTCGACGCCTTCGAAGAAAGAATCCTCGAGCTCAAAGGGCAGATCCATCAACTCGCGACTCAAATGAATCTTCTCGAAAATCCCCCGGGTCAGCGGCTTCAGGACATCGCGATCCTGAATGACAAGCTTCAGGAAAGCACCCGGCGAATCGAAGCCTGGAAGGGGAAACTTCGCATCCTCCAAGATGAGCTGGAGAAGATGGATTGAGCTCCCATGCCTGAAAAAACTCAAAGGCGAGAAATTTCTGATTACTTCGAGGTGAAACTCTCGGTTTTCCGAGCTGAATCAGAAACTTTTTTTGAGATCTTCCTCTTTCTGCCTCAGAACGACCGTCTTTTGCTCTGGAAACCCCGGGGCGAAATCCTTACCGATTCCTTCTTGGAGAAGTATCGACTCAAAGGCGTTCAAAGCGTCTGGGTGCACCGAAGCGAGCTCAATGAATTTCACCGTTACCTGAATTTCAAGAAAACAAAACCCGCTTCTTCCGATCCCGTGACCCAAGCGCTGTTTTCCACGGGGATCGAATCGATTCATCGGCAAGCGATCGTCTCCGAAAAAGCCAAAGCTCAGCTCAAAGACCTCTTCAACTCCTCGGATGATGCTGAACAGAAATCGAAAGAGCAGACCGCAGTCAAAACGGTAAAGGAGGTTTTGGACCACGTGCTTGACGAGGCTGACTCAGCGGTCCAGGAGCTCTGGAAGCTCGCTTGCATGGAGCCGAGGGTCGAGCACGCGACGCGAGTGGCGACCTACTCAGTATTGATCGCTCTGGCGTTCGGGAGAATCGACCCTGAACTCCTCGCGGACCTGGGATTAGCATCCCTGCTTCATGACATCGGCTTTTCAAGGCTCAACAGAGACCTCGCCCAAATTCAACTGGATGCCGCCTCAGCCCTTGAAATGCGTTCTTATGAAGCCCATGTCAAGGATGGGCTCCAAACTCTCAATCGCTTGGCTCCCGCTCTCCCGAAACGCGTTCTTTTCATCATCGAGCAGCACCATGAGAAATTCGACGGAAACGGATACCCCGCTCGACTGCAGGGCTTTCAAATCGACGACATCGCCTCGCTGCTGGCTTTTTCCGACTTTCTGGATGACATTTCATCTGGGCGATGGGATGGGAAAGAGCGCACCCTCTTTGAATCGATTGATTTCCTGGAAAAAACGGAGCGCTCCCGCACCTTTCCGGAACGTTTCAATCCCGAACTTTTCGCGGCCATCTTAAAATGGGTCAAAAGCGACGCTTCGTCTGAACAAATGAACAAAGCCGTCGAAATGATCAAAGATCAAACTCAGGGACTGATGAATCAAGGGTCCAAGAAAAACGGCTGAAAGATCCAATCGATCTCTCTTTCGAACTTTTCGCTCCAATGGATCTCATGAGCAGCTGAATCAAAAATGATCAAGGATTTCTCCCCTACTTTGAGGCTCTTGCGCCCGCCCTTCAGACCCTGCTCCAATAGAATCCCTTGGCTTCCAGGGGCTACGCTGAGGCACTTCCACTGCCCGTCGAATTGCGACCAAAATTCCACGGCTGAAATCTGAGTAGCCCACTCGAGATAACTTCTCACCGTCCTCATCCGCTCATCAGAGGAAAGACCTTTTTTAAGGTTAAGCTCTGAAATCAAAAGACTGAGGGCGAGGAGAGAGGCCTCTTCGCGTCGCCCCTCTTTTGGTGATGAGGTTTCCTTTTCTTTCACAGTCTGCTCATTCAGAGCATCCTGACCCTGCGAGACTCCGGGGATATGTTTTTCTTGATTGAGCGTACTTTCGATTTCCGGCAAGAAACTCAGCGCATTTTCAGAGTCCTGCGCGAGGACCAGGCATCCGGAGGCCTCTTCTTGAAACTTGACCCCAAGCTCCTTGCCTTCGCTCCAAAAACTCAGGCGGGGCGAGGGGCCTGAAAAGATCCAGGACTCCCCCTCAAATCGCGGGAAAATCCCCCGGAAAAGCCACTCCCCTGCTTCTGGCATAAAGGGGCTTCCGCCATTCTTTTGCCTTGCCTGCCACCTCCAAGTGGACGAATTGAGCTGGACCCAGGAACCTGCGCCAGGAGCAGGGCCCAGGAGTTTAATCACCCACCGATCAGCCACCCACTTAGGGGCGCGACCCCCGAAAATCCAAAAATCGCTCCGGAGGCCAAGCGACGCCTCCCAGCGGATCTCATGTTTTCCCGTCTCTGTTCTTCCGATTTCAGCGGCAATTTTATCCAAAAAACTTTGAACCGCCGCGGTCACCTCATCCTGCTCCCTTACATTGAAAATCGCCTGGAAGCCGAGCTGCTTCAGCGCCGCGCTCTCGGGCTGGGGAGTGAGCAATATCGCGTAAAACTGCCCTTTGGAGAGCCCGCCTTCAAGAAGGCTCAGAAAATTACGAGCTCCGCTCAAATCGCCATCATGGGGCAGGTAAGTCAAAGCGACGCCCAAACCATGCCGTCTCAGGCGAGAGACCGCCTCCAGCCAGGAGCGGCTCGCCTCAAGGCGGGCCTCCAGAGTCCCGGCGATCCTTTCGGAAATTTCCGGGGCTTGGGAACTCACGGGGTCCACCAGAATGACGGGGATTTCCTGGATTTTTTTTAAATTCACACTATTTATTCGGATATCTTGTCATTCCACTCAAGAAAAGCTAATTTTGCTGCATGTCACCCCCGCCGAAACTCAAAGGCCTGACCCTCGCCAAATGGCCAGAGTGGTCAAAAGAGGATGAGCTCCTTTTCTCGTCTTCTTTGAAGGGGGATAAAAAGTGGAAATGGGTTTTAGCCCTCTCCTTAACCCTACTTCTTCATTGGGCTTTTTTGTCTTTCAAAATCCCCAGCTGGGAGCGCTCCTCCCCCAAGGTGGAACTCCTTCCCATCAATCCCGCGCAGCTCGAATCCATCCGCCGGCAGTGGCGCAGCAAGTCACTCCTCCTTCATAACCAACAACCCGCGTCTGAAACCGCCCCTGAAAATGCGCGTTATCTTTCTGATTTGAACCGTCGGGTCGAAAAAGAGCAAAGGGCGCGTCAAACCCAGGTCCTCCCCGTCCCCGGCTCTTCGGGGCAAGCCCAACAGAGAAAGAAGGCGCGGTCCCCGCGCGCGGCTCAAAAGGCCTTTGAGAATCCCACCCTCAGTCATCTGGGGATCCCGATTCGCCCTCCCATAAAAATGGACTCCTCTCAGGATGAGCGGGACTCTCCCTGGAGCACAGAACAATCCGCTTCGCCCGCCTCCCCTGGGCATGATCAAGAGCTTGCCGATCGAAACTTGCCATTTGGGGCGCAAAATCTCCTGAACACCCAGGAGTCCATCTATTACTCCTTTTATTCGAGGATCTATCAGGCGATTGCGCCCATTTGGCAAAGCCGCATTCGCGAGCTCCCTCAGGAAAAAAGAACGTCCTCCGGGGAATACTCAACGTCGGTGGATGTCATCTTGAATGAAGAGGGCGATGTGCGGGAAGTCGTCATGCTGCGGCCTTCAGGAATCCGGGAGTTTGATGATGCCGTTTATTTTGCCTGGAAAAAAGTCCCGCGCATCCTCAACCCGCCCAAGGGGCTTCTCAATCAAAACGGGGAAATCCACACGGGGTGGACCTTCACTGTGTACGTCTCCGAAAATACCGGATGGCAGTTCGCCCCTCCGAGCCGCAGTTATTAGAGCTCAATTCAAAATCGCGCGAGAATCCAGATGACGGTGGCTAAGAAACCCGCCACGACCCAAACTTCCCTGCGACTCAAGACTCGAATCCAACTTCGAGTGAACCGCTCGAAAAATGACCAATCCTCTTGAAACAAAGGGGTGGGAAAGATCACTTCAACCGCTGAATCAAACCCTTGCGCCCAAGGGGACTTTTGAATCTTCTCCAAGGTCCCTCTTACCGCTTGACCTGTAAAGTGATGAATCGCTCGATGATGAGCCAATGTTTTCTGGCAGGCTGGGCAAAACCCCAAATGGTGCGGCAAAAGCGACTGTTCCCTTCGCGAGCGGAAGTTTTGGTCTAAAAACCTCTGCGGCCACGGAGCCTGCGCCTCATAGAGCGGGCAGCTCAAACTGGAGGAGTTTCCACCGATCGGGTAAGATCGAGTGGTCGAGCGAGGCGCCTGCAAGCGAATCCAAGCATCCAATCTGAGGCGGGCCTTCCAAAGCAGGGCTTCGACCTCAGGAACCCCGATCTGAAGGATTTTCGAAAGGCGAAAATAAGAGCAGCTTCCGCTTTCCACGCAGGCCAATGCAAAGCGCTCAAGCTCATCAAGCCGATAAAAAGCATCCTTTTCATTTTCCAAACCCTGGGTGAGGCCCGCTTGTTTTCCTGAAAAAAACCCTTGCGCCACTTCTTCCAAGCACGGCCGGACCCCTCGTTGCGCAAACTGCTTCAGGCCTGAAAGACTGAGGCGATCCAACGTCTTTTGGCACGAATGCTCTCCCGGCCCCCAAAGTACTTGCCCCATCTGATAAAGCGTTCTTCGATCTTCAGCGTCCATCCTTCTTTGAGCGTAAACGCTCTTGATCAGAAGCGCAAAAAATCTCTACGTCCTTAACCTTAGAGGAGGGGCGAAAGCAGCCGGGTCCCGCCTTCCAGCGCTCGAGTCAAGAAAGAAGGCGCTCCCAAGATATCCAACGTGATGGGTTCGCTTTTCTGGATCATCGCTTCCGCGCTGAGGGCGAGTTGCGAAACCGCGTCCGCATCGTAAACGAGGACACTGCACTCAAAGTTGATCTTGAAGCTCCGCTCGTCCATGTTGGCCGAACCTAAAAGTGCGACCGAATGATCAATCGTGATCGTCTTGGAATGCAGAAAGGATTTGCCATAGGCGTGCATTCGGGCTCCGATTCGCAGGAACTCCCTGAACCAACAGCGACTTACTTGGTCAATCGCCCAGGAATCTGACTTCTCGGGGATGAGGAGATCGACCTGCACTCCTCTTTGCACCGCCGCTTCGAGCGCCAGGATCGTATTCAGGGTGGGAATCAAATAGGGAGTCGTGATTAAAATGCGCTTTTCCGCCGCGTAGATCAGCTGAGTGAGGATCATTTCAAGGGCGTATTCCCTTTCGTCAGGGCCCGTGGGAAGCGCCTGCACCAAAGAAGCGCCCTGCGGCGCAAGCACCGGGAAATACTCCCTGCCTCCAAGCTCCTTCAACGTTGCAAAGCGCCAGTCCTCCAAAAAAATCGATTGAAGCTGCCGGATCGCGGGACCCTGGATCTTTAATTGGGCGTCTTTCCAAGAAAGCCGATCCTTTGAGCGAATGCGGGCCCAGGCCTTCCATTGAAGATATTCATTGCCGATGTTCTGGCTGCCAATGAACCCGGTCACCCCGTCAACGACGACGAGCTTTCGGTGATTGCGTAAGTGCCAGCCCCAAGGCCGCAGAATGCGCACGGGCGCGAAAAAAGCGAACTCCACGCCAGCCTCTTTGAGCGGCGCGAAAAACTTCCTGCCCAGCTGAAACGAGCCGATATGATCGACCAGCAGGCGGCACTGCACCCCCTCCTTCGCTTTTTTGCAAAGAAGATCCCTGAAATAAAGCCCCGTCTCATCCGGTTGAAAAATATAGTACTCGACGTGAATGTGGTGTTGGGCCCCTAAGATCGCTTCGGCGATCGCCCCGTATGTCGCGTAAGCGTCCTCAAAAAACTGCAGGCGATTCCCCGAAGTGGCCGGAAACTGCGTAAGTCCTTCCACGAGTTCCGCTATTTTCCTGATCTCCGGAGGGAGAAGGGATTCTTGGGTCGGTTTGCTCTCGAATCCCTTCTCCCTCCACGATTTAGATCGCTTGAACTCGATCATCGGGCGGATTCGCTTGCGGCGCTTGCGTTCCCGATAACCTACAATGGAATAAAAAAACGCTCCGAAATAAGGTAGAAAAAAAAATGACAAAATCCAGGCCAAAGTCACTGAATGATTCCGCCGACTCCGCGCGAGCACGATCAACGTGAGCGCCAATGCGATCACGAGATCCAAGGCGATGGCCCCGGCCATAAGATTCATCGAAAAAGTCATGGACGGCTGAATACGAAGCGTTTCAACGTCCCAGCGATTAATGGCGCCACGGAAACCAAGATCACGATGACGATCACCTTATCCAGGCGATCCGCCAAACGGGTTTGCCCCAGGAAAAAACCCGCCCAGAGCAGCGAACTCACCCAAAGAATGCCCCCCGAGATGTTCCAAAACACGAATCGTCGATAGGGCATTCGCGCCATACCCGCCGCGAACGGCACGAAAGTCCGAAGCACGGGAACGTACCGAGCCCCCACCACGGATAGCCCTCCGTACCTCTCATAGAATTCCTGCGCCGCCTGGAGATGGGACTTCTTGAAAAAAAAACCATCGGGCCTCCCCCAGACGCGGTCGCCGGCCTTCTTCCCCAGCACGAAGCCCAGCTGGTCCCCCACCACAGCCGCGATGATCAAAAGAACGTTCAACTCCGCAATTCTCAAAAAGGGGAGGTACTGGGGATTCGCGGGATTGGCGAGGACGCCCGCCGTGATCAAGAGGGAATCTCCCGGCAGGAAAAAGCCCGCCAAAAGCCCCGTTTCCGCGAAGATGATCAAGATGAGGCTTAAAAGCCCTCCCGTCTCCACGAGCTGAATGATTCCTTGGGAAGAGTGAAGATCACGAATCCATTGAAACATGGTTTCGCAGCATAGAAGCGAAAGCCACTCTTCGTAAAGGAGATTTACTTCTTGATCAGCACGTACTGCGGAACGACCTGCTCCACCCAGGTGATCAACCGCAAACCAAACTTCATTTGCTGCCAACCGTCAGGAGTATTGGGATTCAGCTGAATATTGATCTGTTCCTGCCCCGCAAAACCGGAGGTTCCGGCATAAGTCGTCGTCTGCTCCACTCCACCGATAGTGACGACGAGCTGGTCACGCCGGGCCTCCTCGCATTTTTGACGGGCCTGATCGTCTTTATCGATGTCTTTAAGGTGGGCGCAGGCCTGTCTTAAGTAC
>CAZLYB010000003.1:0-9778 GCA_964563795.1 uncultured Bacteriovoracaceae bacterium | reverse complement strand
CTCCAGGCCCGTGGTAAAAACGACGAAATAGGTGCTATTCCCTTGATATTGAATAGGGTTGGGCCCGGGAGCCTGCAATTCTTTGCTGTAAAGCGAACCATCGGCTCCCCTTCCCAAAACATAACCGAGCCAAAGCCATCGTCTTCCTGATGCAATGCTGGGATCCGGGAGTGAAACACCAAACCCCCCGAGCGCTACCAGGCCCGTGCTGAAAATTTTAGACGCGATTAAAACATCGTCCTTGTAAAGACCATATCTCCAAACCCCAAGCGGAGTATTCCAAGGAAGCAACACATTGATCTGTGTCTGCGATACAAAAAGAAGCCGCGCCTCCAAAGGCACCGTCCCTGCATCAGGACCCTGATCCGGGCAAAAGCTTTCCTGGCAACTGGCGTCATACCTCACTCCCCAAATTTTAACCCTCAATCCCCCCAGCGTAAACGGAAGTGGATCTGCTGGGCCTGGAACCGCAGCAGCTACCGGAAAATTCAAGCCATAAAGCGTGGCCAATGAACCAAAAGCCACGTGCCCATATCCCGCAAACCCCGCATCCCCCGCGGACTCATAGGTAGCTGAATTCACAAGCGCAGTGATGCGAGGGATCGTATCTTCCGGAACGACCCTCTGAATCGCAGCGGCTGCGTGAACGACCCCTACGGAGCCGAGCAAAAATCCAAGGAACCAGGGCCCCAGCCCTCTTGAGCTCATCAAAGGACGCAATTCTTCGACTGTCATGGAGAAACGATTTTTTTTCATGGAACTCCCCTCACTTCACACCATTCTCTTTATTTTTATACACAAAATTTTTAAAAAACAAAACCCTTCCCTGCATTGACAGGAGCCTTGAGAGCGGTGCAGGTTATGTGATAAGCAAATTATTCTTTTTTTGAAAAGGTGTTTCTTATGAACTGTCCCTGCGGGAATTCCACTGACTTTAATCGATGCTGCGAACCTTATCTGACCGGAAAAGCGCTCGCCCCCACCCCCGAAGCCTTGATGAGATCCCGTTATACGGCCTACGTCAAAGGCGAGATCCCCTATCTCAAGCATACGCTGACTCCTGATACCCAGTCAGACTTTGATGAAAAAGAAGCGCGCGAATGGGCGAAAAACTCCGAATGGCTAGGACTTGAAATCACCTCCGCACAGGGCAATCAGGTGGAATTCACCGCGAAATACAAGCTTCAAGGGAAAACCCTGGAGCATCATGAGGTCTCCACTTTCAAGAAGATCAAAGATCGCTGGTATTACGAAGACGGGGAAGCTCATATGCACGAAGAAGGCGAGGGCCATCACGCTCATCACGAGAAACAAGCTCCCATTGTCCGGGAAGGTGAAAAAATCGGCCGGAACGACGTTTGCGCCTGCGGCAGCGGGAAAAAGCACAAGAAGTGCTGCGGAAAATAAAAGCCCTTCGAGCTTAAACTTGCAGTCCCCCATAGTTTGAAAGCGCCTGCAGCAACAACTCCCGACTCAAAGGCTTGCTGAGATGCGCGTCAAAGCCGCTTTCCAAACATCGCCGGCTTTCTTCTTTCATCGCGTGCGCGGTCAAGGCGATCACGGGCTTTTGATAGCCTCGCTGCCTTAAAGCGCGAACCGCCTCGTAACCATCCATGACCGGCATTTGAAGGTCCATAAAGACCATTTCAAAATTTCCTTCCAGCGCTTTCTCCACCCCTTCTTTGCCGTTGTTAGCTGTTTCAATGAGAGCCCCGGTTTTTCTCAAAAAATGATCTACGATGATTTGATTGTCGAAACTGTCATCAACCAGCAAGATTTTGAATCGATTGAACGGGGCGGAATGAGCCTCACCCGCGATGCGTTTGATCGCATTGGAGGGCTGCGAGACTGGCAATGCTGGATTTCCCGGGTCAATGGTAACCGCGAAGGTGCTTCCGACTTCAGGGGAGCTTTCGATTAAAACCACATCCCCTCCCAAAGCCTGAGCCAGTTTTTTCGAAAGAACGAGACCTAGGCCCGTTCCTCCGAACTTTCGCGTCGTGGACGGGTCGGCCTGAGTAAAGGGCTCAAAAAGCCTCCCTACTTGCTCCGATTTGATCCCCTTACCGGTATCGCTCACCAAAAAGCGAAGCTTGCGCGAACCATCCTCCGATGAAACCATCTCGATCTCCACACTTACGGAGCCTTTATTCGTGAATTTAACGGCATTTCCGATGATGTTCAGGAGAATTTGGCGAAGCCTCAACGGGTCGGTCTGAAGGCGCTCCGGCACGTTTTCATGGGATCGCACGACCAGCTTCAATCCCTTTTCAATCGCCTTTAAATTCAGCAAAGATTCGATCTCCGTGACCGTTTCCTTAAAGGGAACATTCACCTTTTCAACTTCAAGCTTGCCCGCCTCCACTTTTGACAAATCCAAAATGTCGTTGATGATCGTAGAAAGGAGCTGCCCATTCCTCCGAATGATCTCCGCCCCCACCACCTTCTCCTCGGCGGTCAGTTCATTCTCCAAAAGCAATTCCGAAAACCCGAGAACGGCGCCCAAGGGAGTCCTGATTTCATGGCTCATATTGGCGAGAAAAGCGCTTTTCGTCATGCTGGCCGCATCGGCGGCTTCCTTCGCTTTTTTCAACTCCAGAGCGATTTCCTTGTACTTGGTGATGTCATTCGCGACGAGGATAAAACCAACCACTGCACCGGCTGAATCAAACTCCGGCACAAAAGTGATCTGATAGATAGCACTCAAATCCCCGCTCGCTGAAAACCTCTCATAGGTGGTCGTTTGGCCTGCCAACGCCTTTTGAATGTAAGGCCGATTGTCGGGATAGCGCTCCTCACTAAGGACTTCACGGAACGTTTTTCCGATCACCTGGTCTTGAGTGAGACCGAACCAACGGCAAAATGCCTCGTTCGAAAACTGAAATCGCTCCTGCGTATCGAGTTGCGCGATGAGCACCGGCAAGGCATCCGTGATGAGGCGCAGCTGGGCTTCCCTCCACTGCAGCTCCGAGGTGCGAATCTCGACTCTCTTCTCCAGTTCTTCATTCAGCTTACGAAGGCGAAACTCGGATTCTTTCCGAGCCGTGATATCCTGAGTCACTTTGGAAAACCCGGCAAGCTGCCCCCCTCGGTCATAGAGCGGGGTAATCACGACATTGCTCCAAAAAGTTGAGCCATTCTTTCTGACGCGAAATCCCTCGCTTTCAAAGTGACCTTCCTGAACCGCCGTTCTCAAGATGCGTTCTGGCAGGTGATCCGCGATATCAGCGGGCGTGTAAAAAATAGAGAAGAATTTTCCCAGGATTTCATGAGCTGAGTAACCATGAATTTTTTCCGCGCCTGAATTCCAGGTTGTCACATTCCCGTCAGGGTCCAACATGAAAATGGCGTATTCATTCACCGCCTCGACCAGAAGGCGAAACCGCTCTTCGGAGCGTCGCAGCGTCTCTTCATTTCGTTTTTTCTCCAAAAAGCCTGCGCTCAGTTGGCGAATCATCTGATTGAGCGCTCCGGCGAGCTGCCCCAATTCATCCTTTGAGTGTACTGGCGCCCATTTTGAGCGGTTCCCTTCTCCGACCGCCTGGGCGGTATCCCGAAGCTCCTTCAAACTTCGGCTCAGGTTACGGCTGAATCGGTACGTCAGGAATAAGCCAGTGCTTTCAATGGTAAGGACCGTGAGGGCTAAAATCGTCATCAACACCCTCTCCAGCCATCTCGAACCGGCACCGAGGGACGATGAGAAAAGATTCTCTTGCTGAGTCAGCTCGGTGTTGATGTCAGAAATCCTCTTCAACGCTGACTCGACTTTTCGGGAGCTTTTCCCCTCCTTCTGAATGATGCGATGAATGTCCTCCGCAATCCTGGTAATCTCATCGAGCAAATCATCCGCGCGCGTCCATGCCCCTACCGACTCCTTTAAGTAATGGATTCGGTGAAATCGCTTCAAAAGCTGAATCATGCCATGAATGTCGTTCGGGTGATTCCCTCCCTGCAGAAATCCTTTACGAGCCGTCTCATAATCGAAATTCGGTTTTGAGAGCTCCAGCCTCGCGATATGGTCGCCAGCTGGGACATCCAAATTCCTCTGAAAAGCTGAGTAATACTTTTCTTCACCATGCAATGCGTATTGATAAAGGCTATGAAGAGCATCTTTTTGGGCTTTGGTCCACAGTCCTTCGCCCGCCACAAACGCCCTGACCGCCGAAAGCGTATTCATTGCAAAAAAGAGCGTGAATAGCTCGCTGGCAATGAGAACCGCCATCAGCCCCACGACTACTGAAAGCTTTTTAGTTACGGAAAGATTACTCCACCAACGAATCATGCCCTGATTTATAGCAAATAATTCAACTGAGGTAACTTTAAGAAAGCATTTATTCCATCAAGACACTTTATGGAGAATCTCCCCTCTCGCCGGGAAAACTCACCCATTCTTTGAACTCTTTAATCAGACAAAATAGATCGGCATTAATAACTCACTGAAATGATGAACTAAATATTTTTTCCGCTGCTCTCAAATCTTGGCCTAGAGCTTGCGATCTTATGCTTTGCACTGAATCACTACCGTGACGTTTCACTCCGGGGAAGGGGTCTGACTGTGTCTACAAAACGAGAATGGATTGGATCTTGGAAGCGAAACCTGGGAGCTACCCTTTTCTTCATGGGGATTCCCTCCATAGGAATCGCGGCTGATTTTCCTCCGGATATTAAAGCCCCCAGTTCTTTTTCAATTTCAACCGATTTACCAGCTCACTCAAACCGGGCGCGAGATCTGAATGTCACGCGGATGATTTTAAGCGATTTAAGCTCTGACCCTGAGCTTTCAGTTTACGCGCGAAAAATTAAAGTGGTGACCCATCGGGGCGCAGTCAGTTTAAAAGGTGCGGTGCAAAACGCAATCGAGAAATACAGGGTCGAGAAGATCGCGAGAAAGCATGCGTCAGGCATGCCAATCGAAGGAGACCTCCTCACCTTGGCCATTAAAAAAAGGAGAAGCTCAAATGAAAACTGGCAACAAAGCAGTCTTTGGAATTTACGCTGATCAATCCAGTGTCGAATACGCGGTTCAAAAGCTCAAACAAGAGTCATTCCGAAATTCCGACATTTCAGTTCTGATGGCGGACCCCCGCGGAACGCAGGAATTCGCTCATGAGAAACAAACGAAAGCTCCCGAAGGGGCAACCGCTGGCAGCGCTACCGGCGCCGTCATCGGGGGAACGTTGGGGTGGCTCGCCGGAGTTGGGGCGCTCGCCATCCCGGGCTTTGGCCCCTTCATCGCCGCCGGTCCAATCATGGGGGCGCTTGCAGGAGCCGGTGTCGGAGGGACTGTAGGAGGAATCAGCGGATGGCTGATCGGCCTTGGGCTCCCCGAGTACGAAGCGAAAAGATATGAAGGCTACATTAAGGACGGGGGCATCCTCCTTTCCGTCCACGTCGACGATCCTGAATGGAGCAAGAAGGCTGAAAGGATTCTCAAAGAAACAGGGGCTCGAGGGATCGGCGGTGAAACCGAAGTTCCAGGAGTCACTCGAGATCACTACTTCAGTGAAAACCAAAAACGCTCATCACCGGGAATGGAGGATACCGGATGATCTGTCTCGAATATTCTTTTTTAAACCTATATTACTTAAGGAGGGCGAAAGCCATGATGATCAACGATATGAAAAAAAAGCAGGAAGAAGCCATGGATTCCGCGCGGGCCGCGATTCGCGCTGGCCTTAAAAAAGCGGGAGACATCATTGAATCCGCCGGGGATCGGGTAGAGCATGCCGGCTTCAAGAAGCTGGGAGACCTCATTGAAAGGTGGGGCGATCAAATCGAGCACCTCGGCGACCAGAAAGAGGATAAAAAAGATGAACGCCAAGCCTCTTGAAGACTCTCATCAAGCGGAGTGGATTTCTGAGATCAGCGCCAAAGCGACCGAGTTTGACCGGAAGCTGCAAGCGCTGATCTCAAAGAATCCCATGATCACGATGGCAGCCGCCATTGGAGTGGGGCTTTTGGGCAGTATGTGGCTCACCGGACCTTCTTCAAAAAATCAATCGGAAGAGCTTACCGCTCCCCCCTTGAAGGAAAGCTATTAATCATGAAACAAGCAACGCAATCAGAAGCTTCTCGATTCCCTCCCTTGAAGCTCTCTTCAGTCCCGCGCGAGGAAGTCGCTCAATGGCTGGAGGAGATGAAAAGCGAGGTTAAAAACCTCTCTGAGAGCGGCTTAAAATCCATGCTTTTTGGATTCAGCCACTTTTTACAGGGAAAAGTCCGAAAAAAACCCTATGTCATGATTCGAAACGGAATTGCGCTTGGGGCGGGCTTGAGAGGACTGAGCGGAGACCGTTTTCGAGTGGCGGCTCTTCACCTGATTCGAGCCTTCATTCACCAAACCCTCATTGAAAAGGAAAAACGATCATGAAACAACAAATCAACCCAACAAGAAAAACAACAGCTGGCAAAGACTCAAGAAGAGTTTCTCCACCCACCCACAAAGGAAGCCCTGAAGGAACCAGCCGAGTTGCGAGAGTGGCGCAGCTCGCACTGCTAGCGGGGGGAGCCTATTTTTTATGGTCTCAACGCGGCAAGATCCGAGCGCTTCTTGCGAGTCAAGAGGCTGAAGATGAAGATGAGTTTGGCTCTTCTGCAGAAGGAAAAGACCCCCACCTCAGCGGCTCCACCTTGGAAAATCAGAGGAAAACGGTTTCGCGTTATGACTCTGAAAAACAAGCAACGGACCAAAGCCTGGCGATTTGATTTTCCGTTTCTAACTCCCTTAAAAAGAGCTGAGTTTGGACTCAGCTCTTTTTTTTTATCTCATCTCAGGAAAATCGCCCTGACCTCTGGAAAAAAATCCTCAACCCGTTGAAGGAAGCGTACTTTTTCCCAATTAAATCGGCATTTCCCCCATGGCATATGAATTGCTCTTTAACAGTTCGGCAATGACGCCACAACAACAAGGAGCGAAATTTATGAGCAACACCAATGTGAATCAGTCCTCGAATGAACGCGATCAAAAGCACAATCAAAATCAGGCGAGCCCAACCAGCTCTCGAACCAACGACCCTTCGCGTGAGTTCGCGCAGCCCAGGAATGCGGGAGGAAACACCGACTTGAATTCATCCCGGAATGACTCAAGCCAACCTCAGGATCGCAAGGATCGGAATTTCTACGTTGAAGCCAATAAAAAAGACTCTGCTTCAACCCATCATCAAGGCGATCGATCAAGCGATTCATCCGCTAATCGACAACGCAGCTAAGCTGATTCCTGTGGGTTTTGGAAAATCCAAAACCCACAGTTTTTTCCTAATGGAATGATTGGACATGCCGACTCCTCTGATCAAAGCTTTCAAGTCCAAGATCAAGAGGATCCCGCGCACATTTTTCTATGTCGTTTTATTCTTAGCAGCGCTGAGGATCGCACTGCCGACTCTGGCCCTTCATACGATCAATTGGGCCCTTTCCAAAAAGCTTGATCAATACGAAGGGAGGATCGAAGACTTTGACCTCTCCCTTTATCGCGGCGCGTATCAACTGCAAGGCCTAGTGATCCAAAAAAAAAAATCTGACCTCCCTCCGCTGGTTAGCGTGAAAGAAATTGATCTTTCGATCGCTTGGCGCGCCCTTTTCCGCGGAGAGATCTGCTCCAATGCGAGACTCGATACGGTAATTCTCCGCTTCATCGACAATGAAGAGAAAAAAGCGACGCAATTTGGGAACGAAGAATCCAAGAATGCTTGGCAAGACACCCTAGAACTCCTCTTCCCGCTTTCCATTGAAAATTTATGGGTTCAAAACTCCGAAGTTCAATTGGAGCATCTCGGATTAAAAAAACCCGCTTCAGTCCGTTTGACGCATTTCACCTTGAGGGTAAAAGACCTCCGGAACCGCAGGAATTTGAAAAAAGATCTGCAGAGTCCCTTTTGGATCACCGCGTCCCTCCAAGACTCGGCGCCTCTCAACCTCAGCGGAAGAATCGACGTTCTTTCCCAACCCTACCGGATTGATGCCGATCTCCAGCTCACCGACTTTGAGATCAATTCAATCAATCAGCTGCTCATGGCCTACATCCCGCTGGACGTCACTCGGGGAAAGCTCAGCATGTATGCGGAAGCTGCGATGGCCCATCACCGCGCCAAAGGGTACGCTAAAATATTCTTAAACCAGGCGGACATCATCTCATCAAAGCAGAAATTCGTCTCTTTGAAGCATTTTATCTACGAGATCCTCTCCGCAGCGGGAAATTGGCTGCTCAAAAATAAAAAAACTGAGAATTTAGCGGCCTACGTGCCACTGGATTGGGATGGGACTGGCCTTCATTTTTCTAGCTCTCAGATCTTTTGGTCCGCTGTTGAAAACAACAAAACTCCGCTCCGTCGAGGGGTTGACCACTCCATCGACTTAAAAAAAGTGGAATGACCGTGCGCTTTTGAGGCGTCAACTCAACTCAGATCTTTCATCAATTGGCGACTTCGCTTCCCAATCTGAAACCCTAGTCGCATCAAATCCAGGACGGAGGCATAAACTGAAATCGCCCGTGGGTCATTGAGCCGCGCCTCACGGTGAAATCGGCTTCCTAACTCGTTCATCAGCTGAGTGAGGTGTTCACGTTTTTTCTCAAGCGCCTCCTCTTGCAATCGAATGCTCTCTTGCAAATTCATGGCGACTCCGATTTTTTGTTTTTCTTCTTCTCTTCAGAAAAAAAAGTGCCCTTGAGCCCTAAGCCACAAATGAGAAGAGAAATCATTCCCATCAAAAAGCAGCTTTGCCAATAACGCCCGCCTAAGAGTTCTCCTAGCCCAAAAATAAGACCTGCAAAAAGAGAGGCGCATCCCAGAACCCCCACCACCGCAAAGACAGCCGACCAACCAAACAGCCTGCCCGTTCCACTGACCTCCTGAAGCCATCGACTTAAAGCGAGCCTAAACTCTCCTCGGGCCAGCTGATGAGCTTCTTCAATGAGCTCCAAGCCCACTCGCAATGTTCCTGCTTTTTGAATTTCTTTCATCTTAAACTTGAGGGAGTGCAAATTTTGGACCCTCAATTGCCTCACCTCCCCTGCTTTTAAAACAGATTGAGCCGGGTATTTTAGCCCCAAAAACCTTCAATATTAGGGAGAATTGGGTAGTAGCTGATTCAATAGACCAGAGAGTTCATTAAATTGAAGCGGTTTTTTTAAAAAAGCATTCCATCGATAACCCCTTTGATTTTCTTGAGGATCTTCTGAACTCATCAAGATGATCGGGAAAAAAAATCGTCGTTTTTCATCCATTAATCTTTTGAGGAAAGTCAACCCATCCATGACTGGCATACGGATATCGATTAAGAGAAGATCAGGCAATTCGTGCTTTCTTAAAAAATGCAGTGCCTCTTTGCCGTTGGGACAAGAATGCACCGAATACCCTTGCTTTCGAAGCAAAGAACACATGAACTCGCTCAGCTCCCCATCATCATCGACGAGGAGAATTTTTTTTTTCTTGGACGTACGAGAATCAGAACCCCGCGCTTCTATACACTTCATCTCATTATTATAAGCAACTGACGTGCCGAAAAATCTAAGCTCTGAGCGTCATTTCCTTTTATGGAAAAATGCCCCATTTTAAAGCAGGTTTTTTATCGGTGTGAAGGAAAAAGCTGGCCCAGAAGTTGCTCTCTTAATCCTCAAAGGAGTACCATTTTATGAAATCACTTCTTCTTGGCCTTGGTCTTTTTTTTGGCACTCAGACGGGATTGATGGCTTGCGCCCATGATCAGAATCATACTAATGCGTCCACAGAGACTGAATCTTCCGTCTCTCATAATCCCATCACTAATACGACCACCAGCACAG
>CAZLYB010000002.1:0-264575 GCA_964563795.1 uncultured Bacteriovoracaceae bacterium | reverse complement strand
CATTTAGCCCTATCTTTGATTGCAATGAGGCTTTCAGGGCTAATTTTAAAAAGTATGATGTTGGAACTTTTTTAGAAGGAAACACTGGTTATCACGATGACAAAAACGAAAAACTAAAAACTATCTTCATTGGGGAGATGAAAGGAAAACCCCCAAAGCCTTACGTGCGTTTTTATACAAGAAACCTTCAATACTTAATTAAACTTCCTCCAACAAATGATCTCAGACAGTTCAAATCCTCCAACGCGAAGAATGCATTCGGCTTCAAGTTGAACGTACAACTTCCCAACGCTCCATATCACGCATACCTAGTGGTAATCATGACCCCTACTCATGCTCCCTTCATTATTAGAGAAGCGGACACTGCGAGTTATCAGGACGTCATTGCTGGCGGTAATGTGGAAGCGATCAATATCCCCCAGGATCAAGTCAAAGAGATCGTGGATCCTGCCGCCAGGACTGCCCTCGATAAAGTTGCTGCTGACGGCGTGACAACATTCAAGTTTGGGGAGTTTAGGACTGCCAATGACCTCAATGCAATTTTACGGGCGTTGTATAGCCCCGCTTGTAAAGAAAATCCTGATTATCCCCTATTTTCAGCTGCGAGAAAAAAGAGAATTCAACTCATAGAAACACAGCTTAAAAACAAACTATATTATAAAGAAGGTGGAAGCAACGGGGGTGGAAGCGGTCAAATTGAATGACTTATTAGGTGTATTTAGTGCGAGTTGTTTGGCAGATTTCCTCTCCGCTCAAGGACCTACTACAGCGCCCGCCTCGGTTCCTTGCGCAAACGAATTCTCTTCACTCCAGCTCCTCTTTGAAATATTCGCCCGCATCGCCGCCGCGCGAACCTCCCGAGCCGCCAGCTGCACTCCCTGATGAGTACTCGCGCGGCTCGGTTCCCTCAATGAACGCCTCGCGGATCGCGGATGAGAGCCGCGAGGGCGCGAGCTTTCCGGTGTTGGCGTCGATGCTCGAGAACACCACGCCCGGCGGCACCGCGAAGTCCGTGTTCGGGTAGCCCTGCACCGCCTCCTGCATGAAGCTCAGCCAAATTGGCAGCGCCGCACGCGCGCCGGTTTCGCTCGGGCCGATCGAACGCAAGTTATCGAACCCCACCCAAACTCCAGTGATCACCTGGGGCGTGAATCCAATGAACCACGCGTCAATGTACTCGTTCGTCGTCCCGGTTTTTCCGGCGGCGGGGCGATTTAAATTTTTTGCTTCATGCCCCGTCCCGTAGGTCACGACTTCCTTCATGAGGTTGGTCATCACGTACGCCACGCGCGGATCAAGGACTTGGTCCGGATCATCCGCTGGCGGGTAAACGGGCATGGGAATCGGGAAGCGCCCCAGGATCCCCGCGTTTTGCGGCGCGGACGGCACGGCACTCGCCGAGGGCGCTGGGAGCGGCGGGATTTTCACTTCAGCGGGCAGCGGCTTGGGTGAGGCTTCCTCCAGCACTTTGCCATCGCGATTGCGAACCGAGGAGATGAAGAGAGGCTGCACCTTTCGGCCCATCCGAGGCAGCAGCGCGTACTCCCGGGTCATATCGTAAAGGGAGGCGGATCCGCTGCCCAATGAAATGGAGAGGTCCGCGTTCAGGGCGCCCGTGTGGCCGAGGCGCCGCGCGAATTGGATGACATTGCCCACTTGAAGCGCCTGTACGATCTTGATCGTCGGGATGTTGCGCGATTTGATCAGCGCCTGGCGAAAAGTCGTGTCTCCGTAGAACTTTTCCTCGAAGTTGGTGGGCTTCCACTTTCCCGACTCAGCATCTTCGTAGACGATCGGGGAATCCACGATGATGGAAGCCGGCGTATAGCCATTCTCCAAAGCGCACGCGTAGATGATGGGCTTGAACGCGGAACCCGGCTGGCGCTGAGCCTGGATGACCCGGTTGAATTCAGATTTCTCGAAATCGTATCCCCCTTCCATCGCAAGGACGATCCCGGTTTTCGTTTCCATCGAGAACAGCGCGCCTTGGATCAAAGGCTCCTGCTCCAGACCGACGACGACTCCCTTCGCGCCTTTCTCCAGGACCTTCACCCAGATCACGTCTCCCCGAGCCAGCACCCTGGCCAAAGACGAGGGTTCAGGGCGCGACAAATCGGGGTTCTTGTCATCGCGAGCGGGGCGCGCCCACTTCATTTTGTCGAGCGGCAAATCCGCATGGACCGCGCCGATCAGGACGCCCGCCGTTTTTCTGCGCTCATCCAGGCTCGTCACGACCGCCATCTCAATGGCGTTGGGTTCCAGGATTTCCTCATCCGCCTTGAACCCGGCGGCGATGAGCGCAGCCTGGGAATCAAGTTTTCCCTCAGCATTCAAAATCTGAAAGCGGGTTTTCTTGAGAATCATCTTCTCGCGGTAATCCCGGAGGAACTTCTCGATTTCCACGTCCGTCTTGAGCTTTTGGGCCACGCCGCGCCAACCCACACGCTTATCTACTGTTCTCAGCCCTTCCTTCAAACTGCGGCTCGCCGTCTGCAAGAGTTTTGCGCTCACGGGCACTTGCACGGTGAGCCCCTCCTCATACACCGTTTTGTCTCCGTACTTCTCGACTAGGTAGCGCCTCACATGCTCCACGTAGGTGCCCGAGTACTTCGTATTCAGCTCCTCGGTGCTTTGCAGGCGCACGGGCTGAGTAGAAGCTTCGGAATATTGCGCGGCGCTGATGTAGCGCCCTTCCTGCATGCGCCGGAGCACGTAGATCTGACGCTCTTTGGCGCGCTTCGGACTGAGAAACGGGCTGTACTTGCTTGGCGCCTGGGGAAGCCCCGCCAGGAGAGCCGCTTCGGCCACCGTGATCTCCTTGAGCTCCTTCCCGAAATAAACTTTGGCGGCCGCTTCGACCCCGTAGGCGCCGTGGCCCAGGTAAATCTGGTTGAGATAAAGGTAGAGGATCTGCTTTTTATCGAGATTTTTTTCCATCCGGCTCGCCAGGATGAGCTCCTTGGCTTTTCGGATGAAGCTCCTCTCCGAGCTCAGCAGCAGCGACTTGGCCACTTGCTGCGTGATGGTGCTGCCCCCCTGCACCACGTGCCCCGCCTTGAAATTGGCGATGCTGGCCCTGAGGATACTGACCATATTAAACCCTGAGTGTTCAAAAAACTGGTCGTCCTCCGCCGAAATGAACGCCTGAACCACCCGCTCCGGGATCGACTCGTAGGGCACGAGATAGCGCCGTTCCTTGTAAAACTCACCGATCAGCCCGTCGCGAGCGTAGATCCGCGTCACCGTGAGCGGGTGGTAATCCTGCGCAGTGACCAATTCTGGAAGCCCCCGCGAAAAATACCAGTACCCCATCACTCCGATGACGCTGGCCAGAAGCGTGCTCACGATGGCGAAAAGCGCCAGGGCTTGGATCCAGTTGATCTTCTTCATGGGCTCAAGAGCCGCCGAATCTCGGGAAGTTTCGCTTGGACTGCCTTTTTTCCCTGGAAAATGCTCTCCGTGCGGCGTGAAAAATCCTCAGGCCCGATCCCCTTCATCGGAATTGAAATCAGCAGATCGCCCCCATTCACGGTGGGCTCCCCCGTTTGGAGCACCAGCACGGGGCCCGCGCTGAGCTTCACCGCTTCATCAACGAGCATCTGCGCCAAACTTTGGCTGACCCTCGGCGGAACGGGTTGATACGTCTCCAACAGCATGGGCACGACAGCCCCATGATCCATCAGCTGAGGGGCGGAACTTTCTTTCGGCTGCAACGAGAGCCTGAGCGGAAGGCGCATCTGAATCAAATCTTTCTGCCCAAAGGCTCGGGTCAACTCGGCCTCCAGCTTTTCGCTCGCACGATTTTTATTGAGGACGCGGCTGAGCAAATCAGAGGGGTTTTTTTTGAGCACCTCATCCTTCAGCCGCAGCATCGACCACTCCAGCGAATTGGCGCTGCCATGAAGCGCGTAAAGAGCGCCCACGACGCCGCCCATCTCGGTCCCCAGGACCGAGCCGATGGGAATCTTCGCGTCTGAAAGCGCGCGGATCGCTCCGATGTAACTCATCCCTTGCGCCATCCCCGGACCCAGCACGAGCACCAATGATTTCGATCGCAGGGGCTGAGGGCCGACATTGACCATGGGTTCAAGAGGAGCCGCGCCAGTCGACGCATCCGGGGCAGGAGGTCCCATCGCCTCCGAGGGACCGTACGCGGGAACGGCGGGAGCTTCGACTCCCGGCAAGTCTTGCGACGTGGTTTTTTTCTGGGTCGAGGAGCAGCTGTTCAATGCGATGAGCGCCCCGAGCGCGCAAAGCCCGACTATCCGTGATGAGAAGCTAAACTGATGCGGAGCGCGATCCATGGGTGTCGTCCAATCTCCAGTGGGCGAGATACTCTCGATTGCCTTGAGAACCAGTAATCGGAGATTCTATCAAGTCCGAAAGCTTCAGGCCAAGGGTTTTGCAAAAATCCTGGATTCGACTCACGACGGCAAGCCGATCTTCTTCGGAGCGGACGATTCCTCCCGCTCCCACCTTCCCTTTGCCCACTTCAAACTGGGGTTTGATGAGCGTCACCCAACTGGCGGCGGGGCGGGCAAGGGGCAGCAAGGCGGGCAGTATTTTTTCGAGGGAAATGAAAGAGACGTCCACGCAGGTGAAGTCCACGAGCTCACCGATGTCCCGCTCCTTGAGCGAACGCGCGTTGAGCTTTTCATAGACGCGGACGCGGGGGTCGGAGCGGATTTTCCAATCCATCTGGTTATGACCCACGTCGACCGCGTGAACGCGGAGAGCGCCATTCAGCAGCAAAACCTGAGTGAACCCCCCGGTGGACGCCCCGATGTCCAGGCACACTGAGTTTTGAACCGTGATCTTGAAGGCTTCCAGAGCTCGTTGAAGCTTGATTCCGCCCCGTGACACGAAAGGATGCTCTTCCTGAAGCACCCGCAGCGGGCGCTCCAGCAACTCGGCGTCTGAGAACGCTTGCCCCGCTTTTTGAACGGCTTCATCGCCTCGGTAGACGAGCCCCGCTAAAATCAGGCGCTGGGCCTTTTCCCGGCTGGGCGCAAGCCCAAGTTCCACGAGGATCAGGTCAACGCGCCTCTTCTTACTGGGGGGAACCACTGGAGAAAGGTTTTAGCTCAGGGGTCGCGTTCTTGTCCTGGGCTTTCATCAGCAGTTCGACCCGTTGCTCGGCCGCGGCAAGCTGCGTTTGGCAAAACTGAGTGAGCCGAACCCCTTCTTCAAAGAGCTTCAGGGATTCTTCCAAGGGAAGCTCCCCGCTCTCGAGGCGCTTGACGCTTTGCTGTAGTTTTTCCAGGGCGGATTCAAAAGAGGTTTGATTTTGTTCCATTTTTTCCTTATTAGGCCAAATCTTATCCAGCTGTCCAACTCTTGATCACATGATGAATTATAGATTTCACTTAACCCAATTCTTTCAATAACTTAAACGTTTTTAATTGGCAAGTTCCTTGCTCCCTTAGTCAGTACTATGGAAAAGCGCGGGGGAACCACATACAGTCCAGGCCGAATGAATTTTAAATATATAATATTTATATATTTGATCTCGCTCGCCACCGCCTTGAACCCCGTGTCGGTTTCCTGGATGGAGGCTAGGGCCGCCTATGAGAAGCCCACCCACTGGTCCGAGGTGAGCACGATCAACATCGCAGACGTCCTGAGGTCCAGTTACGCCTCCTACTCCAACCTCTTTGAGCCCAATATTCAGGATGAAACCCAGGATCTCGCCCTCAATGACCGGGACGGGAAGATCAGCGCTGAATTTCACATCCCGAAATCAATGCGTGGAATGACGCGTTTCTGGTTCAACATTTACACGAAGTACACCACGCGCCACGTGGCGATCATCGACTCCGTCCATCCTGAGATCGAGTACGAGGTGATCGACTTCCGGGAGCTGGCCAAAAAAGCGAGGAATGAGATCGCTTACGAGATCACCAAGAAGAAGATCATCAAGAGCACCCTCGCCAAATACAGAGTCGCATTCACGAAACTCGGAAAGATGAAAAAGCAGCGCATCGAATCCGGAAAAAACTTGGGGGAATTCGAGGGCAAGATCCTCAAAGCCCACCGCTCCGTCGGACACAAGCATTCTTACTCCGAGTACGCCAAGCACTTGCGCACTCAAACCGGCCAACGGGACAACGTCATCAAGGGGCTGATCGCGGCTGAGACCCTCTTGCCCCAGATGGAGCTGATCTTCAATCAGATGAAGGTCCCGCCCGAGTTGACGCGTCTTTCGCTCGTCGAGAGCTCCTTCGAGATTCGCGCTTACTCCCGAGCTGGCGCGACCGGTATCTGGCAATTCATGCCAGCGTCAGCCCGCAAGCTGCTCAAGATGGACGTCGCCAACAAGATCGATGAGCGACTCTCCCCGTTGAAATCCACCGTCGCGGCGGCCCGTCTTTTGAAAAGCAACCATCAGATCCTCAGGAGCTGGTCGCTCGCCGTCACCGCTTACAACCACGGGTTCGGCAAGTTGAAGAAAATCGGGTCTTCCAAGAAAAAGAAATCGCAAGAGATCGAGTCCGCTTTCAGCAACTGCGATGAAAAATCGGGGCTGGGCTGGGCGAGCAGGAATTACTACGCTGAATTCCTCGCGGTGCTTCACGCCGAGGCTTACTACCGGCTTTTTTACGGCGAAATCCCGAAGGGAAAGACTGAGACGCTCGTCTTTAGGAAGATCTCGAAACCGCAAACCGGGATGCATTACGCCGTCCAGAATGGTTTGTCGATTTACGAGTTCAGGATCAACAACCCCGACATCCGCGACTTTCACAGGAAGCTTCCGAAGGGCTTCTGGGTGGCCGTACCCGATGAAACGCAGCCAGCGCCCGGCGAGATCGCCGGCATCCTGGATTACTTGAATAACGCCTGATCAACGTGGTACCAAAGGCCTCATGAGTTTTTTTAAATATATTAAATTAAATTTCTTGTCCTTGCTGCTCCTCTCACACTCTTCGCCGCCCAGCATGGCGCTGTCACCCGTGGATATCGGGTTCAAGGGAAGCGATTACGGGATCAAGATCAAATCCAAAAAAGACGGGAAAAATAAGAATAAGTTTTTGTACCAGTTCAGCCTCATGGACGGCTTAACCACCGGCGGCAAGGAAGCGGCGATCAACGAGTGCTGGTTCAGTGAAAGCGACCTTCGCGCCCAAATTGAGGCGCTAGAAGATGAGGCGCTTCAGCAGGACTTTTTGACGGCGCTATTTGGATCGATCATGTCGAAAAAAACTCTTCAAGAGGGCTTTGACGCATTGACCGCCATGCTGAATAAAATCAAGGATTCACCGGAGGAATGCCGGCCCCGGACACTGAACGATTTGATTGAAGAGATGAAAAAGTAACGCCGGCTTCAATACGGAGCGACTTGAACGCCGGCGAGAGCGGGCCAATACTCGGAAAAGATGGTGGTCTGATCGGGCCCCATGAACTGCAGCACCGCAGGCCCCTCAAAATGAGTGAAGAGGGCGACGAAATTTGAGGCCTCGGGACGAACGGGTTGATTCTCCTCGAGGCGCTGGTCATCCTCGATCGTTTGCGCCTGAGTGCGCGCCGAATAAACTTTTGACTCTACTATTTCTTCCGTGGCTCCGGCAAAGGGAGCGACACTCACGCTCAATGAAGGAGCAGTTTCACGATTAATGAACCCCGCCGCTGAGCCGATGAAAATGGAAGCTTCTTCCAACGGGAGATTCTCTGAATGCTCCTTCACTTGCTTCAACCAGCTTTCAAGCTGCCAATCATCTCGGAAGAAAAATTGGCGTTTGACGGGGCGAGCCCCCTCGTTCGCGACGGTCAAGTCCTCCGCCCGGACGCGGTAGCGTTGCGAGTAGCGCCGTTGTCCGTCCACGATATCGACGAAAAGCGGGTAGCTCCCCACTAAAATGAGATCAGAAATCTTGAACGTTCCGTCAGTCCGGCTGCGCACTTCCTTGCTTTTTTGCCCGGTCACTTGAACGTTCATCCGCGCGAGGCCTGGCGCGCGTGCCTCACCCGCATTCCGGATGATTCCCTCCAGGCTTACTTTTTGAATTTGCGTCAAATCCAGGTAAGTGGCGATTGAGGAGAGGGCCGGAACCATGAAGGCCGCGTCATTCTTCCCGTCATAGCCTTCGGGGCCTGTTTTCAACGCGCTCACCAAGTAACTGTCGGATCGGACGTTCAGGAAGACGAAATAGCGATCCACGTCATTGCTGTCTTCAGCGAGGGGTTTAGTTTCCGCGCTCACATAGAGCGGAATCCTATCTCTGAAGCGCCCATCCTTATCTTCAATCTGCACCCTCCACCCGGCGGGGACTTTTCCAAAGATAATTCCCATGGACTCTTGAAGGACGACCGAATTTTCCTTGGCCAACCATTGACCCGTATTTTTTGAAATCAAGGGAATCAGGGGAAGCATCCCAGCGGCCGCGTCTTTTCCATTCGACCAGCTGAGCGTCGGCCAATAAGCTTCCGAAGAATCCACCAACTTCCAGCCTCGATTCGCAAGATAAAGATCTGGGTCTTCATGCGTCATGAATCGGAGGCGCGCACCAGTTACTACAGTGTCCCATTGAAACGCTTCCCGATACGCTGCCTCCAACTCGCCGGACTGAGCGATGACCTGAGAAGCAACTAAAGGCGAAAAGCGAGGAATCGGGAGTGATGCAGAGGCTTCTTTTTCGACGCGAGTCGTCACTTGGGACTGAGCCTGAGCTGATAGCCCGTTTGAAGCGAGGGTAGTCGCTTGAGTATTCTGAGTATTCACAACGGCTGGAGCTTTAAGTGGATACTCATTTTGAATATCCAAAGAAGAATCTCCAGTTTTAGGTAATGGAGCGGGCTGAGTCGCTTGAGCTGCACTCGTAGCGAGCTCATCTTTAAAGAGGGGCTGAGCTTCACGGTTTCGAATGGAAGGCTTCATGAAAACTCGCGGAGTCACTTCACCCGGAGCCGCTTCATACTTCCAAGGAGTCACGCGAGCAACTGGAACTGATTTTTGAGTAGTCACTCTTTGAGTAGCCATGGGCTTCTTCACTTCCACACGCTCTTCGTCTGCGCCCAATGAAAGCGTGGAAGGAATTTGCCCGACATCCACCATCGGCTTCAGTAATTCTTGAGGTGATGGGATCAGAGGAGCGGACTCCTGCGATTTGACTTCAACCGACTGCGCGATCTGAGGTGAAACGCGCTGGGAGGCTTTCTTTTTGGCAAAACGATTTTTATGCTGCGTGAAAACCGGCGGCTGACTCAAAGGCGTTGCTGGCGGGATCGACTCGCTGACCCGCTGAGCGGATTCGAGAGACTCCGCCATCGTCTGCGCGATTTGAACTTCGTCCATCCGTGCCGCTAAAATAAAACGAGTATGCAGCGCGTGAAACGCATTCTGCAGGGAAGTCATTTCTTTTTCGGTCGCTTCTTGAGAGCCCTGCAAACTCGCCGCTAAAACTTCGACAGCGGGGAGCTGCATGCTTTGTTGAGCTTCAGTGACTGCTTGGATCGCAGGAAGCACTTTTGCTTTCGCGAAAATCCTCTCCGCTTTCTTTGGCTTTGAAACGGCTATGAAGCCCGCTCTTTTTTTGCGGATCGGCGCGTAAGCTGGAATTTTAATTTGAACGTCCGGAATCGAAAGCTCAGGGAGCTTCGCTTGCTCAACTCCGATCGGGATGCTTTTCAGCCAATTCAAAGAGCTGTAATCAGCGGCAAGCGGCGTCGCGGAATAAAGAGTCCCAAATAAACCGGGGAAAGTGGGGAATACTGATTTTCCCCATAAAAGCAGTGCAATCCCAAAAAGCGAAAAAACTGCGATCGAAGACAGGCCCGTGCCCACGACGGCCGCCGCCGCCATATGACTAGCATTCTGAGATGAAGCGGAATTTTCCCGGCTTCTTAGCATTTGAATTTTATTAATCGACCCTTCCCTTAAAAATTAAAACGTTTTCAGCCGCGTGACAACACTAAAACTCGAAGGGAAAATCCTGCCTACCGCGCCAGTCCTGTCTTTCCGGCGACTTGTTGACGAACTAACGATCGTTGAAGCTTGAGCTGGTACTTCTGAAAGCTCGTCTCGCTCAAATCCGCCCCTCGAAGCGATTCCTCGGCGGTTTGCTGGGCGCGCTTCGCTCTCTCCGCGTCAATTTCCTGCTGCAGTTCGAGCGTCTCCGCCATGAGCTTGACGTGATCATTTGCGACCTCGAAAAAACCGGTCGAAATCACGCCGACCTCAGTTTGATTCTCCGCGACGCTGTAACTGAATACGCCCGTCTCAAGCGTTCCAATCATCGCGGCGTGGCCAGGTAACACTTGGATCTGGCCCTCGCTGGTCGGAAGAGTCACTTCGAGCGCAAGCGCGCTCTCGAGCAGTTTGCGTTCAGGGGTGTAAATGCTGAGCTTGAGGGTTTCCACTTGAGACTCTTTTAGTTCAGCGTCTTCGCCTTGGCAATGGCATCCTCAATCGTGCCGACCAGATAGAACGCCTGCTCCGGCAGATCATCGTACTTGCCTTCAGCGATCTCCCTGAATCCTCGGATCGTGTCCTCAATCTTCACGAACTTGCCTTTGATCCCCGTGAACTGCTCGGCCACGAAGAACGGTTGCGACAAGAAGCGCTGAATTTTTCGCGCGCGGGACACGGTGAGCTTGTCCTCTTCGGAGAGCTCGTCCATTCCCAGAATCGCGATGATGTCCTGAAGGTCCTTGTAGCGCTGCAGAACGGCTTGCACGAGTCGCGCGACTTTGTAGTGCTCCTCGCCGACCACGCGCGGGTCAAGCACGCGGGAAGTGGAAGCGAGCGGGTCCACGGCGGGATAAATCCCGAGCTCCGCGATTTGACGCGAAAGGTTGGTCGTCGCATCCAAATGGGTGAAGGTCGTCGCAGGCGCTGGATCCGTGTAGTCGTCCGCAGGAACGTAGATCGCCTGAATCGAGGTGATCGAGCCCTTGCTGGTCGACGTGATGCGCTCTTGAAGCTCACCCATTTCGGTGGCGAGGTTCGGCTGATAACCCACGGCCGAAGGAATGCGGCCCAAGAGAGCCGACACTTCGGAACCCGCTTGAGTGAAGCGGAAGATGTTGTCCACGAACAGAAGCACATCCTGGTTCTCTTCATCGCGGAAGTACTCCGCTACGGTGAGCGCCGAGAGCGCAACACGAGCGCGGGCTCCGGGTGGCTCATTCATTTGACCGTAAACGAGTGAGGTCTTATTCAAAACTCCCGACTCCTTCATTTCCATCCAGAGGTCATTGCCTTCGCGGGTACGCTCACCCACTCCAGCGAACACGGAGAATCCCCCGTGCTGAGTGGCGATGTTGTTGATGAGTTCCATGATCAAAACGGTCTTGCCGACGCCCGCTCCGCCGAACAGGCCAATCTTTCCGCCTCGGGCGTAGGGAGCGAGCAAATCCACGACTTTGATGCCGGTGAAGAAAGGCTGAATCGCGACTGATTGATCTTTGAACGCCGGAGCCGGGCGATGAATGGGATAAAACTTCTTGGCGCCAACCGGGCCGCCCTCGTCCACGGGCTCACCGACCACGTTGAGGATTCGGCCAAGGGTTTCGCGGCCCACCGGAACCTGGATCTGATTGCCCATATCCATGGCCTTTTGCCCGCGCGTCAAACCATCCGTGCTGTCCATCGCCACGCATCGCACGGCGCCTTCACCCAAGTGCTGAGCGACCTCAAGGGTGAGGTTCCATTCCGAATCGTTGACCGAGGGGTTGGTGACCTTGACCGCGTGATAAATCGCGGGAAGGCGGCCTGCCTCGAACTCGACGTCCACGATGGGGCCGATCACCTGCTTGATGGTCCCGAAATTCTCCGGTCTTGCGCTCGCTGACATGTTCTCTCCTTTAATATCCGATGCCTAGGCATCGGCGCATTCGCTAGCGCCTACCGGCGCATCCTTTAATCTCAACCTCAATACAAACTATTTATGCGGAAGCGCTCTTTTGGGATTCGCTTCCTGAAATAATTTCCAACAATTCCTTGGTGATGCTCGCTTGGCGCTGCTTGTTGTACAACAGCGTCAGCTTGCGGATCATCTCCCCTGCGTTCTTGGTGGCGTTTTCCATCGCAGACATCCGCGCACCGTGCTCGCCCGCCTGGGATTCGAGCAGAATCCGGTAAGCCTGGATGGAAAAATGCTTTTCAAGCAAACGGTCAAGGACTTCCTTCGCGCTGGGTTTGACTAAATAGTTTTCAGCGGGGATGGCGCTCATGGATTCTGCTTCTTCCAGAGCAGGTTCCCCGGATTGGAGCGGCAGGAAATCCTCCACAACCACCCGCTGGGAAATCGCGTTCTTGAATTCGTTATAGACGATCTTGATTTCGTCGTACTCGCCTTCCAAAAAGCGCTTCATAAGTTCCTTCGACAGCATTTGCGCATGCGCGAAACTCACCTTGCCCGTGATTTCCTCGAAATAAATCCCGGAATAACCCGCCTTGTTCTTGAAAAATTCATTCCCTTTGCGGCCGACATAGGCCATCTGAACCTGGGTTTCGGCGCCTTTCTGAGCTCTCCAGCGGAGCGCCGCCTTGATCACGCTGCTATTGAACCCGCCGCAGAGCCCGCGATCCGAGGTCACCAGGACCAAGAGCGTCTTAGTGCGAGGCTCCACGCCCTCTGCCCCGGAAAGATCCCGATGGCTCTGCGCGAAACCCTGCCGCAAATCCTCACTCGCAAAAGGAAGCAGCTTGCGAATCAGACCTTCCACTTGCCTCGAATAAGGCCGCTGACTCAAAATCGCATCCTGCGCACGGCGCAGCTTCGCGGCCGAAACCATCTTCATGGCCTTGGTCGTTTGCTGGGTGTTCTTCACGCTGACGATGCGTTTTTTAAGATCTTTGATGCTTGGCATAGATCAACCGAAAGCCTGCGCAAACTCCTTCAGGCACTGCTCGACGGTCTTCTTGAGTTCGTCGTCGATTTTCCCTGAATTGACGATCTCCTTGAAAATCATCGGATATTTTTTCTCGGCGAATGCGAAGAGCTGCTGCTCATAACCCTTGAGGCGCTCCACCGCCAGCTGATCAAGGAACCCATTCGTCGCTGCGTAGATCATGAGAACCTGTCTCTCTACGGGCATGGGAACGTACTGATCCTGTTTCAGGATTTCAACGAGTCGCTGACCGCGTGCGATTTGTTTTTTGGTCGCGGCGTCGAGATCGCTCCCGAACTGCGCGAAGGCCGCTTTTTCGCGATATTGCGCAAGTTCCAAACGAAGAGCACCAGCTACCTGGCGCATGGCCTTGATCTGAGCGGAACCACCCACACGCGACACTGAAATCCCCACGTTCACCGCTGGGCGAACGCCGGAGTAAAACAGATCGGTCTCAAGGAAGATTTGCCCGTCGGTGATTGAAATCACGTTCGTGGGAATGTACGCCGAAACGTCGCCCGCTTGGGTCTCAATGATCGGAAGCGCAGTGAGCGAACCCCCTCCTAACTTGGAGGAGAGCTTCGCCGCGCGCTCTAGCAAACGGGAATGCAAGTAAAACACGTCGCCGGGGTAAGCTTCGCGGCCGGGGGGGCGGCGAAGGAGGAGCGAGAGCTGGCGATAAGCTTGAGCTTGCTTGGTCAAATCATCGTAAACGATCAGGGCATGTTTTCCATTGTCGCGGAACCACTCCCCCATCGTAACGCCCGTGTATGGGGCGAGGAACTGAAGCGGAGCTTGCTCCGCTGCGCCAGCGATCACTACGATCGTATGCTCCATCGCACCGTGCTGCTTCAACTTATCCACTACTTGCGCGACCGTGGATTGCTTTTGACCAATCGCCACGTAGATGCAGAAAACTCCCCTGCCCTTTTGATTGATGATGGTGTCGATCGCGACCGCAGTCTTTCCGGTTTGGCGATCGCCGATGATTAGTTCTCTTTGCCCACGGCCAATTGGAATCATGGAGTCAATCGCCTTGATCCCCGTCTGGAGCGGCTCTTTCACCGATTCGCGTGCCACGATCCCGGGCGCTTTGATCTCAATGCGGCGCGAATGCTTGGCGTTCAACTCTCCTTTGCCGTCCACAGGCTGTCCGAGGGCGTTCACGACGCGGCCCAGGAGCTCTTCGCCCACCGGAACCTGAACAATCTTATTGGTTCTCTTGACGGTGGACCCTTCTTTGATCTGGGTATCATCGCCCAAGATCACGACCCCTACGGAGTCTTTTTCCAAGTTGAGCACCATTCCCCCAACGCCGCCGCCGAAATCCACCAGCTCGCCCGCCATCGCCTTTTCAAGGCCATAGACTCGCGCGACGCCATCGCCCACCGAAAGGACGGTACCCGTCTCGGAGACGTCCAACCGCTTCTCGAAATTCGAAAGCTGTGTTTTTAAGATCTGTGTAATTTCTTCTGGTCGAATTTGCATAAACTCCTCATCCATTCCCTAAAGATAAAACTTGGTTACGAAGACGCGCGAGCTGAGCCCGAAGCGTTCCATCGTAAGTCACCCCATTCACGGTCGCCTTCACCCCGGCGAGCAGCGAGGGGTCCACGAGCACGCGAAAGGCGACCCTTTTCCCCAGCTTTTGACCGAACGATTGCGCCAAACTCTTCACATCTTCCTCGCCCAAGGGATCTGCCGCGACCAAGGTCCCAGCCACGCCCCCTTCAGCTTGAATTCTGACTTCCCGGAACGCCTGAATGATCTCTTCAAGGCGATCCAGCCGCCTCCGGGCGATGACCAACTTCAAAAAACGAGTCACTAGCGGCGAAAGCCCTATTTTTGCCGCGATCTGCTCACTGATCGAATTTTTTTCAGCAGCGCTGCAAACCGGCCCAGAAAGCGCCGTGCGCAATTCCTTTGAGTCCTTCAGCAACTTCAAAACAGCATCCAGCTGCGACTCGATCTGAGCCTGAGCATTAGCGTCCATTTTCGATTCAAAAGCCGCCTCTTGAAGCGCTTTTCCATAAGACTGGTAAACGCTCACGCCGCACCTCCCATTTGCTGGGAAAACTCTTGGCGAATGCGCACGCGATCATCACGCGTTAACTTATCTCGGAGAAGGGTCTCAGCCCGATCCAATACCCGGTTTCCGATCTCGGTGAGCATTTGCTGGCGCAAATCTGAGATCATCGCCTGCGCCGCCGTGCTGGAGTCCGCCACGATTCGGCTAGAAAGCTGTTGCGCTTCCTTCAAAACCCGCGCGCTCGCCTCAATGGCATCCGATCGATACTGCTCATGAAGCGCCGCCACTTCTTGGTCGAGGGTCCGCAATTTGATTTGCAGGTCTTGAGTGTCTTTTTGAGCTTGTTTCAAGAGATTCGCCACATCTTCCAACTCTTTTTTGGTGGAATGATGGCGTTGAAAAACCCAATCCCTGAGCGGTTTTTTCAAATAATAAAATAGAATCCCAACGAGGACCGCTAAATTGAAGAATGACGGTAAAATCTTTGCCATTAGACTTTCCTGGAAACGAGTCGCTCTGAAATCTGTCGAGCCATGCTCTCCACTTCGATTTCGAGCTGCTTTTTCAGTTGCTCTTTTTGCGCTGCCACGTTTTCAAGGGCTTCTTGAGTCACGCGTTTCGCCTCATCACGAGCGTGAGCCAGGATCTCATTTTCTTTCTGCTTCGCCGTCATGAGCGCCTCTTCCAAATGCTTCTGGGCGTCCGCGCGCTCCTGCTGGAGGCGCCTTTGATACTCATCCAGCTTGTTTTGAGCTTCGAGCATCCATTTCTCAGCCGTTTTTCGGTCTTCCGCCGTCTTTTGATGGCGTTCATGAAAAAGTTTTTGGAATGGGCGGAAGTAAAGCCTTCCCAAAATCAAGAACAGGAAAACGAACAGGAAAAACTCAATAAAAAATGTAGAATCCAGGCCAAGCTGGTCCAATAGGCCATTCACGTGACGACCGTCGCTCCTCTTTAACCGATCAGATTGCTTGAGTGAGCTAACATGGGCGATTGCGAGAGGTCAAGCGCATCATGCGCAATTCGGCTTCTTTAGAAGAAGATGAAACTGATTTTAGGGCTTTTGCTGGGAAATCAGGTAGGAGCGCTGCGGAGCCGCTTGAATCTGCCCCATTTTGCTGCGGCCGTCGAAAATGACGCCTTCATCAACGCTGAGGCTGGGTGTCAGGATATCGCCTCGAAAAACAGCGGGTTTATGGATTTCAACCCGGTTTTTAGCTACGATCGTCCCATTGACTTCGCCGCTGATGATTACGGTCCCTGCTTCGATCTCAGCGTGAACTCGGGCGCCTTCCCCAATGATCAAAGTGTCTGGCGTGTAAATCTGCCCCCGGAATACCCCCCCAATTCGGAGAGTCCCCTGAAAGCAAAGCTTACCTTCAAATTCGCACCCCTGCTCAATCACCCCTGTGACTTGAGGCGAGGACGCAGGAGCACTAAGTACGACGGGACGCTGCTTCATCTCTTTTGATTTTGCATCAATTCCAGGATTCGATCAAGCTCTTGGCGAGATCCATAGTGAAGCACGATTTTGCCGCGCCGCTCCGTTCCTCGAATTTCAACTTTTGTCGCCCAATAGCGTGTTAAATCCTGAGATGCGGCTCCCAAGCGAGTGACTGGCGGAAGGGTGGATTCCGGCTCTGAAGCGGCTGAAGAACCGCTCCCAGCACGGTTTTGAGACTGCTTGATTTCCTCGATGAGCGCCTCCGCATCGCGGACGCTGAGCTTCTTTTCGACGATCCTAGCCCTGACTTGCAGCCTCTGGTCCTGATCTTCAAGGGACAATAGCGCTTTGCCGTGGCCAAAACTGAGGATCTGTTTTTTTAAATCATCTTGAATCGCGTCCGGCAATTTTAATAGGCGAAGATGGTTCGCGACGGTCGCTCGATCCTTGCCCACGCGCGTGGCTACTAATTCCTGAGTCAGCGAAAAATCCTGCATCAGCTGCGAATAGGCGAGCGCCACGTCGATGCAATTCAAATCCTGTCGTTGAATATTTTCGATCAACGCCAATTCGAGCGCTTCCTTATCCGTGGACTTGCGAATCACCACGGGCACTTGCTTGAGACCCGCTTTTTTGGCGGCTCTTAAGCGGCGCTCTCCGGCGATCAACTGGTAGCCGCCTTGCGCGCGCTTTCTCACAACCAATGGCTGAATGATGCCATTTTCGCGGATCGACTGCGAAAGCTCATCGATTGCTTGGTCATTGAATTGATGGCGAGGCTGATACGGATTCTCCTCGATCTCCTCAACCGCGGCTAAACTGATCCCAGGGTGGCGATCGCGATTATCCTCGACGACCGCGCTCGCAGGGACGGCGAGCCCAGCGGCGATCGCCCCCGAGGGCGGGCCCGACGGGAGCAGCGAAGCCAATCCTTTTCCGAGAACGGGTTTTTGCGCCACTTTCGCTCCTTTTTGAGGTGAGGAATTTTCCATAAATAATATTTAATTACTGACTTGAGCCATTCCTAGCTCCGGACCCGGCTGCGACGAATGATTCAATCCGGCTGAAACCGCTAAACCCTGCTCGGGTTGATTTCGTGCCAGGACTTCCTTCGCGAGGTTCAAATAAGCCAGGCAGCCCTTTGAATCAATGTCATAAAGCAGGATGGGCTTGCCGAAGCTTGAGCATTCGCTCAATCGCACGTTCCGCGGAACGACTGTCTCAAACACTTGCTGGCTGAAATGGGTGCGAACTTCCTTGACGACTTCATTCGCCAAGTTGTTTCTCCCATCAAACATCGTGAGCACAATCCCCTCTTCAGCGAGCTGGGGATTCGTGCTTTGTCGAATGAGCGAGACGGTTTTCAAAAGCTGACTCAGACCTTCAAGAGCGAAATATTCACACTGGAGCGGCACCAAAAAACTATCCGCGGCCGTCAGCGCATTCACCGTCAGCAATCCCAGCGACGGCGGGCTATCAATCAAAATATAGTCATACTGTTTACGAATTTCTTGAAGCGCCGTTTTGAGCTTCATTTCTCGCGAAAAAGCGCTTACCAGCTCAATCTCAGCGCCGGTCAAATCGCCCGTTGCGGGTGCGATGAACAAGCAATCCATCTCGGTTGGTCGAATCACTTCAGGCATTGGCGTATGCCCAATGAGAGCGTGATAAATGGTTTTGCCAGGTTCGATTGAAGCTCGATCGATTCCCAATGCTGACGTCGCATTTCCTTGAGGATCAAAATCGATGACCAATGTTTTTCTCTCAGCAAGCGCCAGAGAGGCGGCTAAATTAATCGTGGTGGTGGTCTTACCCACTCCACCCTTTTGGTTCGCAACAGAAATCACTTTGCCCACTGGATTCCCCTTATCCCCTGAAAACCAGAAGGGGCGCCAGTTACGGCGCCCCGAGGTCTGTGGTTTGTGGTTGGTGCGAATAACCTTTTCATCAGAAGAAACTTTTTTTGAATCATCAATTTCGACTACTCTTTCAGGTTAGCCATGAATCACCGCCGGTGCAAGATGTTTTTAATAAATATTTTTGAATACTCATTCCCTTTTTGTTCCACGTGGAACTCTTTTTAGGTTGATGAGTAGTCGTTTTTTTCTTTCAATTCCTACTTCGTAGTTTTGAACGGCCTCGATTTTTAATTGCGAACGAAAGGAGCCGCCCTGAAATTCAGTCCATTCTTCTTGCCATCGAGGGCCTTTGAGTAAAAGGAGTGTGTTCCACGTAGAACATGTGCTCAGAAGCGCAAAAATTTTAGAAACTGTTCCTACTGCACGCACCGTAATACAGGGAACGGGTTTGCTTTTAAGAAGCCTCTCTGCACGATCTGCGAATACTTGGCAATTCTCGAGTTGGAGCTGCTTCTGAGCCTGGATTAAAAAAGCAGCCTTTCTTTTTTCTGAATCAGTAAGCACCCACTGATGCTGGGGATTAAAGAGTGCGCAGATCAGGCCAGGACTCCCTGCCCCACTTCCTAAATCAAGTGAAGGAGAATGGAGAAATCCAGAGTGATGCAGCTTCCAAGCGTCGTAAACATGCCCTTCTATAAAATCTCTGGGCTCGATTAAGCGAGTGAGGTTTTGTTTTTTATTCTCTTCCTTAAGGAGTTCATAAAAACGCGTGAGTTTCTGCTCAGCTTCGCTTGAAAGCTCGATTCCAACCGCTTTAAGTTCTTGGTCTAAGAGGTTCATGCTGACATCTTGAGAAAAATCATGAGATTCGCTACTGCGGCTGGCGTAACTCCTGGGACTCGCTTTGCTTGCCCAAGGGTTTCAGGTTTTGTATCCGAAAGCCTTCCCTTTATTTCATTTGAAAGTCCTGGGATCACCCCATAATCAATGTCGTGAGGGATTTCTAAGTTTTCATACTGGTTTACGGTTTTAAGGAGCTCGAGATCCCTCTTGATATACCCCTCATACTTGATTTGGATCTCAACTTGCTCCTTGATTTCAAAGGCAAGTTCTTTTGAATCACTCCCCTCAAATCTCTTCAGACCCAGTGCTTCTAATTCTGCCCATCCTACCTCAGGACGTCTTAAGAGCGTCGAAGCAGAAATTCGATCTTTCAGGAGGGGCCACTGCCGCGACTCAAAGTATTCGGCGGTTTGAACGGGGAAAAAGAAAGTGGACTCCAGTCGCTCTCGCTCTTCTTGAATCGCTTGTGCTTTAAACTGCAACCGCTCTTGTTCTAAGGGCGACAAAAGCCCTAGTTTTCCCGCTTTTTCACCGAGGCGAAGATCTGCGTTATCTTCACGGAGCAAAAGCCGATACTCAGCGCGCGAAGTGAACATACGATAGGGCTCATCCACTCCGTTTAAAACGAGGTCATCCACTAGAACGCCGATGTACCCTTCATGTCTTCCTAAAGTAAAAGAATCACGCTCTTGAACAACAAGAGCGGCGTTAATCCCAGCCATCAACCCTTGGGCACCAGCTTCTTCGTAGCCCGAAGTTCCGTTGACTTGGCCCGCGAAAAATAAACCAGGGATTTCTTTTGATTCCAAAGTGCGCTTCAATTGCCGTGCATCAACGCTGTCATACTCCACGGCATACCCGTGCTTCATAAAAACAGCGTTTTCCAGCCCCTCGATGGTGCGCACAAATGCGTCTTGAACATCACGCGGGAGGCTCGTTGAAATTCCATTTACGTAGATCTCTGGAGTTTCCAATCCCTCTGGCTCTAAAAAAAGCTGATGACGCGTCTTGTCGCGAAAACGCTTCACTTTGTCTTCGATTGAAGGGCAATACCGAGGTCCAACTCCCTGAATGATCCCAGTAAACAAAGGGGAGCGAGCAAAGTTCTGTTCAATCACCTCATGGGTCCGCTCGTTCGTATAAGTGATAAAACACTGAATCTGGGGGAGATAAGGAAAGGGATGAGGTCGGTGATAAAATGAAAAAGGGAGAGGATTTAAATCTCCGTCTTGAGGGGCAACGCGCGTCCAATCAATGCTTTCACGGTGAAGTCGAGGCGGAGTCCCTGTTTTAAGCCGTCTCAACCGAAAACCCATTCGCTCGAGAGATTGACTCAAACCCTTGGCGGAAGAATCCCCTAATCTTCCTCCCTCGAGTTGATCTGACCCCGTGTGCATGATTGCTCTCAAAAAAGTACCTGATGTAATTACTACTGTTTTAGCTTCGATCCGGGTCCTTTCTGCAGTAATGGCTCCGGCAACCCTACCGCCTTCGACCAAGATCTCAGTAATTTCAACTGGCAAAAATTCCAAGCGAGGAACCTGTTTCAAAAACGATTTCATCTCGTTCGAATAGCGGGCTTTGTCGCATTGAGCTCGTGAAGACCGAACCGCTGGCCCCTTACTTGAATTCAACCGCCGATATTGAATCGCCGCGCGGTCAGTGATCCTTCCCATCACCCCGCCTAAAGCGTCGATTTCTTTGACGAGCTGACCTTTCGCAAGTCCTCCCATCGCGGGATTGCACGAGAGAAATCCAATCCGGTCCGGGTTCAAAGTGGCGAGCGCTGTGGAACAGCCAAGGCGAGCGGCGGCATGAGCCGCTTCGCAGCCCGCATGACCTCCCCCAATCACTAAAACGTCAAAATTCATAAGTTTTGTAGAAATAACCTTGCTCAGGCGGCTTGGGAAGCAAAATTGAATTTCATTGACTTAGCGCCCCCTTGAGCCGAAAACGGCAGCCAAGAATGCAATTCACATCACTAAAAATGTGGGCTCACGGAGCGCTCCTGGGGATTTCGTTCCTTTTTTTCAGTCATTCAACCTTGAACGCGAGCAGCTCATCACCCGTCAGTCCCTGCAAGTCTGCTTCACTGCCCCCGCTCTTGATCACTCATACCGTGACGCTAGACTTGCCTTCTCATTTTAGAACCGGGCCGCTAGCAGCCGCTTTCTTGAATGACGGTGCGCCAACTGCAGTTCGTTTCTCGAACTATTCAAAATTTATTTATCTCTGGAAAACGATCGCGATCGCCGGTCATCAAACGCTGACCCGTCTCGTCGTTTACGATATAGTCAAAGAACAAGAGGTTTTTAAGACGGACCTGGATGGAACCCTCATCCATCTTGAATCCAATGACTCCCTCTATAGGCCAGAAGATTTTGGTTTTTTTGCTTCTGTGGAAATGAAGAAGGGCCGAAAAACTCGGCTTTTTAGGTTTCAGGTGCCTTCGATGAATGCATCGTCTCACGAACAAAACCTGATAATCGAATTGAATGAGGCGGTTTTTGGCCTTTCAATGGTGCAATCTTCGCCAGATAACGGCGTCCCACCCACTCTTTTCGCAAAAACTGAGACTAAATTATTCATTCATACCCTTAATGGCGCTACTCAAGAAATTCAGCATCAGAAGCTTTTCGCTCATCCCATTTCCACTCCATGGCTGAGTCCAGATCGCAAGTGGCTCTGGCAATGGGATCGGCATCCCGATGGCCCATTCGGCGGCCCTTTTTTGATTCAAATTCCTTGGGATGAAGATAGCAAATCTTTGAATTATACTTTGTTTTCCGGCCAGCCTCCAAGTCCAAGGCTTAAATCCGGTCTATACACCCTGGCTGCGCATGCGCCGGTGATCGCCGAAGTTCTGCCTGCTGCTGAAGAGGGCCGCAAAACTACAATTCATATTCATACTTATCTTCCAAATGCTGCGAGCGGAGATCCGTGGCGGCTAGGTCGAGGCATAGTGCGAGGGGAAGTGGAGAAAATCCTCCTCTCAGATGATGGTTCCACTCTCGCTGTCAAAACCAGCTTAAATAAGATTGAGTTGCTCAGTCTGCGCACGGAAAGAATAGGGACTTACGCCATCACATCCCGCATGACACTTCAAAATATGGCATTTTCAAGGACAGGGAACCGTCTCGCGCTAAATTTTCAGGAGGGCAAGGTTGTCATTCTGGAAATTGATCACGGACAGGTTACGAAGCCTTAGTCGAACGGCGCCTACAGATTAAATACTGGCTCGGCTTTTTTGCATAAAGATGCGCGCAAAGCGCTAGCGAATGCGCCGACGCCTTGGCGTCGGATTCTAATGGAGCGGGTGAAGGGGCTCGAACCCTCGACCTCAAGCTTGGGAAGCTCGCACTCTAGCCAACTGAGCTACACCCGCACCTTAAGCAACCTGCTTCTACCGCAGCCCCCCGGACATGACAAGCCCATGACCGCTTTCAGATAAAACAACTTTCTTAGCGGCAATATTTCTGGCTAGACTTGGGCGATGCTCACGAAGAAAAAACGACTCATACTCCTCAGCTTTTGGGGAGCGATTTTGATTTTCACTTCCCATTGTTCCACGACTCGCCCCCTCCCCACCCCTGCAGCACCGCGGCTCAACTCCGCTCTCTGGATCGACACCGACATCAGCGCCGCTGAGAAGAACCGGGACTTGGATGACGCCATCGCTCTGATTCAAGCGTTCCACTCCCCCGAAATCACCCTCAAAGGCGTGAGCACCGTATTCGGAAACATCCCCTTGGACCGCGTCACGCCCATCGCTCAATCCGTCGTGGAGCGCTTTGGACCCGTCGGCTTAAAAGTTTATGCCGGTGCTTCGAACGCGGATGCGCTCGGGCAAGAGACTCCGGCGAGTCGCGCGATGACAGAGTCTCTCAAAAAAGAGCCACTCACTTTAGTCGCTCTGGGCCCTCTGACCAACATCGCCACGGTGATCAAAAATCATCCTGAGCTCAAAGCCAACATCATTCAGGTGATCGCCATGGGGGGACGACGCCCGCTCGCACGCTTTACGACGGGAACGACCAACACGAGAGCCCACCGGGATTTCAATTTCGAGATGGACCCGGCCGCCTTTCAGGCTCTTTTCAATGCGAATGTCCCGGTGGTCTTGATTCCATTTGAACTCTCATCCCAGATTTGGCTGAACGAAGAAGATTTGAAGCTTCTTCAAAAAGGGGGGGCTGCGGCTCAATGGCTGGCTCCCCATGCTTTGGAATGGCTCAAGCTCTGGAAAAAACTTTTTTCGGTGGATGGGTTGAATCCCTTTGAGTCCGCGGCGATGGGTTATGCGATTCGTGCTGAAGGCATTGATTGCGAAACCCAGCCCGTCCAAATTCAATCGCTCCCTAATGACGAGGAGACGACCCCGAAAGCTTCTGGCAATTATAAGCCCTATTTGTTGGCTTCGCCCGATCTTGAAACTCCGGATCACGCGCTTTATTGCACGAAAATGCGCAGCGGATTCAAAAAAGAACTGCTCGATCGTCTCGCGACTCCTTAACGTTCAGCAAGAAGGGCAATAAGATTCCCCGTCCAAAGGGGCGATGGGCGGGGGAAATCGATCCAAGACTTGAGAAGAGCGGCTTCGATCCCGGTAAACTGTGATTCCCTTGCAGCCCGTTTGGTAAGCCAATTCATAAGCCGTTCTCACATCCTGGATCGTCGCGGATTCAGACAGGTTGATCGTCTTCGAAACCGCGCTGTCCGAGTGCCGCTGAAAAACGGCTTGCATGCGGATATGATCCCGCACGGAGAGGTCCTGGGCTGGGCTCCACACCGCGCCGAGCCGATCACGAAGAGCCTGATCCATATCTTGAGGGATTTTTCCTCCCTCCGATTCAAAGAGCCGTTTCACGACCGGATGAACTTCTTGAAGGCGCGCTCCCGAAAGCACGTTGCGCACGAAAGACGCCGAAAAAATCGGCTCGATGCCGCTGGAAACGCCGGCGATCATGCTGATCGTCCCGGTGGGGGCCACTGTGCTCACCGTCGCATTGCGAAGCTCGGGATAGCCAAGCCGCTTCCAAAGAGATCGGGAATAGCCGCGGAACGCGCCCCGCTCCTTCGCTAAATTCATCGAAGCGCGTTTTGCCTCGCGATCCAGAACGCTCATGATCCGCTCGCCCCAGCTCCGCCCTTCGTCACTGGCGTAGGGAACTCCCAAAAGCAGGAGAAGATCGGCGAACCCCATCACGCCTAAACCGATTTTACGGTTTTTATGCGTGATTTTAGCGCATTCCTGGACTGGAAAGCGATTGACGTCGATCACGTTATCCAAAAAGCGAACGGCATCGTGCACGTCCTGGCGAAACTGGACCCAATCAAATCCGGTTTTTTCAATGAAATAAGCTGAAACATTCAATGATCCCAGATTGCAGGATTCATAAGCCAAAAGAGGCTGTTCACCGCAGGGGTTAGTGCTCTCCATGAAGCCTTCAGCGGGCGTGGGATTAAATAAATTGATGCGATCCAAAAAAACCAATCCCGGGTCCCCGCATTCCCAAGCGGCTTGGGCGATCTTCTCCATGACTTCGTCCGCTCGTAGAGTCCCGCTGAAGCGCCGGTGATGGGGATGGATGAGTGAGTATGAGGATTTTTCACGGACTGCGCGCATGAACACGTCCGTCACGCCCACCGAGAGGTTGAAATTGAGGATCGAGCTCTGATCCCGCTTAGCTTGTATGAATTCCAGGATATCGGGATGGTCCACCCTTAAAATAGCCATGTTGGCGCCCCGCCGGGCGCCGCCCTGCTTGATCGTCTCCGTCGCCATGTCAAAAATTTTGATGAAGGAGACCGGCCCCGAGGCGACTCCATGAGTGGTGTGCACCGAACTTCCCGAGGGACGCAACCTCGAGAATCCAAAACCCGTGCCCCCCCCAGATTGATGGATTTTTGCGGCTTGCTTCAAAGTTTCGAAAATCCCATCCAAAGAATCCTCAACTGGCAGGACGAAACAGGCGGAAAGCTGCCCGTGCTTTTTCCCAGCATTCATGAGGGTTGGGCTATTGGGAAGAAAGCGGAGCGAAATCATCATCTCGGCGAAGCGGTCCTTCCATTTCCCCCGATTCTTTTTCTCCGGCTGAGCGATCGCATCGGCGACCCGGAGAAAAAGTTCCCGCGGGGACTCGGTGATCCGCCCCGACTCCTCTTTCCATAGATAGCGCTTTTCAAGGACGGCGATTGCGTTGGGAGCGAGATTCGGCTCGAGTTCGCTTGTCTTTATCTTCACCGCTCCAGTATACATGAGGGAAGGGCATGGAAAAACTCATCACGAAGAACCCGTCGACCGGCGAAATTTTGGCGGAGCTCGATCAAACCCCAGTTGAATCGCTCGAAAAAACCTTTCTCCGCGCGAAGGATGCCCAGACCCGCTGGTCCGTTGAATCCCCGCGAAGACGCGCGAGCGTGCTCCTGGAACTGCGCGAAGTCCTGATCGATCAAGCGGACGCGGTCTCGGAGTTGATCTCCCGGGAGAACGGCAAGCCGCGGTTCGAGGCGCTTTCGAATGAGGTTCTCCCGAGTGTCGAGCTCCTCAGTTATTTCGCGAAGCGAGCTCCGAAGCTTCTGCGCCCGCGGCGGGTGAAGCTTCAAATGATGAAGCATCGAAAAAGCGCGCTGCACTCCGTCCCTTGGGGAGTGATCGCGGTCATCGCCCCTTGGAACTACCCATTGCTCCTGCCCTTCGGGCAGATCGCCACGGCGATTGCGGCGGGAAACGCGGTCGTTTTCAAACCCAGCGAGGTTACTCCCCTGGTCGGGCTGAAAATCCAGGAGCTTTTCGACCGCTGCAGCTTCCCGCCCGGCCTGATCCAGACTTTGATCGGGGGCCCGGAGCTGGGCGCAGCCATCGTTCAACAAAAACCAGATAAAATTATTTTCACTGGGAGCGTCGCTACCGGAAAAAAAATCATGAGCGCGGCTTCACAAAATCTGACACCCCTCCTCCTGGAACTGGGTGGAAAAGACGCCATGCTCGTCCTGCCGGACGCTGACCTGGATTTCGCGACGAGCGCCGCGCTCTGGGGGGGATTCACCAACTCGGGCCAAGCGTGCGCCTCGACGGAGCGCCTCATCGTCCACGAGAGCATCGCCGCAGCGTTCTCCGAAAAACTCCGGGCCAAGATCGCGCTTCTCCGGCGCCACCCTCAAGACGCACTCAATACCGACTTGGGATCCATTACTTTCGAGAAACAGAAAGAAATCTACTCCAAACACCTCCAAGAAGCGAAGCAAGCGGGCGCGGATTTTTTGTCTGGCGGGGAATTCTCGGCAGATGGGCGATCGCTCCAGCCTACGCTCATCAGCAGCCGCGACGTAGAGTCGCTCCTGATCTACCGGGAGGAGACTTTCGGCCCGGTCATCGCGATGACCACTTATCAGTCCATCGCTGAGGGCGTCCAAAAAGTGAACCGCAGCCCTTACGGCCTCCTCGCAAGCGTGATCACGCGCGATCTGGCCCTGGGCAACCGCGTTGCTCGGCAGCTCGAGGTTGGGACCGTGACGATCAATGAGGTGCTTTACACCGCGGGCCTCGCCGAAACCCCCTGGGGAGGGGTCAAAGACAGCGGATTTGGACGGACTCATTCAGACGAAGGGCTTTACGAGCTCGTGCGAACTCAGCACATCCACCAGCCTAGCTGGGGATTCCTTACTTTCAAATCACCCTGGTGGTTCCCCTATTCCACGGCTCAATATGATGTATTTAAATTGCTTCTCGGACTTCACCGTCGCTCCTGGATCGCCAAGCTAAAAACGATTCCGCACCTGCTCTCGCAGTGGGTGCAGTGGCTCAAAAAAGAGCGCCGGATCTGAGTCTGAAATGACCCTTGCAAAGACTTGACAATGACTATTTTTTTCGCATTCAATAGTTTAACAAAAATAAAAAAACCAATTATATCAAATACTATCCAGCCGGCATTTATGTTGCAGTTACATTCCTGAACTACAAATCCGGGGGGAATATGAAAAATCTTCTACGCTCAATTCTTGTTCGATCATTTACGATGGGATTTTTGCTCTGGGTTCAGACACCCGAAGCCAATGCAGTTAATGGCCTCACTCGAGGCGTTGGACCCGCTCGAATCAGTGGTACCCAACAAACATCATCAACACTGCCTTCAATACCTACTCAACCCGTCAAGGTAAGCGCAGATCGGTATGTTGGGGATCTTTTTCAAGAGCGGATCCAATCTACCGTCGGACAAACTTATGGCACTTGCTATGTGGAGGGGCCTGTTAACGTGCAACCCTTTCTTTATTCCTGCATCAATACCCGTTTCGTCCACCATCTTCCCTCAGAGCAATATCTGAGAGACGTTTGCAGTTTTGCGCATGGAATGAATTTCGTATCCTACGTGTTAGATAGAGTTGAAGTGGTAAGAGTGACTCCTTATGCGAGATGCAGCGGCGGGCGCGTTCACTTGGATTGCATCGGTGAGTTGGAGCTTTCAGGCAACATCCACTGCCGAGAATAAAATTCGTTCGAATCAAAGCAAGTTCTGCACGGACTCCACCGCATCGCGGATCGCGGGATCCGACTCCACGTTGCGCTCGATCTTCGTGCACGCGTGCATGATCGTCGTGTGATCTTTGCCGCCGAAGAATTGACCGATCTCCTTGAAACCCATGCCGGTGTATTTGCGGATGAGGTACATCGCGATCTGACGGGCAAGCGCGACACTTTTGGTCCTGCCGGGAGCCTTGAGATCCTGCACCTTGAGCTGAAAATGCCGTGCCACCGCGTTCTGAATTGACTCGAGGGTGAAGTGTGACCCTTCTTCCGGAACCGCGGTCTTGAGTTCTTGCTTGGCCATCTCAAGCGAGATCTCCGCCCCCGTGAGCGAAGCCTGCGCTTGCAGACGGATCAGAACGCCCTCGAGCTCGCGCACGTTGGATTTGATATAAGTCGCGAGGAATGTCGCCACTTCATCGGGTAGGTAGATATCGTCGCGCTCTGCCTTGGCCTTCAGGATCGCGATCCGGGTCTCGATCTCGGGGGGGCTGATATCGGCGACTAGACCCCACTCGAAGCGGGTGCGGATTCGTTCCTCTAGCCCTTCGATCTCCTTCGGCGCGCGATCGCTGGTCACGACGATCTGGCGCTTGGAACCATGAAGCGCGTTAAAGGTGTGAAAAAACTCCTCTTCGCTGGTGTTTTTTCCGGCGATGAATTGGATGTCATCAATCAAAATCATATCGTAGCTATTGCGGTATTTCGCGCGAAAGTCCGGCATCTTTCGGTGCTGGAGCGAATCAATGAGCTCGTTCACGAATCGCTCGGCCGAGAGATAGGCTACGCGGGCGCGCGGGTTTTTAGCCATCCAGTAATTGCCGATCGCGTGCAGGAGATGAGTTTTACCGAGGCCCGGGGGGCTATATAAAAAAAGCGGGTTGTATTGGCGCGCTGGTTGCTCCGCCACGGCCACGGCTGATGCGTGCGCGAACTGATTGCTCGCGCCAACGACGAAGCTTTCAAAAACATAACGAGGATCGAGGCTCGCTTCTTCGAGAGATTTAGACGTCGGGGCTGCGGGAGGCCCGTAAATCCCGGACGGACGCGGGGGCGGGGAACTATTCGAAGGAAGCAAAAGGTCATCTGAAGCGTGAGGAAGGGAAGATTCTTCAGAAGCTTGGGAGGATGCTCCTACCGTCAAGCCCGGCGCAGTTCCCCCTCCTCCGCGCCTGAAAAAAGGCATCACTTCCTGCTGGACCTCGAGGGACAAAACGCATTCCCGCCCCGTCAACTGCTCCGCATGGGTTTCAATTTGTTTTTTATAGTGATCCTTCACCCACTGCGAGGAGAAGTCATTGGGAACCGTCACTCTCAAGACTAGAGTGGTGGCTTCCTCGTTGATTTCGAGGCACTTCAAGGGGGCAATCCATGTTTGCATCTGATGGGAGACGACCTGCTGCTCCAGCTGACGAAGGATCGCCGCCCAAAGCTCTTCAGAATTGCTCCAAGGCTGGGAAGCGGGGATAGAATTGGAAAGGGAGTGGTCCATAAAACGCTCTTCAACCTCTATAACACCGGGCCTGCAGGGTTTAAAAAAACTATTTGCACTACTGCGACGATCTTGACAATGACGACGCTGTCCGTTAACACCAGCGGACGGTAAATTTATTATGAAAAGAACTTATCAGCCCAGCCGAACAAAACGCCGGAGGAGGCACGGTTTTCGCGCCAGAATGGCAACCCCAACCGGAAGGCTCATCCTCAAGCGCCGCCGCGCAAAGGGTCGCAAGCGCCTGACCGTTGAAGCAGCTGGCAAATAATCCTCAGCGGCTCGAATTCAAGAACCGCCTGCATTATCGCTGGGAGTACCGGCGTTTTTTCCAGGGCAGTCAAGCCTTCCGCCTGACGGAAGCCGTGGTTTTCCGCATTCAGAATGAAATGAATTCTTTCCGCCTCGGAATCACCTTGAAAGCCCGTGGAAGTTCGGTTGAAAGAAACCGAGTCAAACGCGTCGTTCGAGAGGCATTCAGGAGACAGGCTCCTCTGTTGGGCCCCTATGATTACAACGTCGTCATCCCCGCTCATAAAAAAATGACTTACCTCTACGCGCAGAAGCTGCAAAATGCGCTCTCTCAGGAATGGGCCGACCATCTAAAGTCCCAAGGCTCGCAGGCTCGATCCTCATGATTTTTAAAGTCTATCGAATCTTCATTAGCCCCGCTTTGCACCTCCTCGTGGGCTCATCTTCGGGATGCCGGTTTGATCCCACCTGCAGCCGGTACTGCGAGGAAGCGATTCAAAGGCATGGCCTCCTCAAAGGTTCATGGTTCGCGCTGAAACGGATTTCTCGTTGCCACCCTTTTTCCAACCCGGGGTTTGACCCTGTTCCAAAGGAACTCTCGAATGGATCGTAAAACCGTAATCGCTTTTGCTTTGAGTTTTGCCATCTTCGTCGCTTGGCAAAAGTATTATCTCGAACCCGGCAAATCTGCGCCGGTCGCCGTAACGACCCAGTCGACCTCGCCGAACCCTCCCTCTTCCCCCACCCAAGCGCTCGCCCCTGCGACCCTCCAAAAAACTCCGCCTTCCGCGGCTCTGCGTGGAAATGCTGGCCCCGACTTTCTCCCGCTTTCCACAGGGACCGGTGAAGCGAAAATCGGCAGCGGCCATCGCTTTTTCGTTGGGTGGGAGCTGAAAAGCTACAAACTCAACATCAATGCGAATGCCGCGCGAGTGGACCTTTCCTCGGTCACCCATGAAAATGGCGAAATCGAGCTCGCATTCGATGATGCCCAATACAGCTACCTCAATGAAGTCAAAGGCCAACTCTCTTCAACTCCACAAGGCGTGCTCTGGAGTTATGAGGATGCGAAAGTAAAGCTCACCCGGCTTTTCACCCCCGCGCCGGATCAGCTTTCGGTTCAAATCCGCATCGACGCCCAATTCAAGGCGCAAGCCCCCGCTCACGCGTTCGTCTCCCTTTATTCAAAAAGTATTTTGGAAAAAGACCCCGAAGCGGCGGATCGGCAGCTGATCTATTGGAGTGCGTCCAAACTGGAGCGCCACACCGTGGAAAAAGAGGTTGATCTCACGCCGATCGCCACCAACGTCAAATACATCGGGGCGACGAACCGCTACTTTCTCATGAGCGTTCTCGCCGGCGAAGGCTCCGAACCACGGGGACTTCTGCAATCCGCCGGGCCCAAGGCGGGTCGCTTGAGTTTGGTCTATCCGATCACCGCAGCTCCGGGAGCAGGGACTTCGATTTCGATTCCCCTGAAAGCTTACTTCGGACCCAAGGAGCTCCACGCCCTTCGCGCCGTCGATCCTCTCTTGGATCATACAATTGATTTGGGTTGGTTTACTTTGGTGGCCTATCCGATTTTGAAGCTTTTGAAGTGGCTCTATTTGTTCATCGGAAACTACGGATGGTCCGTCATCGTCCTCACGCTCTTTATCAAGCTCATCACCTATCCGCTGACTTACAAGAGCATGAAGAGCATGAAGGAAATGGCTCGCATCCAGCCTCAACTTCAGAAGCTCCGCGAAAAATACAAAGACAATAAAGAGGCGCTCAACCGAGAAATGCTGTCACTGATGCGGAGCCATGGCTACAACCCCATGTCGGGTTGCTTGCCGATCCTGATTCAGATGCCGGTGTTCTTCGCGCTCTACCGGGTGCTCTACAGCTCGATCGAGCTGTATCACGCGCCTTTCATCTTCTGGATCAAGGACCTCTCAAGCCACGATCCTTTTTACGTCACCCCGATCCTCCTGACCGTGACGATGTACCTTCAGCAAAAACTTTCGCCGACTCCGGCCGCGGATCCCGCTCAGCAAAAGATGATGCAGTTCATGCCGGTGTTCTTCGGCCTGCTCATGATCTCATTGCCTTCGGGCCTCACGCTCTACATGCTGGTCAACGCGATCGCGAGCATCGCGCAGCAGCTCTACCTCAATAAGAAGCTCGATCTCAAACCTCGCGTGAACACGAACGTGGTGGTTCAGGCCCGCTGATTTTTTTGTGAGCGAAAATGTCCGCTGATTATTTCGCCGAAGACACGATCGCGGCGATCGCCGCGGCGACCGGTGGTGCCCTTTCGATACTGCGCGTGAGCGGCCCGCGGGCGCACGAAACATTGCTCAAACTTTCGCGTGTTCCTGATTTGAGCAAATTCCAACCGCGCTCCATGACTCGCGTGCTGCTTCGAAACCCTTCCACGGACGCGCTGCTTGATGATGCGCTCGCGGCGCGCTTCGATGCGCCACGCAGTTACACGGGCGAAGACTGCGTCGAATATTTCCTGCATGGCGGGAGTTTCGTTGCGGAGCGGGTTCTTGAGGCGATCGTCTCACTCGGCGCGCGCCAGGCGCTGCCGGGGGAATTCAGTTTTCGCGCGGTGAGGAACGGGCGCCTCACGCTCTCACAGGCTCAGGCCGTCTCGGAAGTGATTTCCGCGAGCAACGATGGAGCGCTCGCGCTCGCGCTCGAGAAACTTTCGGGCACGCAGCAACGCTTGTTCTCGGAGCTCGCCGAGGAGCTCCGGCAGCTCGCCGCGCTTGCGGAACTGGGGATTGATTTCTCGGATCAGGACATCGATGAAGTGAGCCTCAGTCGGTTGATCCGGAAAATTCCGCCGCTCATCGGGACGCTGGAGCGCCTCGAAAACAGTTTTGACCGGGGTACCCGGCTCCAAGAAGGGTTCAGGATCGCGCTCATCGGTCTTCCCAACGTCGGAAAATCGAGCTTCTTCAACGCGATCCTGGGCGAGAACCGCTCCATCGTCTCTGAAATCGCCGGTACCACGCGCGACCTCGTGCGGGAGCGGATCACGCTTCGTGGAAAATCCAGCAGCATCACCTTGAACCTCGAAGATACGGCAGGACTCCGCGCCTCGCTCGATCCCATTGAACGTGAGGGAATTCAGCGCGCCACGGCCGCAGCGAGAAAAGCGGATTTGGTGCTCTTGCTTGTCGAAGCCTCAAGCTCGTCCAAGCAGCTGATGGAGATTGAGGCGTCATGGAATTCGATCCTAAGCGGCACTCCCCATCCGCCGGAGGCCCTTGGGATTTTCACGAAGCTCGATCTAGTGGGGACTGCGCCTACTCCAACCTCCTTCAGAGGAATTCGGCAGTGGATCGCCACTTCCACTCAAAACGGCCAGGGCCTTAGAGAAACGGTTGAACAGCTGGTCTCGCTTTGCGAAGCGAAAATTCACCGCTCCCCTCAAGAAGTGCTCCTCACTCGCTTGGACCACCTACGTGCCGTTCGTGAGGCACTGGAACACCTCAACCGCGCTCGCCTGGCTCAGGAGCCAGCATTTCTAGCGGCGGATCTGCGCCAGGCGCTTCATTCGCTAGGTCCCATCATTGGTGTCACTTTGGCCGATGACCTGCTCACGCGGATTTTTACGGGGTTTTGCATTGGGAAATAAGGCTTCACTGATTAACTATTTTAGTGTATTCGGAGCAAATGAAATTTTTTAGTTTAATAAATAAATCGGTGTGTTGTGGCTTGGTTTTGGCAGCATTTGCAGCGAATTCATGGAGCGCATTTTCTCAGGAGAATCCTCTTCTCCATATTAAAAATGTAATCGACCGGGGTGATAAAAAAGCGCTGCAGGATATGATTCAAAATGGCGAATTTTTTCCAAATGACAGGGTTTTTGGGCTCAACCTCATCGCTTATGCGGCGATCGGATGCCATTTAGGGGTTAATCAAGGAAAAGAAATTAAGTGTCATCCTGAACTCATCGAGTTCCTCGCTGAAAATGGAGTGCTCTTGGATGAAGTCAGCCAACTGATCAACACTCTTTCATTCAGGGAAGGGATTTCAAGAGGGATGCTGCCTCCAAATACCCCGTTGGGCTATGCAATCAGCCGTCACTCGATTTTGGCGGTAAACCTCCTATTGGAGGCATCAAAAAAAATGAGGCTGAAAAATATAAAAAATACGATCGACCTCAATAAGTTCTCCTGCCGAATTCGTACACCTCATTCTGACCTCGATGATGCGATCGCCGATGAAGCCGACCTTGCGAGTGTCGGCGCTGTCGTTAGGGATTTCATGGGAAACACCATTGTTTCGCTACTTAAAAAAGCTGGCGCTAAAAAATGCGAGGGAAATCTAAATTACTGCTATTGCCCCCCGGTGAGCCAATAATTCACTACCCCTTGCACTTGACGTAAGCATTGGATACTTGAGTTGGAGTATGACTCAATCCAATCTTCCTCGAGTGCTCGGCGTCCTGGGCGCGGGCCAAATGGGCATCGGCATTGCCCAAACCGCGGCTCAATCCGGTTTCTCGGTCCTACTCGCTGACCAGAGCCTTGAGCTCGCTCAAAAGGGCAAGGCCAAGATCGAAGCTCAGCTCAGCAAGCTCGTCGAAAAAGCGAAAATCCAAGCCGCAGATCGCGACAAAACCTTAGCCATGATCCAGCCAGTGGCGGGTCTCAAAGATCTCTCAGCGGCGGGATTCGTCATCGAAGCCGCCACCGAAAACCCCGCACTCAAATACCGCCTGTTCAAGGAGCTCGACGCCGCTTGCCCCCCAGGCGTCATTCTCGCGACCAATACTTCTTCGATCAGCGTGACCGCGATCGCGGCGCAAACGCAGCGCCCATCGCTCGTCGCCGGCATCCACTTCATGAACCCCGTCCCCCTCATGAAGCTCGTGGAAGGAATCCGTGGACTCCAAACCTCCGACGAGACCTTTCAAACCGTACGAGCAGTCTCAGAAAAAATGGGCAAGACCTTCGTCGAAGCCAAAGACTTTCCCGGCTTCGCGGTCAACCGCATCCTCATGCCGATGATTAACGAAGCGATCACCGCGCTCTCAGAAGGCGTTGCGAGCGCCGAGGGAATCGACACTGCGATGAAGCTCGGCACGAACCAACCCATGGGCCCGCTTGAGCTCGCGGATTTCATCGGACTCGACACGTGCCTCGCCATCCTTCAAGTCCTGCACGAAGGACTGGGGGACCCCCGCTACCGCCCGGCGCCGCTGCTCAAAAACCACGTCGCTGCTGGATGGCTGGGACGAAAAACAGGGCGCGGCTTCCACCGCTATGAATCGAAAGCCTGATGCCAAACCTCATTCTCTCCCAAATTGAGCCCGGAATTTGCCTGATTAAAATCTCGCGTCCGCAAGCGTTGAACGCGCTGAACACCGAAGTGCTCCACGAGCTGAAAGCCGTGCTCTCCGAAAAAACGCGTGACTCGTCCGTCCGCGTGATCGTGCTGACGGGCGACGGCGAAAAGGCCTTCGTCGCGGGCGCGGACATCGCAGAAATGCGGGACAAGAACTCAGCTGAGGCCGTTCGCTTCGCGCAGCTCGGGCATGAAGTGACTAAGTTATTAGAGCTCGCGCCGATGCCCACCATCGCCGCGGTTCACGGTTACGCCTTGGGCGGTGGGACGGAGCTCGCGATTTCCTGCGACTTCATCGTCGCGAGCGAAAAAGCGGTCTTCGGCCAGCCCGAAGTGGGCCTGGGGATCATCCCTGGGTTCGGCGGCACGGTGAGGCTCGCGAAGTTCGTGGGATTTCCCCGCGCTAAAGAGCTGATCTTCAGCGGGGAGCGGATCAACGCCGCCCAGGCCAAGGAGATGGGGCTCGTCAACCACGTGTTTGAAGCCAAGGATGCCGAAACTTTCCTCGCGCAGGCGCTGGAGCTTGCGAAAAAAATCGGCTCGCAATCGAAGCCCGCCATCGCGCGCGCCAAGTTGCTCATGAACGAATTCTCCGAATCCATCGGCCTCAACTTCAAGCTCGACGCCGAGGCGCTTTCGTTCGGGCAGCTTTTCGGCAGCGCGGATCAACGCGAAGGCATGGGCGCTTTCACTGAAAAAAGAAAACCCCAGTTCAAGGGGCTTTGAGGAGTGGCTTTGAGCATGAACGCTGAATCCTTGGTCCCCTATTTCGGCTGGCCTGAAGTTGATGAATCCAAAAAGCTCCTCCTCGAGCAAGTTCGGAGCTTCGCGCAATCCAAGATCGCCCCCCAGGCCAAGCATCTCGATGAAAGCGGGAAGTTCCCCGCCGAGATCATCAAATCCCTGGGCGGGATGGGCCTCATGGGAATGATGGTCCCTGAGGAGTTCGGAGGCTCGGGTTGCGACGCGGTTTCTTACGCCATGGTGATTGAAGAAATCGCGGCCGCCTGCGCTTCGACCGCGGTGATCCTCTCGGTGAACAATTCCCTCACCTGCTCCCCGATCCAGCACTTCGGGACGCCTGAGCAAAAAAAGACGTTCCTCGCGCCCCTCGCCCGCGGCGAAAAGCTCGGATGCTTCGCGCTCTCGGAGCCAGGACACGGATCCGATCCCGCAGGTTTGAAGTGCCAAGCCAAGAAAATCGCGGGCGGCTACAGCATCCGAGGCACCAAGAACTGGATCACCAACGGAAAAGAAGCCGACACCTGCATCCTATTCGCGAATGTCGATCCCGCGAAAGGCTACAAAGGAATCGCCGCCTTCATCGTCGACACTAAAGCCAAGGGATTTCAAGTTTCGAAGCTCGAGGACAAGCTCGGCATCAACGCGTCTTCGACGGCGCAGCTTTTCTTCGACGACGTGTTCGTGCCGGAGAACGCGCTCCTGGGCGAAATCGGCCAAGGCCTCAAGATCGCGCTGCACACGCTGGATGGCGGACGCATCGGGATCGCGGCCCAGGCATTGGGCATCGCCCGCTGCGCGCTCGACGCTTCGAAGAAATTCGCGCTCGAGCGCGAGCAATTCGGGGCGCCGATCGCCAAGCTCCAGGCCATTCAATTCCACATCGCCGATATGGCCACGCGCCTCCAAGCGGCGCGCCTCCTCACCTGGAACGCAGCCCGCACCAAAGACCTCGGGCTCAAGTACACCAAAGAAGCCGCCATGGCGAAGCTCGCCGCATCCGAGGCATCCACTTGGATCGCGACCAAAGCCATCCAGGTCCACGGCGGCTACGGCTACACCAAGGAGTACGTCGTCGAGCGAAATTACCGTGACTCCAAGATCACCGAAATTTACGAGGGGACTTCGGAGATCCAGCGCCTCGTGATCGCCGCTCAGGAGCTGGGGGGCGCGTGACGAAATCCAGATCCGAATGGGAAAAAAAACTTAAGCAAGCGGAAGATAAACTCCCGCCGCGATTGAAGCGCTTCTCGACCTGGAGCGACCTCGAAGTCCCCCTGCTCAGCACGCCGGAGGATCTGAAAGAAAGCGGTTTTGAGTACGAGCGGGATCTCGGATTCCCCGGCGAATACCCGTTCACGCGAGGCGTTCAGCCCCATCTCTACCGTGGCAAGCTCTGGACGATGCGCCAGTTCGCCGGGTTCGCGAGCGCCAAGGACACCAATCAACGCTTCAAGCTGCTGCTTGAGCACGGGCAGACGGGTCTTTCGACCGCCTTCGACATGCCGACGCTGATGGGTTACGACGCCGACAGCCCGAGAGCCAAGGGCGAAGTGGGAAAATGCGGCGTTTCGGTCTGCTCGCTCGAGGACATGGAAATCCTCTTTGACGGGATTCCGCTCGACCGCGTCACCACTTCCATGACGATCAACGGGCCGGCCGCCGTGGTTTTGGCCATGTATTTCGCGGTCGCGGAAAAGCAAGGCGCTCCCCGCGAGAAAGTCCGCGGCACGCTCCAAAACGACATTCTCAAGGAGTACATCGCGCAGAAGGAATGGATCTTCCCGATCCAACCCTCCGTCGGGCTCGTGGTCGACACGATCGAGTATTGCACGAAGCACTACCCGAATTGGAACACGGTCAGCATCTCGGGCTACCACATCCGCGAAGCCGGGGCGACGGCGATCCAGGAACTCGCCTTCACCCTCGCGGACGGGCTCGCTTACGTGGACGCCTGCATCGCTCGCGGGATGAAGGTCGACGATTTCGCGCCCCGGCTCTCGTTCTTCTTCGACGTGCACAACGACTTCTTCGAGGAGATCGCAAAATTCCGCGCCGCGCGCCGCATCTGGGCGCGCCTCATGCGCGAGAAGTACGGGGCGAAGGACCCCCGCTCCTGGGCGCTCCGCACGCACGCCCAGACCGCGGGCGTCTCGCTCACCGCTCAACAACCTTACAATAATATCGTGCGCGTCGCGATCCAAGCTCTCGCGGCGGTTCTCGGCGGCACCAACTCACTCCATACCAACAGCATGGATGAGACGCTCGCGCTCCCCACCGACGAAGCGGTGATGATCGCGCTCCGCACTCAGCAAATCATCGCCGAGGAAAGCGGGGTCGCACACATGGTTGACCCGCTCGCCGGATCTTACTTCGTGGAGACGCTCACCAAGCGCACTGAGGATGAGACGCTCGCCTACCTTTCAAAAATTGACGGGATGGGCGGAATGGTGAAAGCGATTGAGAAGGGATTCCCTCAATCCGAGATCGCCAACAGCGCCTACCATTTTCAGAGGCAGATGGAGACGGGCGAAAAAGTCATGGTCGGCGTGAACCGCTATCAAGTGGATGAGCCGAAGCGCAAGCTCGAGACGCTCTCGATCAGCCAATCCGTCGAGAAAGATCAGATCCAGCGCCTCGCAGCCCTCAAGAAGAAGCGCTCCGCGCACTCCCATCAGCAGGCCATTCGAACCCTGCAAGAAGCAGCGAAATCAGGGGTGAATCTCATGCCCTCGATTCAGAACGCAGTCCAAGCCCACGCCACCCTCCAGGAAGTCTGCGACGCATTGCGGGCGATTTTCGGGGAATACCGCGAGGCGGGAAGTTTTTAGGAAAAAATCATGAGCAAGAGACCATCTGAAACCGCTAGAACCGAACACGAAAAAATCAGGGTGCTCGTCGCCAAACCCGGGCTCGACGGCCACGACCGCGGCGCCAAGGTCATCGCCCGGGCGCTTAGGGACGCGGGTTTTGAAGTGATTTACACGGGCCTTCACCAAACGGTGGACATGATTGTGCGCGCCGCTGTTCAAGAAGACGTTCAGGTCGTGGGCCTCAGCATCCTCTCAGGCGCGCATAATGCGCTTGTGCCTGAGGTCATTCATGGAGTGAGAAATGCCGGGCTTCAGGATGTGATCTTCGTCGTGGGTGGGATCATCCCGGACGAGGATTTTGGGCCGCTCAAGAAAGCGGGCGTGCACATGATTTTCACGCCGGGAGCGAGCTTGAAGGACGTGGTGGAGTACATCGCGAAGAACGCGCCGAAGCGTTAATTCTTTCGGGACGCGACCCACTCACCGTGAATTTTTTCCCTGAGCTCATTCAAAGTTAAAAGAGGATTGAATTTGAAAATATCCTCGATCTTTTGAATCATCTTCAAAAGATCGGACTTAATTTTTCCTTTCTCGTACCCGAGCCGGTTCAGCTTGGCTTCAATCGCCAAGAGATTGATCGTTTTTATTTTCTCCTTGCTCAATACGGCTTCCCTGGTCAGCGACAGTGATTCCCGACCGTAATGGAGCTCTTCCCAAATGAGGTTCATCACTAAAAGGTGATCGACCGGCTTCTCCGAAAAATTATTCGAGGATTGGACCTCCTGCCTCAAGTCTTCATAAACTTTTTTCGTGTGCCGCTCGAACGCGCTCATGAAAAAATGAATGGGCACCGCTTTTTCGGAGTGCTGAATCTTCGCCGCCCAGAACTCGTAAACACGGAGAGGTCGATCCAGTTTTTTCCTCAGAAAGGCGGAGTAACCGGAAGGTTCGTCAAATTCCCATATGAAATCGACGGGCACGTAATCGACTTCATCCAATGCGGATTGCGCAGCGGTCTGATCGGGATCGAAGAATGTGCGAGTGGGAATGACTGCGACCTCCGGGAACAAAATGGCGTGATCCCGCATTTTTAATTTGAGCTCCACTTTGGTCGCTCCCACCGTCTTGCCGTCCAAACTCAAAGCAATCGCATATCCCTCCATCATCTTCATGAGGTTGTAGTAACTGAGGTTCGACTGAGAGAGGGCTTTATCCATCTCACTGATCACCCAAGCGATCGAAGAATCGAGGGATCCGTTTTTTTGATGAAGAACGAGCGTTAAACTCCATCTCATCATCGTGATCCACGGGCGATACTCATCGGCGGGAATCGACTTCATCATCGCCAATCTCGCTGAGTAGCTCATTTGAGCGCCCCGAATCGGGGCGGGAACGGGGAGTTCAACTTGCCTCGCCGCCTGAATCTTCGCTAAAAGAGCCTGTTCCGCCTTACGCGCGGCATTCTCAGTGATCCGATCTGAGACGGCAACCAAGGCGGATGAACAAAGACGCGAGGAAGATGGGTTGGCCGCAAAGCCTCCTGAGCTCAAACTCAAAGATAAGAAAATGAGTAAAAAACGGCGCACAACGCCTCAACTTACTTAATTTTTATCAATAAACAAGGTAGCTGGAGGTACAAAAATGCCCCATTTCCCGCTATCCGAGGGGCTTGGATTGAAATTGATTTTTGAATTCATTTAGTTTAATGAAGTCGCATGAAAAAAACGCTTAACGCTTCCGCTGTTGCGGCTCTTGCTCTGTTTACTCATTCCTATAGTTATGCCTCCGCATTAGTATGCGAGATCGAGAGAATGTCGTGCGGGATGGAATCCCAAGATTCGGGTGTTTCGTTTCATTCCTCCTCGTTTGAAAAAAACTCTGCTTCGGTTTTGGTGAATTTCCAGGATGGAAAAGGAGCTTATCCCGTAAATTTCTCTATCCAAGCTTTGGATTGCGATTTAAAAAACATCACCATTCATTCCAAATTTACCGACGCTAAGGATCGTTATGCGCTGACTTTTTTCACGGACTCCGAGTGGTCCAATCATAATGAACGCATCCGTTATCGGCCGGGATCCGTGTTGAAATACCGGGGCGTGGTTTTGGCGAATAGCTACATCATGGGCAGTGATGGTCAGTTCAAGAGCAATCAAACGGGGCGCGATGCTCTCCTCCTTACTTGCGACATTGATTATACGATTAAGGAAAACATTCCCTCTTCCGCTTCCTCAAATGATCCTACCGCCCGCCTTGAACCAAACTCACTTCCTTTCATGGACCCGCACTTCAAACTCAAGGAGCTCGTTTGTCATTCAAATGATTTCAAAGCTGGGAAAGAAGCGGTGGTGAGCTTGGGCGCTACGAAAAAGCATTTGATCCTGGATTACCTGCCAACGTTGAACCCTCAAACGCCCGCGCCTTCCTATCGGATTTATCATTTCAACGCCCATGATATGGGAAGTCGATGGCCTCAAATGACGGTCAACTCTGTCTTCAAAAACAGCAGCACTCCCAACGACAGCTTGACTTACAACCTCACCGTCTATTCAGACGGCTACAATGGGCAGAGAACCGTTAAGAGAATCGGCAGCTCCACGCAAGGAGGGGTGGTAAATCTAGTGAACTATAGAGGGCCTTTCAAAATCGCGCGGGAAAATCTCGGCCGGAATAATGCTGCCTATCAGGACGCCACCTGCACATTGACTTACGAAGACTATCACTCCGATGAAGCGCAACCCAAACCGAAACCGGTTCGTCCTCGCCCTTGATCTCTAGGACATGATCAGAGCGAGAGCGATCCGACTTCTTTTCTCAAGAACCTGATTTTTGGGGATAACTCTGTGGATAAGTATGGGGATAACTTGTGGATAAGTTTTTTATCCCCATCGCTATCCACAAGTTATCCCCATACTTATCCCCATCATTTTAATTTTTTCAGCCTTGATTCCATTAAGTTGCAAACTTATCCACATATCCACACTGAGTAGTCAGTGTTTTTGGAGTTTTAATTAAAAATGAAAAACTCAGTTTTTGGGGATAACTCTTAAAAAAACACTTAGATCTACCGTTTCTTTGATCTTCATCAGACTAAAACAAATGGCTAAAAAAGTTATCCACAAAAGAATGGGGATAACTCTGTGGATAACTCGAAACTTCACTGCTTTTGAAAGTTATCCACAAATTCATCGGCTTTATCCCCAAAGTTATCCCCACGGTTGTCCACATAGTTTTTCCTGCAACTCTGAAAACTTAACCCACTTATCCACATATCCACACGCTCTACTACTACTACGATTAAGATATATCTCTTTTAAGAAGGGGGACACTCCCCCTCCCTTGTTTGGTTTTTCATTCGTGCGCACCTCCTCATCTAGAAAGTTTAGGAATGGCTTGGGTTCTTACAAGCAGGGAGCGTTCACAAGAAGTCCACGGATGGATGCCCTAATTTTTTCTAGAATACTTTAGGTGAGGAAGTCTGGACAAAAGGCGAGCGAGCGTTCATAAAGATTTTGATGAACTTCACGATTCAAAGAGCTCCTCTTCTTGAAGCCCTTCAAAAAGTCCAATCCGTAGTCGAGAAAAAAAACACGATCCCGATTTTAGGAAACATCCTCTGCGTCGTAGAGCGCGATCGCCTTTCCCTTAGCACCACAGATTTGGAAGTGGGAATCCAGCTCTCAATTCCGGCTCAAGGAACTCAGCCCGGAAAAACGACCCTCGCCGCTAAGAATTTTCTCGATATCGTCCGCGAGCTCCCGGAAAAAGAAATCAAGCTCTCCCAAAAAGAAAACCAATGGGTCGAGCTTCTCTGCGGAAAGTCGCGATTCAACATCGTGAGCTTACCCGCCGAGGAATACCCTGCTCTCCCTGATTTCGCCTCAAAGCAATATCTCGAGACCCGGACCGAAGCGCTCATCGACATGATTGACCGCACTCAATTCGCGGTTTCAACCGATGCAACCCGGTATCACTTGAACGGCGTTTACTTTGAGCATCTCGAGAACAACGTGATGAGGATGACCGCGACGGATGGCCATCGCCTTTCGTTCGTCGATCAAGAGGTTTTTTTAGGAGCCCCGGATCTCAAGCGCGGTGTGATCATCCCTAAAAAAGGCCTGATGGAGCTTCGAAAGCTGCTTCCTGAAGCGGGAGCCTCCATTGGTCTTTCTTTTGAACGGGGTCACCTATTCGCTCGCTTGGGTGAGGAGCACCTTTTCATCCGACTGATCGAGGGTGAATATCCGGACTACCGAATGGTCATCCCGAAAGAAGTGCACCCTTCCTTCAAGATGAACCGAGAAGAGCTGAACGCGGCGTTGAAGCGAGTGAGCTTGCTCGCTCATGAAAAAAGCCGGGGTGTGAAACTCTCCCTCCAAGCGGGTTCCCTCTCTCTCTCCTCCAGCAACCCGGATATGGGGGATGCCAATGAGGAGTTGGATTTGGATTACTCCGGGGAGCCTCTGGAGATCGGTTTCAATTCGCGCTACTTGCTCGATTGCTTGGCGGTGATGAATACGGAAGTGCTGGAGCTTCAACTGAAAGATCGGCTCAGCCCTGGCGTTTTAAAAGGGGTGGGACACGCCAACCACACCTACGTCATCATGCCGATGCGCATTTAGGTTTTTATCCCCTTTGAAGATCACTGAGCTCACTGTCCGGAATTTTAGGAATATTGAGCACTGCGTTCTCTGTCCCTCACCCGGCTTAAATCAGCTTATAGGATTAAATGGGCAAGGGAAGACCAGTATCCTCGAGGCGATCGGTTATTTGGCAACCTTGAGGTCATTTCGGGGCTCTAAAGGTCTCGAGGTTTTGAAATGGGGAGAGTCGACCACCGAAATCGCCGCGAGCCTGCGTTCTCAAGTCGAAGCTCGGCTTAAAATTTGCCTGGACTCCGGCAAGAAGCGGGCTTTCATCAATGAGAAGCCTTATGCGAGTTCCACGCGATACCTTCAGCAGCGTTTCGGCGAATGGGAGCTCGGGTTTCACGCGGTCGTGTTCAATCCTTCCGATCATGAACTCGTGAGAGGCGAACCTCACGGCCGCCGATCGTATTTGGATCGCGTGCTTGCCGCTGAAGGGGTGGATTACCTGCACCTGCTCCAGAAATATCAGCGTATCCTGCTCCAGAGGAACCAACTCCTCAAAAACCCTTCGACCCCTCATTCAAAAGAGCTCTTGCAAAACTTCACTGCCTCACTCGCTCAATTCGCCGCGAAACTCACCCGAACGCGGTTGGAATGGGTGGAGAGACTCAAAAAACCCCTGAAAGAAATATCCGACGAAATAGCACAAGAACAGTTGGATTTAAGCTGGGTTTATCTTTCGGATTGGATCCCTGATTACACTTTAAAAAACCTAGATTTAATTAAAAATTTCAATAGGTTAAATGACGAACATTTCGCTGGACAGGGGCCTCTGCCTTCATTAGAACTTCTAGAACAGTCTTTCTGGAAGCAGGCTTCTCTTTTGGAAGCGAATGAGTGGCGAGTGGGCCATACATTGGTAGGTCCGCACCGGGATGACTGGGCTTTTTTAATGCGAGGAAAAGTCCTCAGAGGGCACGGGTCGCAAGGCGAAGTTCGAGCTTCGCTCCTCGCTCTCAAACTCGCTGAAATGGAATTATTCCATGAGAAGACAGCTCACCAGCCGGTTTTTTTATTGGATGATTTTTCCTCGGAATTGGATCGAAATCGCAGGGCGTTCTTGATTCAGCGTCTTTCACGGCTTGATCTCCAAGTCTTCGTGACTTCAACGGAGGAAATTGGATTGAGCGGGAAGCGTTTTTTAGTCTCTGAAGGCCGTTTGCAGGAAGTTCAGAAAGAGGTCTATGACCACGCAAGATCAATCGTTCAGCCATCCTGACGCCGGGTCGGAGTATTCCGCCGATAAAATCAAGATCCTCGAGGGGCTTGAAGCCGTTCGCAAGCGCCCTGGAATGTACATCGGCGACACCGGGATGCGCGGCCTGCACCACTGCGTCTATGAGATCGTCGATAACTCCATCGACGAAGCGCTCGCGGGTTACGCGAAGACCATCGCCGTGACGATTCACGTCGACAACAGCGTGACCGTGGAGGACGACGGCCGCGGTATCCCCGTGGGCATGCACAGCTCAGGCGCATCCGCGGTTGAAGTGGTGATGACGAAGCTCCACGCCGGCGGAAAATTCAATGAAGAGGGCGGCGCGTACAAAGTTTCGGGAGGACTGCACGGCGTAGGGGCGGCGGTCGTGAACGCGCTCTCAGAGTTGATGCAGGTCGAAGTGCGCCAGGGCGGCAAGGTTTATCAGCAGAGTTATCGCAGGGGCACTCCCCTCGCGCCTTTGAAGGAAGTGGGCGTCACCCAGAAACGCGGGACGATGACGACCTTCAAGCCGGATCCGGAAATTTTTGAAGTGGTTGAGTTCAATGTCGATACGCTCGTCAACCGCTTGAGGGAGCTCGCGTTCCTCAACAGCGGGATCGGGGTCACGCTCGTGGATGAGCGGCAAGAGCCTACGAAGAATTTCGAGTTCAAGTACGAAGGCGGATTGATCCAATTCGTAGAGCACATCAATAAGTCCAAGCAAAAAGTTCACGACAAGGTGATTTATTTCACCCAATCCAAGGATCAGGTCGGTATCGAGATCGCCATGCAATGGAACGACTCGTACGCCGAGACGATCTCCTCTTACGTTAACAACATCAACACCATCGAGGGCGGGACGCACGTCTCGGGATTCAGGACCGCGCTTACGCGGGTTGTGAATAAATACGCCCAGGAATCCGGGATCGCCAAGGGACTTAAGGAATCGCTTTCAGGCGAAGACATCCGAGAAGGCCTGGCTTGCGTGATCAGCGCTAAAGTCCCTGAACCCCAATTCGAAGGGCAGACCAAGACCAAACTCGGCAACAGCGAAGTCGAGGGGCTGGTCAATACGACCGTTTACGAGAAGTTGACCGGGTACTTCGAGCAGAACCCCACAGCCGCCAAGAAAATCGTCCAGAAAGCGGTGGAAGCCGCGCTCGCGCGAATCGCGGCGAGAAAAGCCCGCGATCTCACTCGGCGCAAGACCGCGCTTGATTGGAGCGGGTTGCCCGGGAAGATGGCCGATTGCCAAGAGCGGGATCCAGCGCTCTGCGAGATTTTTATCGTCGAGGGTGACAGCGCGGGCGGCTCCGCCAAGCAGGGACGCGATCGTAAGAACCAGGCGATTCTGCCGCTCAAAGGCAAGATTCTCAATGTCGAGAAGGCGCGCTTCGACAAGATGCTCTCGTTCGAGGAAATCAAAGTCCTCATCACCGCGCTCGGCGCGGGGATCGGCAAAGATGACTTCGACATCAGCAAAGTCCGTTACCACAAGATCATCATCATGACCGACGCGGACGTCGACGGTTCGCACATCCGAACCCTGCTCCTCACCTTCTTTTACCGCCAAATGTCGGAGGTGGTCGATAAGGGATACCTCTACATCGCTCAACCTCCGTTGTATAAAGTCAAAAAGGGTCAGAAAGAGCGCTACCTCAAGAACGAGCAGGAGCTCGCCGAGTACCTGCTCACGAGCGGGCTTGACGGGGCGCAGATCCTTGCCCAAGGAAAACCCGTTCCCTCTGGCCAGCTCATCCCCGCTCTCCGTTCCGCCGCGCGGTTCACGCGAGCCGTGGAGAAGGTCGCCAAACGTCTGCACCCCGAGATCGTGCGCGAACTCATCCTGCATGAGGCGACCCCGGCGACTTTGGAGACGCGGGAAAAACTCGAAGAGGTCCTCCAGGAGATTAGCAAGATCGTGAAACCGAAGAACGTGGAGTTCTCCTATGAACTCGCGCAGGACAAGGAGCACAACGCCTGGTACGCGACGATCGAGAATACGATCCACGGCTCCAAGCGCAAAGCTCCTCTCAACGTCGCGACGCTGGGCTCGCCCGAGTACGACGAACTTCGCAAGCATTATCAATCGATGAACACCATTGGATCCGGCCCATTCACCCTGGAGTCCGGCTCGAAATCCGAGGAAGGGTTGCGCGGCGTCGAGGAGCTTTCGCTCAAGGTCGTTGAGGCCGCGAAGACGGGTCTCGGGATTCAGCGCTATAAAGGCTTGGGTGAGATGAACCCCGAGCAGCTGTGGGAAACCACGATGGATCCCATGAAGCGGACCCTGTTGAAAGTCTCAGTGGATGACGCGGTGGAGGCGGATGGAATCTTCTCCGTCCTCATGGGCGATCAGGTGGAGCCGCGGCGGCAATTCATCGAGGAAAACGCGCTGCGAGTGAGGAATCTCGACATATGATTGGATCCAAGGTCGCAAGCGTGGGGATGCATGTCCCTCCCAAAGTCTGGAAGAACGAAGATCTCACTCAATTCATGGATACCTCCGATGAGTGGATCCAGCAGCGCACCGGGATCCGGGAGCGTCGTTGGGTGGATTTGGATTCCACGACGAATACCTCGGACCTCGCGCTCCAGGCGAGCCTCGAGGCGATCGCTAAGGCGGGAATCGATAAATCCGAGATCGAGATGATCATCCTGGCGACGGTCAGCCCCGATCACGACTTCCCGGGGACCGCGTGCTTTTTGCAGGCGAAGCTGGGTTTACCCGGCATCCCCGCGCTCGATATTCGGCAGCAATGCACCGGCTTCATTTACGGGATGTCGATCGCCGATCAATTCATTAAATCCGGGATGTATAAAAAAATTCTAGTCGTTGGCTCGGAGATCCATTCCAAAGCTCTGGATCGCTCCAACACGGGCCGTGAGGTGACCGTTTTGTTCGGTGACGGGGCGGGAGCGGTCGTCATGGAGGCCGTGGATTCAAGGCAGGAAGGGAAAGCGTTCCCCGGCGTGATTTCCACGCAGCTGCACGCGGATGGGAGCTTCGCGAAGGAGCTCTGGGTCCCGGCGCCGGGTTTGAGTTACCCTCATCACCGGCTCAGCGCGGAAATCCTGGCGAATGGGGATCACTTCCCCAAGATGAATGGAAAATCCGTGTTCGTGAACGCGGTGAAGAAAATGCCGGAGGTGCTGCTGCAAGTCCTTGAGAAATCCAAGGTGAGCCTGCCCGAAGTGGATCTCTTCATCTTCCACCAGGCGAATCTCCGCATCAATGAAATGGTCGCGAAACAGCTTCAAATCCCCGAAGCCAAGGTGTTCAACACGATCGAGCGGTTCGGGAACACCACGGCGGCGACGATCCCCATCGGGCTCTGCGAAGCGGAGCGCGAAGGAAAGCTTCAGCGCGGGATGCTCGTGGCGTCGGCCGCGTTCGGGAGCGGATTCACCTGGGGAGCGGCGCTTTTTCGCTGGTAAGGGCTTATGACTGAAAACGGAATGACGACTCCCGACAAGAATTTAACGATAGTCACCATCGAAGACGAGATGCGTGGGGCTTACCTCGATTACGCGATGAGCGTGATCGTGGGCCGCGCGCTGCCGGACGCGCGCGACGGATTGAAACCCGTGCACCGGCGCGTACTGTACGCGATGCACGACTTGGGCAACACGCACAACAAGGCCTATAAAAAATCCGCGCGCGTGGCCGGGGATGTGATCGGTAAATACCATCCCCACGGCGAAGTCGCGGTGTACGACACGATCGTCCGCATGGCGCAGGATTTCACGCTGCGCTACCCCCTCGTCGATGGGCAAGGGAACTTCGGTTCCATCGACGGCGACGCCCCGGCAGCGATGCGTTACACCGAAATCCGCATGGCCAAGATCACCGACGAGCTCCTGGCCGACATCGACAAGGAGACGGTCGGCTTCGTTCCCAACTACGATGACAGCCTCACCGAACCCCAAGTGCTTCCGGCAAAAATCCCCAACCTCCTGATCAATGGTTCGACCGGGATCGCGGTGGGGATGGCGACCAATATTCCCCCGCATAATTTGACCGAGATCATCAACGCGACGATCGATTTAATCGATCACCCGGAGCTCGATTCGCTCGCGCTGATGAAGCACGTGCAGGGGCCGGATTTCCCGACGGCGGGGTTCGCGTTCGGCGATCAGGGGCTGCGCTCCGCGTACCTCACGGGTCGTGGGAGCATCACGATTCGCGCCAAGGCGGAGATCGAAGTTTACAAGAGCGATCGCGAGCGCATCATCGTGAGCGAGCTCCCCTACCAAGTCAACAAAGCCAAGCTCATCGAGAAGATCGCGGATCTCGTGCGCGACAAGAAGATCGAGGGCATCTCGGATCTCCGGGATGAATCGGACCGCAAAGGCATGCGGGTCGTGATCGAGATCAAGAAGGGCGAGAATTCCAACGTCCTCCTCAACCAACTCTACAAGCTCACCCAGATGCAGGAGAATTACGGGATTCACCTGCTTGCGATCCATCAAGGGCAGCCTAAATCCTTCAACCTGCGCGACCTCATCTGGGCGTTCATCGAGCACCGCAAGGACGTGATCGTCCGGCGCACGATCTTCGACCTCAAGAAAGCCGAAGCCCGGGCGCACATCTTGGAGGGGCTCAAGCGCGCGGTCGAGAACATCGACGCGGTCATTCAACTGATCAAGGCGGCCGCGTCGCCGGATCAAGCGCTCAGCGGTTTGGTGGAAAAATTCCAGTTCACTGAGATCCAGGCTCAAGCCATCTTAGATATGCGCCTGCAGCGCCTCACGGGGCTTGAGCGCGACAAGATCATCGAGGAATACCACCGCATCCTGGCCCTCATCGAAGAGCTGAAGAAGATCCTAGCGTCCGAAGCCCTCGTTTACGGCATCATCAAAACGGAGCTCACGGAGATTCGCGAGAAGTACGGCGATGAGCGCCGGACGCAGATCGTCCAAGGCATCACGACCGACTTTGAAGTCGAGGATCTGATCGCCAACGAGGAAACCCTCGTCTCGATCACGCACACCGGCTACATCAAGCGTGCGGATCCCAACCAGTTCAAGAGCCAGCATCGAGGCGGGCGCGGCATCCGCGGGGTGACTACAGGCGACGAGGATTTCGTCACCGACATCTACCGCACCACGACGCTGAGCTACCTGCTCTGCTTCACCGATCAGGGGCGGCTCTACTGGCTCAAGGTCTACAAGGTCCCGGAGGCCAGCCGCGCCGCCAAAGGCAAGGCCATCGTGAACCTCGTGCCCTTGAATTCCGGGGAGAAGATCAAGGCGATCCTGCCCGTCAAGGAGTTCAAGGAAAACGAATACGTCATCATGGTCACGCGCTCAGGCGTCATTAAAAAGACCCCGCTCAGCGACTTCAGCAACGTGAGAAACGCGGGCATCCTCGCGATCTCGACCGATGACGGTGATGTTTTGATCAGCGCGAAACTCACCCAGGGCAATAACGACGTCTTCATCTGCTCGAAGCACGGCATGAGCATCCGCTTCAGCGAGCAGGACGTGCGCTCCATGGGCCGCACCGCCCGCGGCGTCATCGGGATGAGCCTCGACCCTGACGACCAAGTCGTCGCGATGGAAGTGCTGGATCCCAAAGAGGGTTCCAATGGGCATCAAGAATATGAACTCCTCACCGTGACGGAAAGCGGCTATGGGAAGCGAACCCCGGTCAGCGAGTACCGAGTTCAAAGCCGAGGCGGCAAGGGAGTCATCACGATGAAGACCACCGACAAGAACGGAGCGGTCCTCGGCGCGCAGCAAGTCCTCCCCAAGGATGACGTGATGCTCGTTTCGAACAAGGGCCAGATGATCCGAATTCATGTCGGGGAAATTTCAGAGCAAGGGAGAAATACCCAGGGCGTTCGCCTCATGACGATGTCGTCCGGCGAGAAAGTGGTCTCATTCGAGTACATGGCGGTCGCGGAAGTCATTGAATTGACTGAAGGCAGCAGTGGCGGTGGCAGCACCCCGACCGAGACCCAATAAGGTTTTTTCGGGATTAAAGCGCGCTCAGTTCGCAGCGGCGACCCTGATCGCGGCGCTGAGCCTCGCGGGTTGCAGCTCGAACCGGGCCAAGAATCGCTACATTCTCGCCGAGAAACTCTGGAATGAGGGCAATTACCTCGCTTCAGTGCGCGAATTCGAGGAAGTGATCACTAAGGATCCCCATGGAAAACTCGGTCTCCAAGCGCTTTACCGGGCAGCGACCACCCAAGTGTATTTTCTCTCGCAGTACGACGAGGGCCTGAGAAAACTCAGGGCTTACACCGAATTGACCACGGACGCCGAAACGGGATGGCAAGCCCAGAAGCTGATCGGTGAAATCCTCTTCTCCAAGCTCGAGCATTACGACGCCGCTCTTCAGCAGTACCAAAAACTCATCCAGATGAATCCCGTGGCCCCTGAGGTCCCTGAGTTTCTTTATCGCCAGGGGAAGAGTCATTTCTTCCTTTCCCGCTTCCCCCAATCCATTGAAGTCTTCAAAAAAATCATGGCTCAATATTCGGGAACCGAATGGGCCGAGAAAGCCTCCTACCAAATCGGCATGGTCCATATGACGCGCGCGGGCCGGAACGAAGCCGCCGCTCATGACCTTTACGCCCAGGCCCTCGCGGCTTTTCGCGCCTTCATCAAGCAGTATCCCAAGAGCCCCTTGATTTCAGAGGCCCGTTTCGGGATCGCATCCTGCTATGAGGAGATGGATCAGCTCGATCCGGCTCTGGAGCTCTATCAGGAGCTGCGCAAGGACTACCCTTCGCCGGCGGTCATCGAAGTCAAGCTCGCGCGGATTCAACAACGGAAAATGAACCGTGGGCAGCACCGGATTGGGGCGGCAATCCCGCCGAAATTCAAGGTGCAAGAGCCCGAAGATGATCACTCGGAATGAAATTTCAAAGCTATGCAGCGGATTTTGCGAGAGGTAATTCCTTTAGATTCTTTCGAGCTAAGATCATACGCGAAAGCCAAAGGCTTTAAGTTTGATTTTTGATACAAAATAATTTTTTCCCCGTCAAAAGCGTAGCCTACCCGTCCCAATGATTTATCTTTCGCGTAATTTTTCATCACCTCATTGGAGAAAGCGTGGACCTTGGTCTCATCGACTTTTTTATCAAAAATCCTTTGAAGCCGCTCTTGGGAGTATAGGAGGTCATTTTTCCCAATCTTCGGGAGGCGGAGTTTCGTCAGTGTATCCATAAATGATTGAAACCTGAATCGGCTGGCAATTTGAATTTCAACCCTTGGATTTAGGGCTTTTCCCTCAAGTTGAAAAAACTCCTCTTTCAACGCCTGGGACATATCAGAATTATATGGAGAAAATTTAAGTCGATTCTTGGAGAAAGCAGGTAAAATCAGCTTCGTTTTATTTTCATAAGCCCTGAAAAAAGCGTCCGCCATTTCCCGGCTAGCGCTGATTTGACGGGAAGCGCGTTGGTCCGTTTGATTGGCGGCTTGGTTCATCACATCGCTGAGGTATTCGAAAGTAGCTTCCGGCGTTTCCCATCCAGCGCCTTCGACGGGAGATTGATTGAGTTGAGCGATCCACCGAATATTTTCCCCGTTAGAAATCACCTTTCTTCCCTTTTCTATCCTAGCGATGGCATCCATCATCACATCGTTGGCGTCTCGAAACCCGAAAGAGATGATTTTCCCAGTGGATCGATCAACTCGGATTAAAAGATTTTGAGTGTGAAACACGCCCCAAATCCCGTGTTCAATCTGTGAGATAGCGGCGAACTCACCGAGTTTTAGGGCAAACTCCTGGATCATCCAGTCCCGAATGGTGATTTTCCCCCCTTCATTCTTCGAGTACTGATCAGCAAAATATTGAATATCAGGAGAAGCTAAAACTCCATGCAAAGGGTATGTTTCTATTGAGCCCTCCGCGTAAAGTATTTCTTTAGCTGATCGTATGCTGTATGCGTGAGAATCCTCGCCACTTTGAATTCCGGCGCCGAATCGCTCAGGTGCGTAAAAAATCCTGGATTCTCGCGCTTCGTTCAAGCCGCTTTCAATATAGTCATTTGCGCTGATGGTTTGTCGGACATTTTCTATGTCGTGAAAGAGGACTTCCCCGTCGTAATGCTGCAATTTCAGGAAAAACACCTCTTTATTGTCACTGCTCCGAGCTAACCAGGAGTTATGAGAGGTGACGAACGCCGCTTCCCCGTAAAGAGTGAGCGCATATTTTTTAGAGCCGATTTTCGTGTATGGTTTTTTCGCCCCATCTACCTTTACTTCCGGCATTCCCGCGCGGGGGATCACCGGAAATCTAATGAATCGTTTCCCTGATCGATTCACACGAACCGCGAAATTCAGCGTTTCACCGTCAATGAAGTCAGACTCATATTTTTTCGCCTCATTTTCAGGAACCTCAAAGTAATAAAGCGGTTTGACTTCGCCCACTTTCAATTGATCAAGCGCGGTTTTTATCCGCTCTTTTTCGATGGAGTTACGCCGATCATAAGCTAGATACCGTTGAATTTTTTTAGCTGAGGTGATTCCTGTTTTTTTTTCGTATCTTTAGCTTCAGTAAAGGTCGTGAAAATGGAAATTAGCGCAAAACAGAAAGTGAGCTTTTTTTTGAAAAAAACCCGGTACGTCATACATAAGCTATGTCGGCTAAATAGCTTTATTTAATAAGTTTTTCTCAGTAATTACATATCGTAAAACGCAAATCACTCTGATATGGCAACGAACTAAGTCGATGAAAGAAATAGGGCTTTATCTTGTAATTCTGACTGAATTAGTTGGATTAACGTTATCAGGCGTTGCATTAGGGTATTTTTTTACGGTAAAGCTCAGTGCGCCCTGGTGGGTCCTGATCCTCATGAGCTTACTGGGGTTGACGCTCGCGGCTTGGAAGATCGCGCGAAGAGGAAGAGATTGAATGTTGGTGCAGCTGGCTTGGCTTGTTTTTGGAGGGTTGGCGACCGGCGCTTGGATGGGGCCGCTAGGTTCCTTGGAATCGACGCGCGCGCTGCTCTGGTTCACCGCTCTTTGGGCGTTTTGCGGGCTGAACTTCTGGTTTCTTCACCAAGCGGTTCTCTCGATTTTGCGATTTTCCGCATTTCGTGCTTTGAGCTGGGGCTTGCTTAAGCTAGTGTACCTCGGAGTTTTCGGGTTGGTCATGAAATCCCGGATCCATCAAATACCTGGAGTCGCATTATTTTTCGGTATGGCAACTTTACTGATCGTTCCCCTTCTCAATAGTATTCAATGGAATCGCCGAGGTCCCACACATGCATGAAGAGCATGGTTTGCGTTGGCTCGGGATGATCCCCGTCCTGAGGGATTACCCCAATCATGTGATGATGTCGGTTTTGATCGGGGTCGTCCTGATCCTCTCCATGGGCATCGCGAGGCTTCAACTCTCCAAAAAAATCCGGAGCGGGAACGGCCTAATTCCCGACCCCAAATTGAGCTACCGGAATTTCTTCGAGATCTTCGCGGAGAGCCTTTACAAGATGACCGAGATGGTGATCGGGCACCACGATGCGCCGCTTTACTTCCCCATCATCGGGACGCTTTTTACCTTCGTTTTCGTGTCGAATTTGGCGGGGTTGATCCCCGGGTTCCAGCCCGCGACGGACAACATGAACACGACGTTCGCCCTGGGGATTTTCGTTTTTCTTTACTACAACTGGGTGGGCTTGCGGGCGAACGGACTTTCGTACCTCAAGCACTTCATGGGGCCGGTGCTTTTGCTCGCGCCTTTGATGTTCGTGATCGAGCTGGTTTCGCACCTCTTTCGCCCGTTTTCGCTCGGGCTGAGACTGCGCGGAAATATCATGGGCGATCACATCGTCATGGGCGTATTCAGTGACCTGGTTCCTTATTTCGTCCCGGTGGCTTTTTACGCGCTGGGGCTTTTCGTCTGTTTTGTCCAAGCATTCGTGTTCAGTTTGATGACCATGGTTTATATCTCCATGTCCACCTCACATGATCACTAACTCCAAGAGAAGAAAGGATGATTTCATTATGAAACTTTTAAACTTCGTCAGCGCGGGAGCAGTCAGCCTGATCGCGATCCTCGGAAGCACGGTGGCGTTCGCCGCTGAAGCGGAAGCGCATAGCGGCGGCGGAGATGCTTACGCATCCCTCGGCGCGGCGATCGCGATCGCAGTAGCTGCTTTCGGCGGCGCGCTCGGTCAGGGCAAAGTCGCTGCGGCGGCTCTGGACGGCATCGCGCGCAACCCCGCTTCTTCCGGGAAGCTCTTCGTTCCGATGATTTTGGGTCTCGTGTTCATCGAGTCTCTCGTGCTCTACGCATTCGTCATCGGCTTCTTGAAGATCAAGATCTAAAAAGCCCGATTTAAAATCAAAAAAAGCCCTTGCAGCTCAACTGTTGCAAGGGCTTTTTTTATTCACTCGACAGGCTGAACGACGATTACATCAGCGCTCTTACCGCGCGAGTGAGCGAGCATTCGATCTCAGTGGGCTTTGAATCCTCGCTCTCCATCCAATAAATGAAGAACCCCTGAGATGAGCGCCTGAGGGTTTTTGGAAGGATGGAGAGAGCTAAGTAAACGGGCCCTTCTTGTGTTCTGAGCTCGAATTTTTCATAGGCGGGGTCGTTTGAGTCCCCGATCCCCAGGTCAGAGGCCGAAAGCTGTGCCATGGAGCCGACGGACTGGTCCTTCGCGAAGAACGAAGTGCGAGCCCTCTTTCCTTCCTCCCAACTCGTGCGCTTCAAAAAATAATCCAAGTTCAATAGCTGAAGCGGACCCTGGACTTTGATCACTGTGGCGCTGAGGCGGAGATCCAGTTTTTTTCGCGATTTTGCGTTGCCTTCAGTAGCATCCGCGCTGTTCGCAAGATCGCCAGACCACTCGCAGACTAGATTTGCGGCGTAGTCTCCTTCGACCATCTCTTGGGAAGCGGGATCACTTGGCATCGCGGCTCCGCTCTGAGCGGGATCCCGTTGCGGATCCGTGGCGGCGGCTTGTTCAGTCGCCGCATTCTCGGCGGAGGCGGTCTTATCTCCGCTCACGGCGGCGCCTGGATCCGCGTTCACCTCAGCGGATCCGGTGACGGCTTGCCGGTTCGCCGCCGCGGTCGGGTCATTGCTCGTAGTTTTTTTTCCGTCGTCCTTGTCATCGTTGCAGCCTACTGCGGCGATTCCCAGCATCACGGCTGCAGCCGCGGAAAGCAGCGTATTCTTTTTTTTTGGGAAAAACATATCCATGTCCTCCATCGGGATTGAAGCGCGATCATTCGCGGGGTTTGATTGTTGAATGATCAAGCTTCTGCAAGATGGGGACCAAGCTGGCTAGAGGGAACGAGAGCGAAGAAACGGACAGGCGCGGGAAGAAGGTCCCAAACTCCCTTCAAGTCGCGGAATAATTCCTCGGGACCCTGAAATGAAAAGGGCCCTGCGGAAACGCAGGGCCCTTTCCGTGATGATTTTAAATCAAGGACAATCGGCGATTATTGAACCGCCGAAGGGTTGCCCTTGCTATTGAGCTGCAGAGATTGATCCTGCTCGGCGCCCTGAGCATCACGCTGCCGGGGGGCTTTGCTGACGGAGCAGTTCGCTGGAACGGCAACGGAGCTAGCGTCATCTAGCCAGTAAGCCGTGATTCTCGTAGCGGTGCTGCCAGGTCGTCCTCTCATCCACCTACCTCGGCTCCAATTGCGGCGAGGTTCTTCAGAGGGAAGGTCTGCAAGGAGCAGATAAGCGGTGCCCGTTTTAGTTTTGATCTCGAATTTATCAAGATTAAGGCTCGCTGCTTCTCCTTCGAGGCCGATCTCGGATCCCGTGGCCTGACCTACGTAAAGCGCATCTTGCTCAGACACATGGAATGGCCCAGCTTGACGGCTATTGATCTCGTAGTCCACATTCGTGAGTTGGGGGGAGGCGCTGACCCAGAGGAGGCCATCCACGTTGACGCTGATATCACGGCGTCCTTTATTTTTTTGGACATTGCAGCTCAGTTTCGCTTCAAAGCCGGCATTTTGGGCTGAAGTATCACCGGCCAAAGCCTGATCGGCCGGAGCCGCTGCACTGTCGTTCTTCTTGTTGTCGCTGTCTTTTCCGCAGCCTGAAGTGACGGTGAGGCCCGCTGCCAATAAGCTCAAAAGAGCGAGGTTTTTGTACGAAAAACTCATAAAAATACTCCTTCTATCTATTTATAAATAACGAATAAGAGTGAGCTACTTGATGCACGGATTAAAAGCCAGTGCAAAAAGGACGCCTGACAATTTCGTCATATTCCGTGCGAAAAATCCGCATTAGCGCACGAAAAAAGTCCGGAATAGCCCCAGCAGTGAGGGAAAAAATCCCGAGGCTCAATTCAATACCCGCTTCAAAAACTCGCCCGTCGCGCTTTGGGTAACGCGCGACACTTGCTCCGGGGTTCCCGTGGCGATGATGCGTCCACCTCCCCCGCCGCCAGTGGGGCCGAGATCGATCACGTGATCTGCGACTTTGATGATGTCGAGGTGATGCTCGATGACAATGACGGTGTTGCCTTGATCGACGAGCGCCTGGAGGATCGAGATGAGTTTTTGAACATCGTCGAAATGCAGTCCGGTCGAGGGTTCATCGAGGATGTAAACGGTCTTTCCGGTCCCGCGGCGCGAGAGCTCCTTGCAGAGCTTGATGCGCTGGGCTTCTCCTCCTGAGAGCGTCGTCGCAGCCTGTCCGAGATGGACATAGCCCAATCCCACGTCGTTCATGATCGTGAGCTTGGATTTGATCTGGGGGATCGCATCGAAAAAGGGCAGAGCGTCGGCCGCCGTGAGATCAAGAACTTCGGCGATGTTCTTGCCCTTGTAACGAATGGCGAGCGTGTCGCGGTGGTAGCGCTTGCCTTGACACGTCTCGCAGAGCACGTACACGTCCGGCAAAAAATGCATCTGCACGCGAGTGGCTCCTCCGCCCTCGCACGCTTCGCATCGCCCGCCCTTGACGTTGAAGGAGAATCGCCCGGGACTGAAGCCGCGGATCTGAGCTTCGGGGAGGCGGGCGAACAAATCGCGGATGAGGCTGAAAAGCCCGGTGTAGGTCGCTGGATTGGAGCGCGGCGTTCGCCCGATGGGGCTTTGATCGATGACGACGACTTTGTCGATCTGCTCGATCCCGTCGATGGAATCCACTAGCAGGTCGCCCGCATCGACGCGGTAAAGTTTGGAAGCGAGCGCCAAGTAAAGCGTGTCCATCACGAGCGTGCTCTTGCCGCTGCCTGAGACGCCGGTCACGCAAGTGAGCGTGCCCAAGGGGAACTCCGCAGTGACGCTCTTTAAATTATTTTGGCGCGCGCCTTGGACGCGGATCCGGTGGCCTTGCCGGACCAGCCTGCGCTTTTCGGGGATGGCGATTTTAAGCTCGCCGCGCAAGTATCTGCCGGTGAGGCTTTTTTTATTCTTGAGGATCGCCTCGAGCGGGCCCGAGGCCATCACTTCGCCCCCATGGGTTCCCGCGCCGGGGCCGAGGTCCACGACCCAATCCGCTTTTTCGATCGTCTCTTGATCGTGCTCAACGACGAGCACCGTATTGCCCAGATCACGGAGCTGCGTCAACGTCCCGATGAGTTTTTCATTGTCCCTCTGGTGGAGGCCGATGCTGGGTTCGTCGAGCACGTAGATGACGCCCGTGAGCGAGCTCCCGATCTGCGTCGCCAGGCGGATGCGCTGGGCTTCGCCGCCCGAGAGTGTTTGGGCCGAACGGTCGAGCGTGAGGTAACCTACCCCCACTTGCGCCAGGAACTGCGAACGCTCCAAGATTTCCTTGAGGATTCGGCTCGAGATGAGCTGCTCGCGCTCGAGGAGCTTCAAGTCCTTCACCCAGTCGACGAGCTCGCTGACCGGCATTCGGCAGAGTTCCGCGATGTTCCGGTCCGCGATCTTGAAGAAGAGGCTCTCTTTTTTGAGGCGAGCCCCATTGCACTCCGGACAAGGCAGGGATTGGGCTCGGTGCTCGCGGATCATTTGGACTTCTGGGCGGGATTCCAGTGAAGCTTCACCTTCCTCCTCATCCTCTTCCTCCTGCTCATCCTGGACCTCGAGCCCCAGCCCGTCGCATTTGGGGCAGGCCCCCATAGGGCTATTGAAAGAAAACGTTCTGGGTTCAGGCGAGGGGTAATTGACGTGGCAATCCAAGCAGGCGAATTTTTGGGAAAGCAAGCTCTCGCTTTTTTTGGAGCCCTGCTGGGTTTCCAGGATCAAAAGCCCTTCCCCCAGTTTCAACGCCAGCTCCACGGAATCGCTTAGCCTGGCCGCGATCAAACTGAGATCCCCCTTGATGACGATGCGGTCGACGTAAACCTCGATGTCATGCTTTTTGTTTTTATCAAGCGAGATCGTCTCGGAGAGATCCAGGACTTCGCCGTCGATCCTCACGCGCACGAACCCGCGCTGCCTGAGCTGCTGGAGTTCTTTTTGATACTCGCCCTTACGGCCGCGGACGACGGGCGCGAGGAGGGAGACGCGGGTCTCAGCCGGCAAGGACACGATGCGATCTACCATCTGCTGGGGCGTCTGCGATTGAATGGGCTTGCCGCATTTCCAGCACGATGGTTTTCCGATCCTCGCGAAAAGCAGCCTGAGATAGTCGTACACTTCGGTGACCGTGCCGACGGTGGAGCGTGGGTTGGAGTGAATCGTCTTCTGCTCGATCGAGATCGTGGGGCTCAAGCCCGAGATCGATTCCACGTCCGGTTTGCTCATTTGATCCAAAAACTGCCGGGCGTAAGTGGACAGGCTCTCCACGTAGCGGCGCTGGCCCTCGGCGTAGATCGTGTCGAAAGCGAGCGAGGATTTCCCGGAGCCGGAAGGGCCGGTGATCACCACGAAGCGGTCGCGGGGGAGAGTGACGTCGATGTTTTTGAGATTATGCGCCCGCGCGCCGCGCACGGTGATGGATTCAAGCTCCGGCGCTTCGGACTCTCCGGCCTTGACTTTTAGGCGCGCGCGAGCCTTGGGTTTTTCGAGCTCCTGCTCCCTCATCCATGCCCGCCTGAAAGCTGAAGAGGGGGATGCCCCAAAGCGCTCGCGGCGTTGACCAGCAAGGTCTCAACGGAACCTTGGATTTCACGCAGACGGGCTGGAGTTTGAGCCTCAAAGCGCAGGACGATCACGGGTTGGGTATTCGAGGCGCGGAGCAATCCCCACCCGTCGCCCAAATCAATTCGAACCCCGTCGATGTCGTTGAGCTTGGCGCGTGCGAACGCGGGGTCTTTTTTCAATTGCTCTTTCACTTTGCTGACGAGCTGAAATTTGAGCTCCTCCTCGCAATCGACCCTGATTTCAGGAGTGGCGGCGGTTTTTTGAACATCCGCGAGAAGGGCTGAGAATGGGCCCTGGGCGCGGGACGCGATTTCATAGGCGCGCACGGCCGCGTAAATCGCGTCATCGTAACCGAAGTAACGGTCCGCGAAAAAAATATGGCCTGACATCTCCCCGGCCAGCGCCGCATGCGTCTCCTTCATCTTGGATTTGATGAGCGAATGGCCCGTCTTCCACATCAAAGGCACTCCGCCCCGCTTCGCGATGTCGTCATAGAGGCGGTAGCTCGATTTGACCTCCGAGATGATCGTCGAGCCCGGCAGCGCCTGGAGCACGTCGCGCGAAAAAAGAATCATCAACTCATCGCCGAAAAGGATTCGTCCCGTCTCGTCGACCACGCCGATGCGGTCCGAGTCGCCGTCAAAGGCCACGCCGAAATCCGCTTTCTCGCGCTTGACCGTCTCCGTAAGCGCTTTGAGATTCTCCGGGACTGTGGGATCAGGGTGATGGTTGGGGAATCGACCATCCAGCTCGCAGTAAAGCGGGATGACTTGGGCTCCGAGTTTCTCAAAAAGTTTGGGAGCCACGGTCGCGGCGGTTCCGTTGCCCGCATCCAAGACGATTTTCTTTCGGATCAATCCCCGATTTTGCGAAGCTTTGACCACAAAATCGATGTAAGCGGGGATGATCTCAAAATCCTCGATCATCGAGGACTGAAAGAGTGAATCAGGACGCTGCTTGAGCAAGGCTTGCATGACCGATTTGAGTTCCTGAATTCGTTCCCCGTGGAGTGTGCCTTTTCCGATGCCGATCTTGAAGCCATTGTAGTCCGCGGGATTGTGGGAGCCGGTCACCATGATTCCGCCATCGAGCTCCAAATGAAAAACGCTGAAGTAAGTCAAAGGAGTGGGGCAAACGCCAAGCCGAACCACTTGAAGACGCCCTTCGGGGGCTTGTTCAATCATCCCTTGGATCAAAGCCTCGGCGTACGCATCACTGGAGAGCCTGCAGTCTTTCCCGACCGAGACGCGCAGCGCTCGGCTGGAGCCATTTTGATCAAAAAGCATCTTTGAATAGCCGCGGCCCAGCAGTCTGGCGAATTCGGGCGTGAGGTCTTTGCCCGCGATTCCACGGACGTCATATTCTCTGAACACATGAGAAGGGATTTGCAGCGTCATTCAATTCTCCGATCCGCCAGTTTCACGGCTTGCCTGAGGGCGGAGATCAAGCTGGATGGGTCTGCCTTGCCTTGCCCGGCGATGTCAAAACCCACTCCATGATCCACGGAGGTCCGGAGCAAGGGCAAACCTAGAGTTATATTCACCGTGCGTGGGAAATCAAGGAGCTTCACCGGGATCAGGGCTTGGTCGTGGTAAAGCCCTACGACCGCGTCAAACAAGCCCGCCTTCCCCGTTTGGGGATGCATTCCCAGGCGATGTTGGGCAAAAAGGGTATCGGCTGGCGCGGGACCGAAGAGCTCAAAGCTTCCGCGCCCCTGGATTTTCAGTTTTTTCAGGGCCGGGGTGATGACGCGGATTTCTTCTTTTCCGAAAATCCCGGCCTCTCCGGCATGGGGATTGAGCGCGCAAACCGCGATTCGCGGCTTCGAGATTCCCGCGCAATCCCGGAGGAATTCCGCCGTATGCAGGATCGTTTTTTTCAACCGTGCTGGCGTGACGGCGCGAGGGACCTCCTTGAGCGCCAAGTGCGTGGTGACGAGGCTCACACGCAGCAAATCATTGGCGAGCATCATCGTGGGCGAGTAACGCCGGCGCGTATGACGCGAACAGAGTTCCGCGAGCATCTCAGTGTGGCCGTCGTAGGGATAGCCCCCGCTTTGGAGGCGCTCCTTGCTGATCGGGCCCGTGACCAGTGCTCGGGGTCGGCGCGTGGGATCCTTTTCAAACAGGAGGCTCACCGCTTTTTCAATCGCCCACCCTGACTGGTAGCCCGGCAAAAATCGGCCGCGAGGGGATTTTTCCGGCGCCGCAAGCAGGTACAATCCGGCGTCAGAACCGTCATTTTTGAAGCTGAGCGGGTCCTCCGGGTGGACTTCAATCAGCGGAACGCCCATCTTTTTGAAGGGCGCTCTCGGCCCCACGGCGAGGAGATGGATTCCGAGTTCTTTCGTGATCCCGGATTGAATGAGTTTCCAGGTGATTTCAGGGCCGATGCCCGCGGGGTCACCCGGCGTGAGGAGAAAAGTCGGCCAGCTCATTTCCCGGGTTTTGCGCTCGGGGTGTCCGATGGAGCGGGTGGAGCGACGGTTCCCTCTTCGGGAGCGAGGTGAACCGAGGCGGTTTGTTTTTCTCTTTCTAGCCAGAAGTCAATCTGCCGCTGATATTCGGTGGTGGCGAGTTTAGCGCGGATTTCCTCTTTGATTTTTTGGTAGCGCTCGGATTCCGCGAGCTGGACGCCAGCGAGCTTCAGGATGAAAAACCCCCCCGCTTTGATGCTGCCGAACACCGGGCTCACTTCGCCTGAGTTGAGTTTTTTGAGGGCTTCCCGGATCAGAGGCGACATCTGCTCCTCCGAAAGAACTCCGAGTTCTCCCCCGGTGGACGCGGTTGGGCCGTCGCTGAAACTCCGTGCGACCTCTTCGAAATCGTCCGGTTTCTTGATCTGAGAGCGGGCTTTCACCGCCGCTTCCTGCGCGAGAGCGGGTTTTTTGAAGCTCTTGGTGGAAATCGAGATGATCTTGAGGTGGTAGGATTTCGGGGCCGGAGCGCTGTTGGGGTAATGAATCGCGTAATAACTGAGGATGTCATCCTCCGAGATGCTCACCTTGGGCCGGATCTCACGGTCAATCAGGTTTCGTTTGCTCGTGCTGATTCGGATCAGCTCAAAATATTGCGAAAAACTGAATCCTTGGTCGGTGATCGCCCGCTTCAAGGTGTCCCGGGTCAGTCGATTGGAGGATTGAATGGAATTGATCTCCTGCTCGACCTCCCCGTCACTGACCGGGAACTTGAGGGAGATGATTTTTTCATTCACCAAGAACTTAATGATCTCCTCGTTCTTCGCCGACTTGCCTGAGCTCGCCAAGGGAGTGCCGTTGAAAAGAGGGTCGAGTTGGGTGCGGAGTTTTTCCGTGCTCCTGAATTCCTGCAAATCCGACTTGAGGATCAGGCCAGAATTGACAGAAGCCTCCAGCCGCTCAATGACCACGGGTTTCGCGTAGCTGTGCGGGGCGTATATAAAGGAGGAGAGGAAAAGGATGAAAAGGCCCATAATTTTCTAGTTATGTCATATCTCAAGGCCGCTGTGAAGCAAGGCCAACGCGGCGGACACACGGTCCATCCGGACACATTTTTAAATAAGCGATCAAGCGTTAAAATTAAAGAAGGAACTCGTTCTTTCTTTAAGGCGGTACGTATGTTTCATAAGAAGAGAGTCTCTTTCAAAGCTCCATTCGCTTTTGCCCTGCTTTTTGCCCTTTGGGGGTGTAAAGCGGAAGTCGTTGGGCCCGTAAGCACGGGAAGCGGCAGTTCGGGTACCACGGTTCAGGGAACAGCAACCAATCCCGCCGGCATCGCCGATGTTTTGTCCGGAAAAGAATTTTGGAACGGCCAAGGGATTATGCTCACCGGGACGATGGCTAATCGAGGGGCTTTCGACGCTTCGGTCACTTTTCCTGGAGCCGGTTACTACAACGGCACAGTGAGCAACCTCCCCACCGCCTCAGTCATCGCATCAGGCAGCACCGTCCTCGGCGTCAGCGGGACGCGTAGCTTCGGGGATGAGATATACTCCATGGTTCACCGGACGGTGGGCACCACTCAAATCACGCTGAGTTCCGAAAAATCTTCTGGAAACCTCGCAGCTGGATTCAGGGAAATTCCGCAGATTTCAGCTGACGACGACGGCTGGTGGGATACCACTCGCGGTTGCAACGGAGGGGGCGGCAACCTCCATACCTGCACGAACGCCGTGCACGCCTCGCGACCCGCGGCAACTTGCGGGACCACCCAAACTACAGTGGCTGCCCGAATCACTCATTGCGCGGCTCAGAACGCGGCGACCTCGACCTGGGATTCAACGACCAAAGGGATTCAAGGCGAATCAATCTGGAAACTCGTCACCCGCACCGCCGCAGGCAAGGAAATTTGGCAGGATCAGCGAACGGGCCTGCTCTGGAGCGACATCGTGGGGGCCGACAATTGGTGCAAAGCCGCTGGGAACGCCGAAGCAGGCGACGTTTCCGGTTTCTGCAATAACGTGGCCCAGCAGCCCTCCTATCCGACTGCGCTCAGTTACTGCGCTGAGGCGGCCGGGATTTCGCCAGCGATCGGGGCCGAGGACTGGACGACCGGGGTTTATAGTGAAACGAAGGGATACATGGGCAAAGTAGCGACCGTTAGCAGCCCGGCAGTTCGCTGGAGATTGCCGACGCGTTCGGACTGGCTCCAGGCCGACATCGACGGCATCAAGGCGGTCCTGCCGGACATGGATGAAAACAGAAATTACTGGACCGCGACCCTTTACTCCCTTTGGAGAGAGAACGCCTGGTACTTTTTTACGCAAGCCGGCCACGTCTTCGAGGACATCCGCACCAACTCAAAAGATATTCGGTGCGTGGGGCGGTAATCGCGAGAAGCGGCTAGGGCCCGGCCGCCGGGGCGGAGGGCTTCGAGTCCTGGACTAACGCGAGGTTCTTGCTCACGCGCGCTGATTTGACGTACTGGGCGATCCAGCGGTCGAAAATCTGGGAGCGCCTCTCATCAAACAGTTTTCTCTTCCATTCGGCATGATCGGCTTCGGCCCAGGACTTCACGGCCGTGAGCTTGATGATGTGGTAGCCGTGCTTGGAGCGGACGATTCCGCTGATCTTGCCCGGGCTCTTCAACTGAAGAGCGGCGCTGTAATAAGCAGGATCGAGCTTATCGCGTGTTTGAAAATCGATGTCCCCGCCGAATGGGGCCGCCACGCCTTCCGAGAATCTCTGGGCCACTTCGGCGAAACTCGTCTTGCCGTCCTTGAGATAATCGTTTTGAATCGTCTTGAGCTTCTCAAGCGTCTTGCGGTCTTCGTCCTGGCCCGCCCCCGGCTTCACGGAAAGGAAGATGTGGCTCGTTCGAATCTCGGGGTTTTTCGAGTAATTCGCCTTCGCTTCATCATCGGAGATCTGAATTTTCTCGAATTCGCGGGTGAGTTCTTTCTCGATCAACGCATGATAGAGGACCGTCTTGATGCGGTCTTGAATCTCGGGATCGCGGTCCAAGCCTTTTTCCTTCGCTTTTTGGACGGCGGTCTCGCGCTTGATCATGTCGTCCAAGACGCTTTCCTTGCTCGGGGCGTTGTTCTGGAAAAATTTGAGGCTCTCCCGGTATTTTTTGTCGAAGTCCTCGAGCGTGATGATTTGATTATTGACGCGCGCGACTTCTTTAGCCGCTTTCGCGCTCACGGCGCTTGCCAGAACCCCCAACGAAATCCCAAGGATTTTTTGAATTTTCATATCTCTTTAAGGCTATCAGCGAGGGAAATTTTTTTAAAGAGACTTTCCAGCTGCAAGTGCAAATCGCTGATATGGCGCGTCGAAGGGGAAGAGGAATCGGACGGTAGAAACTGAATCACGAGTTTGGAATCGGGTGTGAGTTGATATTGGCGCGGTTGCCCGGTCACGAGCGCCACTACTTTGACGGGATCGAGACGGTGGGAGGACGGCGTTCCAGACGCGGCGACGGCTTGGAGATCCCCGATGAGCAAGGATATCTTTTCTTTTCCCACGTTCATGGATTCAATGCCAACCGCTTTGAGAAGTTGCTTGAGCCGAATCAAGACCAGGAGATTCATGGCCTCCTCGGGGAGTTTTCCGAATCGATCCTGGAGTTCTTCTTCAAGGGAGGTGAGCTCCGCTTGATCGGTCGCCCCGGAGAGTCGGCGATAAAGGGAGAGCCGCTGATGGATGTCCGGGACGTAATCCTCGGACAAAAACGCGGGCCATGGAATTTGAATCTCGGGCTCCTTGAGTTTCGGGGTGGACTCCTCGGTCCTTAGTTCCGCAATCGCTTCCTCCAAAAGCTCCGTATAGAGGTCAAATCCCACCGCTGCGATGTGCCCAGATTGCTGGGCTCCGAGCAGATCTCCCCCGCCCCGCAAATCCAAGTCGTGCGAAGCGATGCTGAAGCCGCTCCCCAGTTCCACGAATTTTTGGATGACTTCGAGCCTTTTTTTGGCGTCTTCGGTGATCGCCCCCTCCGAGGGGATCATCAGATAGGCGTAAGCTCGGCGGTCGCCGCGCCCCACTCGCCCTCGGATTTGATAAAGCTGAGCCAATCCCAATGCGTCCGCGCGTTCAACGATCAAGGTGTTGGCCAGCGGCAAATCCAGGCCCGACTCGATGATGGAGGTGCAGATCAGGATTTGGGATCGGCGCTCATAGAATTCGAGCATCGCTTTTTCGAGTTCGGTCTCTGGCATCTGACCGTGCGCCACGGAGAGCTGCGCATTGGGAATCAGCTCCTTGAGGTGGTTGGCGCGTTCGTAAATCGTCTGCACGCGGTTGTGAAGGTAGAAGACCTGCCCGCCCCGTTGGAGCTCAAACTCAATGGATTTCCGGATCAAATCGTCATCGAGTTTCGAGACGAAAGTCCGAATGGGGAGGCGATCCACCGGGGGCGTATGAATCAGGCTGATGTCCCTGAGCCCGGAAAGCGCCATGTGCAAGGTCCGGGGTATCGGCGTTGCGCTCAAGGTGAGCACATGAGTGTCGACCTTGAGCGTTTTGAGGCGCTCCTTGTGCTCCACGCCGAAGCGATGCTCCTCATCGATCACGATTAGGCCCAAATCCTTGAAGCGGACGTCTTTTGAGAGGAGGCGATGAGTTCCGATGACGATATCGATCTTTCCCGCGGCGAGCGCGTCGATCACCGCCTTTTGCTCCTTGGGGGATTTGAACCTCGATACCGATTCAACGGCCATCGGATAATCTTTGAGCCTGGATTTGAAGGAGAGCTCATGCTGGTAGGCCAGAATCGTGGTCGGGACGAGGACGGCCACTTGCTTGCCCTCGGTAACCGCCCTGAAAGCGGCGCGGATGGCCACTTCTGTTTTTCCATAGCCCACGTCGCCGCAGACCAATCGATCCATGGCTTTTCCTGATTCAAGGTCCTCCATCACGTTTTGAATGGCCTTGAGCTGATCCGGGGTTTCATCGAACGGGAATTTCCCCTCGAATTCGCTGAACAATGAATCAGGCGGAGAAAACCTCGTTCCCGGCCGGATTTCGCGTTCCGCGTAAAGCCGAACGAGATCGATCGCGAGCTTGTTGATGGAGTCCTTGGCTTTCTCTTTAGCCTTCGCGAATTGCTGGGTGCCCAAGCGATCCAGGGCGGCGGTTTCGCCGCCTGAATATTTTTGGATGACGTTCATCCGATAGACGGGGACGTAAAGCTTGTCCTTGCCCGCGTACTCGAGCAGCAGAAAATCGCTCGCCGCTCCCGAGAGGTTTAACCGAACCAAGCCCTGGTAAAGACCGATCCCGTGATCGCGGTGCACGACTCGGTCTCCCGGCGCCAAGTCGCTGAGCGCTTGAAGGCCGATCCAATCTTTCGTGGCGCTTTGATTTTTCCGGGCGCGCTTGGAGCCGAAAATCTCGTTTTCGGTGATGAAGACTTGGCCTTCGGCGGGCCAGCGGAACCCTTCGTTCAGATGGCCTTGAGACACCGAGATGCGAGCGGAGAGCATGTCGCGCTCTTGGAGCAGAAATCGGATTCGATCCACCTGGCTTTGCGTGGAAGCGAGGACGTGGACTTCAAACCCTTGGCGGTCCCACAGCGCGAATCGGTCTTGAAGGGAATCCAAGGTGTTTTGCGCGCTGGTCTTGGAGGTGGGCTTGGACTGATTCATGAGATCGGAATTTCCCTTGATGGAAATTCGATGTTGGTCGGTCAGCCGCGGCGATGTTTCCTGATTTTCGGGCTCTTCCGTTTTTTCTTCGAGCGAAGCGAGTTCGAGGCGATCAAAATAAAAGCGCGTCTTGGAGCGCGCCAACGAATGTCGCTCAGAGTTCCAAGGGAACAAAGCCTCGGGGGAAGGGATGATCCTTTCAGGACCGAACTCCTTTTGCTTGGCGATGAATTGATCCCAGTTCTGATCGCAGCCCAGCTCATCATACCAAAAAACCGAGGTGGACTCAGGCAAGTGATCCCAAAGCGTCGCTGAGTTTTCATAGGCGAAAGGGGCCCACGCGTCAGCCTGTTCCGGATAAATCCCGTTTTGGATGGATTCAAGCAAAGGATCGCGAACAGAGCGGGAGATTCCATTTTCATCGGAGAAGAGCTTGATTCTCTCGCGAAGCGTCTTGGAGGCTTCGCCGTGAATCAAGACTTCACGAGCGGGAAAAACCTGGCAGCGCTTGAGGGGCGTGGAGGCGCGCTGGCTCGATGGGTCGAATTCCCTCATCCTCTCGATCAAATCGTCAAAGAGTTCAATCCTGATCGGCTGTTTGCGGTCGAGAGGGTAAAGATCGATGATTTCTCCCCGAATCGCGAAGGTTCCGGGATCCTCAACAGTGTCTACGCGCTGGTAACCGATCGCTCCGAGCCGCTCCGCAAGAGCCTCGCGCGATTTGATGGATTCTTCCGCGATCAAAGTGATCGCGCTTTGAAGAAATTTTACCGGGGGCAAGGTGGCTTGCGCCGCCGCTTCAATCGTCGTCACGATGAGGCGAGAGGCCGGAGCCTCATGATGAAGGGCGCTCAAGGTTGATAGGCGCGAGAGGCGGGTCCGAATTGAGGGGGAAATGGGGCTGTACGGGGATTGCTCCCAAGTCGGAAACTCAAGGACGGCGATTTCCACACCCAGCAATCCCAGGAAAAATCGGCAGTCTTCCGCGAGCAGGAGTGCGAGCTCAGCGCTCGGGGCGATGATCAATCCCTGATGATGCGCCGATTTCACGGAGCTCGAAAGCCACCTCGCCGCGCAGAGCGAGTATGCGGAGAGGTTTCCCCCGCTCACGCGGATGGGTTCATTTAAATCGCGGGCTGATTTGACGAGATCTTCGATCCGACTTGAGGCCACCGCGGGACCCTACCGAGCTTGACACGCAATTTCAACTTCTGTAGCCTGGGCTCATCCAATGTCGAGCACCTGGAGCGGTTACTCCATATATTATGGGGCGGCAATCTTCGCCCTGAGCATCCCCCTGGGTCTTCGCGCCTTATCCAAGCTTTTTTCGCGCAATCACGAAAAATCGATTTCCGCTTCCCAACTCCCCCAGATCTCGCCTTCACAATTGGGCCAGAGGATCAACCCGCGTTTTTTTTTCGCGGTGAATTCAGCGCTCATCTTGATCATGATGATCGTCGCCTTGATTCCTTGCGCGACGGCACCGCTCGCTCCGGATAAAACGGGATTATTATTGATCGCAGGGATTGCGATGCTTGCGGGATTGGGTCTACTTTATTCAGTGAAGAAAGGGGATCTAAGTTGGCTACGATCCTATTCTTCATCGAGCAAAGGGATTAAAAAATGAGCGGGACGCTGCTTCTTTCCACTATCGATCGGGCATTGGAGTGGGCTCGTTCGCAGTCGCTTTGGTACATCACGGCTCAATCGGGTTGTTGCGCCAATGAAGTCCTGAGCGCCCAAGGGTGTCGCTATGATTTGGAGCGATTCGGCTGCTTGCCGCAAGAGACGCCCGGCCAAGCCGATTTGCTCATCGTTTGCGGCGCCGTATCCCAAAAAGCCGCCCCTCATCTCCGGGCCTTGTATGAGGCGATGTTGACGCCGAAGTACGTGATGGCGGTCGGAGCTTGCTCAAATAGCGGAGGGCCGTTCGCCCAGCATGCGCCTGACGTCGTTTTATCGGGAGCGGATCAAGTCGTTCCGGTGGATGTACATGTTCCCGGTTGCCCTCCGCGCCCGGAATCCATCATGCATGGCTTGATTCGTCTTCAATCCAAGATCCGCGGGAGGGCTCGTGGAAAGCACGGCATCCTCGCCTGAACTCCGCAAATCGTTCAATCGATTCATTCTGCAGGAGCAGAAATTCGGCCGACGCGGTCTGCCGCTGATCTGGTTAAAGGTGGAAGGCATTGAATCCGTGGCCCGCCTTCTTTGTGAAGAAGAATCCCTGGGGTACGATTTTTTGGAAAATATTTCAGTCATGCAAGTGGACGACGCCCTCGTCGTCACCTATTTTTTCAGGGGGAGTTCAGGTCCATTGATCCTCAGGAGCGCGGTGCCGATCCCCAAAGAAGGCGGGATCACCCTTCCTTCAATCCGGGGTTTTTGGGGCGCCGCGGAAATTTTTGAAAAAGAGGCGGCCCAAAGATTCAATCTCGTCTTCAGCGAGTCCCCGAAGGCCGTTTCCTCATGAATTTCCTGACGGATGAGACATTCCCCACGGATTACAGCGAATGGACCATCGGCCCGTACCACGATTTCTTGGTTGAGCCGATGCGGCTGCATTTGCGCTTGGATGGGGAGATCATCGTTTCGGGCGAGGTGGAGACGGGATTCCTGCACCGGGGTTTGGAGCGTTCGATTGAGGCGAGTGACTGGGAAGGGGCATTGGTCCTCGCGGGCCACCTCGATCCGGAACATTCTTTTTTCGGGGAGCTGGCGCTCTGCTCCGCGGTTGAGGAAGTCGCTCAAATCGAAGTTCCGGAGCGCGCCCGTTTCGTGCGGGAGCTGCTCGCTGAGCTGACTCGCGTGCAGTCGCACCTGAGTTTTCTCGCTCGCATGGCGAAGGCGCTCAATTCCAAAACAATGCTTCATTACGCGCTCAGGGATCGGGAGCGGATCCTGGATCTTTTTGAACTCATCGCGGGCGCGCGCTTCTCTTTGCATTTTCTGCGCTACGGCGGGGTGACGGCTGATGTCACCGAGGGATTCCTGGAGAGGACGGCAGAGTTTTGCGACCTGATCCTCCTCCGCATGCAGGAGTACAATGACCTCCTCTCAAAGAACCGGATTTTCATCGATCGCACGCGCTCAGTGGGGGAAGTCAGCGCGGATCAGGCGGCCAGGTATGGGCTTCATTCGCTGCAAGGGGACGCTTACTCGCGCTATTGCCATCGGATGGACGGGATTTTCAGGTCCGTTCAAAAACTCAGGGAACTCATGGGCTCGGCTCTCGAGGGGCCGTTTATCAGCTCCAAATCTCACAAGAACATGGATGAGCCTTTTCGCGTGCCTGCTGGTGAGTCATGGCTCAAAGTCATGACGACCCGGGGTGAATTAGGATGTCATTTAGTTTCAAGCGGGGGTGAAAAACCCCAGCGCGTCCAGTTCAAGACGCCCAGCGCGTTCGCCATTCTGCTGTTGCCGGAGCTTTTCCCCGGGACATTGGTTGAGGATCTCCCCGTGCTCATCGCGAGCTTGGACATCAGCATCGCCGAGGTGGACCGATGAATCATTGGCAATCCCTCTATCGTTTGCCCGAGGGCACGCCAAGCCTCGTGATCTCCGTGATCGCGCTTTTAAGCATCTACGCTTTGGTGCTCACTCCTTCGGCCTATTTCTTCCATTATATCTCCAGGAAGCTCGCGGCCGATTTGCAGGCCCGCGTCGGACCGAGCCGGGCCGGGAAAGCCGGCATCTTCCAGCCCCTCGCGGATTGGCTCAAGCTGCTGCAGAAAAGAAGCTCTCTCTCCTGGAAATGGGATGAGTCGCTGTGGTTTTACATGCACGCGATGGCGCTTTTTTCAACGGTCGCGATTTTGCCGATCGGCTCCAAACTGATCCTGGTGGATCGCCCCTTGAGCGCGCTTCTCCCGTTTTGGTCAGCGTCCATTTTCGGATTCTCGCTTTTGCTCTTCGGCCTCAGCCGCGATTCGGTGGTGAGCTGGCTGAGCGGGGTCCGAATCGCATCTCAGATGATCTCAGGTTTTTTCCCCGCCTGGGTCGCGCTCCTCAGTATTGGGATTCATGCCGGCAGCTTCAAATGGAGCGCGCTTGTCGCAGCTCAAGGCGCGTACCCGTGGGAATGGTCAATTTTTTCGAATCCGTTCCAGTGGATCTCATTTTCGGTTTTCATGATGGGCGGGCTCACCGCATTTTCGATTCCCCCCATGGCCACGTCGGGAATCGACAGCCTCTCCGAGCAGTTCTCGGGGCCGGTGTTGAGTTTTTTCAAATTCGGGCGTTTTTACGCGTTTTTTCTGTGGTCCTTGATCTCGGTCGTCTTGTTCTTAGGCGCGTGGAATCTGAGCGAGGATTGGACGGCCCGCTGGCTCGGCGGTGAGTACGAGTCATGGCTTCCCCTGGTAGAGCTCAGTTGGCTTCTCTTTAAAACGCTCATCCTCATGCTGTTGATTCATTGGATTTCGATCGCGTTGCCCAGGAGCCGCGTGGATCAAGTCACCGACTTTGCTTGGAAGGTCTTGAGCCCTCTTGCGCTTTTTTCGCTCATCGCCTCCAGCCTTTGGGGGTACTTCTGGTGACGAACTCCATTTTTTCGGCCAGTTGGTCTAAGGTGAGGAATTCGCTGCTCGGGCTCCGGTCATTGTGGCGATCCTGCCGCTCCGTTTTCCCTTACCTCTTGAGCCTCGGCGAGCACCATCGCGAAGTCACGGAGCAGTACCCGGATCCGATTTCCTCCCGGACCGCGGATGAATTGCCCCCCCGTTCGCGGGGATTGCTCGAGAACGACATTCAGCGGTGCACGGGTTGCGGGGATTGCGCCCGGCTCTGCCCCTCGAAATGCATCCAAGTTCAAACCGAGCCCGCCGCGAATTCCAGCAAAATTTGGGTTTCATCTTTTGATATCGATTTTTCAAGGTGTATGTTTTGCGGATTGTGTGTTGAAGTCTGCAAGCCCGCATCCTTGAAGCACACCAAGCAGTACGAAAGCTCAGTGGAGTCCTTGGATGGATTGATCGTCCATTTCGGTTTGGGTCAAGTGACCGCTCAGCAACGCGAGGTTTGGGCGGCGATGCGCAAGCAAATTGAGGAAGAATGAATGATCGCCTATTACTTCTTCGCAGCCCTGACTTTCAGCTCTACTCTACTCGCCGCTTTTTCAGCTGATATCTACGTCGCGATCTTGGCTCTTTGGCTCGCCGGAACGAGCGTGGGGGCGATCTATTTGATTTTGGATTTTGAGACTTTGGCCATGATTCAGTGGCTGAGCTGCACTTTGATCGCCTTGGGTTTCGTTTTTTTCGCAGTTTTGTTCGGGGAGTATCGATCCTCCCCCAGCCGGTCGCTTGGGAAGAGATGGGGCATTCCTTTGATTTCCCTCGTTCTTGGGATTGGTTTTTCGGCCCTCTCCTGGTTCAGCGCTTCTTTTTCGCCTCTGAACGAAGATCGATCCGCCGTAGGGCCGGAGACGAACGCGGCGGAGTTCAGCATGAGCCTCGTCAACCAGCACGGAGTTTCATTGACCCTCTTGGCGCTCATGCTTTTCGTCACCTTGATCGGGGCCGGGATCGTCGCGCGATCCACTCAGGCGAATGATGGCCCCATGGAAGGGGGGAATTCCTGAGATGGAAGTCCTCATTCTAGCCTTTTTTCTGGGGGGGATGGGGCTGATCTGTGCGTTTACCCGCCGAACTTTGTTGGGACTCATGATCGGAATACAGCTGCTGGTCATGGGCGCGGCGGTCATGTCGGTGGCCTCCGGGATGATGACCAATCAAAGGGTCCTGGGAAATCTTTTCGGCTACTTCATCGTGCTGAGCTCAGTGATCCAATTCGTCACGGGCTGCGCGCTGGCGATGAGATTTTTCGCGCTCAAGAGGAAGGCCCCTGCTCCCGCTGAGAGGCCGGCGCCATGAAGCTCGAAACGCAATTCTCCCAGCTCTTGAGCTGGTTCCTCTTCATCCTGTGTTTCTCCGGTTTTTTCGCCAGATGGCTCACTCGCAGGTTTCCGAGGCAAATCCCCTGGGTGCTCGGCGCCACGTGGCTCGCTTTTTTCTCGGTTTTCATTTGGAGCTTGAGTGAATTCATCCACGCTCCGACTCAATCCTTGATTTGGTCGAAGGGTTGGATTTTGCCGCATTCGCAGTCCGGCGCGGTGTTGGTCGGCATCCTTCAAGACGGCGTCGCTTCGTTGATGGTGCTGCTCTTGGGCTTGCTCAGCCTGGGCTTGGTTTTGGATCGGGGCTTGTTCTCAAAAACGGATCGCGGTTTGGTTTTCGCCGCCTCCACATGGATCAGCTTGGCGGGCGTGACGTTGTCTTGGATTTCATTGACGCCTTGGCTGACGATTCTCGGAATGGGAGTGACCTCGCTCGGGGGGTTGCTCGCCCTCGGGGGGAGTCCCGCGGTGATGCGCCTGGCTTGGGAGAAGCTGAGCGGCGTGATGCTTTGCCTGCTGGGAGCCTGCGTTTTGGCGGGCGCCCGAACGGGATTGAGATGGGACGCCTCGCCTTTGTGGCTGAGCCTGGCGGATACCAACAGCGTCGATTCGTTGGGTTGCGCGCTGCTTTTGGCGGGAGCCTGGTTTCAACTCCAACCTTTCCCGGTGATCGGTGGATTGAATTCCTACCTTAAAGTCTCCTCGGATCGGGTGGAATGGTTCGCGCAAGTTCTCCCCGCAGTTTCCACATTCGCTCTCTTGGTCCGCTTGGAGGCTCAGATCAGGACTTCGGATGTTTTCATCATTTTTGGCTGGGTCACGCTCGCTTCCGCTTTTTTCTCGGCGCTCTCAGGATTGTGGATCTTGGAATGGAGGGGAGTTCTTCGCTCAGCTTTGATTTCCAGCTGGAGTTTAGCGGCGAGCGCGCTCGTGTTTTCGGATATCCGAGCTTCCCTTTCAGTTTTGATTGCGGCTTGCCTGGGGAGCCTCGCGGTGATGGTCATGGGAGAGCGGCTCAAGAAGGAAGGCATTTCAAGCAGGGGATTCAAGCTCGTCGTTTTTTTGGCGATCCCGGCTTGGATTGGGGTGGTGGGTTTTTTACCGGCGCGATCCTGGCTTTTGATCTTCATGAAAACTCAGGAGCATCCCGTCTATACTGCGCTGATCGGGCTGGGTTTTTTCGCGCACGCCCTTTTGCTTTGGAAACTCGCTTTCATGCTGGTCAAAACCATCCGCGGCTCAGATAAGGCCGAAAACAGCGCGGCGAACGCCGGCTTTCCGGCTCTTGCGCTGCTTTTCGCGGTCATGAACCTAGGGTGGATTTGGAGCGGGTCTTTTACGGGAGAATTATTGCCGGCGGGAATGGACAGCTTCCTACCCTCGTTGATGGGGATGATTTTCCCAGCGGCAACGGTTTTTCAGATGGATGACCCTGTTTACATCACCGCTCTTTCCATTTCTGCGTTCATCCCGTTGATCGCGCTGCTTTTCGCGGCCCTTTCGATGCGTGGTGAGACCGACTTTTGGGGGCGAACGACTTTATCCGGGCTCCCCCGTTTTTCTGCTTGGGTGAGCGGCGGTTATGGAGTGGACTGGTTTTATTTAACGCTCAGGCAGCGGATTTTTGGATTGGGGCGCTGGATCGATCAGGGATTTGACCGTTGGATTTGGGATCGTGGGTTGCCTTGGATCTCCAAGACGGGCATTCAGCGCACGGCACGAGCGGTGAATGCGGCCGATGAACGTTTTTCGGAAGGGCTTCGAATCGCGTCCCGGCAGGTGATTGAATGGCCCTCCACTTTCTTGCTCTGGGCTCAAGGCAATGATGTCCGGTGGTATTTAGTGGGGGTGGCGGGGTCGGTTTTGATATTGCTGCTTTATTTCCTGAAAACTTAGCGAGAGGAACGTCATGAGCCATCTCATTACATGCATGATTTTTTTACCCGTGATCGGCGCGGTGATTCAACTCGGGGGGTTCGCCCCGGCGATTTCGCGATGGCTCGCCTTGATCCCAAGCCTTCTCTCAAGCGCTTGCGCGTTCTTGATCCTGCTTTCGATGAGTCCCACTGCGGGTTTGCAGAACATGGAATTTTTCAATTGGGTGGGCTCCTATGCGATCAACTATCAAGTCGGCGTTGATGGCCTGAATGCTCTGCCCATTTTATTGATCGCGATCATCTTTCCCATCCTCATCTCCTTTGAATGGGATCAAAAACAGAGCCCCAAGGGGATGCACGCGCTTTTTTTGCTGGTTCAAACCAGCTTGCTCGGCAGCTTGTGCGCTCAGGATCTTTTTCTTCAATTTTTCTTTTGGGGATTCAGCGCATTGCCCTTTTATTTCCTGATCGGGATCTGGGGAGGGCCCGGCAAGGAAAAAGCCGCGTTCCAGTCCGTCGCCTCGGCCGCCCTAGGGAACGCTCTTTTGTTCGGTGCATTTCTTTTGATCTACTGCTCCGTGGAGCCGCATACTTTCTTGATCCGGGATTTAGCCGGGGAAAAAATCGACGGCAAGACCCTCGCGATCTTGGGCCATACGTTCTCGGTGCCGCACCTCTCTTTCATCCTCATTAGTATTGGATTGTCCCTGCGTGCCCCGATCTGGCCGTTTCAAGGGTGGTTCACCCAGGCCGCGCGCGAGGCGCCTTCGTCGGTTTTCGTGGCGCTTGCGTCGGGCGTCGTGCCCGTCGCGATTTATCTGTTCATTCGAGTCAGTTACAGCTTGTTTTCCAACGTGGTTGACCTCAGCTCCGAGTCCATCATCGGTCTGGGCGCCGTGAACTTGATCATGGGAGGCCTGTGCGCGTTGGCGCAGGGGAACCTCAAAGTCCTATTGGCCTTCATTTGCGTGAGCGAAGTGGGTTTGACCTTGATCGGCGTGGGTTCCCTCAATCTGGTGGGGCTGGTGGGATCGATTTATCAGCAGCTCGTGCTGGGTTTGAGCTTAGCGGGGTTCGGGCTTTTCGCGGGCTTGGTGAAGCAGCGGGTGGGGCACTGCGAGTTCGCTGAGATCGGTGGGGTCGCGAAGAAAGCGCCTTTGATGACGTTTTTCTCGGCGGCGGTCGTGGCCTCGCTGCTAGGCTTCCCGGGATTCGGGGGATTCGTCGGGCACGCGCTGCTCATGATTGGGAGTTACGCGGTCCACCCGATCATTGTGGTTTTCACGGGTTTCGCGCTGCTCTTTGCAACTTATTATTTATTCTCCATGTATAGGATGGTTTTTTTGGGGGATCGCCAGCCGCCGGCCGGTTTCACGGATCTGGTGTTCAGGGAAAGGGCCTACCTGCTCCCTCTTTTCGCGGCGATGCTTTTTTTCGGGCTTTACCCCAAGCCTCTGCTGGACTTGATTCAACCCACAGCCATGGCGCTCCTGGATCTCAGCCCATGATCCTCATCCTGCCTGAGATCATTCTGGCCGTGACTTTGGGTTTCGTGGTGATCGGGGAGGTCACTTATTACCGCGAGAGATACCGGCTCCTGCTCCCGACCGCGCTCCTGGGTTTGGGGGGAGCCTGGATTCAAACCCTGCTCTCATACCGCTACGCTCCTGAGAAAGTCTTCGGCGGCGCGCTGGTCATCGACGGGTTTTCGCTGTTCTTCAAGCTTTTCTTCATCACTCTCGCGGTTTTGACGATTTTGGCGAGCAACCACACCCGCGAGATCAGTGATCGCCGCAAGGCGGAGTTTTACACGCTGATCCTGGCCGCCGTTTTGGCGATGTGCCTCCTCTCCTCGGCGACGAGCACGATCTTCGCGTTTCTCGCGTTTCAATTCATGAACGTGATTTGCTCTTTTTTGACCGGTTACGGCAAGAACTCCGCCCTCTCCATCGAGGCGGGGATCAAATACCTAGTCCTCTCGACGACCGCGATGGCGTTTTTACTCTATGGGTTCGCGCTTTTGCTCTCTTGGACCCAGACCATCACGATCACCGAAGCCCGCCACACCTTGCTTAACCTCGCAGTGACCAATGAATCATTGGTTTTGATCCTGATCTTTTTCCTCACTGCGCTTAGTTTTTTGTGGGGAAGCTTCCCGTTTTTTCATTGGGTTCCCGACGTGGTGGAGGGAACCCCCACCCCGATCGCGGGTTTTTTGTCGATGGGGGTCAGGGCCGCTGGTTTCGCATTCGCGATCCGATTCCTGCTCTCGATGTTCGCGCAGACGAATTCAGCCGAATTAGCTGGATATTGGCAAATCGTGGGGAATTGGGATTGGACTCGGCCCGTGGCCGTGATCTCGGGCCTCACGATGGTGATCGGCGCGCTTTTGGCGTTTCGCCAGACTTCCGCGAAGCGCATGGTGGGTTGCCTCGCGATCTCGGAATCCGGCTTTCTGCTCATCGGCCTGCTGGTGCTCGATCAGGTGGGGATTTCCGCGATCCTCTACAATCTTGCCGTGCATCTTTTCTCGATGACGGGCATTTTCTACGTGCTTTCGCATTTTTATGAGCTGCGAAAAACCGACCGCTTGAATCGGCTCGGCGGCTTGCTGCGTGAGATGCCGCTTGAATCGACTTGCTTGATCCTGTTCTTAATCAGCTTCATTGGTCTTCCTCCGATGCCGGGGTTCATCGGAAAATTCGCCTTGATCGGGACGGCGCTTCGTCATCAGTGCGTGATTTTAGCGGTGCTCGCGCTCTTTGCGATGGCCATTCACACCCTCGCGGCGATGCGGTTGATTTACGGCTTGATCGGTTCATCCGAGGACGCGGATTCAGGCGAGGCGCACTTTCAGGCGGCGTCCTCCGTCGGATGGCGCCGGGCTTTTCTGGCGGCGCTCCTGATCCCGCTGATTGGGATCAGCGGATTCGCCGAAGTCGTCTTGGATTACACCGGGAAATCGCTCGGCTTCATTTTGTGGTAGCGACTCTCAGGATGAGCGGTATATTGAGAGATCTATGGATTACATCCCGGTTTTAGTCCTCATGCTCGTGGGCATGGGCGTGGGCACGGCTGTGCTGATCCTCACGCACTTTCTCGGCAAGAGCACGCATAACCCGCGCAAAGACACGCCCTTTGAGTGCGGCGTCCCCGGGGTCGGCCATGAGAAGCACCGGCATTCTGTGCGATTTTACCTCGTGGCGATCCTCTTTCTGCTTTTTGACGTGGAAGTGATTTTCTTTTATCCCTGGGCGGTTGTTTACCGGAAGTACCTCGCGATCAATCATTTCATCCTGTTTGAAATGGCGATTTTCGTTGGGATTTTATTGGTTGGCTATTACTACGTGCTTCGGAAGGGCGCGCTAGAATGGGAGTGATGCGCCATGAGTTGGTCCAGTAAGACATCAAACAAAGACGGGTCCTCGGGATTTTTCACTACTCGATTGGCCGATTTGGTCCAGTGGGGGCAAAAAAATTCCCTGTGGCCCCTGCCGTTCGGCACGAGTTGCTGCGGAATCGAGATGATGGCGACCCTCTGTTCGGACTATGACATGTCCCGGTTCGGGGCCGAAGTGGTTCGTTTTTCGCCGCGACAGAGTGATCTTTTGATCGTCGCCGGGATCATCAATTTGAAGATGGCTCCCGTGCTCAAGACGATTTACGACCAGATGAGCGATCCCAAGTGGGTGATGTCCTTCGGCGCTTGCGCCTCTTCGGGCGGGATTTTCAATGTATACAGCGTTCTTCAAGGGATCGACACGATGATCCCGGTCGATGTGTACGTGCCCGGATGCCCTCCCGCGCCGGAAGGAGTGATTCACGCGCTTCTTCGGCTCCAAGAGAAAATCGAGCGGGGTGAAACCCATTCGCAGCGGCGTTTGGCGGGTTTGGCGCCCTTGCCTTCCCGGGCGACGGTTTAAAGGAGCTGATGGCCATGGATATCCGCACCCCTTTAGCGACGAACGGTGGCGATTGGATTCCGAAGTTCAGGGATTCTTGGGAAAAGCAGATTGAAGCGTTGCGAGCGGCATTCAAGGAGGCGGTTGAGGAAGTTCGCGTTCCCTGGTCCTCTCCCACGGATGTTCCCATCGTGTATGCGCGCAAGGATTCCCTGGTTCCCATTTTAAAGTTTTTGAAGGAAGAGCCGGGCTGCGAATATGACTTTCTCTCGGACATCACGGCGACGGATGAGGAAGTCGATCCGCGTTTTGAAGTAGTTTACAATCTCTACTCGCTCACACATCATGCGAGGATCCGAGTCAAAGTCCGCGTTCCCGAAGGAGAGGCCGTCCCCACGGCGATCCCCGTCTGGAAAGGCGCGAACTGGGCGGAGCGCGAGGTCTTCGACATGTTCGGGGTCCGCTTCGAGGGACACCCGGATCTCAGGCGTATTTTGATGGATGAGCGGTTTGAAGGTTATCCCTTGAGGAAAGATTACCCGCTTCGGGGTTACCAGATTTTTACCGAACCCCAAGCGGTCCAACCCGGGCTTTTAGAGGAGTAGCGGGAATATGCGTTCACCCGACGTTCAACCTCATCTTCCGAAGCATTCCGCCCCGGGATCTCACCCGGCCTCCTTCCACGATCCGGATGACCTCTGGGATGATTCGCGCGTCATCGTGAACATCGGCCCCACGCACCCGGCGATGCACGGCGCATTGAGAATGGTCGCCAAGATCAACGGGGAAACGATCGAGAAGTCCTATTGTGAATTCGGTTACACTCACCGGGCCAAGGAAAAGCTCGGCGAAAACCGCTCTTACCACCAATTCATTGTCTACACAGATCGATTGAACTACTGCTCGGCGCTCCTGAACAACGTCGTGTACGCGCTTTCGGTGGAGCGCCTCATGGGAGTGGAAGTCCCTGATCGCGCGGTTTGGCTCCGCATGATCTGCTGCGAGCTCGCCCGCGTGATTGATCACCTGATCTGCATCGGCATCAACGCCGTCGATTTGGGGGCGTTCTCGTTTTTCCTCTATGGCTTCCATCAGCGCGAGGAAGCTTACACCCTGATTGAAAAACTGAGCGGCGCCCGTCTCACGACTTCCTACAGCCGGATCGGCGGGATGATGGCCGACGCGCCCGAAGGTTTCGAGAGGGAACTCAAGGAGTGGGTGAAACGTACTCGCGAGGTGATCGATGAGATGGATCGGTTGCTCACCAACAACAAGATCTGGAAGAAGCGCACGGTGGGCGTCGGGAGATTCAACCGAGAACAGTGCCTGCAGTACAGTTTTTCAGGCCCGAACGCTCGGGCTGCCGGGATTGACCGGGATTTGCGGCGGGATCAGCCGAATCTTTTTTACCGTAACGTGGAATTCGACGTGCCGGTCGGCAAGAACGGCGACGTCTACGATCGCTACATGATCCGGCTCGAGGAAATCCGGCAATCCCTGAATATTCTCGCCCAATGCGCGGACAAGATGAAGCCGGGCCCCATTTGGTCCGAGGACAAGCGGGTTCGCATCCCCGACAAGTCGGTGGTCTACAACACGATGGAAGGGATGATCCACCACTTCAAATTCTTCATGACCGGTTTTGACGTGCCGGCCGGCGAAGCCTACACGCAGTTTGAGGCGGCGAACGGCGAGATGGGATTTTACATCGTGAGCAAGGGCTCTCCACGCGCGCATCGCATGAGGATCCGGGGCCCCTCTGTTTGGCACTTCCAGGCGCTCACGCCGATGGCTGAGGGGGAGAAGATCGCGGATATGGTGGCCACCCTCGGGAGCATCAACATCATCGCCGGAGAATTGGACCGTTGAGCATGGAAAAGAAAATCCTCTCGGAGAAGTTTTACGCTGAAATGAAGAAGCTGGAACCCCGCTACCCGAACCGCGTGGCGCTGCTGCTGCCCGCGCTTCATGCGGCCCAGGATGAGGTAGGCTGGCTTCCCCCAGCGGCGCTCGAGGAAGTGGCCCGCTACATCGGAATTCATCCGGCTCAAGTCCGCGAAGTAGCGAGCTTCTACACGATGTACCATTTGAAGCCCGTCGGAAAGCACGTCCTCAAGATCTGCACGAACGTCGCCTGCGTCCTTCGCGGAGCCGAGGAGTTGGTTCAGCATTGCGAGAAAAAGTGGAACGTTCGCCGTGGCGAGACGACGCCCGACAAGAAGTTTACGGTCATGGAGGAAGAGTGCCTAGGTGCTTGCGGAACAGCGCCCGCCATGATGATGGACCACGACTATTATGAGCAGCTGGACATTCCCAAGATGGATCGCTTGATCGAGACGTTGGCCGCGGGCGGAAAAGTCTCGCCGGAGAGGCATTCATGAGCCAGGCTGAACCAGAAACCCTTTTCATCCAGCATTTCAACGAGGAGTCGAGACCGCTCGAATATTACCTCAAAAAAATGAACGGTTACGCGGCCGGGAAAAAAGCGTTCACGATGACCCCGGACGCGATCATCGATGAGGTAAAAAAGTCCAATTTACGAGGCCGCGGAGGCGCTGGTTTTCCCACTGGCGTGAAGTGGGGTTTCATTCCCAAGGAATCCAAAAAACCGAAGTACTTGGTGTGCAACGCCGACGAATCAGAGCCTGGCACTTTCAAAGACCGCGATATCATGCGCTACACTCCCCATCTTTTGATCGAGGGAATGATCATCGCGGCCCGGGCGATCGGCGCGCAAGCAGGTTACATCTACATCCGCGGCGAGTACGCGCGCGAGACGAAGCTCCTGAACCAAGCGATCGACGAGGCCTACGAGGCGGGTTACTTGGGGAAGAGCGTGCTGGGGAACGGGACGACGTTTGATCTCACGGTCCACCGCGGCGCGGGCGCTTACATTTGCGGCGAAGAAACCGCCTTGCTCAACTCGCTGGAGGGAAAACGGGGCGAACCACGCGTGAAACCGCCGTTTCCGGCTCAGGCGGGGGCATTCGGGGGGCCAACCATCGTCAACAACGTGGAGACGCTCGCCGCCATCCCGCACATCATCAATCGAGGCGGCGAATGGTTCGCGAAGCTGGGCAAGCTCGAGAAGTCCGGCGGCACGCGCCTCTTCTGCGTCTCCGGCCACGTCAAGAAGCCTGGGGTTTACGAGTTGCCCGCGGGCGGAGTGACGCTGCGGGAGCTGATCTACGATCACTGCCATGGCATCCTCGATGATCGAAAGCTCAAGGCGGTGATCCCCGGCGGATCCTCGGCGCCCGTCCTCACCCCGGATGAGATCGACGTCGTCCTCGATATCGAGCCACTCATGAAGATCGGGACCATGCTCGGCTCCGCCGGCATCATGGTCGTCAGCGAGGATTACTGCGTCGTGAGGTTGATCGGTCGCATCACCCGATTCTACGCGCATGAGTCCTGCGGCCAATGCACGCCCTGCCGTGAAGGATGCAAGTGGATGGAAGACGTGATCGAGCGCATCGAGCATGGCCATGGGCGGGAGCAGGATCTGCCGCTGCTGCTCGAGATCGCCGACAACATCAATGGGAAGACGCTCTGCGCGCTCGGGGACGCGGCCGCCGGGCCCGTGACGAGTTTCGTTAAAAAATTCCGCGCCGATTTCGAGGCGCATATCCGAGGTGGAAAATGCCCAAGTGCACGATCGATGGCCGTGAAGTAGAGTTCACGCCGGGTCAGAACCTAATCGAGGTGGCCAAGAAGGCCGGCATCGAGATTCCTTTCTTCTGCTATCACCCCTGTTTGAGCGTCGTCGCGCAGTGCCGAATGTGCACGGTCGAGATCGAGAAGATGCCCAAGCTCCAGACGGCCTGCTCGACTCCCGCTGCCGAAGGCATGGTGGTGCGCACTCAATCCGATCGAGCCAAGCAGAATCAAAAATCAGTGATGGAATTTTTGCTCATCAACCACCCGCTCGATTGCCCGATCTGCGATAAATCGGGGGAGTGCGACCTCCAGGATTCCTCATTCTCTTACGGCGACGCTTACTCCCGCTACACCGAGGAGCGGCGGACGTACCTGGATCTCGACATGGGGCCCGTGATCCAAAAGAACATGAACCGCTGCATCCACTGCACGCGCTGCATCCGCTTCGGCGATGAAGTGGCCGGGATTCGCGAGATGGTCGCCGTACAACGCGGCAACAACACGGAGATCACCACCATCGACGGCCGCCCGTTGGAGACCGATTACGCCGGCAACTACGCCGATGTTTGCCCAACCGGTTCGCTCACCCTCAAGGACTTCCGCTTCAAAAAGCGAGTCTGGTATTTGAAAAAAACTCCCACGATTTGCGAAGGTTGCTCGCGCGGCTGCAACATGGAAATCCACCAAGACGGCAATATCATGGAGCGCTGCCTGCCCCGCACGAACATGGAGATCAATAAATATTGGCTCTGTGACGAAGGGCGGTTCAACTTCCGCTCCGTTCAAGGCGAGGATCGTTTGCGCGATCCCATGATCCGGGATTCAAACGGCCTGCAAGCCGCGTCGTGGCAACAGGCGGTCGAAAGCGCGCGCCAGCTGCTCCAGGGCAAAAAGATCGCGGTGCTCGTGGGATCCGATCTCACGCAAGAAGAAGCGCAGCTTCTTTTGGATTTTGTCCCTAGGCGCTGGAAAGACGCCCCGCTCTTCCACTTCGGAACCCCGGGCATCCTTTCGGCGAAGGATGACGCGGATGAGGATCAGATCCTCAAACGAAAGAACAAGACCGCGAATCTGCATGGATTGGAAAAGCTGGGATACCCCGGCTTCAAAGAGCTGCCTCCGGGCACACAAGCCGTGGTCGTTTTCGGCGGGGGCCGAGCCATCGTTCCCCGATTGAGCGGCGTCAGCGCCACCGTGGGATTCGGAGCGTTCAAAAAGTCTCAGCTCGGGGAATTTCAAGTCGCGCTCCCGGGGCTCTCTTTCGCTGAGAAGGATGGGACGGTCATCAATTCGCAGGGCCACGAACAGCGCTACCGCCGGGCGATTCTGCCGCTCGGCCAATCCAAGTCGCTGACCGAGTTTTTCCTGCTCTGGGATTCTTCGTTCGCGTCACCCGGGCTCTCTAAGGACGTGGAAGGGGTGGCTTGATGGATTTCTCCGCGGATACCCTCCTGGATTGGGGTTTGCTGATCGGCAAGCCTCTGCTCATCGCGATCGTGCTCCTGCAAGTCGTGCCGATGATGACTTGGGTCGAGCGCCGGGGTGCGGCGCTCATGCAAAACCGCCTCGGCCCGAATCGCGTGGGGCCGCTCGGATTGTTTCAAGCGCTCGCGGATGCGGTGAAATTCCTCTGGAAGGAAGACCCCGTCCCGGGCCACGTGAACCGCTTCTATTACATCCTGGCCCCCGTGGTCTCGGTGGTGCCCGCGTTCATGACGTTCGCGGTGATTCCCTTCGCGAGCTCGATCCAGGCGTTCGGTCGGGAGATTCATTTTCAGGCGGCCGACCTCAACGTCGGCATGCTCTATATTTTTTCGATCGCGTCGCTCGGAGTTTACGGCATCATCATGGCCGGATGGGCTTCCAACAATAAGTACGCATTGCTGGGAAGTTTGCGAAGCTCCTCGCAGATGATCAGCTATGAGCTCTCTATGGGCCTTTCGGTCGTGGGGATCGTCATGGCGTTCTCGAGTCTGCATTTGGGGGACATCGCAGCCTCTCAAGGACAGGCCTGGCTCACGCTCGGGCCGCTTACGATCCCGAAATGGGGGATTTTCATCCAGCCGATCGGATTCCTCATCTTCCTGACTTCTTCATTCGCGGAGACCAATCGGCTGCCTTTCGATTTGCCGGAAGGCGAATCCGAGATTGTCGCGGGCTACCACCTGGAGTACGGGTCCATGAAGTTCGCCCTGTTCTTCATGGCGGAATACATCAACATGACCACCGCCTCCGCATTGATCACCACGCTTTACCTGGGAGGTTGGCAGCTGCTTCCCGGGATGCACTGGGTGCTGGAGACGCTGACGGGGGCGCTGGGAATGGAAGGCGTCGCCCATGATTGGATGCGCATCCTTTTTGAGGTGACTTCCTTCTCGCTCAAGACCGCGTTCATGATGTGGTTCTTCGTTTGGGTGCGGTGGACTTTGCCGCGGTTCCGCTATGACCAGCTGATGGATTTGGGGTGGAAGGTGATGCTGCCGCTTTCGCTCCTCAACGTTTTCCTGACCGGGACGTTGATTTACTTAGGATGGGTTTAAGCCATGCTCGTGAAGAATAAAAAAAGCCTCCTTCAAGAAATCTACCTGATTGAGATCATCAAGGGGCTGTGGATCACGCTGAAGAACCTGTTCTTCGCCCGAAAAGTGACCATCCAATACCCGGAGGAGCGTCGCCATTATTCCGAGCGTTATCGGGGCATGCACTACATCAAGGCGACCAATGGCGTCGAGAACTGCACGGCGTGCATGCTCTGCCCCACGGTTTGCCCCGCGGAGTGCATTCACATCGAGGCGGGCGAGCGGCCTGACAAGGAAAAGTACCCGGTGAAGTTCGAGATCGATGTCCTGCGCTGCTGTTTCTGCGGGATGTGCGAGGAAGCCTGCCCGAAGGACGCGATCAAGCTCAGCACAATCTACGAGATGAGCACCAGCCATCGGGAAGTTTACGACAAAGCGTTCCTTCTCGAGCAGCGAGGCAACAAATGACCGCTCCCGCGCTTTTTTTCATCGCTTTCGCCAGCCTGGCGATCCTGTGCTCGCTGCTGGTGATCTTGAAGGAAAACCCGGTTTCCAGCGCATTCAGCCTGGTCATGGTCTTTTTCGCTTTCGCCGGGATGTACGCGCTTTTGCAAGCGCATTTGATCGCGGCACTTCAAGTCCTGGTTTACGCGGGTGCCATCATGGTTCTCTTCGTCTTCGTGATCATGCTGCTGAACTCGGATTCGCCCACGCTTGATTTGAAGCGGGCGTCCTTGAAGTTCAAGATTTCTGCGGGGTTGCTCTCGCTGTTACTCTTCGGGGTTTTCGCCTGGAGCTTCAAGCATTCCTCGATCACTGGCGTGCTCGGTCCCTACACGGCCGAGGCCGTGAAGTCAGCGGGCGGCAATACCCTGGTCATTTCTGAACTGATGTTCTCGGAATACCTGCTTCCCTTCGAGCTCACCTCGGTGCTGCTCCTGGGAGCGATCATTGGGGCCGTTGCGATCGCAAAACGACAAGTCAAAGGAGGGGGCAAGCGATGATCGAGGGATTGGATTCCTGGGTAGTCCTCTCGTTTTGCGCCGCGATCTTCTTCATCGGCTTCGCGGGAGTGCTGCTACGACGCAATATCCTCGTGATCCTCATGTGCATCGAGCTGATGCTTAATGCGGTGAACCTCACTTTCGTGGCTTTTTCGAAGGAACTGCATCAAATGGGCGGCCAAATGGCCGTGTTCTTCATCATCACCGTCGCCGCGGCCGAGTCGGCCGTGGGATTGGGGCTCGTGATCGCGATGTTCCGAACCCTGCGTTCAGTAGACACGGACGACATTCAACTGCTGAGGGAGTAAGGGATCATGACCGCGCCGCTTCTGCCACTTGCCTGGATTCCGCTCTTCCCGCTTCTGGGTTTTTTAATCAACGGCCTGCTCTACTTGCGTTCAGCCTCCTCCAAAGCGGGCCATTCCGCGCCCACGCACGGCAGTTCACACGGCCACGCCTCCAGCGCGATGCTTCCTGGATCCATCGCCACGGCTGCGATTTTCATGTCGTTTCTCACGGGGCTCACGCTGTTTTTCCAGCTCATGAGACTACCTCCCGAGCAGCGCATGCTCGAGCAAGTGCTGTTCCCGTGGATTCACGTGGCTTCGCTTCAGCTGGACGCGACGCTCAGGCTCGACGTGCTGTCGATTCTTTTCGTCCTGGTCATCACTGGAATCGGGTCGCTGATTCACCTGTACTCGATCGGCTACATGGGCCATGACCCTGCTCCGGGGAAGTTCTTCGCGTACCTGAATCTTTTTTGCTTCGCGATGCTGATTCTGGTGATGGGCGCCTCTTTGCCGCTGCTCTTCCTGGGCTGGGAAGGGGTGGGGCTTTGCAGCTACCTCCTGATTGGGTTCTGGTACGAGGACATCGAGAAGGCCAAAGCCGGAAAAAAAGCGTTCGTCGTCAATCGAGTGGGGGATCTCGGGTTTTTAGTGGGAATGTTCCTCATTTTTTACGCGTTCGGGACTTTGGACTTCGACGCCCTGAAGCCGGCCGTGGGAAATCTAGCGGCGAGCCCGGAGCTTCTGACCTTGATCGGCATCAGCCTCTTCGTGGGGTGCATGGGAAAGTCCGCGCAGATCCCCCTCTATGTCTGGCTGCCTGACGCCATGGCGGGCCCCACTCCGGTTTCGGCACTGATTCACGCAGCGACCATGGTGACTTCCGGCATTTACCTCGTCGCGCGGTTGAATTTCATTTTCAGCCTCTCGCACCAGGCGATGACCGTCATCGCCGTGATTGGCGGCGCGACGGCCTTCTTCGCCGCGACGATCGCGATCGCCCAGCGGGACATCAAAAAAATCCTCGCTTATTCGACGGTCTCGCAGCTGGGCTACATGTTCCTCGCCTGCGGCGTCGGAGCCTACGGCGCCGGCGTTTTCCACGTCATCACTCACGCCTTCTTCAAGGCGCTCATGTTCCTGGGTGCGGGCAGCGTGATTCACGGCATGCATGAGGAACAGGATATCCTCAAGATGGGCGGGCTCAAAAAATCCATGCCCAAGACGTTTTTGGTCTTCGCGGCGGGGTGGCTCGCGATCTGTGGCGTTCCTCCATTCTCGGGTTTTTTCTCGAAGGATGAGATCTTGTGGAGCGCGTTCAGCTCCCCTCACGGCTCGGTCGGCCTCTGGGCGCTCGGCGCGGTGACAGCGCTCATGACGGCGTTCTACATGACCCGGCTTTTCTCGCTCACTTTCTTCGGCAAGCCGCGCTTCGATCCCCATCACGTCCATGTGCATGAATCACCGATGGTGATGGTCGCCCCATTGATGGTTTTGGCCGTCCTGAGCGTGATCGGCGGTTTCTTGGGAATTCCCCACTTCAGCTGGCTTGAAGGCTGGTTGGAGCCGGTGATCGGCCATCATGGCGCCGAATCCCGCGTGCCCGCTTCTTTCGAATGGATTCTCATGGCCGTGAGCAGCGTCGGCGCGATCATCGTGATGCTGGCCACGCTCCGGTTTTACCAAAACTTGGATCGCGCGGAGTCGATCAGGCGGAAGTTCTCCTGGTTTCATCGATGCCTCGAAAACAAATGGTACGTGGACGAGCTTTACGAGTGGGTTTGGGTGAAGCCGATCGGGAAGATCGCCGAATGGTGCTGGCGCGGGATCGATGCCGGCGTGATAGACCGAGTGGTGAACGGGGTGGGAAAGGCTTCTCAGCGCTCGGGCCAGATCGCGCGCGTTCCCCAGAACGGCTCGCTTCAGTCGTATGCGCTTTTATTGATGACCGGAATCATCCTCATGATGGGATACCTTATCTATGCCATGGTTAGCTAATCAGAGCTTGCTCAGTCTGCTGGTTTTTTCGCCTTTAGCTTGGGCGGCCTTGGGCTTGCTCATCCCGACGGGCAGCGAGGCGGGCAAGAAGGCGCTCAAGCTCTGGAGCTTGGCGGGCACGCTCGCGGTTTTTTTGATTTCCATCACGCTTGTCGTGACTTTTTCGGCGAAGAGCGCGGATTTTCAGATGGTGGAATCACATGCCTGGCTCCCTGAGCTGGGGATCACCTATACCTTGGGAGTCGACGGAATCAGCCTCTGGCTCGTCCTGCTCACCACGTTTTTGATGCCGATCGTGATCCTAGGGTCGTTTCAGGCGGTCGAGAAAGGCGAGCGCGCCTATTACTTTCTCTTGTTGGCCCTTGAAAGCGCGATGATCGGCGCATTCGTCGCTCTCGACGTGTTTTTGTTCTACGTGTTCTGGGAGGCGATGCTGATCCCGATGTATTTCTTGATCGGAGTGTGGGGAGGCAAGGATCGAATTTACGCCTCCATGAAGTTTTTCGTCTACACGCTTTTTGGGTCACTCTTGATGCTGGTGGCGATCTTCTGGCTGGCCCATCAGCACTCCATTCAATTCGGTCAGTATTCCATGCTGATTTCGGACTGGGCGAAGCTCAAGATCGCGGGAGGGCATTTTTTCCTCACTGCTCAGAATCTCCTTTTCCTGGCGTTCGCGCTGGCGTTCGCGATCAAGGTACCGCTTTTTCCGCTCCACACCTGGTTGCCAGACGCGCACGTCCAAGCGCCGACCGCGGGCAGCGTGATCCTGGCCGCGATCCTCTTGAAAATGGGGGGCTACGGGTTTTTGAGGCTCGCCTTTCCGCTTTTCCCGGATGCGGTGAGTTACTTTCAAATTCCGTTCATGATCCTCTCCGCGATCGCGATCGTTTACGGCGCTTGGGTGGCGATGGTCCAGACAGACATCAAAAAACTGGTCGCTTATTCCTCGGTCAGCCACATGGGGTACGTCATCCTGGGGCTTTTCGCCTTCAATTCAGTGGCGGTCTCGGGCGCCCTTTATCAGATGCTGAATCACGGCATTTCGACCGGCGCCCTGTTTTTGCTCGTAGGGATGATCTACGAGCGCCGCCATACGCGCGAGATCTCGGAGTTCGGAGGGATCGCCAAAGTGATGCCGGTCTTCGCGGTGGTGCTCATGATCGTGACGCTCTCCTCGGTCGCGCTCCCGGGGACGAACGGGTTCATCGGGGAGTTCCTCATTTTGCTCGGAGCGTGGAAGGCGAATCCCTGGCTTACCTTGATTTCAGGCTTGGGTGTGATCTTCGGGGCGGTCTACATGCTGTGGATGTTCCAGCGCGTGATGCTGGGCGGGGTGACTCGCGGCGAGAATCGCGGTCTGAGGGATTTGAGTTTTCGCGAGGTGGCGGTCATGATCCCCATGATCGCGGCGATCTTCATCATGGGTTGGTTCCCCAATCTGTTCTTATCGCGAATGCAGCCGTCGATTGATCGGCTGATTTCCCCCAATGCGGGGGTCCAAGCCACCGCGGTGGCGCAAGTCTTGAGTGAGGACCAATAAATGACGCCCTCGACCCTTCCCGGTATTCGTCCCGAGCTGCTCACGCTGACTGCGGAGCAGTTCACGGCTTCCCTGCCTTACGCGCTAGTATTCGGCGGGGCGGTGATGGCGATCCTCCTGAGCGTCATCCAACTGTTCTCGCCCAAATGGCCGGTCTTCTTGATGACGCTCTTCACGACGCTCTTTGGGGCGATGGTGACCTGGGTTCTGAGCCCGCTCGCGTCGCAAGGGACGGCAAGCGGCGTTTTCCTCTATAACAATATGATGGTGGCCGATGGATTCTCGGCCTTGATGAACCTGATTTTTTTGGGAGCCGCTGCGGTGACGGCGCTCGCTTCGTTCCGCTATTTGGATCGCGAGGGGGTTCAGCACCCCGAGTATTACGTGCTTCTTCTTTTCTCGGCGTTTGGAATGATGCTCATGGCATCGGCGCTCGATCTGATCGTGATTTTCATTGCTCTCGAGATCTTGTCGCTCTCGGTTTACGCCCTCGTCGGATTCAGGCGCAGTGACCGCAAGTGCAATGAAGCCGCCATGAAGTACTTTATCCTAGGATCCGCCGCTTCAGCGATTTTGCTCTATGGCGCGGCGCTGCTTTACGGAGCGACGGGCACGACGAATATCCAAGGTATTCTGGGATTCGCGCAGCGGAACGGGATGGGTGCGGCCGGCTCCTCGCCCTCGCTGATTTTCGCATTGGGGGCGGTGTTGGTGATTTTCGGATTTCTCTTCAAGGTAGCGTCGGTGCCCTTCCATATGTGGATGCCCGACGTCTACGAAGGTGCTCCCACTCCGATCACGGGCTTCATGACGACCGGGGTGAAGGCCGCGGCCTTTGCCTCATTCATCCGCGTGCTGGAAACGCTGGGTTATGGAAAGGCGCTCATCGGCACCCTGGGCGGATCGCTTCATCACCTGCTCTGGGCGAGCGCGGCATTGACGATGGTCGTGGGCAATATTGTGGCGCTCACTCAAGTGAACCTCAAGCGCATGCTGGCTTACTCCTCGATCGCGCATTCCGGTTACCTCCTGATCGGGTGCCTGGCGGGCGGGGCGAGCGATCAGGCCCATTCGGCGATCGCGCTTTACCTGGTCTCTTACACGATCATGAACCTCGGGGCGTTCGCGCTCCTGACCGCTCTTTCATCGCGGCAAGACGGGGGATTGAACCTGCATGATCTCAGCGGGCTCTCCAAGCGGCACCCCATGCTCGCGCTCGCCCTTTCGGTATTCCTGCTTTCAATGGCGGGAATTCCCCCGACGGCGGGATTCGTGGGCAAGTACTGGCTTCTGTATTCGGGCATCCAGGCCGGTGAGACGTGGCTGGTCGTGATCGCCGTGCTCTGCAGCGCCGTGTCCGCTTACTACTACCTGCGCGTGATCGTATGGATGTACATGCGGGATCCGGTGGAAAGCGCCTCGGGCGTTCGCCCCCCCTTCTGGATCACGATCGCGATCACGGCGACCGTTTTGCTTACGCTGCAAGTAGGTTTGCTTCCCGGCCGTCTGGTGGCGGTCGCTAAGCGCGCCATCGTAAGCTCGGGGCTATGAGCTCATTTTTTATTTTTGCCTAGCTTCCTAAAATTGATCTTCAAGGTGATCTTTTTAGTGTTTTCGTCACGGCCGCCGCGCAGATACACATAGGCGAAAGGGTAAGAGTCCGTCAGGTCCGCTCGAACCTCTATGGTTTTTCCGGCGGTGATGCGCGAGCCACCCGTTTTGTTCCCGGAAAGACGAATCGTCCGTACGATCTTATAGAAGCACTGCAGAGGTAAACTGAGGTCGCAGTATTCAAGGTTGACGAGAAACGAGGATCGTTCAGCTCCTTGATCACTATCGAGGATCTTTAGCTTGAGCGTGGATGAGATCATCCCATTATTATCTAGAACGGGTTTGGTTGCTTTAACCAGCTCGAATCCAGTGGATTCACGCGGATACCAGTCGTCTTGCCGCTCATCGGCCGAGAGGTGGCGCGGGTTGAAAGCGGCGAGGGAGCATAGAAATAAAGTTGCTGAAAATAAGGGAAATCTCATTTAAATCACCTCTTGACCGAACCCTGCCTCTCAGTCATTGAAGTTTGGCAAGCGGGTTTTCGTGATCTTTAAAAGGAGTAATGATGCTCAATCCTATGCTGAAAATCCTTCTCTTCGTCGCTACTACTCTCCTTAGCGTATTCGCGGCTGAACCCACGCCCGTTCCCCAGATTCGATCCGGAATGATGGAAGTCGATTCAACCTTCAGCGGGACTTCGATGAGGACTCAGTACTTCGTTTTTTACACCGTAAAAATTGACCCAAGCTTGGGATCTGGGAAATACCGGGTTTTCGTGCCGTTCCTCCATCATGCTTTCGGGGGTCAAGGCTATGGGGATAAAAAAATGCAATGGACCGCCGCCGGGACAAATGCTCAGCAAAACCTGCCCCTGGTCGCCCAATGGGATGGAAAGCGCGTCTCAATTCTGGATGGCTACGATGCATGGAGCAAAGCGATTTGGAAGGAATCCCAACAAGAAGGGAAAAAGCATCTCAAGGATTTGATCGCCGATTCGAGCATCATCTCGGATCTCATTGGGTCAGCGTTGGGGTTGGAGCAAACGATCCTTGCGGGGCGCCCGAAAGGCGAAAAGAAATGGACGAATGAAAACCAGGCTTTTGGCGCGACTCTCCTGAAAAATCTCTCCACCCATCGCGCTTCTAACCTGACCATCGCGCAAACCTCCGAGTCCCCGCAGATCTATGAGATCACTCAGCCTGACGCACCTGTGGATCATTTTTCGGCCGAGAGCGGGATCACCATGAAGGGCGCCTCCGGGGCGAAAGGCAAGTTGGTGATTGACCTTGAAAAACGCTTTCAAACCCTTTCTTTCGAGGTGAGTTTCAACGGGACGGCGAAGAAGGAGTCGGAATCCAAATCGGCGAGCTTGAAGACGAAGACCGTGAGCGGCATTCGGATCGCCCAGGATCCCAAATGCACCGTCCAATTCATGAAACAAAACATCCATGCCCTGGTGATGAAGGCGTTCGCGGAGCGGGGATATCAGCTGAGTTACTCAGATTCGCCCGATGCGCTCAAACTGGATTATGAATTCCTCCAGGAAGTGGATCGCGCAGATCAATTCAAGCTCACGTACCAGCTCAAAAAAGGTGTTAAGACGCGCGCCTTCCCAGGGAGTTTTCAGGGCGATAAAATGCTTCCCGTTATCGAGAAGTTCGCCGCGAAGATCCCGGAGTGCGAGAAGCTCGAGGCGTTTTTGGCGATTTAATAATATCGGAGTTTATTGCGCTCCGCCAGAAACGCTTTCAGGCGGGGCTTTCACCGGCGCAACTCTGGAAGAAAGCCGATCGCATTTCCCCTGTTCTACAATATCCAATAGATCGTCTTGGCTTTGGAGCTCAATGGACTTGGAGATGCAATCTTTGAGCAACTCTGCGATCAACGGCTTGATCGCCTTTTGCTGTTCCGGCGATTTTCGCGAGAGGGTTTTACGCTGCAATTCATCCCACCACTCGGGGGGCATTTTCTGGGACGCAAGACTCGCATGGACAGCTGTATCAATTCCCGGGGCCCTTGCGCCCGTGAAGCGGATGGGGAAATAAGGCGGCTTGGCTTCAGCGGAATGGCAGTTGGCGCAGCTGATGAGGGCTTTTTTCAAAGGCTCCCGCAGCAGAGTCTCTGGCTGAATTCCCAGCTCCGTAAGCTGTTTATGAACATTTTGAGAGGAACTAGGAGGCGACGTGCAATTTTCCAAAGTGCGTTCCAACCGATCTCCTTCCGCCATGCGATCCAGCCCGTAAGGAGCATCCAGCTCCGATCTCCAAGCGGGTCTGACTCCTAATTCATTCGCTCGCGTGATGAAGGCGTTAATTTTTTGCCGCGCGCTGCGGTCCTCGGCGGTATGAAAAAGGGATTCAATCTCAGCCGGGCCAAGATGCAGGGAGACGAAACCGCTTCCTTTGTGGCACGTCCAGCAGGTCCCTAAATCTTTTTTCAGCGATTTTCGTGAGATGAATTGGAGTTTCAGCCCCTGATGAGAAGGCACGTAGTTTCTCCACCAATCCCAGCATGCGCTCACGGGATTTGGGAATCGGGAATCCGTTTTGGTCCAGGCGCAGACGGAGAGCTGGTTCCCTGAATATTCAGGTTGAGCGGGGCGTCGCTTGAGATCTTTGGCCATTCTAGCTTCAAACGCGCGAGTGGGAACGGTGATTTGAACTAAGCGGTTGCCCGGCCACAGCATGGTGATTCGGCCGATGTCATTCACATCATCGATTTGCATTTCTTTGCTCGGCGGGACTATGGGTACGTCGATCGCAGCGGCATGCGCGGTATCGAATCTTAAAATCGGGATATCCTGGTTTGAGCGAAACGCGCACGATCTGAATGCTTTCACCGCCGCATCGATTTTCCCCGGCCTCAGTGAAGTGAGCAACGACATGAAGCAAGGGTCTTTATCGGGGAGCGCAACCCATGGGGCCGCCCATTTACCATATTGAATATCGGTAATCGGCAATTCCAGCGAGTGATCCTCGCGATTTTTTCGTCCCTCCCCTTCGGTGGCGATCTTGGGATTGAAGATCTTCAGCGTATGATCCAGGCAGGAATGGAGCGCGGGAGGTAGGGCATCAACGCATGTTTTTCCGTAAAAACCCAGGCCTTCACCGCTGAAAAAAGAGCTTTCGCTCAGTTTTTTCAACGGAGGAGACTCAAGGAGCCTCACAAAGCGGTCATTTTTGCTGAGCAAAGCGTCATTGCGCAGATTTTTCCACATCAAGGAGTGCGACCCCTTCCTGCCAATGAGCGTGGATCTCCAAATTTCCCAAGCCCGAGAGTATTCAGCTGGGGTGAAAATGGCTTTATTCTCGCAGAGGATTTGATCGAGATAGACTTCTGCCCAGCTAGTTTTAAGAAAAATCAGGAAAAGAAAAAAGAGATATGGGATAGAATGCCTGCGAAGCACAGATCCATTTTAATACAGCTCATCAAGGCTGTGAATGATGAGAATAACCGTCGGTTTTTTGGCGCTTATCAGCGCGTCCTTTTACAAGCCGCTCCATCCGTTCTACAATTTCAGATGAAGCGCCATGGCCAAAGACCCAGATGATTCCGATGAAAAAACCGAGATCGCCAGCGGATGGACGCAGTTCATCAAGCGCCCGAGCCTCGGCAAGGGCGGAAAGTCGCGATCACAAAATAACCGGGATTCCACGCAAAAGATGGCACGGGATCTGGAGCTTGATTTCACGCGCAATGCTCCTTCGCAAAATCTCCCTGCTGGCCCGCTTTCCCAGAGCGCCGGGAAAATCCACCATGAAGAAACCGTCATGCTCAAGCGGCCGGAGTCAGTCGCGGCAAGCCGCGTGGACCGCTTTTGGAGGAGGCTCGCATATCGACTGGGGATTCCCGGGTTCTCGCGATCCCGCGAGCCGTATTCTTCGCCACCCACCCCCGCTGGGGGCAAGCTTCGGAGCTGGGTCGTAGCTACCGCCACGGCCGCCATTTTGGGCTGGATCGGTTACGATCTGTTTCTGAGCGCGCCCGAGGAAGAGCGCTCGCGGTCGGTGCGCCTGGAGACTTTCCGGCCCAAGATGCCGGGGACTCCCACCCGCCCCGATCCGCTGAAAAGCTCGCGCCTCTACGATGAGGCCATGAAAGACTACGTCAGCGACACCCTCGTGGGATATCGCCGAGCCGCGGACAAGCTCCTGCTCTCGGCGACGCTGGATCCGGGCAACGTCAAGGCGCTGGCCATGCTGGTCTCGTGCGACCTCAACTTGATCGATGTGTCCATGAAGGACGAGCGATTCTTCACGGTCGTTTCGAAGCTGATGGAAATGACGCGAACTCGGGGCATCGATCTCCCTGAGACCGTGATCGCGAACGTCGAATATTTTCTCGCTTTCAATCAGCCGGAAGCCGCCCAGAGCCGCATCGTGGATTACTCCAGGACGCATCCCCAATATGGGGCCGAGATGTTCTATTACCTAGCCCTCTCCTTTTATCAGCGAGGCGAGATGTCGAGCGCGGTTCGCTACATCAGCCAGTATCCCGAGCAAAAAATCTCGAACCCCAGGGTCTTTTACCTCAGGGGAAGGATCGCGGAAGCTCTCAATAATTCCTCGGCCGCAACGCAGGAGTATCAGAAGGCGATCCAACAAAATGCGTGGCACTCGAAATCCAGACTTCGGTTGGCCGCTCTTTATGCGGCGGGCTCCAACCCCGCTTCAGCGCTTCCGCATCTGGAAAAGATCCTAAGCAAGCCCCAGTTGCTGCCGCCGAAAGATTTGGGCCTCGCGTACTTCCTCTACGCGAAAGCGATGGGGGGGGACGGAAAAATCGCGCCCGCCCTTCAAGCGATCGAGCGGGCCACACGATTGGACCGGGATAACAGCGTTTATCTCTTAGAGCTCTACGGGCTTCGCTACAAGAGTGGGGAGCGGAGTTGGTCGCTCCGAAAAGACGCGCGGATGTATTTTTTCCTGGCCGAAGGCCAAAAAGCCGCCCTCGCGGGGCGGACTCAAGAGGCGCTGACCCAGTACCTTCAAGCCCGTCAGGCCAACGAGAACTCCCCGCTCCCTTTTCTGAAGATCGGGGATTTGTTTTTGAGCCAATTTCAGCTGAGCAACGCCAAGCTGAATTACGAGAAAGCGGTTTCCAAGGCGCGCCAGAACCCAGAGGTTTGGGCGAAGTACATCGATGTCCTGATTCAAGGGTATGAATGGGGTGAGGCGCAGAAGGCGATCGAGAAATTCCAGGCGCTTGTTGTCTCTTCAAGCGTGATCGACCGGATGCTCGCGGACCTTTATTCAAAGCAGGGCCGGCAAATCGAAGCCCAGGCTTATTATAAACGCGCGCTTTCGGGCGACGCGATCGACCCGCTCGCCTACCTGGGATACGCGAAAAGCCTGCTCGCAGCTAAAAAATACGTCGATGCCCAGTTTTTCTTCTCGCTCGCCCTGCGTTTCGATCCCCTGAATTACGACGCCCTGAGCGGCTTCGCCCAATGCATCGCCGACACCGAATCAATCGACCGAGCGATCAGTTTCCTGCAGGCTGAATTGAAAAAAACGGTCAAGGAGCGTGTCCGGCTCGTCGATGCAGTCGCGGAGTTCCAGATTCAAAAAGGGGAACTCGATCAGGCGCAGGCGAACCTTGAGCAGGCGCGCGCGATTGACCCGGAATATCCCCGAACTTACCGCCTTCAAGCCATGATTCACCTCGCTCAAGAAGGCTCGGATCGCTACGCGATCGCCAAAGCGCTGGATGCTTTCCGCCTTTATTCGGATAAAAATCCCTCGGATCCCATCGGGTATCTAGAGCGGTACCGGATCTTCGCGAAGCGGACGGAGTTCGACAAGGCGCTGGGGGAGCTGGACCGCGTCTATGCGGCCTTGCCGAAATATCCCGGTTTGCACCATCTCAAGGGGTTGCTCTTTTCTTCGATGGGCAACCACCGCCAAGCCGCCGCCGAGTACCAGATTGAGCTGAACAACAACGCGGGCAATGCGGAATCGCTTCTTGGGTTGGGACGCGCGCTCATCGAGCTGGATTCGGCGCAGGAGGCGCTCAAGAACTTCACGCAGGCAATGCAGATTCAGCCCCGCTCGGCTGAAGCCAAGCAAATGGCGGGTTACGCCAACTATCGACTGAAGAACTACGCGGCCGCCATCGCGCTTTATCAGGCGGCCCTCTCCCTGGATCGGGGCAATCCCGTGATCTACAAGCGCTTGGGTTTGGCGCTCCGGGATTCGGGGGATGCTCGGGCGGCCTCCGAAAACTTCAGAAAATACCTCGAAATGGAGCCCGACGCCCAGGACCGGGCCGAGTTCGAAAAGTTCTTGTAGTTCGCTCGGGCTCGCGGTTACGATGCGGCCCAATGCTGGATTCGCGCTATTTTGAGGAAGATTTGCCCCTTTTGGAAGCGGCTTTGCGCAAGCGGGGGATGACCTCGGAGTCGGCGGCTTTGACGCTGCAGGAACTCACCGCGCTCTCCAAAAAGCGCAAGACCTCCATTCAGGAGATCGAGGCCTTGAAGGCCCAGCGGAACGCCGTCTCTCAGGAGATCGCCAAACTCAAAGCGGAGGCCAAGAAGAACCCCGCGGCGGCGGCCGAAGCCGACGCCAAAGTCCTCGCGATGCGCGAGGTGGGCGAACGGGTCCAGGCGATGGAGGCGGAGCTTCGGACGGTTGAAGAATCACGCGATCGACAGGCGCTCGGGATTCCCAACATCCCCCATGCCAGCGTCCCCGAAGGGCGCGAAGGCGCGGATAACGTCGAAGTCAAAAAGCACGGCGCGATCGCTGGATTTTCATTCCCCGTCAAAGACCACGTGGATCTGGGCGAGTCCTTGGGGATCCTGGATTTTGAGCGCGCGAGCCGCATCTCGGGCGCGCGGTTCTCGGTGCTCCTGGGCGCGGGCGCCCGGTTGGAGCGGGCGCTCATTCAGTTCATGCTGGATCTGCACACGGGCGAGCACGGGTATCAGGAGGTGATCCCGCCGTTTCTGGTCTCGCGCGAAGCGATGACGGGGACCGGGAATCTCCCAAAATTTGAACAAGATTTATTTAAGACGCAGATCGCTGACCGCGAGCTTTTCTTGATCCCGACGGCTGAAGTGCCGCTCACCAATCTTTACCGAGGCGAGATTCTCGAGCGCTCGATGCTGCCGAGGTATTTCACGGCTTATTCGCCTTGTTTCAGGAGCGAGGCGGGTTCCTACGGCAAGGACACGCGCGGTCTCATCCGCCAGCACCAGTTCCAGAAGGTGGAGCTCGTGAAGCTCACCGAACCCTCTCAGTCCGAGGCTGAGCATGAGAAGATGCTCAAAGATGCTTGCCGCGTGCTGGAGCTTTTGGAGCTACCCTACCGGGTCGTTTCGCTCTGCGGGGGGGATTTGGGTTTCAGCGCGACGAAGACTTATGACATCGAAGTCTGGCTCCCCTCTCAGCAAGCGTACCGCGAGATCTCATCGTGCTCGAATTGCTGGGATTTTCAGGCGCGCCGGGCGCAGATCCGCTACCGCACGGACGCCAAGGCCAAGCCCACGTTCGTGCACACGCTCAACGGATCGGGGCTTGCGGTGGGGCGGACGCTGATCGCGATCCTCGAGAATTTTCAGGATGAGCGCGGTGGGGTGCGGATTCCCCAGCCGCTTGAGCGCTACCTGGCCGGGGCGCCCGGGTTCGTGAATGAAGGCGCGCGGCTTTGGATCCGGCCGCAGGGCTGAGGGGACGGAGGGCCTGCGCGGGATCTAGCGCCTGGCTGCTCAGTTTGATGCTGGATTTACCGCCGCAGCGGCGGTAAATAGCAGGGCGGTTTTTGAGTTTGGAGAGGTGGCTGAGCGGTCTAAAGCACCGGTCTTGAAAACCGGCAGGGGGGCAACTCCCTCGTGAGTTCGAATCTCACCCTCTCCGCCATTCATGAAATCAAGTTAACCCACCACACAACGTAAGTACCTGAAACCAAAAACCAAAGGCTTCAGGGGCTTAGTAAAATCAGATAGAAGGAACATCACTCTCCAACAGCGTCCGTCAGCGTGCTTTGTCGGACTTTTGTCGGAGTTTGTCGGAGCGGGAATTGCGGCTTCTTTCGAGGTCAGAGGGTCGGGAACGAGTGTCGTTCTTTGCTTTGCATGCATTGACTTGAAACTCCATAACACGACCTCTCTATCATAGAGAAAATGTCCTGTCGAAATAGGGGCAACTACAAGACGATTAGCTTAGTGAAGGGCCTACAAAGCCGTCTCACAAACCCAAAGAGACTTTTTGACCTGCTCTCAAGGTTGATCCATTAGCCACCATGACCTAACCCAAAAAAGCCGGGTTTAAATTTTATTAAATATTTCATATGTTTATGTCACTTAAGCCTGGCCAGACTTGACAAAATTACAGCCAAAACCATTCTAAAAATTAGCAGTAAAATTGGGTTCAAAACCCCCAATCTTTCGCCTGTTTTAGGAGGCAGAAAAAACGAAGGAAAGGAGGCGTATGCCTATGTCAATAAATGTAATTAACAGAACACTTCAGGTCGCTTATCCAGCAACCATATTCCTGGCAGTTCTCGCCAGTGTGGGAATGAGGTTGGTCCAAGCCGAAGGCTCTGGGTACCACCTGTTTCCGAACAACAAACAGGATCAGTATAACCGCACCTTGGCTTCAACTGAGATGAAGGCATGTACGAATCCTGATCGTTACAAGCGCATCAATCACCCTCCCACATGCTCCAATGAATACAGTATCGAGTGGACGAATCAGACCAATGAAGGTCAGCGATTCGTCAACAATGCTGTCCAGGAGCAGAGTTCCAAAGGTCTAGATTAAAAAGAGGACAAGGAGGATTGTATGCGACTACTACGAATGCACGGCGTGCGTTCGCCAAGAAGCATAAGAAAACGCAAGCTCGATCCGAGACGCTGCAACATCTGCAAGGACGAGTTTAAACCAAGGACCGTGTTCGATCGCTTCTGTCATACCTGTAAGGAAGAAAGCGAACTTCTCAAATTCAGTAGCTGCTTCCCAGAGGTGGACGAGACGATTTTAGAACGCGTGCCCGCGTAACAATCAAGGAAGAGAAAGGAGATGTACCGTTATGGAAGACAAGGAACATATTCAATTCGTAGGGATGAAACCGACGCGCTCCCTTCTGCGCTTCATTAAGCGGCAAGTTGAGAAGTGGATCAGTCGCGAGCAGTGCCTGCTCTTTCTACCGAAGAGTGCGGACTACAAGGTCAGGGTTGAGCGCGAGGAAACCTACCCCTACTACCAGTGTGATGTCGAGGTTTTCATCGGCAGCAGACGTTGGCATTCTTTTGAGTGCGGGAGGACTCTCCACGATGCTCTTACCCATGCACTGAGGCCCATGAAGTCAGTTGCCACATTTACTCAACGCCCACTGGACATCGCCACAACCACTACCGCGAGCAGCCATGTGGCATAGGTTTATGAACACTAACGAAAGGAGGCGCACATGAATAGAACCTTCAATGAAACCCTCCCTCCAAACGAGAGAGGACCGCCTTAGGGCGGTTTTATCTCCCGTGTTGGTTAGTAACTTAAAAAAGTAGAAACTGTTAAAAGGAGGTTCCAATGATACCAGGCTTTAACTTCATCGGCTTTACTCCCGATGATGATACGAAGAAAAAGGCATATCTTGCGGTGGAAAGACTACTCGATATGTCACCTTATGGCTCGATGGTTGTAGCGCTCCTGCAGAAGGACGACGTCTCCTATCGGTGCGCGATCGAGATCTACTCAAAGCATGGTCCGTTTATAGCGCGGGCTTCTGATGCGAGTCCAGACGTTGCATTAGAGAGCGTCGTAAGATCTCTTTCAAAGAAGCTCGAGCGCTGGAAAGAAGCACGTCGTCTTTCCGCACGCGTGAAAGCTATGCAGCAGGTGACGTCGGTTGCATGACTTGACAACTTTTTGAAAGCAACCATTTTTATTTTTAGATGTGATCAACAACTTTAATAAAATAAGGAGGAAAAACTATGAATACGAACAACATGCCATCCGTTTGGAATAGTGGATTTGGTCCTCTGATCGAACTTCGTCGCGAGATGGATCGACTCTTCGACGATTTCTGGGGAACGACGCCTACCACCAGAACTTGGCGAAGCGCCGAGACTGACTGGGCACCTGCTTGCGATGTCGAAGAGGATGATAACCACTATCTTCTGACCCTAGACATGCCAGGAGTACAGAAGGATCAGATCAAGCTTGAGATAGTCGATAATCAGCTTACGATCTCTGGTGAGAGACGACACGAGCAGAAGAAAAAGGCTGACGGTATCTGGTACTCGGAGCGCCGCCATGGGAAGTTTAGCCGAAGCTTTACACTCCCCACTGGCGTTGACGCCGACAAGGTCGAAGCCAACTACCAAGACGGAACGCTCAGGGTCTACGTGCCCAAGGCAGAGTCGGCTAAACCCCGTCAGATCAAGATCACCAACGGATCGGGAGCAGGTTTCTTCGGAAGGCTGATTGGTCAGTCTTCGACGAAGGAGAAGGAGGAACGGCATTCATCTAGCTTCGATAAAGAAAAAGTGGCTTCGTGAATGAAGTAGGTTCCGACCTATAAAACCAAGAGTTCCGAGGGATCGTGCCTCGGACTGTAGTTCGATGAAGCCCCTGCATTCTCAGATGAGATCAGGGGCTTCTTTCATAGGAGGAGGCTATGAATAAAGAGCAGCTCGGAAAAAATAAGACGAGATACCACTTTCGGTTCAATAACGTGCCCGCAGACCCTGATCTTGAGAAAAAAACGAACCTAAAGCTAGCGCAGTTCCTTGCTATCGCCCCACCTGGGGCAACCGCAGTAGGTTTTTTAGAAAAAGACGAAAAGCACTACACGTGCGCCATCGAGGTTAGTTCGCCATACCGCACTTTTTTTGAGAAAGCGGGTGGACTTACACCAAACTCGGCAATCCAGCGTGCTTTGGATAAGCTAGAGGATCAGCTCTACCGTTGGAGGTTCGGCGGTGGTCGCAACGGAAACTCGTTTGGATCGCCATTTCAGTACAATCAACCCCAACCTCAAGGATAGGTGTTTATGAAGATAATTAAATCAAAAGTATTTATTGGTGCTCTCTTTTTCGTGCTTGGGATCGGAGCAGTGCTTGAGGCGCAGAGGTTCTTTATAAAGCCGAGTGACAAGCTTGAACTAGCTACTACTTCGCATCCAGCGAAAACAATGGATTCACTTTTTGATCAATTCTACGATGACGACTTCTTTGGACGAACCCACGACCCGTTCGAGCAGATGCGAAAGATGCGCAAGCACATGATGAAGGATTTCGACAACCTCGACCAAGGTGGTGGTATGTTTGATTCCTGGTATCGCAGACGGTTTGGTGGTGGGGATGCTGGCGAGGTCACAAAAAGAGAAGACAAAGATTTCATCTATTATGACATCGCTATCAAAGACCTCAATAAAGAGAAGCTCAACGTCAAGGTTGAGAACGGTCAGATTACGATCTCAGGACAAGCAGAGAAAAAGTCCGAAGAGAACGGGAACGGAAGCTATTTCAGCTCAAGCTTTCATCGATCGTTTCCAGCGCCACCTGACGTAGACGCCAATAAGGTGCAGATGGAACCATCGAAGGACAAGCTGACCTTGAAATTTCCTAAAATAGAAGTTCATAATTAAATGAATACTGATCGCCGCTGAAGGTCACTGTGACAGCATCATGCGTTGGTCGGCCACTTACAAGAGTCCTTGATAAATGAGTGTTTGACTTGGAAGCACATCATGGAGTCGTATGGCTCAGGCAACAAAATTGGCGCAGGGAACAACTATTTGCTTGTGAACAAGTGTAAACGCGGTACGGGAACAAAGATCCCATTGCGTGTTCCCGTCAAAAATCGCAGTAGTAGCGATACTTTACTCTAAGCTGCCCATAGGATAGCCTCAGTTCTAAAGGCGGCGACTTCTCTCCGCCACTTTGAAGCGAAGCGAGCATTTTTCCTCTCACCTCCGGTGAGGGAAAATGCGAGTGGAGCGAAATGGCGAACGAGAGATGGAACTCACTCCGAGTTCGACGATTTTACCAGGAAGGTAAAATCGGACGCGAATGCGCCCGAGCGGCAGCGAGGGTTGAGCGCAGGATGCGCGAAATCAATCTCACCCCTTTCGTCCTTCATACAAAGATGCACCCGTGCCTAGCGCGGGCATCCATGCCCTTATCATTATGATAAGCCAAACAGTTAAATTTATTATTTAAATTATATTAATATTGAGATATTAAGTTTCAAAAATATGAATAATCTTATGAATAAGATCTCAGGAATACGGCTTTTTTATTTATTTATCCCGCTATATTTTTCTCTTTTTCCTTTTTCAGCTCGAGCAGAAAAAGGTTGCCTCACGGGGGTTGAGATTCCGGATCTTTTTGCGGAGAGCATGAGAGATTTTGATTTTGTTTTAGTGGGAGAGACTCATGGAGTTTCTGCCTGGGTGACTGATCGAGTACCCCTGCTTGAGGCGGCTATTTGCTCCAAACGGAAGCTATTGGTCGGTTTGGAAGGTGTTTCTGCCGTTTTTCAGCCTGAACTCGAGAAATACCTGAAAGACGAACTGACTTTGGAGGAGCTCGATCAAAGGATTGGCATTTATTCTTCTATAAGAATAAATCGTCGCGCTCAGGAGTTCGTAAAGAACTTCGTAAAGGAATCGAAGAGACTGCGGCTGCCTCTCTTTTTGATTGAAGGTGAGTCCGAGTACGACGGGCGCGAAAAAGCATCTGCGCTGCTTTCGGATTATATTCCGGAAGAACACCAGAGGACGATGAGGATTCCTCAATGCTCCAATCTTTCTGGAAAAAAGCTGGAAAAGTGCAATGGGGATCGAGAAAGATTCCTAAATTCTTGGGTGGACATGGGTTTGCTGCGTTTTAGGCTGCAAAATTACACTCGAGATCGAGGAATGGCAGCCGTCATCAAGAAAAATTATGATCTTAATGCAGATGAAAAGCCGTTAGTTTTTATCTACTCAGGAGGGGTACATACAGCGTCTATTCCCGCCTTTTTGGTTGAGCTTGGCCTCTCTTTGGATCAAATGATAGAGTTTCAGATCGGCCCTGAGAATGAGCAAATTTCTCAAATTAAGGTTGTTCGAGAGAAAGCATCCTTAGAGGCTGGGCCAAGGATGATTGATGTGGGCTCCCCATTAACGGCGAACATGGTTTTGCTTCCGAATATTCCTGTTTCAACTCTTTATTATCAATACGCCAGAGAATTTATTCGCAAGACGCGGTAAGCGTGGCGCAGGCGATTGAACCCAATGAACTGCCCAGTTTGCAAGAAAGCCATGACCGTCAAAAACCTCGGCAATGGTGTCGTTTGGAATTGCGCTCAGTGCGGGGGAACGTCGGTGGGGGCGTCTTTGCTCCAAAATCACGCGAATGACGATTTTTTACCCAAGCTGTGGAATCAATTCCGCACCGAGGGATGGACCGGCGATCGGCGCTGCCCGTCCTGCCCCAAGGCGATGAAAGCGCTTCAGGCGGAACTGGCTGGCGCATCCATGCAGCTGGATGCTTGCCTGACCTGCATGCTGCTTTGGTTCGATCAGGGTGAGTTGGAGCGAATCAAGCTCAAAGCCAAAGAAAAATGGCCCCAGGATAAAATGGATTACAAAGCCTATCGCTCAGTCTTGGGCCAGCAAGTTCCCTATCAGCAACGCTGCGTGCATCTCATCATGAGCGTCTTGAGTTACTACTAGCCATTCCTCTAGAATCCAACGATCAGACGGCTTTGCACCCAGAAATATGCGTAAGTATATATAATTAAAGGAATAATATAAGTTACATCACTTGACAAGATTAATCATAAATGATTTAATTAAATAGTATAGATAGAATATAACTTTAAGACCCTCTCCTTACTGTACGTATGCTCATGGAGGCTCAGAGTGAAAACTAGCAGATTCATAGACAGCACCGCGCTCGCGTCGGCGATTGCTTGCGTCTTGATCTCTGGTTCCGGGTGCATGTATATCCGAGGCACGGCGCTCACTCCCTCATTGAATTCAACCGCAAATTCTGTCACAGCTCCTGTAGCCGATCACCTCGTCTTAATCGACGGCGATGCGCAAAACGCAAGCGCTGGTACAGCTGTAACGACTCAACCCAAAGTTCAAGTAATCGATTCAAACGGTGACCCCATCAGCGGGGTTGTACTTACCTTTACGGTCACAGGTGGGGGTGGAAACGTCGGCTCTGCCACAGTCACATCGGATGCCTCGGGCTACGCCGAAACCAGTTTTACGTTGGGTGCAGCAGCAGGGGCCAATACCATGGTGGTGGCTCGGCAAGGTACCGCCTTACCAGGCGCACCCTCCACCATCACTTTTACTGAAACCAGCAAACTCGTAAATCTTGAAGTTCCCATCACCATGCTCGGTAAAGGGCTTTCATCGGATACCGGTGCTTCGACTACATTCAGCAGGACGCAAACTCAGCTGACCACAACTGACTACGATGGGACCGTAACCTACAGCTTTGAAGTGGTCGCTGAAAATTCTGACGCTGCAAACAAGAACGTTGAGATCGTAGATTCCGCTGGGGTTTCAAAAGGAAGCGTCACAGTGAGTAACGGCGTATCTCCCACCCGGTACCGTGGAGTATTCACTCCGAACGCTGGCGCAGATGTTTACCGAGTCAAACTAGCTGGCACCACTTCCGACGACCAGTTGATCGTCCACACCGCCAGAATGATTGTTAAACAGGTGGGCGCCACCAAAACCAGGATTTACATTCCATTGCTGCAAGCGGTTCGTGTCGGTAATCCGGCGAGTTATTCTAAGCTTGATCTATTTTGCTCCAGCGCTCACTGTTATAATAATACATCTTATGTGTTGAATACTCCGGGTCTGGGGGAAGATATCATCTGGGCAAAAGATTCAAGCGTCTGGAAAACCCTCTCCGGAGCTACTCCTTGGACCTTTGAACTGACCCTCAATGACCCTTTGGGAACGGGTAAGGTTTCGCTCATCAATAACACGACCAGCGCTCGAGTCACTGCCACTGAGATCACAGAAGCAAACACTGCGAGCGGCTTCACGCACAAAACAGTAGATTTTGCTGATAACGCTACAAATTTTACCAATGGGAGCGAATTTTCAGTGCGTTCCATGGATGCCGCGGGTAACTACGTTGCTGTCGACCACGCAGGCCTTTGGGTCAAACTGGATCATCTCCAGCAAGGTGAAGTCTATTACCCGGTTTCTACATACGCTTTCTATCTCGCCGGAAATGTCACGCAACAACGCGTGCTCTATGACGGAAGTCTTTTCAGTAACCCGCTTGCCTATTTTGAAGGAAACGGGTTCGGTGACTTAGATGATGAAGTGGAACTAGAAGATCACGGCACCAACGACTCGGGATCTGGTGGACTCATCCCAGTTGCAAGCGCCGCTCTCCACTTCGTATCAGTGGATAAAACGCGACAAAGAAGTGCCGCCCTCACGCTGACCAATGGAAATCGCTACATCATGGCTTCGGGTGGCGCAGGGGGCGGCAACGGCTCTCTAGTGGTCGGCTTCAGCTGGTAGCAAGCCGATTATTTCCAAAAGCCTCGCTTAATAGTTACTGTAAATTGACGCTCAGAATAAGATGTGGGATGTAAGAGCCCTCTTTGAAAAAGAAAGGGCCTTTCCACATGAAGAATCTGATGACGTTTGCCGCTCTTCCCCTGGCGCTGGTTTGTTTCGGTTGCGCGACAAAAACCGAGACTTCGGCGCAGTCCGCGAATCCGGCCGCGAAGTCGACGGCGGAGATCGAGGGCAATAACCCGCTCTTGCGCCCCTGGGAAGGACCATACGGAGGAGTGCCCCCCTTCGATCAGATCAAAGTGGAGCACTTCAAGCCCGCGATCGAAGCGGGAATCCTTGAAAACCGCGCGGAGATCGCGGCCATCACGGCAAACCCCTCTGCCCCTACTTTCGAAAACACCGTCGAAGCCCTCGAGCGCTCAGGTGAGACCCTCGGGCGCGTCGAATCGATTTTCAACGTCTACCAGAGCTCCCTTGCAAGTGACGAGTTCTCGGCCGCTGAAGAGGAGCTTTCGCCCCTGCTCGCGGCTTTCAACGACGAGCTTTGGCAGAATGTGGCGCTCTTTAAGCGGGTCGATGCTGTTTATAACTCCTCAGATCAGACCAAGCTCACGCCTGAGCAGCAGCGTCTCGTTTGGTTTTACGAAACCCGCTTCTTGATGAATGGCGCGAAAATCACAGGCCAGCAAAAAGAGCGCGTCACTAAAATCAATCAGCGCGTTGCGGTTTTGCAGTCGAAGTTTTCGGCGAATACGAGGGCCGACGAGGATGAGCTTTACTTGCTCATTGACCGCAAAGAGGATTTGGCTGGCCTGCCCGCTTCTTTCGTGAGTTCGGCGGCCGCAGCGGCGGTTAAAAAAGAGCATCCCGGCAAATGGGTGGTGGCTAACACCCGATCAGCGATGGAGCCGTTTTTGACTTACTCGAGCAATCGCGAATTGCGTGAGAAAGCGTTTCGGCTCTGGTCCTCGCGCGGCGACGGGGACAATGACAACAACAATAACGCGATCGTCACGGAGATTCTAAAGCTCCGCGCTGAGCGTTCGAAGCTCCTGGGCTCCCCCTCGTACGCGCACTGGCATTTTGACGACACCATGGCGAAAAAGCCCGAAGCGGCGCTGGATCTGCTCATGAAGGTCTGGAAGCCCGCCGTGAAAAAAGTCCGCGAAGACGTGAAGGAGATGCAAAAAATCGTTGATGCCGAGCATGGCGATTTCAAGATCCAACCCTGGGACTATCGCTACTACTCCCAGAAAGTCCTTAAGTTAAAATACAAACTCGATTTCGAACTCGTCAGGCCTTACCTGCAGCTCGAGAATTTTCGGGACGCCATGTTCATGGCGGCAGGCAAGCTCTTTGGCTTTAAGTTCGAGCTCGTGACGGGGATCCCCGTTTTTGACCCCAGCATGAGCGTGTACAAAGTGCTCAAGAGCGACGGCACGCTAGCTGGTCTCTGGTACTTCGACCCCTACAGGCGCGCTGGCAAGAGCTCGGGGGCGTGGATGACCAATTTCCGCGAGCAGTACCGCGTGGGCGGCAAGGAGATCCTGCCGCTGGTCTCCAACAATTCCAACTTTATTCCTGCCGCTGCGGGCGAGCCGGTGACGATCTCCTGGGATGATGCCAACACCATGTTCCACGAGTTTGGCCACGCGATTCACGGGTTGAGCGCCAATGGCACCTACAAATCGCTTTCAGGCACCAGTACGGCGCGCGACTTCGTGGAATTCCCCTCTCAGATGAATGAGAAATACCTTCTCACGCCCGAAGTCCTTGCGATGCTCAAGAACAAGGCGGGAGAGCCCTTGCCTCAAGAACTGATCAAGAAACTCAATCGAGCGCAGTTTTTCAACAAAGGCTTTGATAAAGTGGAACAGCTCTCATCGGCGATCGTCGACATCAAGTTGCACTTGGTTTCTGATCAGGAGATCGATCCCAAGGCGTTTGAAGCCGCGACTCTGAAAGAGATCGGCATGCCGAGCGAGATCATCATGCGGCACCGGATCCCTCACTTCAATCACCTCTTCGCTGACGAAGGGTATTCGGCCGGATACTACGGTTATCTCTGGGCCGAGGTTCTCGATCACGACGCCTTTGAGGTGTTCACCAAGGCGGGTGGCCCGTACGATCCGGTGATCGCCAAGAAGTACCACGATGAAATCCTCTCGATTGGCAACACCATCGATCCTGACGTGGCCTATAAGCAGTTCCGCGGCCGCGGCCCCAAGGTCGATGCGTTGCTCAGGGCGCTGGGATTCAAGTGAGTTCAGCGGAAGCTCATTGCAATTGCACTTTGGGTTGAGCCGAGATCGTGGGGCTCGCGACCGTAATCGCGGCATCCCCGCATGCCAATGCCTTAAGCCTTGGGGTCTCTAAAATGCACTGACTCGCCCAGAGGTACCCTCCGTATGCGCCCAGCGAGCCCCAGTCCAGTGCGGATTTGTACTTGGGCGAAAAAACTGCCTCGGCGAACGCCTCCGTCGCGGATTCCAACTGCAAGGGGGAGGGGGACTCTTCGTCGCGCTTGCTTTTGCGATCGAGGCAGGCGACGAATTCAGCGCCGAAACGGGACTTGAGATGAGAGATCTCACTCTTGAGAGGCTGCTTTGAGTCCAGTTTGAACGGCTTGGCGGGATTCTCGGAGTAGTAAATCGCCTGGTCGCAGGCATGCCCCAATTCGTGCAGCATCAGCCGATTCAGCGGCTCCTCAAAAAGCTCAGCGATCAGCTCCTCCTTGGAGAAAACGGCGCTGTGGGAATCCGCCCTGTATTCAGCCGGCCTGATGAAATCCCGGTCATTCTCCTGGATGACGAGCTTCACTTCCAAAAATCTTTTTTTGCAGAGGGAGTTCCCGGCGCAGCAAAGGTTTTGGACTTCCGGATCATTCGTGAGGGATTTGAATAAATTCTCGGCGTATTGCTTGCGCTTTTCCCAAAAACCAGGCAATGCAGCCCTCTGTCTCGCGAAAGCGATCTTTGTCCAGGGTCCCCATGCCGTTTCGGCTCCGCGGTGTTTTCCTATTTTTTCCCCGAGCTGAGGCAAGTCGGAATGGGAGGCGCTGCAGACGGAGCGCCGGCTTTCCCAGGTGGGAGGCGCGGATCCAGCCCAATGAAGCGGGTAAGGGAGGCGATTGATTTCAGAGGCTACGGTTTTGGGGTTGCAAGCGGATGGCCCCGCAGTCGGAGCATACGAAGGGCAGAGGTCGGACGTCGGTGAAATGCGCGGGCGATCGGCAGCTCGAGAGTGAAAGGACGACGCCGCGCCCGCGGAACTTACAAAAAGTACGGCTTGGAATAGATTCCAATAAAAAAAACTTGGATTCGTCATTACACCCATTCAAGAGAGCAAGTGGCGTACCCTGCCTAAAGACCGGGTTTTTAACGTTTTTCAGGAAAAAATCAAATGAATGGGGTTTGCAACTGCCTAAGGTTTGGACAGGGTAATCGGTCGGTGAGGCGTTACTGTCCGAATGGGCGTATTTTGCCTTCCACCACCGTCACCGCTTCTCCGGAGATCAGCACGCGATCTTCCTTCAATTCCACTCTCAAGTCCCCGCCCCTCGTTGAGATCTGGCGCGCGGCAAGCTGATTTTTCTTGAGCATTCCCGCCCAATAGGGGCCCAACGTGCAGTGCGCAGAACCCGTGACCGGATCTTCGTCGATGCCGTCACCCGCGCAGAAAAATCGCGAGACGAAGTCGCAGTCTTTTGAGCGGCTGGTCACGATGATCCACCGATCGTAAACATTCAATGCCGAGAAATTGGGCTGTATGGATCGGATGATCGATTCATTTTCATAGACCAACATGAGATCGCGGGCGCTCCGCGCCGCGATGGGGCGATGCGGGGACAAGGCATCCAATACGAATGCGGGAATCTCATCGACGCTCGCATGCCGCCCGGGGCGCGCCGGAAAATCCAGGGTGTAGCGCTGGCCCTCTTTGCGCACAGTCAAAGGGCCTGCGAATTTTGAGGAAAAAGTGACTTCGGATTGCCCCGAGAAATGCGACAGGTAAATATGCGCGGCCGCCAGCGTCGCGTGCCCGCAGAGATCCACTTCAATCTTGGGCGTGAACCAGCGGAGGTGCGGCTGTCCCCCGCTCTCGAGGATGAACGCGGTCTCCGACTGGTTCATTTCGGCCGCGATATCTTGCAGCGCTTGATCCGGAAGCGGTTCCTTTAAGATGACCACGGCGGCGGGATTGCCCCGGAAAGGCTGACAGGTGAATGCGTCAACGAGCCAAAAGTTCATTGAGCGAAACTTATGCGCTGGTTTCCGGGGTGTCGAGCCCGAAATGGGATTGAAGTTCCAATCGAGTTTGCTACTGCTCAACGGATGCCCTCAAAAAAGCGTTCCCCCAAGATTTGGATCGTCGGCCCCGGCCGCCTCGGTGCGTCCATTGCGTACTCCGCCCTGGAGATGGCGCCTCAATGCCAGGTGAGCCTCACGGGTCGGGACGAAGTAAAAACCCAGGGCATCGCAGCGGATCTGCGCGAGGCTTATCCCCGCTCAAAAATCGGCGTGCTGCTGGATTTCAACCCGCCCGAGAAAATGGATTACACTTTTCTCTGCTTCAGCGGCCTGCGGTGGAAGCCGACCTTGGATGGCAACGACCGCATCATTGAAGCTCGGTACAACTTTGAAGTCATCCATCAGCTGGCTGAGCGAAAGGGCTTGGCTCAACGCTTAGGGACAGTGCTCATCGTGAGCAATCCCGTAGATCTCCTGGTTTGGGCGATGCAGGAGCGGTTCCCCGAAGTGCCGACCTATGGATTCGGGCTGAGCCTCGATGCGGAGCGGTTCAGCCGAATCCTTTCTGAAGAGCATGGGGTGAAGCCCAAGAGCTTGCTTTGCATCGGGGAGCATGGCGCGAGCGCGGTCCCACTTCTGACGGGAAAAATCCCTGAGCGTAGGATCCAGCCGAGCCTCTACGCAAATCTTGAGGCGCAGTGCCGGAGGAACACTCAGGAGATCGTCCAGAAGTCCAACATCCCCTTTTTTGGCCCGCTCCGTTCATTGAAAGTTCTTTTGAAAGCGCTTTTGCTCAAAAAAAGCGTGGTCATTCCGCTCAGCGCCTACCTCAAAACGGAGTGGAATGGCGCTCGAGGCGTGGCGATCGGGATACCGTTTCGAATTCAAAAAGGAAAAATCACCGGTCCTCATCGTGTCGCCCTGTCAACGCATGAGAACGAACTGTGGCGGGAAACGCAGAAGAGGATTCGGGCTGCTTATGAGAAGGTGAAAGCGGAAAAAAAGTGAAGGCCGCCACGGGGGCGACCTTCACCAGTTCAAAAAGGCTTACTGAGTTTTAAGCCCGATGTCCTTCGCGTAAGATAGGAGGATTCTATAGATGGAATCGACCTTGAGGGTTCGGCTCCCAAAAGGGCCGAAGGAAAACTCAAAGGAGCGATCCGTCTTTGCACCGGACTTGAAATTGAAACTAATCTGAGCTTCATAATTGTACTGATCCGAGCCTCCGATGATTTTTTTATTTTCCGAATGGATCTTGAGAGTGAGGCTCACATCACCGGTGTTGGGGTTGATGGTGAAACTATGGGGGGGGAATTCCGTGCTTTTGTTTTGGCCGAGCGCCACGTTGTCATGAACGTAATTCAAGATTTCTTGGCCCCATTTATTATACTTGGTGACTTCAATGAGATGGGTCAAGCTGCATTCAATCGACATCGCGCCCGTATCTAGCATGCAGGACGCGGAAGCGAGCGAAGGGAAAAGCGTTTTCTGTTGGCCAGAAGTGAATTCGCAGGATTTCTCGCTCCCATTGCAAAGAAAGCTCCCGAGCCTGATTTTTTCAGCTGGGGCTTCCGGGCTCTCAGGGGCTTTGCATGCGGTATAGCCCACGACCACTGGGATCTCGTTCTCAGAAACCAAGGATTGAACAATCAAGAGGGAGTTTCCGGTGCTTTGCGATGTCCTGACGCGCAGGTTTTCTTGGTAGGTTTTTGCGGCATTCAATTTGTTTTGCGCTTCAGGAAGAAGCGTAGTTGCGCTGCATTGAGTGAGATTGAGCCGATCCAGTTCGTTCAATGAGGGGATATGCCCGTCTTCAAACAGGGCTTTAGCCGCCTCGCCTTGAATCGCAGCGCTGGCGTGGGTCAGCGTCAAGCATGAGAGCAATGCGGCGCTGACACTTACTTTTTTTAAGCGTTTATTGAATAAATCCATAAATATTTTCCCTTTATTAAGGATGATGGTTATTGAGCGCACCCTACTCATTTTGTCGCAAGGGGTCAATCCCCCCGATCGCTTTGGCGAATCGCTGAAGAGCGAGGGGTTTGTCCGCTCCTTTGAGCTGCAGCATCCAGATGTGATCCATGAGTTTCCTCGGCGTAGGTCTGCAGATCACGAGTGATTTGAGCGTTTTCCCCTTCAAGAGGTACTCGGGCACGATTCCCGCCCCTAAGTTCTCCTGAATGAGAGCCAAGACCATTTCGGCGCTGGCGCCGAACGCCCGTATCGGAAGGCGCTTCGGCTTTCTGTTGAAGTGAAGCGCGAGCCACCGTTTCAGCGGCTGATGATTGAAGTAATACTCGATCATGGGCGCCGCCATGACTTGAGCGCAAGTCGGGCGGGCCTCGAGCATTCCCTTCGGCGCGACCAGGAGCAGCTCCTCATGGTAGATCGGGCGCGATTCAATCCGCTTGTTGCCCCGTTCCGGATAAATCGAGAAGCAGAGATCCAGCTTTCCCGCTTCAAGCATTCGATGGAGGCGGCTCGGAGTATCGAACGCGAGCTTCACTTGGACTTCAGGGTGCCGCTTGAGAAAAGCCGCGAGCACTGGCGAAAGCTGGAATTTCGCGAATTCGAGATAGGCCCCGACCCGGATCAACCCCGAGACTTGCCGCTCTTTTCCCGCGATTCGCGCGAGGGCATGGCTGAATTGAGAGTGGTGCAGCTGGAACTCGCGCTGAATCCTGGCTCCCGAGTCCGTCAAGACGAGTTTTTTCCCGACCCGGTGGAACAAGGGGATCCCGAGCGAATGCTCGAGGGAAGCGATGGTTTGGCTCAGGGCGGACGGGGTGACGTGAAGCGCCTCGGAAGCTTTGCGGTAATTCCCCGCTTCGACGATCCTCGAAAAAACGGCGAGCTTGTTCAGATCGATTGAATTTAGATTCACTAAACGAACTGTTTAATGAATTGAGATTTTCTTATCAATGCATTTCGTGAGAGCGTGCGGAAAAAAGGAGAACTCCATGATTCGACCAGAGAAGAACTTTTCGATGAGATCCGACCGATTCCTCCTCAATCACCCCTTTTACCAGGCTTGGGTCGAGGGAAAGCTCTCGCTCTCCACGCTTCAAGATTACGCCAAGCAGTACTTCCACCATGTCGAAGCGTTCCCCCATTATCTCGAGAATGCCATGGGCTTATGCGGCGATGGGGAGGCCCGGAAGATCCTCGCCGAGAATTTGTCCGAGGAGAACGGCAGCGCCTATGGGACCTCGCACCCCGAGTTATGGCTGAGGTTCGCCGAAGGACTCGGAGTCGCTCGCTCGGACGCGCAAGGCGCCGCGCCTCGCCCGGGGATCCAGTGCGTCGTCGACGCGTTCCAGTCGTTTTCAAGGAAATCCCTGCCATGCGCGCTCGGCGCGCTCTACGCCTATGAGTTTCAAGTCCCGGAGATCGCCTGCTCTAAGATTGAGGGTTTGAAGGCGCATTACGGCGTGACCGACGAGAGGACGCTCTCGTTCTTCGAAGTCCACAAACACGCGGACATCGAGCACCGGGAGGATCTACTGCGGTTGATTGAATCTCTGCCAGCCGATCAGCAGCGGCAAGCGCAGCAGGCCGCCGATGAAGCGGCTCAGGCGCTCTGGGATTTTCTCTCCGATGTCCAGGAAGTGAACCAGGCCGCGTGAGGACGGCGCCTCATCAGCGACTGAGGATCCAGCAGCTGAGCCTCAGCGTTCGAATCGGCTGGAGCGCCGAAGAACGGAGAGTTCCCCAGGAAGTCCGCGCGGACGTGGAACTCGCCTTCTCCCGGCCTCCGGCCGCCATGAGCACGGACGCGCTTGAAGACACGGTTTGTTACGCGAAAATCTGTTCCGCCTTGCGGTCCCATTGCGAGGGAAAGGAGTTCCGTTTGATCGAGAAATTGGCCGCGGATTTATACGACCTGATCCACGATCTCGCGGGCGCTGACGCTTCAGCGGGCTTGACGCTGCATAAAGTGGCGCCGCCCGTGGATGGACTCCAGGGAGGCGTATTTTTTAGGCTGGGGGATTTTCCATGAACAGCTGCTTCATCGGGTTGGGCTCAAACCTCGGAAATCGAAAAGAGCATCTCGAGAAAGCGCTTCAGAAGTTGGCGAAGCTTTCGGCGAGCACTCTCCGCGTTTCGCCCGCTTATGAGAATGCCGCGATGGTCCCCCCGGGCGCACCGTCGGAGTGGGCGCTTCCCTACTTGAATGCGGTCGCTCAAATCCAGTGGACGGGCCCCGCGGCGGATTTGCTGGCTCGACTCAAGCAAATCGAGCGTGAAATGGGGCGCGCGGGAGCGCCGCGATGGTCGCCTCGGATCATTGATTTGGATCTCCTGCTTTTTGGGCTCGAAGTGCTTCATGAGAACCAACTGAGGGTTCCTCATCCCGGGGTCGGGGAGCGCTCCTTCGTCTTGGACCCCCTGAAGGATCTTGCGCCCATGCTGAAGTTGCCCGGAGACTCCGCCCCGGTCGTCCTTCAGGCGCGCAAGCTTCCCGGGCACTCCCCTTGGATCATGGGGATCGTCAACCTCACCCCGGATTCTTTTTCGGATGGGGGCGAACTCCTGGAGCCTGCCGCTTTTGAGGCGAAGATTCAGGCAATGGCCGAAGCTGGGGTGCACGCCTTGGATCTGGGGGCTGAATCCACGCGGCCCGGGGCTGCGGAGGTTTCGATTGAAGAGGAGTGGGGCCGGCTTTCCAGGGCGTTTTCATTTTTAAGGGACTGCTTTAACGGGGTTTATTTAAAGCCGGTCCTCAGCGTCGATACGAGGCGCGCCGAGATCGCGGAACGGGCGATCGAGCGCGGCGCGAACCTCATCAATGACGTGAGCGGGCTCTCGGATCCCCGGATGATCCAGGTGATCAAAGAGAGCGCCTGCGACTACGTGCTGATGCACAGCCTGAGCGTTCCGGCGGATCCTACGCTGACCTTCGCCGAAGGGGTGGATCCCATCCGTGAGCTCAAGCAGTGGCTCGCTCGGAAGCTCGAATTCTTGGAGCGGGAATCGATTGATTTGAATCGAATCATCTTCGATCCCGGCATTGGATTCGGGAAGACCGCTGAGCAATCACTCGAGATTTTAAATCGATTCAGCGAATTCTCGGATCTTCCCGTAAGGTTCCTCGTGGGGCACTCGAGAAAATCCTTTCTCAAAGCCATGGGAATTGACGGGCGGGAGCGGCGGGATTCGGCGACCCTGGAATGGTCGCGGAAGCTCGCCCGCGCGGGCGTCGACATCTTGCGAGTTCATGAGTTCGAAGGCCATTGCAAGATGGCTCTCGGCTAGGCGGACCGCGAGAGGCTTGCGCCTTCCCTCTTTCGCTCGTACATGCCGGTGAGCTTCGCCTCCGCGAGGACTTCGCAATCTTCGAAAGCGCTCAAGATCACTTCCCGAGTGAGCTTGGGCGGAAAGGTCGGAGTTTTGCCGAGGGCGAAAAGCCGGAATACGTACCGATGCCGCCCATCGCCCACGGGAGGTCGGGGGCCGCAGTATCCCACGAGGCCGAACGAATTGATTCCCTGGGCTGCAAACCAAGGTTCGCCTAATTTTTCTTGTTGAGGAACCCCTTCCCGCAAGCCACGAAGATTCGCCGGAAGGTTGTAGAGCACCCAATGCGAAAAAGGGATACCCCGGAGGCGCGCGCTGGGGGCGTCCGGATCTTCGCAGATCAGGGCCAGGGTCTGCGTTTCAGGGGGTACGTCAAACCATTTCAGGGGCGGCGAAAGATTTTGATTTTCGAGGGCGCAAGAATCGGGCAGTTGGGTTTCGGGTTCAAAGGCGAAGCTGCTCAAGCGCATGAGAAATCCTCCATGATGCGAAACCGCGGATCAGCGGCTCATGCGGCGCTTTCCGCGTATTTTTTGAGATTCCCCTCCACGAATTTCCAATTTTTGATGATCAGTTCCAGGCTTTGAGACTCGAACGGAGTCCCAGCGATGAGCTCATTGAGTTTGTCGACGTAGCCTTTGTGATGTTTGCCATGGTGGTATTCCAGAGTTTCGGCCGATAGGAAAGGGGCCAGCGCAGTCTTAGGATAAGGAAGCTCGGGAAGCTGGTGTCTCATGACATCGCGTAAATGCAACGCGAGTGCCAAGAAATGTCCAGGTGATTCGGGGAGCTACTTTAAAAGTCGAGCCAAAATTCCCTGGAAATAGGGCAGAATTCCCGAATTTTTAGTAGTCTCTCGTTTTGTCGTTATAATACGGTGTTCTTGGAGCCAAGCTTTGGATTAAACAACGAGCATCGAAATCATCAGAAGATGTCCGTTTCAATTGGGTTCCCCCTTGTAAGACCTTGCACTCATCTTCCGCAAGACCCCAAGCTTTTCTCCATTCGGCTTCCGCATCAGTGCCGCTGAGGGGTGTAGTCTGCTTAATTACACCCTTGCAGCCTTCCCGATCCCAGTTACGGACTTTGTATTGAATGCGCTTTGGAACGGGAGCGATCAGGCACTCAGCGAAGCTCGGCTGAGCGGATGCGATGACGGTCAGACTAATTGCGCTAAAAATGAGGTTCTTCATGATTCATCTCCTTCTTATCTTCTATAATTACCAATCGTCGCGAAGCAGCGATTGTAAAACTGTTCGGCGGTGATTTCCGTCAGCCCATCCCCGGCGTTCAATTGCTTGCACTCGTTCGCGGCCAATGATCGGGCTTTTTCCCAGGTGTCCACTTTAGAGGTATGGCGGATATTGCTTCCAACGCAATTCGCGTTACGAACCGAGTAGCTGATCACCTTTTTATCGCGCGCGATGAAGCAATCAGCGGAGCCCTCCTGGGCAAATGTGATCAATGCCAGCCCCACCGAGCCGAAAATTAAATTCCTCATAACGGGCGCCTTCCTTGAAGAACGGGGGTCATCGAGACCATCGTCTAATATTTATTTTATATTTGTAGAGAGAGCTGATTAAGGCCCAACACCACCACTTCCTGGGGGTTGACTTATTTTATCGAGGTAAATTTGTCAATAGACCCGCCTTTTTGACGCCTCTCGGTATCACTGCCCATGCCCCTCAAACGACAAAAATTTAGAATTATTGGAAAATTCCCGGTGTCTTTCATATGGAAGGAGGGGGGGTATTCAAGTGGGGGAAACCGCGAATTTTTTTCGCCCGGGGCTCTGGGCGATTCTTTTGTCTGCGCCATTTTTTTCAATCCAACTCACTCATGCGGAGACGACAGGCCAGGGAATCCTGGATCCCGCGAAGCGAATTCCATTTCGTTTTGAGAACCCGGCGGTTTGCGCGAAGTTTTTAGTTCCGAATGACGCGCCGGCGGGAGCGCTTCAGCGCAACGGAAAGCCGAAGGTGAAGCTCAATGCCTCGGTGGGTGTTCCCTTGGGGAGCACGATGACTGAGTTGCGCAACCAGCTCCAATTGATTCTCAAGGATCACGGGGAGACGCCTCTTTTGAGGAGCCGGCTTTACGTCACCGGCTTTGAAATGCGGCATGAAAAACAGGTGATTGCCGAAACCGAAAAAATGCTCGCGGAGCTCAAGCTCGATCATTTGGGGATCAAAGTCATCGTGCTTTCGATCCCGACCCAGGAGTTCAAGGCTCTTTCGACCCAGATTTTCAGGGTCGCCTTGGAGAAGATCATCTATCTCCTGCCCAATATCAGGAGGGATTACGTGGCGCCTCTTCCTTCCGAAGTCGCCGCGGGCCTCGCGACGTCAGTGGCGATCGAGGCTTTCAATGTCCCTTATCTGATCCATGTCCTGCCGCCCGTAGACGCCGCCTTGACCTTGACGGCTCATGCAGCGACTCTCGCGGCTTACACGGTTTTTTCGCAAAGCATGGTGAATTGGCTGCTGCGCAACGCCACGCAAAATCGAATATTGGCCCTCGTGGAGGGCTTTTTGAAGCAGCTTGCGCTTAGCGCTCCCTTCACGGTCAACTACAACGTCTTCGGCAATTATTCCCACATCGTTCAATTTTATAAGGACAATGGCTGGGATGCGACGCTTCGCCAGTTCCCGGATCAGCTCGCGGTCTTCGCTTCCACTCAGGGTCTGACCGTCATGCTTCAAACTTTTTTCTACAATGTCGCCATCACGCATGGGACGAGAAAATGGGCGAGCTCGCAGCAGGGGCTGGAGAACAACGATGACGCCCGCGTTCTGACCAAATACCTCGAAATCCTGCCGCTTGCGCTGGATGCGCTTTTCTTAGGGCAGGCTTCTTCCAACCTCAATCCTCTCATGTCGATCGGACCGCTTCAGATCAACATGGGGCACCTGGAACTGCTGGCGCTCACCGCAGTGAGCTCGATCGTTTATTTCAGGCCGGGTGTCTTGGACTTCACGCTGCCCCTCTACCAAAAACTCAAGGATCGATTCAAAGCGGTCGTCGGGACTTTGAACCGCCTGGTCAGAACTGGAGCCTTCTCGACGCCGGGAGGCTAGGCGTGGATTCGGCTGCTGATTCTTTAGGCAATGTCCAGCCGTTGAAGGCGGGTCTTTTCCGACTCACCGCGATTTCAGGGCGAAATTCAGGGCTATCGTTGGGCGCTCTCTTGCAATGATTCCGTATGGGGGATCGTGCAATGGGAAAAATCCAGCGAAAAATCGCTTTTGTTTCAAAGATGCTGCCTCTTTGGTTAGCGGCGCAAACGCCGATCATCGATGCCGCCCGCGCTCAGCAAACCATCTCACCCGTCATCGCCGTTTTCCAGGAAGACGGGAAACTGCTGGACTCCAGCGGTTTTTTCAACGGAGTTGAAGTGGCTAGAAAGTTTTACGCGACTCATACCGATGCTTTCGATTACCTCATCACTTTCGGGGTGAAAGGACGCGTAGCGACCGAAGCGTTCATCCGTGCGAAAGTGGATGCGAAGGGCATCGGTGACGTGGATGGCCTGGGGAAAAATCAGCTCGGCGATTTTACCGCTCAATTTGGCAGCCGCGGCCGGTTGCGGGGAGTCATCTCCATGAACGGTTTACGGCATTGGGAGTACGACCTTGAGAAGAACAATCGATTGTTTCAGGCGATGACGCATGAGCTGGCCCATTCGTGGCTTTCTTATATCAATGAGCTCCCCGGAAAACCGGGCGTCCAACTGAGTTTTGGTCCTCATTTTTACGATGCGCTTTCAACCAGCGATGAATGCGAAGGCACTTTTACAGGTGTGCAAATGGATCGTGATTCTTCGGGTGGGGGAAATCAGTGGATTTTCAGGCAATACGGGGCCGTCACGGATTGCCTGCAGAAATTTCACCCTTTGGGGCTTTACCTCATGGGGATGCTGGATCCCTCCGAGATCGAAGGGCAGTTTTACAAGCTTTTAGGAGGAGTCCGTTATTTAGGGCAGGGCTCCCCTAAAATCGTGGACGGAAAAGTCGCTTATCAGACTGAACGATATTCCGCGGATGCGGAGGCCGACATCAATGTCGGGGATCTGATCGCCGCCGCCGGCCCTCGCATTCCGGATGCGGCCCACTCGCAGCGGGAGTTCACGGTCGCTTACGCTGTCGTCGTTGAGCCAGGAGAGGTTTTCACGCAAGCTGATCAGCAGAAGCTCCTCCGAATTGCGGAGAAGTTTCAGGTGAAATGGAATGAGGCGACCCGCGCGAGGTCCCGGATCATCGATGCGGTCGGCCCGATCGCGTCCCGAGCCGCTTGCCACGACAACCAAGTCTACGGAGATATCGATGGCAATGGCTCCGTGACCCAGGAAGACGCCGCGCTCCTCGGTAGGATCGCCGCGGGATTGGAACCCGCTCCTTCTAAGATTTGCTGCCTGGATCTCAATGACAGTGGGAATGTCAGCCTCGTGGATTGGGTGATCGCAAGGCGCGTCGCCGATACGGGGCAATTGCCCCCCGGCGCCCAGCGGACGCTCTGCAGGAATTAGCGCGAGATTTTCCCTGAAATCAAGCGCGTCACGCCTGACCTGATCAAGGCTCATTCACCGTCCAGAGTTTAAGCGGTTCTTCGCGCATTCCTTTCGGCAACTAGCCGAATTCAAAGATCTTTTTTATTAACAATTTAAGTAGAAAAATTGCATATTTAACCTGGATCTGATCTCGAGATCCTGAGGCCCGTAAGATGACTTCTCGAACCTCTAAAATCCAGCGCCTGCTTTTATCCTTGATCGCGCTGAGCCTTCAGGGATGCAAGCCCGTGATTCGGGCTCCAGGCGAAGGCTCGAGCGTATGGAGCTTGCTTGGAGTGATCTCCCCGAGTTCATCCGCTTACACGGCGGCGAACTGGTCCTCGCAACCCGTTTATGGCGCCTACCTCAACGGGGCTTTGAAGGCGAATTACTCAGGATCGGCTTCGCTTTCGGCCTACACGGACAGCGCTTGCACCGCTTCCGCGTCGGGTGCGCTCGCGACGACGCAGAACCCTTTGAGCTTCTTGCTGGGCCTCGCTTCATTTACTGGCGTGAATTACACCCTGCCAGGGCATCTCGAAGAAACACTCTACCTCAAAGCCCAATCATCTGGCTTGGGCGCTTCATCGTGTAGCAGCGCGATCGACATCGTCCATCACTTCAATGCGGGCAGCGGGTACGCGCTTTTTCAGCACCTGGGCAATTCGGCTGGAGGAGCGAACAACGCCTCCAAGAACGAAGAAGTCGTCGCTAAGCATGTGCTCATGGATTCGCAGGGGCGATTGGTCATCGCAGGCGTTACCACGGGATCGTTGGGCGAGAGATACGGCGTGATTTACCGCTATTACCCGGATGGCAGCCTCGACACCACGTTTGGATCCTCAGGCTACACTCTCTTCGATTCCAGCGGAGTCGGGGCTGATAGCCCGGTCGCTCTTCAAAAAGACTCCTTGGGTCGCTATCTGGTCGTTAGCAACAGCGCCGCGGCGTCAACCGCTCACAATGAAGTCGCAATTTGGCGATTCACATCCAATGGCGCCGTGGATACCGCTTTCGGAGGAGGTTCGGGCTACGTGATTTTCCAGCATAACGGATTAGGGGCGAGCGGTTTGAACAACGGCACAAAAAGCGATTTGGCAACTGATTTCATCATCGACTCACAAGGCCGCTATGTGCTCATTGGATCCAGCTTCAATGCGATGGGAGGAAGCGACCTCGTCATGTGGCGTTACACCAGCGCGGGAGCGCTTGACGCGAGCTTTGGTTCTGGCACTGGCTATATGGTTTTAAACTCCGGAGTCATGGGAACGGCTGGGGCTCCTGCCAATAATAAGCTAGATGAAGCGTCCTCCATCGCCGTTGACGGCCAAGATCGTTACATCGTGGTTGGTTCAAGCAGGGATGTGGGCGGAAGAATGAGGCTCGTGCTGTGGAGGTTCAATGAAGACGCCTCACTTGATACGACGCTGAGCGGGGGCGATGGCTACGTGATTTTTCAGCCCGCAGGCAACACGGCCGCGGGTAGCGCCGTCTCTTCTGACTATGGAAGCGTCATCAAGATCGATAGCCAAGGAAGATACTTAATCGCCGGCAGGAGCGCCGCTCCGAACCTTGAGCTCGAAGTCACGCTCTGGCGCTACAATTCAAGCGGGGCGATCGATACGACCTACGGATCGGGAACTGGCTACATCACATTGAACCACTTGGGCGCCAACTTCGGGGGTGTTGCTTATGGCGGTGGTCGGGATGACACGCTCTCCGACATCGCTTTGGACTCCTCCGGAAATGCGGTGATTTTGGCCTATACGAACAACGCTTCTGCGGGAAGCTATGAAATGGTGCTTGCTCGTTACGATTCGAGCGGCACACTGGATACGACTTTTGGTTCAGGCGCGGGTTCTGTTTTGTTCCAACACGATGGCGTTGGCGCCGCAGGAGCTGCGAACATCTCGAAGTACGACGCACCTTCGTCGCTTGTGATCGATTCCCGGGGCAGAATCATTGCGGCGGGCACGAGTTACACACCAGCGAGCACTCCCGAAGTCGTGCTTTGGCGTTATCTCTCCAGCGGGGACTTGGATCTCTGACGGAGTTGGCGATATACTCGCCAGATGACCCACCTCCAGCGCGCGCTTAAGATCATCTGGCAATCCTTAAAAGGCGAGCACCACGATTACACTCAAGGGAGCATTCCAAAAGCGGTCGTTCTCCTCGCAGTGCCCATGATCCTGGAATTGATGCTGGAGAGCGTCTTTGCCGTGGTGGACATGTTCTTCGTGAGCAAGCTCGGGCGAAACGCCATCGCGACCGTGGGTTTGACCGAGTCCGTGGTGACGATCATCTACGCGATGGGGATCGGCCTCAGCACGGGCGTGACCGCGATCGTCGCCCGCCGAATTGGGGAGAAAGACCCGCTCGCAGCCTCCCGAGCCGGCACGCAAGCGCTCATTTTGGCATTGGCCGTTTCTCTCGTTTTGGGATCCGCGGGCGCGTGGTTCGCGGGCGATATCCTGGCGCTCATGGGGGCGAGCGAGGAAGTGATCCGCGACGGCGCCCCTTTCGCCCGTCTCATGCTCGGAGGGTGCGCCCCGATCATCTTTCTCTTTTTGATGAACGGGATTTTTCGCGGAGCGGGCGACGCCGCCATGGCGATGAAGAGTCTTTGGATCGCAAGCGCGATCAACATCGTGCTCTGCCCGATCATGATCCACTGGGCGGGGCTCAAAGGGGCGGCTCTTGCCACGGTGTTTGGTCGGAGCGCGGGTGTCGCATACCAGTGCTTTCACCTGTTCAGGGGCGATGGGGAGCTCAAATTCACACGCAAATTTTTCAGAGTCGATCCTCAACTCATTCAAAGCATCGTCAAGATCGCTTGGCCTGCGGCTTTTCAGTTTCTGATCGGCAGCGGCAGCTGGATCGTCTTGAACCGCTTGATCGCCGAGACAAGCGGAACGGCTGCTTCGGCGGGTTCCCAAATCGCCTTCCGCTGTTTCGTATTTTTCATTCTGCCGGCCTGGGGACTCAGCAACGCGGCGGCGACGCTCGTGGGCCAGAGCCTGGGCGCCAAAAAAATCGAACGCGCCGAGCGCAGCGTGGCGATCACCGCTCGGATCAGCGCGGCGCTCATGACGCTCGTCACCCTGCTCTTCGTCTGCTTCTCGGGTCCCATCGTCTCGATTTTTACGCTGGATGAAGCGGTCACCACTCACGGCGTGCAGTTTCTCCGAATCATCGGCTCGGGCTTTATTTTCTACGGGATCTCGATGGTGATGACTCAGGCGCTCAACGGGGCTGGCGACACCAAGGCCCCGACCTGGATCAATTTCATCTGCTTCTGGATCTTTCAAACGCCCCTCGCCTACTTGCTCGCTCGTGGGACAAGCTTGCAAGCTCAAGGCGCGATGCTCGCGATCCCATTGGCGCAGGCGCTCGTGGCTCTGATGGCGTGGGCCTGGTTCAAACAGGGGCGTTGGAAGAAGCTGCAAATTTGAAAAAAACTTGAGTTCCGCGGAAGTCATGCCAGAATTCATGGCTTGGCGGGCGGGAAGAATCAGTTATTCAGAATCGCGATCGCGGCTTGTGCGCTCGCGGCGAGCCTTTCGTGGGGCTCAGCTCGCGCAGCCGAGCTCAAGGTCGTTTGGTGGAACGTCGAATGGGGCAATGAGAATGAGACTTCCAAATATGTACTCGATACGCCGCGCCCGCTCGATTCCAACCTCCGCTCGTTGATCCAAAAAGAAAACCCCGATGTCTTGGCGTTCGGGGAGTATCGGGAAGACGCATTGAATGAGCGGACCCAAGCCTTTCTCGCCACGCTTTACCCCTATCAAACCCATTTTTATTATGGCGGCATTCAAATCCATGTGCTTTCTGTGGCCGTTTTCAGCCGAGTTCCCTTCAAAGTCGACCCCGTGGTGAGGCTTTTGGATTGGGTTCCCGAGGGTCTGAGCGCAACCAGCGAAGAGGCGTACAAGTACGCCTGGGGCGCGCTCTGCCCGGACTCCAAGGATTTCGTGAGACCGCTGGGGCATTTGGAAATGGAGAAGGAAGGGCGCAAACTCCATCTCGCGCTCGCGCATTTCGCGAACCCTTGGATGTGCTACAAAGTGGGCATTGAATCCAAGCTTCGGGGGAAGATCGAAGTTTACGCGCAAATCCGATCCGGCCACTCTCCGCTCACCGATCAAGTGAGGGATCTCCATCAGGCGCTCCAGGGAATTTTTTCGCCGGGTTATGAGAAGCGCGAGAATCTTCTATTGATGGGGGATTTCAACATTCCCCGCAAGCTCCCGCTCCCTCTGCTTGGAAACGTTGAAACACCCGGAATCTACTGGCAGCTCAAGGGCCCTTTGAAAGACGCTTTCGGAGATCGGTGCCCGAAGACGTTCCCGGTCGAGCCATCATCATCAGCGGGGCTCACGCCCGACCTCAAGATCGACCACGCCTTCACCTCAGAGACCGTGAAAACACTTGAGGCGAAAGTGGCTCGTTATCCCGGTTCGGATCACTACCCAATCAGCGTCCGCGTTCGGTTTTAGAATGCGATCTGAATCGCTCCATGGCCGCCATGGCGAGAGCCCCCATCGCCACGCCATAGATGAGGCAGGGAATCCCTCCCAGTCCTTGGCCTCCAGTGAATTTTTCAAGCGCGAACGTGACTAAGATCGATGTGAGCATCGCGGCGAGCGCCGAAGCGGGCGTCGTTTTGCGCCGATAGAGGCCCGCGAGAATCGGAAGCAGCAGCGCTGCGGTCAAAAGCGTGTAGAAGATTTTGAGCGCCGAGATCACGGATCCGAACGAGAGCGCTAAAAGCGCCCCGAGCGCGCTGCAAGCGACGGCCGTCCAGCGCGTGACCTTGAGCAGCACCGCATCGCTCGCTTGAGGCCTGAAAAAAGTCTTGTACCAATCCTTGCTCACGGAAGTGGTGAGCATGAAAAGCACCGCGTCGGCCGCGCTGAGCTCAGCCGAAAAGAGCGCCCCGAGCAGCAGGCCGCCGAGCGCGAAGGGCAGCGAATGCGTGAGCAGCATGGGCAGCGCGAGCTCGCGGTTCTCAAGCAGGGGGAACTGAATCTTCGCTAAAATCCCGAGCACTGCCGGGATCGCGGCGAACGTGAGCAGAGCCAGCGCATTCAGGCCCACGCCGAGGCGCACCGCCCGCTCATCGCGGGCGCCGAAGATCTTCTGCAAAATGCCGGGCGAGACCATGAACGAGGGAATCAAAAGAGCCATGTAGCCGAGCGTTTTCTGCGGTCCCGCGCCGAAGGGATCGAGCATCGCAGTCGGTTGGGTTTGGATCGCCGCCCAAGTCCCTTCACGTGTGAGCAGGTAAGCCAGGGCGAGCGCGAATCCGCCGAGCTTCACGATCACTTGGATGAGGTTCACGCGAGCCGAGGCATGAAGCCCGCCGGCTGAGAAATATGCCGCGATGACGGTCGCCGCAAGCAGGCAACCCACCGTCTTGCTGAGGCCCGCCGTGACGCGGAAAATCTGCTCCATCGCGATGAGCTGGCCGGATAAAATCGCAAGCGAGCCCAGCCACAGCAGCGCCGCCGCGAGCGCTCGAACGCGGCGATCGTAGCGCGATTCTAGGTAATCCCCCACGGTGTAAAGCCCCCCGCGCTTTGCCACTTTCCAAAGCCTGGGACCCACGGTCATCGCGAGCAGCAGGGATCCGATTCCCGCCGATCCCACCCACCACCACGCCGAGAATCCGTCCCGGTAACCCAATCCCGTGGCGCCTACGGTGGATCCCGCCCCGATGTTCGCAGCGATGAGCGTCGAAAAAATCAATCCTGGCCCGAGCTTTCGATTGGCCACGAAAAATCCGCTCGTGTCCTTCACTCGCCGCGAGACCGCGAATCCAAGCAGGATCATGGCGAATGAGTAAAGAATGAGGATGAGGAAATAAGTCATGGTTTGTCTCTAACATAGATATTGTTTTTTAATTTCAAAAGACCCTTGGAAAAAGCTTCGGAGCGGCTTGGGAATGGCCATGGATGGCCAGCCTTTAGGGTCCCAAGTCATGGATGACGGCAGGTCACGAGTCTTTTCCTGGGTCTATTTAAAAGAGAAATCTCAGCCCGATGAAGAGCTCGGACTTTCGCTTGCGTTCGAATACGTCCTGCATCCAGCCTGAGAACGTTCGATCCCGATAAACCAGCTGCAGAAGGATTTGATCTTTGACGAGCGCGTAGCTGGTCGAGTACGTGCGAGTGACGCGAATGTCCTTGCTGTGAAAATCGTTAGTCAGCGTCGACTGCTCCTGATCGATGCCTTCGATGGAGTTGAGGTTAATGTAGCGGAGCTCAGCGGCGACCTCGACGCGCCCCCGGCTCACGATGAGCTTGGATTGGCCAGCGAGCCCGTAGCCATAGTAGTCGCCGCGTTTGCGCAGGATGGACTTCACGCCATCCCAGGGCCTCGTGGCTTTGTACTGATCGAGAGCGATGGCTCGGATCTGAGCCAGATCGCCGAACACGTCCACGATGGCGTGGACGGTGGTTCCCTGGATCTGCGCGGTGACGTCGAGAGTCGTGCCGAGCACGTGGATGCTCGCCCAGTGATCGTGAAAGATCCCTCCGGGCTGCCCAGGCAGTTCATCGATGAGGTTGGTTTCGACCTCGAAGCCTGAGCTCAGTCCGATGAAGAAGCTGTAGCCTTGGAGATCCTTTCCTTGGGTCATTTTTAGATTTTGTTTAAAATAAGCGAGGAGCGCGTTCTTCACGAAGAACCGAAAATACCCCATTCCCTCGGGCCCCAGCGTCGCCTCGAGCCCGAGCTCGGAGTAAGGCGCGTCCGTGAGGAACTTCGAGAATTCCCCTTCCTTCATGTATTCGGCGATGGGGATGAGCTTTCCGCTTGCGCTCAGGTTGCCCGCGGTCCCATCCGCGCGTGTGGCGACTTCCAGGCTGAACTGGTGCCAAACATCGGTGGGGAATCCCCATCGGTCGAGCTCTTCAGCCTTGGGCGGGCCGTTGTGATAAAGCGCGCGGTTGAAGGCTTCGGGGCTCCCAAAAATCGTGCGCAGTGTCTTGGTGACGACATTGTCATCGCTTCGGGCGAAGAACTTACCGAACTCATGGACTACGGAGCCTAAGATGGTGCCTCCGTAACCGGTCGCGATTTGATCGGGGATGCTCATGACTTCGCGCGCTTCGACGATGTATTCCCACATCGAGGACGCGGCCAGGGTGAAAAGAAAGGATTCGAAGTGCCCGTAGTCGCTTCCGCGCGCGGCTCCGTAGAACCAAAGCCCCGAGACCGCATGGAGCGCATTGAAGTAGAGGGAATTATTGTCCGCGCGATACAGGTCGAATGAAGTGAACTTGCTCTGGATGCCTTCCCAGGCGGTCGGCCTTTGGATGTTGTTGCCGTGCGCTCCGCCCTTGATGAGGTAAAACACGGCGCCGAATCCGAGGAACGCCGAGATCTCGGTCGCCGCCCGGAGCAGGTGGCCGTTCTTGGGGGATTCGCCGAGATAGCGTGCATAGGCCTCCTCGAACGGGATCTCAGGCCGTGAAGGCTGCGTGCGATCCGTGTAGTTTCCGGCTGCGTTGATGTCGACTGTTTTGGAGTCACGCACCGCTTTTTCCAGAAAGTAATCTTTGAAGGCTTTTTCATTCAAGGCATAAGCGAAGAAGGTTTGGATTCGCCCCTCGATGAGGGATTTTTTTTCTTCATCGCTCACATTGAGCAACCCTTGCCGCTTTGTGGCTTTGATGGTCCATTCGCTGGCGACGGGATCGGCCGCGTCCAGCGCTCGCCAGTTCTCGATGCGGAGCTTCCACTGTCCGCTCGCGAGGGTGACGAGCTGGATATGATAATCAAAGTCCAGCGACGCTCGGGCGGATTCCATCTCCTGTTCCGGCGGAATCGCCGCCCCAGAATCGGGTGAAAGCGAGAGGCAACTGCTTTCCAGCTGGGATGGCACTCCCTCAGAGTCGCGGGCCTGTTGAATAGCGGCGCGCGTGACGCGGTACAAGTAGCGGCATGTTTTTCGCTGCAATTCCCAGTCAAAGGGGCGATCTCCCTGGCCGACGGAGAAGTAGACGGCGAGGTTCTTTCGAGTCGTGGTTTCCGGGATGAAGGGTGGGGTCGGCTGGGCCGGCGCAGGGTGACCAGCGGCTTGAATAGGATTGGAAGCTTCGGCTTGAGCCTGTGGCGGCGCTTGGGTTGAGCGCTCAGGACTGCACGAAAATAGGCCTGCAGCTGCGAGAAGCAGGATGGACGGGGCAAAAGCGCGGTTCATGGATGGCCGCACTATAGGGGATCTTGATAGTTTTTTAAATATTTAATTTAATAATAAACGCCGTACACTCGGTTGATTCGCTTGAGATCCCCCTCGCTCAGTCCGGCGCCGACGGGCGAGATGGGCTGCGAGCTTTTCGACCCCAGCGTCGTGAGGTCGTCCTTCAGAGAGAATTGCCGGGCGTCGTACATCATGATGGAGCGGTAATCAAAGGGCGAATCCTTCTCGATCTCAAAGAGCGCGTCGGGAATGATCGCGAACTGTTGGCGGTACTTTTCCTCGATATTTTCCCAAAAAACTTGCACGTAACGGTCCCGATCCGGGCGCGACTGCTCGTGCACGAATCCCAGCGCGTGCAGGATCTCGTGCAGGATCTCCTGCGTCCCGCAGCCCGGGGCGAGCGTGATGGGCTGAAGCCCACCCACGCGCCCGAGCGCAGAGAAGCAGTGTTCCAAGCCCACTTCGAAGACGATCGCGTCCTTTTGGCCGTCGTAGGGCACGAACTTCACGGACGTGTTTTTGTTAAGGTAGCTGATGGCTTTTTCGATCCGCTCGGGTTCGGGCAGGTTGGGTTGAATATGGTAAGGCACCACTCCACGCTCCCAGGGCTGCGGCGTGGGTGCTTCGTAAAGGCCGCGCTCACCTTGAAAATCTGGGTCGGGCTTTCCGAGGATGAGGTCGCCGTAAGTGATGGCGAGGCCATTCACGATCTGGAATTCGACGGTGTTGTCGTCGGGCTTTTGAGCGGGGCGCAAGGCCTGGCTGATGGGGTGCAGGGCTTTCATGCGGCGCTGACTGGCCTGGGGCGTGGGACGCGGGGCTTGAGGGGCGGCCTGCGGGCGACTTTGGGGGGTGGCGTGCGAACTTGAAGGGGCGGGCGCTTCGGGGACCTGCGGCCGCTGGCGAAGGGCGAGCCAGAAGGCGGTGAGTAGGAGTGTGAGGATGGCGAGGGCTTTGAGTTTAGGCATTTTTTATCCAGTTCGACGTATCCCGAACACTCGGACTGTCTCATAAGCATGGTGCGAAGGACAGAGGTGCCTGAGGTTGTTGTCAGTGGTGGTGCCGCCGAGTGCGAGCGGCTGGATATGGTCGATCTGGAGCCGGTATCTACTCTCGCAGCGCTTCTTCGTGATCGGACTTACGAATTCGCAGCGGCCTTGGGAGCGCACGAGGAGCTGATGCAAAAGCGGCTTGGGAATGTAGCGGGAAAAGCTTTCGGACTCCGACGTCTTAGGAAAGCGTTCTGCTTGAGTACTGGGTTTTTTGGGCTCGATTTGTTTGAGGTAGCTGTTTACCGCTTGGGTGAAGAGCTCTTCAAGTGACAGGTTGCCTTTCAGTTCTCTGATTCGCTCTAACTGTTCCCGGGTCTGCTCATCAATCGTAAATTTCAGCTCCGTTCGGTTCGCGCCGATTGGCCTCTGGGATTCTTGGTGCTTCTCAGGCTGCGACGACTGCGCCATCAAAAGCGCCTGCGCCTTTCGAAAGGATTGTCCTGAAATTCGTTGAAGCAATGCTTCTTTCTTCTCTTGAGAAACCGGGCTGATTTTTTCTTCTTGTTTGATGAACTTCTGAAGGCTTGCGGCTTGAGAGAGTTTGAGCGTTCCCGACTCAATCATCTCTCTCGCCAGCGGAACGCTCTTCATGAGCCGCATCGCCTGAATGCGTTGCGAAGCCGCTGGCTCTGAAAATCTCAGAGCGTTGACCACATAGTCAAACAGAGATGCAAAACCCAGTTTCGAATGCAGCCGCCGCCGCTCCACTTCCGCCAAGTGATTCAAAGTGACGAGAGTCGCTTCTTGCTCCCGCTTCGCGGCGCAAATGGTATTCTCATGAAGTTTTTCATCTGAAAGAATTTTAAGATCCATAGCCTCTCCCTTGCTTAAGGGCAATATCACGGGATTTCTCACCTCTTTAGACGTGCAGAAGAGCTCTGCATTCCTCACTCGAATATTGCACTCTTCATGCTCTTCAAACCCCCTGACGATCATTATTTGGCGATCGATTGCGCGTGTGAAAGACGCGTTCCAAGAGTCGCGTCATTGCTCACCTAAAAATCCAGCAAAACTCTGTCAATAAAAACCGGCGATTTTTTCAATAAATGGACTAAAACATCCCAAAAAGATCTTTCTCACAAATCCCTTGCCGAATTCCTCGGAATCGACTATCCAAGCTCACTTTGTTGGAGGGCGGAAGTGGCGGATCGAGCTCGTTTTTTAGTGGTTTTACTGACTTTGGCGTTGGCGGCGGCGCGCGCGTTCGGCGGGGACGCCTCGCCGCTGGACGCTGAACTGGCCGAAGTCGTGGATCTCGCGGAGATCAAAGATCCAGCGCCTCAGCAGAGGAAGTATTTCTCCTTTTACATCCCTGAAATAGAGCCGAAGCACGATGATGAAGAGGCTCCCGAATCCCCGAGCACTCCCCCTGACTGGCGGTGCATTTCCAGCCCCTCCGGGGCAAAGACCTTTTGGTGCCTGAAGACCAATCTCGACGCGAATCACCAGTGCGAGCTCGCGAAGGATGGCTCCCAGAGGAATTGCTATCTTCGCTTTGCCAAGGGGTGCAGGGTGCGCCAGCTGAAGTCTGAGAAGAAGTACACTTGCGCAAGCGTGCGGTCTTGGCGGTGGGTCGAGCCGGTCAGCGCTCAGGGCGTGGATGAATCGCCGAATTGAATGACGATGGCAGCGCGATCGTCATCGCGTTGATCTTTTGAAAGATGCATCAAATATTTTGCGAGGGCGGCTTTCAATTCGTGATCCCTCGCAATTGAAACTTGATGATCCTTGAAAAAATCTAAATATCGATCAATCTCACTGCCTAACGTGATCGATTTTGCTGCGTCCATGGGCGCTTCCTGGATGCCATCCGTCGTCAAGATCACGAAATCACCGGCTTGTAGTCGAAGACTTCCGGCTTTTTGACTCCTATAATTCGGGTTCAAATGCATTAATCCAATCGGCATGGAAGTGGGGAGGAGTTTTTGATTTTCACTGTCTTGCCTCAAAACAAGGATTTCATGGGAGCCGGCGCCCGCGTAAGAAACTTCCCCGGTTCGTATGTTCATGATCAGGGCTTGAGCGGTAGCGAAAATGGCATCAGGAAAGATAGGCGCGAAAGCATCATGCAGTTTTAATAAAATTTGCTCGGGGGACTGTATGTTTTTCAGGAATCCCGATGACAAGAAGAGCTCTAAAATCTTGATGCTGTATTTTGATGCGGGCGGGCCGTGGCCAGTGACGTCCCCCATCAGAACCACAACGCGATTGGGATCATGAGGCAAAGGGAGAACTCCGTAAAAATCTCCGGTCGATCCTGCCCAGGGATATGCTTGGGATTGGGCAAAGGCAGAGAGGCCCGCTTTTTCCGCGGCTCGATTGAAGAGTTCAGGAGATTGAATGAGACGTTGCTTGTAAGCGAGAGGTCCCCACATCAAGGCGTTTTGACAGCTGCGGGAATACCTTGCCGCTTTTTGGCGAAGTAACTTGCTCACTGGAGTGGACGCTTTTCCTCCATGTGCTTGAGAATATTCCGTCCCTAAAATAAAAACGCAAATCAGCACCCCCCACACGCGCGACATTTCACGTGCGCTATCCGTTTTTCATCGAAGAGTCAACGATCGCGAGCGAATAACGCTCTGCAATATCGCGCAACCGCTTTTCCTTCCTTCTCCATCAAGGCTCAGCTACAGTTTTATCTCAGGGGATCATTGAGGGGGAAGCGGATGGGGATGCGTTATCCACTTGCGTCGCGCGGGCGGTTCATCGGAATCGCGCTTTTCGTTTGCGTTCATTTCGCTCCCCGTACTGAAGCTCTGGAGACCAGCCGATTGAGTTTGGACACGCGGGGATTCCTGAAGCGCTCCTCAGATCGCCCTGATTCCAGCACTTCGCTTTGGGTCATGCCCCGCGCTTCGCACGAGGGTTCGTGGGTGGACGCCGCAGTCGACGCGGAGGCCGCGATGTATCTCTCCGGAGCCTCAAGCCTGACCTTCGAGGCGCGCGAAGCTTATCTCGCCACCGCGGCCAAGGCATCCCCCCATCACCGCGCGATCTTCGGCCGAAAAATCACGCCTTGGAGCCAGGCCGAGGATCAATGGAATCTGGGCCTCTGGTCCCCACGATTTGTTTGGGATCCTCTGGCCCCACAGAGGATTGGCTTGACCGGGATTTTTTATCAATACGGCTCCCGGGACTGGAACCTCACGCTTTTTGGCTCTCCCATCGCCGTTCCCGAGCGGGGCTATCCCGTGCGTGAAGAAAAAGGGCGCTTGATCGCGGATTCCCCGGACTGGTTGCCCCCTTACGAGGAGCTTTTGCTCCTCAATCGACAAACCGCGATTCGTTACTCGATCGAACAGCCTCCTTTGAGCTCGCTTTTGCTTCAACCCGGGGCCGCTGCATCGCTCACGTGGGGGCGTGACTCAGGGCCCTGGGCACGCCTCAATGGGGGCGTCCTTCCCTGCCCACAGCTGGATTTCGCGCTCGAGGCTCAGTTGAATCCTCAAACATCCATTCTCGAGGCGACATTGCGTCCCCGCATTCTCCGCCACACGTTGATGAGCGTGGAGAGCGGCTATCGATTTCAGAAAGCGCAGATTTGGGGGTCCCTCACCCGGGAAATCCCGCTCGGCAGGGGTGATGTGCCCGAGAATTGGATCGTCTCGCCCGTGGGCCCGACATGGATCAGCGCCATCGGCGCAAGCTGGTCGCTGGGGGGCAAATGGGCGCTTCAGACTTCGGGGCTGTGGATTGAGGAAAAAAAACCGGAATACAAAGCGGATGACATCCAGATCAACCTGCCCTCCCGCTATCCATTCCGCAAGTCGGTTCAAGGCGCGGTCCGTTTTGATCCAAATGATCGGTGGGGAACTTCGGCGAGCTGGACGCGGGAGCTCAGCGAAGCTTCGCAGAAGATCACTTTTGAGGGGGAATACCGGGGTTCACGAAAGTCTCCGTGGAGTTTTGGTTTGGGAGTGGACTTGTTCTCCGCGCCTTCCGGCCGAGGAGGTCAGAGCGTGCTGAGCCAGTATTCGCAGGATGACCGGGTTCGGGGACGAGTCGCGTATGCGTTTTAGCGTGCGCCCGCTACTCACGGCCCTGGCGTTTGCCGCTCTCGCGGGCTGCGGCTCCCTGGGAGAGAAACCCCCCGTCGAGAAACAAGTGAAGATCCAATCCCAGACGTCCGGATGTCTGGACGCCGTGAGCGAGAAATTCGACCGTTACTTAAAGGGCGCGATCTCCCCAGAGGAATGGGGGCAGGTCGGATCCTGCGTAGCTGATTCCCTAGATTTATTTACTAGATATGTAAAAAACGACTCGAGCGACGGCTATACTCAAAGCGACCTCTACGGGTTCATCTCCAACTACCTCATCACCACGGTGAGCGTGAAGCCTCAGTGGGTCGGTTGGATCCTCGAGATGAAGGCGTCTCTGCTCGGGGGGCGGACGGATCGAATGACACGCGGCGAGCTTCAGAAAGTCAAGCAGCTCGTCCTGCTCCTCGCCAGCGAATCCAAGGGCTTGATCCCCGACCTCGCGATCAGGCTCAAAGACCCGTCCCCCGCTCAACTTACCGCGCTCAACGCGAAACTCCTGAATTTCGCTCATCGATTCGCCGTGGAGCTGGGGTCCGAGGGTTCGCAATCGCTGAAGATCGAAACCGTGCGGAACTTCCTGATCGAGGTTTCCAGAATTTGGCAATGGGCCCTGCCCGAGGGTTTGCTGGAGTTTCTCGGTCCAGCGAAAGTTGCGGTGCTGGGAGGCGATGAGACCCGGCTGGAGCCAGGCTCTTGGCCGGACTTCATCCGCATCGGTTCCGCATTGGCGAGCGCGTCGTGGGTTTGGTCGATGGAGAAGGAATTCAAGGGCGCCGGTGACGCGGAGATCCGCGCATTCCATTTCGCTTTGATTCAGCAGATTTTCAACGCGGCGGACAGCGTTTTGATCCGAGGCGGGGGCGTGCTCCCGCATGCGACCTTGGATCGGGTCGTGGACACGTTCCCCAAGCCTTGGCTCAAGAAGGAGTGGGACCAGAGTCGCGCGCTTTTCAAAAAGGCGCTTCGGCCGCTCTCAACCCGGCTCATGAACGAGGCTCAGCCGGATCAAGTGAGCCGAGAAGGGTTGAAGCAGGCGTTTCAAAAATTCGAGGAGTGGAATCAACGCGAGCTCCATTTGGAGGCGATTTACCAGGGGAAGAAAAGCCTTGGCCCCGTCACTTTGATTCGCGCCGCCGAAGAATACCGCCATGGGTTGACTCAGGCTCGGGCGTTATCCCAAGTCTCGGAGCTGATTCGCATCGCGAAGCAGTATACGCCGCTTTTTCCGGCCGAGGATCCGCAGATCGTTTTTGAGGAAGGCCAGGAACACAGCCTCAGCGGGATGAAGGTCTACTCAGTGCTCTCCTTGATCGTGCAGCAGCTCCTGCGGGGCTATGCGCCGGCGGCCCACCCCGCCTACGTCGAGCTGCCTGAGTTCAAGGTTTTCGTGGACGATTTTTTTGACCTGCTCTTCTCGCTCAAAGCGGTCGATCTCTCGGTGCCGGGCGCTTATTTGAGGCGCTTCAGGGAGGCGAACCTCTTCACGCTTTCGAGCGACGGGAAGCAGCAGATCAATGAATCCATCGCCGTCTATTACCTCGCCTACTTCCTGTCGGGCAGCGAGCTCTCGAACCAGATCCGGACCAAGATGGAGAAGCTCTGCAAGAACTCAGGGGAGGACGCGATCGGCTGGAAGCTGGTGGACAGCGATTGCTTCCACCAAGAATTTTACGGAAACGTGAAGCGGTACTGGTCCCACTTCCCCCGGATGCTCGCTTATTACGAAAAACTCGATTCAGCCCGCCAAGCTGAATTCAGGGCGGTCCTCACCGAAGCGACCCGGGGACGCGGCATGGAAAGGGAGCCGATCGGGAACATCGACACACAAGGCTACACGGGCCTCATTCATTACGTGGAATCCCTCTTCATGAGATTCGACCGCAACCGCGATGAGATCCTGGGCCTCAGCGAGGCGCTGAACGCGTTCCCTGTGTTTCAGCACGAGCTCGCGAAGCTGGCGGAACTGGATCCGAAGAAGGAAGGCACGCTGGAGGCGATCTTCACCTACCTCATCGCGCACGGGAAAGCGCCGAGCAGCGGATTTGCCGGCGTCGCGCAAATTCTGGCGTGGCGCGCGTGGAAGCCTTTTTGGAACATCGAAGCGGATCGAATTTCTCTCTACGGGGTTTTTGGCGAGCTGAGCAGCACGCCTGCTCCGGCGTCAAACTCCCAGAAGTGAGAGAAAGAGGTTCTCCACGTCGCGCAGTTTCGGGGTTTGGACGTCCTTTTGGGCATGGAGCCGTTGCTTGATTTTCGTGATGGCTCGGCTGTGAATCTGGCTCACCCGAGATTCCGTGATTTGCATGATGTGCGAAATCTCCCGCAAGTTGAGCTCCCGGTAATAATAGCAGGAGATCACGAGCTTCTCATTGGGCGTCAGCGTGTCGCTCGCCTTCTCAATCAATGCTTGGAGGTTCTTCCGGTGGATCTCCTCGATCGGATCATGGGCCGGCGCGCTTCTGTCTGAAGCGGGGCCCTCGGAAATATTCTGGATCGCAGCGGGATCCTCAAATGAAACGAGTGAGAGGTGCCCCATGCGTTCCCGCATTTTTTGGACGTACTCGAGCTCGAGGCCCATCTCTTTGCCCAGCTCGCTGTCGCTCGGGTTTCTGCCCATTCGGGCTTGGAGCTGGTTAGCGGTCGTCTCTATCGCTTTGGAAATCATGCGCATGCTGCGGGGAACCCAGTCCTGGCTCCTGAGCTCATCGATCATGGAGCCTCGGATCCTGAATTCCGCGTAGGTCTCGAACTTCGCGCCTTTGGAGGATTGGTATCGATCGGCCGCGTCCATGAGCCCCATGAGGCCCACGCTGATCAGATCGTCGAGTTCCACGGAGTAAGGCAGGTGGCGCGCGAGCTTGATGGCGATGCAGCGGACCTTTCCGCTGAATTTCGTGAGGAGCTCGGTTCGCGTGAGTCCATCGACCAGCGGTTCGTTCTTGCGCGAAGTGTAGCCCGGGACGTGGGGATTGCGCTCGAGCGATCGGCGGTCCGCCGCTTCTGCACGGGACTTCTTGCGCCGCGTGGCTCGCGCGATCGTGGGGCGAGCTGGAGTCGGTTCAATCATTTTTTCGCTGATTTTTTCGGCTGGAAAACCCATAAGAAGCCTCACTAACTTCTGAGAGGGAGGTGGCCCTTCGCTCAGCGGATCTTTTGGGGGAAACTCCGTCCAAGGGGGATCGAACAGAGGGATCATTGCCGGGCGAAGGGCACCGTTTTTGGGGTCTCAGATGAGACTAGGTTATTTCAAGGCGCATGCCACGCGAGTTTGGCGGAAAGATTGGATTTTTTGATCAAAATTTGAATAAAAATTCTACAGCTGAAAGTTTATGCGCGCGTGTCCCGGGAGACCCGGCTTGGAATCCTTCAGGAAAAGTGATTCCGGTTTTTCATGGAAGCGCGCCAGGAGGCTTGAAGGATCGGGGCTTCGCGGTTTCTTTGAGATTCCAAATCATCGAATAAAAACAGGCCCCCGAGCGGGGGCCTGTTCTAGGGAGAAAGAGTTGCTCGTTTGAGGGCGCGCGAAGCGCCAGCGAATGCGCCGACGGATTGCCGTCGGATTCTAATAACGCTCAGCCTTTCGAATCGCCGCTTCTCGTCAATTGAAAGTAGCGCTGAGTGCCTTGGCAGCCTTGCTGGGAGTTTGATGCTCCCAAGTTCCCACTGAGACTTTTCTCGTCTCCTAGGATTTCGCCGCCGAAAGGCCCAGTTCCGCAAATTCCACCTGAATAAATGACCGTCGATGAATTTTGGTTGGTTTGGTTGGCGCTGGTACCCGTGTAGAGCGTCATATTGACTTTGGTGAGGCCTTTGCCGTCGACTTCCGCATTCATGTAGCCGGTAATCTGGCCATTGTTGATGGAGACCGGCCCGCTGACCATATTGCCGTTTTGCTTGAGTTCCACTTTGGCTTGGGCTGATCCGCCCGAGTTTGAACCGTAGCTTTGATTGGTTCCACCGCCTAAAACAGTCGTGCCTTCGTAGGTCCCGTTGTAATTTTTTCCGCAAGCCGAGAGCATGAGCGCTCCGCCGCAAATCACGAGGGCTAAAAATTTTCCGCTTTTACTCTGAATCACTTTCCTTCTCCTTTGCATTCCACATCATTACTACTTTCGCGGCGCGGGGCAGGAGTACGAGCAAGGGCAGTCATCCGCGCGAGTGACCCAAAAGCAAGGGGGATGCCAGTTTTGAGCGGTTCGCGGGACTTGAAATTCAAGGGGAATGCTGAGAACGCGCAGGATGAATGTGGCTAGAAGCTAGTCAGCTGTAGAAATATAAAAATAGCTCAACGATATCAACTGGAGGATGGGCGCCGGCGCTTTGCATTTTTTTGACAACCTAGCCCTTGAATCATCCCCCTTCAATCGGGTAGAAATCCTCAACCATTACGGTTTGGAGATGCGCACTATGAATCGACTGATGAGACCGATACTTTTTTTGAATATCTTGTTTTTCTCAGTGGCCATGCAAAGCCCGCGGGATTTTTCGGACGCGGAACTCGTGAAATCGATCGTTGAAGTACTCAAGAGCTCCGAGGTCAATGTCGTTCAGGGGGTGGATGCGGGGTTCAATCAATACACGCAGCGCCTCATTGATGATCCGGCGCTTTTCAGTCTGTTTCAGCAAGGCGAAAACGAAAAGCTGAGATCCCAATTCGATGGATACTTCGAGAACCATCTCCAAAAAATAGCGGGCTCAGCGTGCGATGCAGATGTTAAATCAGAAGAGTACCGCTTTTGCACGAACGCCAGGATTTTCTGGGGATCTTTGAGGCTCAACCCCAAGTTGAAGGTTTCCCCCGCGGCTCGAGTCATCGCCCTCCGGATGGCGGCGATGTTTCAAGGTGATGCGCAGACCAAAGCGTTCTTGGAGGAGTTCTCCCCGACCAACAAGGAGACCAACGATTTTGAATCGAAAAACGGTCTTACGAAATCAGGCCGAGTGCTCGGCATGGGGATCAAGATTCAGGAGGAGACGGCTTATTTCATTTTCACCATAGTGAACGCTTACAAGGGCGGTCCTCGCGAAAATAAAAAAACGGCTCCTGTTGAGCAACCCCCTTCATCCCGAGGACGCCGCGCGACCGTCTTGAAAACGGAGCAACCAGCACCCCTCCCGGAAGCAGCTAAGGCCCAGCCCGCTGAGGAATTGACGCCGCAATCGGCTGAACTTCCCAAGACGTTCAATCCCATCTCATTAAAGGATCAAGTTTCTTTCAACAAAGCCACCCAATCGAACCCCAGCGGCACCGTTTTTATTGCGTTCAGACAAAGAAAATGCGGGCTGACCGAATCATTTGAAAGGAGCCTGAGAGCTTATTCGACGTACCTCTCGGATGAGGCGCGCGCGAGTTTTTACATTTACGACACGGATGCGGATGGCAGGGATTCAGTCCAGGATTACATCCCTATCATTCAAAATAACTATCATCCCCTCTACTGGGGCGCTCCCCCTCAGTGGAAGTCAACGACCGACTTCCCCGTGCTGATGGTTTATAAGAATGGGAAGCTCATCGATTCTTTCTCAGGGTGGATCGAGCTGGATCAGCCCTCCAAGATCGGGGATCTGCTGACCACGTTGAGCCAGCTCTGGAAAATTCAGCTGAAGCGGCAAATCCGCTGGTAAGCGGTCAGTACTTCACGGAGCAGCCATAGGGCTGGATCACCGGGGACGTCACGACGCCTCCGGGCTTCATCGCCTCGGTCAGCGCGAGATCCACGTAATTTTTCGTCTTGGGATTCACGTCCTCTTTATCGGTCGTGGGCTTGTCGTCGATGGCGCCCATGTAGACGATCTTTCCGCCCGGGCTCTTGGGGGCGATCACGAACATATGGGGAGTCGTTTTCGCTGAGTAAGCCTTCGCGGCGACGCCTTTTTCGTCGATGAGGATGGCAGTCGCGTTCCCGCCGCGCTCTTTATCCATTTCTTTGAGCTTGTCTTTGGGGAAATTTCCTTGTTTGCCCGGGGCGGAGGAGATGATGGAGAACCACGTCACGCCCTTTTCCTTCCACTTCTTCTGGAGATTTTGCATGTTCTTGGTGCCGTAGTGTTTTTTCACGAAAGGGCAATCGTAGTTGAGCCATTCCAGCACGACGAACTTGTCTTTGGCGTATTTTGAGAGTTGGTGGGATTTGCCGTTGATGTCGGTGAGAGTGAAATCGGGGGCGTCTTTCGCGATTTCGGGGGCGGCCAGGGCCGTGTTTGCGAGCGTTAGGAGCACGAGGGCGAAAGCGTTGAGAGGGGTTCGCATGGCTGGGAGTTCTCCTTTGTCTTTAGATTTATTTTGGAAATATAATCCAAAACGATTCCGGGCGTGAGGATTTCGGGGAGAATGAGCGGGGCTTGATCTTTCTTGCCGCTGTAAAGCAGGTAAAGCGGGACGCCCTGACGCCCGAACCGGGCCAGGGTTCGCGTGATCGTGGGATCCTCGCTCGTCCAATCGGCGAGCAGCCGGGTGATTCTTTGTTCCTCAAAAGCTCGCTCCACCGCGTCAACATGAAGCGCTACGCGCGCGTTGACTTGGCAAGTCAGGCACCACGCGGCGGTAAAATCCACGAAGACGGGCTTGCCCTGCCCGAGCGCCTGGGCAAGCGCTTGCTCGGAGTAAGGAGTCCAGCCCGCACGTGGAGCGTGGGGTGCGGCCTGCGAAGAGCGCTGCGGCATTTTGGCGATGAAGGCGGCGGTGAGCGCGAGAGCGAGCGCCAACCCCAGCCAGCGCGCGAGGCCAGCGCTTTTTTTGGAGAGCCAAAATCCAAAGGAAAAAATAATCAGGATCCCCAGCAGCAAGAGCACACTCTCAATCCCCGCCTGTTGTGCCAGCACCCAGCCCAACCAAAGCGCGCTCGCCCACATGGGAAACGCCAAAAATTCTTTGAGCGTCACCATCCACGCGCCCGGACGCGGGAGTTTGGAGAGAAGCTGAGGTCTGAGCGCCAGCGCCAGATAAGGCAGCAGCATGCCGAGCGCGATCGCCGTGAAGATGAGCAGCACTGCCGTAGCGCTTTGGCTGAGCGCAAAGCCGATCGCTGCGCCCATAAAGGGCGCAGTGCAGGGAGTGGCCACCACAGTGGCGAGCACGCCTGAGAAAAACGAGCCCCAGCTGTCGCGTCTGGAGGCGAGCTGGCTGCCCGCGCCAGCGAGACGTCCGCCGATTTCAAAGACCCCGAGGAGGTTCAATCCGATGAGGAAGAAAAGCAGGATCAACCCCGCCACGAATCGCGGCGATTGCAGCTGAAAGCCCCATCCCCAGGATTGCCCGGCGGATCTAGCGATGAGCAAGATCGCAGCCAGCGCCCAAAATGAGACGAGCACGCCCGCGCAAAAGATCAGGCCCTGGGCACGGATCTTGGCCTTCGATTCGCCGGAGTGGCTGAGTAGGCTCAGCACTTTGAGCGAAAGCACGGGGAACACGCAGGGCATGAGGTTCAAGATGAGACCGCCCAGGAATGCGAGGAAGAGCAGCGAGAGCCAGGAGCTGGGGGCGTGGGCGGCCGGTGCGGCTGAGGGGGCTGCAGCGCCAGTTGGTGCAAATGGTGCGGAGGCCGAATCCACCGCCGCAGCGGCGGTAGGGCGCGGTTCCAAGGCTGCGGCGATTTGGTAGGCTACGCGCGCACCGTTTTTTGGAGCTGCATTGACAATCACGCCTTCGATTTTTTCAAAGGTGAATGGGACGCCAGCATCCACGCGCGCGAGCTCCAAAGTGACGGTGGAATCGCTTGCGCGGATCATCTGGGGCTTGATCCCTTCCATCCACCCGGCTTGGAGCGGGAAGAAGGCGAGAGTTTTTGGGTTCGCAAAGAACGCTTTTTCCTCCGCGTCCCGCGCGGAGTTTTTTTTGAGCGTGATGAGAAGGGAGTGATCTTTCAATGCCGCCTTCGCGCTCCAATCCGAAGAGATCGGGGCCGGTGTTCGAAGGCGCGCGTCATCGAATGCTTTGATCCACTCTTCATTACGGATGGGGCGAATGGGTGCGGTGGATTTTTTTGAGAGGATCGGAAGCTCAATCGCAAGCTCAGCTCGGCCGGGGATGCAGACTTCCTTGCACTCGAGCCATTTGAGCTGGGCTTTGAGCGTCACTGAGCGCTCATTGAGGTGGGCAGGCGGTGTGAGTTCGACCGGCAGGAGCACCTCGCCTTCGTAACCATAGTTCATGAGCGGCGGGAGCTCAATAGCTTGGGGGGCAGGCCATTGGATCTCGCCCGCCTTAAATCCTCGGGGCAGCTCCCATTGCGCCCGGGGCGGCGTGCCAGAGTCGCCCGGGTTGACCCAGTAAACGTGCCATCCCGGTTGCATCTTGAGGTGAAAGCCCATGGTGAAGAGGCGGCCAGGCTCGATGGACTCGGCGTCGGAGACGAGCTGCGCTTTGACGTGGCTGAGGGGCGAGGCGGAAGCGTGGGCTTGTTGTGGAAAGAAAACGAGGAGCCAAGTTGGGATCAGTGAAGAAGCAATAGAGATGCGCATTCCAGCAATTTTAGCTCAGATTGCGAGGACGGGAATGGCAAAATAAACATAAAAACGGAATTCAGACACGTTTATTCGCCGACGACAGGTGCCTCAGAGCTTTTGAGTTGATGGAAAATAAAAAGGAGCTGGCCATTGCTTTAATGAAACCAGCTCCCGTTTTTTTTGAGATGGAAAAACGATCTAAAAATAGAGCAAATCTATTGGATCACCCCGGAACCGCCACCAACCCCGCTTCCAGTCACTTTTTGAGGAGGAGCGTACAATCTGGTAAGAGCGGCTCGCCCCTCTGCGCCCAAATGACTTTGCTCGCATTGATCTAGCTCAGGCCCTTTAAGGTAGGTATCTTTTTTATAGTCAGTGTCTTTACACTGGTTGTCACGAATATCATTAAAAAGCGTTTTAAGTTTATCGCTTGTTTTCTTGGCAATCATATATCTGCAATCGGATCGAGCAAAAGCGAGGGAACCAATTTGATTCTTTTTTGAGTCCTCATTTAAATAGGATCCATCGTGAGTCTCAAGGGGAATTCCTTTGTTACACATGGTTTCCATTAACCCCATGTACCATTTATCTCTATTCAAAGGAGATGCTCTGTTTAATGCGGATCCAAACTTATTGGCGTAATCATACCCGCTCGTTTGGCAATCTTCTTCAATGTTAGTTAGAGCGGAATATGAAAAAAGCTTCGGGTGTCTCCCGTCTTTTTCTTTGGGTTGAAATCGATCATGCTGCTCGGAAAGATTGCTTTTTACCCGACGACAAGCGATGTCCACGATGTTGGTCGGCGTGAGGACCGGTGAGTCTTGGGAAAATGTAGAATTGCTCAATACAAGAAGCAATGCTGAAAAGTTCATCACAGAAAGTTTTTTATTTAAAGTCATAATAGTTCCTTCTTCGATCTCATGAAGAATTGCAGTTTCAAGGCCACGCTTAAACTTATGAAGTGAATCAGTTCTTTGCCCATGCGCATATCCACATATCGACCAGCTGTCAAAAAAAATAAGAGTGTCTAAGAAGACACCTTCTCAAATCACTTCACATCGAGAAGTCAGGGCTATCTCGATCTACCTAATCCCTTCCAAAGCGGAGTGGATCGTTGGATGCCTTGAACATAGGGGACGAGCTCATTATAGAGCATGTCATAGAAGCACTTTTCCGTCTCGATGTTCGAAGGAGCCGCGCCATTGTGCTCCTTGCTGTATTTTGCGGGGGAGCAATATCCGTTGAGGGGGCTATCGCCGATGTTTTTGATGAACTGGTTCACCCTGCCCCCGGCATTGTCAGCCATTTCATAATAGCAGAGCAGCCGAGCGGCTGTTCGCTTGCTCAGTTCTTTCTGTTTCTTTTGTTCTTTATCCAGCTCATCTTTTGAATCGATATATATGTCATTCAGTGAAAGGGTCATGCAGGCCGTGCGAATCAGCTCGACGTGTTTTTGCTGCGACGACATGTTGGATGAAGCATTCCTGACGATGTAATTGAGGCCTTGATTGATGCATGAATCATAGGCGACTCCATAAGATCCGCGCAAAGAAAGCTTTGCGCAGCCGCTGCTCACGCTCAATTCCATGCTGCCTTTTGGGTAAAGCCGCAAATCCGGCGTCGCGCAAGACGCAAAACCATGCTCTTGGGCGTAACAATCCTTTAAAAGTTGAGACGCCTTTCTAGGGGCCGCTCTATTCTGGGCAAAAGCCATTGAAGAAGTCGTCAGGATGAAAAGAACAAAAAGGCGCATAAAAGATCTTTCTTATTGAAAATGGTTTAGAGCGGAATAGCCGCGCAATCGTGTTCTGTCAAACGATGAATCAGAGAAATTCCATGCGAAACTCACTGCGGATTCGATTCAACCCAAAGAGGAACTTTCTCCCCGTCTTTCGTGAACCAGGCATGAGTCTTGTCTTTAAGGTAATGGGGCGCCCATAATCCTAGGATCGTGGTCACGCATGCTTCCTTGGCGACGGTCAAAGCGTCTTCACCCGTTTTGACGGCTAAAACCTTGGAGGAGCATGCCCCGCGGATCGAGCTCGTCTGGATGTTTCGGACGAGTCGCTGCAAATCTCCTCCCGCGTTCTTCGCCCCTTCTTGGTAGCAATCCAGCCTCGCTTGAGCGCGCTTCGCCCCATCTTTTTGGAACTGCTCTGGGCTTTCTTTAATCGAGAGGCTTTGGCAGGTGGATTGAATGAGGTTGAGCTGGTAAAGCTGCCGCTTCAAAGGACTGAGTTTCTTGTAAAAGGGTTGGTTCAACAAAAAAACCACGCCCTGTTTGACGCAAACATCGTAGTAGTGAGAGCCCTGTTCCAATTTTTGGAAGGCCGAGCAGCTTTTCACGATCCCCCATTCCGGAAATCCCGGCTTCTGATACTTCAAATAAACTTCAGCGCACTTTCCGTAAGTGTACTGGTGCATATAACAGGTCTCATCAACCGCTTTGAAGTACTCGAAATAAGTGGCCTCAGTCAGTCCGCTCTTTTGAGCGGCATTCGCCGAAGCGGTCAAAATCCAGAAACTCATCACTAAAAACATGAACCCTCCCCGAAAAGCGCGAATATTTTGGGTCATGCTTGGCATGAAAAAAAAATTCCGGCAAACGGAAATCGTCATGATTAGAATCGGCGGTTCTCTTGAGGGAGGGGTTACTCCTCCGCCGTCGCGCTCTTGCGCTTCCTCGCCACCAGGCTGTACATCGCCGGCACCGCAAAAAGCGTCAGCAGCGTCGAGACGAGCACGCCCCCGATCACCGCGATCGCCATGGGGATGCGGCTCTCGGCGCCGGGGCCAAGGGCCAGAGCGGGGGGGACCGCGCCTACGATCGTCGCAAGCGACGTCATCAAGATCGGGCGCAGCCGGATCGGGCACGCCTCGATCAATGCCTCGCGCACACCCGCGCCGCGGTCGCGCACCTGGTTCGTGAAATCCACGAGCAGGATCGAGTTCTTCTTCACGATCCCCATGAGCAAGATCGCACCGATCATGCTGTAGATGTTGAGCGACTGCCCGCCCATCCAAAGCGCGATGAGCGCGCCTGAGATGCTGAACGGCAGCGCCGCGAGCACCGTGAACGGGTCGATGAAGCTGTTGAACTGCGAGGCGAGCACCATGTACGAGACGAGGAGCCCCAGGACGAGCGCGAAGATCAGGCTTTGGAACGACTCCTGAAATGTCTTGGCGCTCCCGCTCGGCACGAAATGGTAACCGGGCTTGAGCATTGGGGTCGTGATCTTCTCGATCGCTTTGAGCGCGTCGGTCTGAGAGGTTTTGGGCGAGAGGTTGGCGAAGACGCTGATCGCCCGCTCGCGGTCCTGGCGCGAGATCGATTGGAGGCTCGGCTTCTTCTCGAACGTCACCACCTCGGAGAGCGGCACGAGCTCGCCGCGATTATTGCGCACGAGGATTTCTTTCAGCGTCGCCTCCTGCACCTGCTCGCTCGGGTCAATCTTCACGCGGATGTCGTAGCGATGGCCGCCCTTGGCGTACTTGCCGGCGAGCGCCCCGCCCAATAGAGCGCTGATAGTCTGGCCGATGTCGGCGACTGAGATCCCGCGCTGCTGAGCGCGCTTGCGATCGGGCACGATGTGATATTCCTGCACGTTACTTTGGTAGTCGGAGTCGATGTCGGTCATGAGGCCGGTCTTTTCCATCTCAGCCATGGTTTTTTGCGCGACTTCGATCAGAGGCTCCCACTCCGGACCTCGGAGCGTGAATTCCACGGGGAACCCGCGCCGAGCCGAGAAGCCGCTCAGCGACAGATCTTGCACGAAGATCTTCGCTCCTTGGATGGCAGCACTGTCTTTTCGGATGATGGTGGCGAGCTCCTGTTGAGTCGGAGGATGGCCCAGGGCTGAATTCATTCCGCGCTCGGCGTAAGGCTTGAGCGTCACGAAAGCGACCGCGCTGTTGACGTCGCCGCCTCCGAATCCGCCGACCGCGGTGTAGTAACGAAGGACCGAGGGGTATTTTTTGAGGAGCTGCTCGAGGTCCCTGACTTTTTGATCGGTGAGTTGAATGGAGGAACCATCCGGGGTTTTGAGCCGGATAAAGAGATTGCCCTGATCTTGCGGTGGGACGAATTCCTTTTTGATCAGGCCCGCTAAAAAGAGCGAGCCCACAAAAAATGCCAAAGAGGCGACGAGCACCTTCCAGCGATTCGAGAGGATCTTGGGCAGGATGCCGCGATAAGCGTTCGCGAGCCCGTGGAACGCGCCTTCGACCGCGCGCCCGAGCTTCGAGGTGCGCTCGCTGATTTCCAGAAACTGCGAGCAGCGCATCGGAGTCAGCGTGAGCGCCTCAAGCAGCGAGAAGGCGACTGCGACCGAGATCGTCACGCCGAACTGGAGAAAGTATTTTCCGATGAGGCCTTTCATGAAGGCCACGGGCAGAAAGATCGCGATGATCGCGGCCGTCGCCGCCATCGCGGCGAACCCGATCTCGCGCGATCCGACGAGCGAGGCCTTCATTCGGCTGAGGCCCCGTTCTTTATGGCGCACGATGTTCTCGAGCACCATGATGGCGTCATCGACCACGATCCCGATCGAGAGCGAGAGGCCGAGCAGCGTGAAGGTGTTGAGCGTGAAGCCGCAGGCCTTGAGCACCATGAAGCTCCCAATGATGGAGGTCGGGATCGCGAGCACCACGTTGATCGTGGCTGAGAACGAGCCCAGGAACATCCAGCACACGAGAGCGGTAAGAAGCGCCGAGAGGATGAGCGTGAAATTGAGTTCGTGAATGGAGTCCTCGATGAACGTGGTCGAATCGAAGTTGATGCCGAGTTCCATTCCCTTGGGCAGGCCCTTGGCCACTTCCTTCATGCGCTCTTTGACGACGCGGCCGACTTCGACCGCGTTGGAGCCGCGCTGCTTGCGGATCCCCAGGCCGATCGCGGATTTGCCCATGAGCCGGCTGATGCGGCGGATATCGGCGAGCCCGTCTTCGACGGAGGCGACTTGATCGAGTCGAATGGGCGTGAAGTTGGGTGATCCGCCGCGCTTATTAATCGAAAGCGAGCTGAACTCGGGGATCGTCGCGGCTTCGCCCATGGTGCGGACGTTGAATTCCTGCTTGGGCTCCTCGATCCGCCCCGCTGGCGGCTCGTTGTGCTCGGTTTGGATCGCGTCGATCACGTCGCCGACCGTCATGTCAAAGCGGTTGAGTTTTTTGGGCGAAACCCAAACGCGAAGATTCGGGTCGATGTAGCCGCCGAGGAACACGTCGGCCACCCCGGGCGCGGTGAGGAACTTATCCTTGAGCGAGTCGCGCACGTACGCCATGAGGTCGCGCACCGGCATCGAGTCCGTCGTCACCGCGAGCCAGAGAATCGGTTGGTCTTCGGGGTTCACCTTGGTTACGATGGGTGGGTCGATGTTCTTGGGGAGCTGCCGCTGCGCTTGGGCGAGTTTGGTCTGAACTTCCTGGACCGCGACGTCGATATTTTTTTCGAGGCCGAACTCCACCGTGATGTTCGCGGAGCCGCTTTTCGCCGATGAGGAGATGCCGTTGATCCCCTCGACCGACATGAGCGCGCTTTCGACGGGGTCGATCACATCGAGCTCCATCACTTCCGGCGCGGCGCCCTCCAGAGTGATGTTGATGTTGACGACGGGAAAGTCCACGTCCGGCAGCTGGCTCACGCCCATGCGCTGAAACGAAATCCAGCCGAACACGATGAGGCCCAGCATGAGCATCCACGCGAGCACGGGGCGGCGGATCGAGAGCTCGGAGATATTGAAGGAGCTGGACTCGGGAGGATTGGGAGGTGTCATGAAGGGGAGCCTTTCTCGTTACTTGGTGCGGCTGCCGGAGGCGGCTTGCAGATTGATGTAGGCGACCTTGGCGGAATAGCGCGCGCGATCAAGCGCCCGCTGATTATCGATGAACGCGTTCAGCGCCTGGAGCACTTCGAGGTTCGTGACGAGCCCGTAGCGGTAGTCCTTTTGCTGCTCGCGGTAATTGAGCTCGGAGAGCTCCGCGGATTTTTTGAGCGCCTCGATCTGCTCGAGCAGGCTTCGCAGCGATTCAAACGCCACTTTCACGTCGCGCTCCACCGTGCGTTGAAACTGATTGAGCGCGAGCTCCCTGCCCTGCCTGACGATCGCGGCTTCGCGGACCTGCGATTGGATCGCGCCCCCTTGGAAAATGGGGATCGTGAGCGTGACCGACGCGTCCCACTTCACTTCATCCAAAAGGCCGGGCCGTTTGAGGTAGTAATTCCCGAAGAGATCGACCGAGGGCCAGTGCGCGCCTTTGGCGATGCTGACGCCTTCGTCTGAGGCTTCGAGCGCCGCGCGCTGGGCTTCAAGCCCGGGGCGGGACTTCGCGCGCTCGAGGTAAAAATCAAGCCCGCTGATTCGTTGCGGCAGGCGGAGATCGTCGCGAAGCGCCTCTTGCTGCGGGTCGTTTGCCGCCGCGACGCCGGTGGCGAGCGTGAAGCTGTCCCACGCCTGCTTGAGCTGGGCCTCTGCGGCCGTGCGTTGGGCTGAGGTCGCGGCCAGCTGCGAATCGGCGCTCAGCACCTCGCCCCGGCGGGATCTCCCGATCTTGGCGCGCTCTTTGAGTTCGCCGAGGCGCTTTTCGGTGAGCTCAAAGAGCTTGTTGACGTTGAGAAGGTCTTTTTGTGCCGAGAGCACGGCGTAAAAGGATTGCCCCACGGATTGGTAGAGCGTGAGCGCGACTTCCTGCGTTTGACTCTCCTGCGCTTTGAGCTGGTCCTTGGCGAGCCGGAGCCCCGCGAACTCGCGAAGTCCCCGGAACACGGGCTGACTCAGCGAGATGCGCGCCGTCTTCTGCTCTTCGAGGAAGTTCGTGATGGCGCTGTTCCCGCTGCTGAAGGAGCTGCCGTCCTGCCGCAAATAAGTGCCGACGGCGTTGACGGTGGGCAGGAGCGATCCGCGCGCTTGGCTCAGGCGCTCCCGCGCTTGTTCCTGCGAAGTTTGCTGAATCTGAAGCGTCTCCGTTTTTTGGAGGGCGGCCTGGTACGCGTCTTCGAAGGAGAGCGCGGCCGGCGCCGGAGCCGAATGCGCGGGATTTCCGGCGAAAAGTGCAGTCAGGGCGGCGGCTGAAAGGACTGAAAACGGCGATTTTTTGGAGAACGGCACGGGAGCTCCTGGCTAAGCTGCTGATTTTTATTGGTTAAGGAAGGGAGTATAGGGGGTCCGGCCCCGTAAATCAAGGGTAGCGCGTTATTCACTAATGATGTAAAGGAGCGGGAGTTTTAATGGCTATCAAGTAGGTCAGTATTAAAGGAACACTAGAGATGAAGAAAATCGTTATCTTATTTTTTGTTGCGGTCTCATCATGCTTATGGATTCAAGAATCGATAGCCTCGCAAGCCACACGTCCCCCGTTAACCTTTAAAAAACAACTGAACCTCCTTATTGATGACTACGAAAAGTGGGTTAGGTCAAATAATGATGTGAGTGCTTTTGGCAAAGAAATAGAAGTACTCAATAATTTATTGAGCGGTAGCGAAGCAAATACTTGCTTTAGGCAGATAATGCTCAGCAATGATTCATGTAAAAAAGTAATCTCCGTTTTTCTGGATAAGTATTTTTTTTATGAGAGCGCGGCTATGTTTCAAGTTCAAAATACAGACAGAATGATTAACGTTGTATTAGTCGATTTGCGTAAACTTGATGCGATGATTTCTAAAACCAATCCGAGTACCCCGCTTTTTCAAAAAAGAATCAAGGCAAGAGAAATATTTGAAAAAATGATGAATTATTATACGGACTATCAGAAAGTTCACTCGTCCGATTTGCAAAGACCAAAAGTACTAAAAGCGCTAACGCTCGATGATTTTTTTGTATTCACCACATGGGATGAAGATCTCAATTGGGTTGATAAAAAATGGAAACTAATTGGGAATAATGTAAAAAATCGAATTAACATCATCAATAGGTTTAATCGAGATTTAAAGACTGGTGTGCATAGAGTTCAGTTTATTCAGTTTGCTTTGAAGAGTGTTTTAGAGAATACCCGAAAGATTTATAACTACGCTGAGACGGCTAGACCCGTGCTAATGAACCAGGTCACTCAAGCGAGAGCTCAGGCAGCTCAATACACAGAATGATTTTTTAAAAGAAAGGTAAAAAAATGAAGAGAATTTTTGCTTTGTTGGTAATGGCTTTTGCCCTTTTAGGATCGTATTCTACTCAGTCAAGCGCAGGGCAAACGGACCAAGCCTCTTTTAGAAGGAATTTAAACGATGCAATCGATGGCTTCGATACCTTCATTCGGTCTAAATATAATGTTTATATTGAGGATAGCGAACGAGAGTTGATGAAAGAGCTTTTGGATAGCCAGGAAGCGAAGGCTTGTTTTGATCAAAATGATTTAAGTCATCATCAGTGTAATAAATTGGTAAAACGATTTTTATCTAATTTTATCACCTATGAGGCGCAAACCAAAGATCGGGATCAAAATGTAAAAAAAGCTGAATTATTGTTCTTAGAGCGAAAGGATAGATTTTTTAGCGCTTTAATTGATGAAACTACAAAAAATCCAATCTCAAAAAAAAGGACGGCTGCGATTCGTATATTGACGTCTTTAACCAATGAAGAAGAAAAGCTTTCGGGTCAATCAGCTGATTTAATAGCCACTCCGCGACTACATTTTGAAACGGTCACAAATTTTTATGCTTTTGTTGCTTGGGCACCTGAATTGGAATGGGTACCTGAGCCGAACAAAAAATTTGGAAAGGCTTATTTAAATAATCAAATCATCAGTCTTTTCAAAGCGCACTACAGCACTGCTCAGGAGAGAGTGATTTTTGTTAGCTATGCTTTTAGTGATTTATTGAGGTATTCTAGCGATTTAATGAAGGAAAAAAACAGCATTCGTGAACGCTTGCTTCTTCAGATCAAGGAAGGAAAGAAAGCAGCTGAAAGCTACCGAGAATAACTTTTTTTATGCACAGCGTTCTCTGGCTCTTAATCGGGTTTTTTCAGTGGTTCAATTTTGAATCAGGAGCATTTGCTTCATCTTTAGTGTGGAGTAACTCGTTCAACCAGCAATATCAGCTCGCGAAAAATTCCCTCAAACGGTGGAAAAAGGGCGTCTTCAATAATGAGAAGGAGATCGCGCTGCTTGAGGGGATCGAAAGAATCCTGGATGAGCGTGGTATCTACTCCAAATGCTTTTCTTCTGGGGATGGTTTTTCGAAGGATTCGAAGGAATTGATTTTAAATTCAGTGATCGGGGCGGACTGCTTTGCAGCAGCAGCACTCATTAGAGGGCTTGAGAATAAATACACGGATCAGATTCTAAAAATTCAGCTTAACCCAAATGAGAACGCCCAGAATTACGGCTTACTTCAGAGCCACTTGGGTACTCTTGGAAAAAGCGTCGTGACTCGCGATCAAAAACGTCGGTATGTCACGATTGCGGCTAATTTTAGGCGCTCGAGTTATTGTTTGAATCAAATCAATCCTAAAGTCATTTCCGTAGATTTCGAGCACGACGACTTGAGGCTTGCGATCGCCATGCTCTTAGGTCGCAGAATTCATCATTTCAATCTGGACCATGTCGCAGAATCCAGAGCGGTGACTTGGTATTGGGACTTCAAAAAAGAGAGCTGCAAGATTGGAAACTGCTGTGAGGGCGGGGAATGCAACGATACTCAGGTTTTCAAGCTTTTGCTGGAACAGATTCGGGCAAATTTGAAGATGAGGATTCAACTCAATGAAGATTGCACTCGCTTGGGGAAAGTTCGCATATGAGGTTCTGCTTTAAGCCCGCGATGAGATTTTTTTGCCTTTCGCTAACCGCGCTTTTTTTTTCACCCCACTCCGAAGCAGTTCAGAAAAAAATCACCCGTAAAGCAGCGAAGCAAACGAGCCCATCCAGAATTTCGGCTGCAACTCTGAATGAGATCAAGGCCCACTTGGAGCTGGTTTTCAAAAGAACAGCGGAGGCGAATGAGTTGAGCCGCCTCGAGGCGCTGGACAGCGCTCATCCAGCGGATTGGGACCTATGCTTCAAGAATTCGGAGAGCTTGAAAGAAGTCCTCACCCTCGATGCTTGCAAGAGCCTGTTCACTCGGGTCTTGACCGTGGTCTCGGATGGCGAGAAAGAAAGAAGCGCGATGATCGCGAACTGGAAAGCGGAGAGATCGAGGCTGCTTCCAGAAAAATTCCTGAAGTATTCGGAGAGGCCAATTTTCCGTAAAACGAATGCTCGCACGGCAGCAGACACGTTGGAAGTCCAAACACTGAATGATCTTTTGATCGCCGCCGACGTGCAGGATGGGACTCTCAAGAACATTTATTACATGCTTTACAATTGTCTGCCGCTCCATTTTAAAAGCGTGGTCAGTAAGTCGCTTCAAATCGTTCCGGAGAGTCAATATTTGAGCGGAGATCTCTCATTGGGGAGATTCAGTGCGATCTTGCGGCTCCGGCAGGATCAATTGAGGGAAATCATCGCGGCCAACGCTGAGCTTTTTCGATCAGATCCGGCGGCTCCCGACGCTATCGCTGATTTTTAAGCGGTGCTCCTCTTTTTTTCGCCGAATTCCCTGACGCCCTCTCAGATTGAGCGCTGAACTCCGATACCGAAGATGCGATGAAGCGCATTTTTAAGCATCCGTCAAAACCTTGCCGATCAAGGGCCTTCCCGGAAAGGTTCGCGCTCTCCCTCATCATCGGCGCGTATTCAGTGCTGAGCATCCCCTGCGCCAGCGCTGGAGTCGGCGCGCAAGTCGCATGCCTCTTGCGCCAATACTGGGCCAAGGGCGTCGCGCGCATCCAGAGGATCGAAACCCTCCATTTTCCGGGGAGAGAAGAGCGCGAGAATAACCGGCATCGAATCCTGGTCGGCTTCCCTTACGACGCCGATGTCAGGGCGATCGCCGAAACGCCCGTGGGTCAGAGCATGGGAATGGAGGCTTTTTCCGACGGTTCCACCGCCATGCTCAGTTTTTCTGGGCTTAATCGTAGGTTGGTGAGGCAGGGATTCTCGGCTTTCGCTTTCGAGCCCCATGATCCCCCCAAGAAAGATGGGCGGGACCTCCAATTCCCGGAAAGTTTTCTCGTGGATGGGCTGAGCGAAGGGAAAATCCGGGTGGCTCGATCCGGGAAGCTGATGGAGCATGATCTATCAACCCATGCGCCATTCTGGGAAATCGTGCGCCACTCCGAAAAGAATCGGCTCTTTCTGGCGATCCAAGCCAAAGCGCGCTTGATCCGGTCGATCCGGGAAAGGCTCCTCCAGGAAAAGGACCCGGGCAGGGACGCGAGATTGGCTGAATTTAATGAGCTGGTTGAAAAAACCTTCATGGAATCCATCGACGCCTCCTCCGTGCTCTTCAAGGATTCTTTCATCCATGATTCGATTTTCAAAAATCCAAACGCGAAAAAAACCCCGGAGGAATATTTCTCCTGGATCGTATCCCCCTTGGAGAAGGGGTATCTGAGCGTCTTTCTTTGGAACATCAAAGGCTCAACGTCGGATGCGCTCATTTCGGAGATTCGCGCAATGGCGAGGAAGGCGGACCCCGGCTACGCTTTGAGCATGGAGCAGCTCAGGCCCATCATTGATCGCCTCTGGATCCATTACTATGGATCGATTCCAAACCCCCGCTCACTCAGCGGGGCGCGTTAAGCCTTAAAGCCAGCCCACTCTTTCCCTTCAAGCCCCCGCCCGCGAACGCCGATAAGCGGCATAAGGAGCGTGGAGACGTGTCGGATCCTGATTTCAAGGACTACCTCAGCGATGAAAAGGACGAAGCCTCGGATTCAAGCGCGTCCGAAGTGAGCGTCCCGAGCCTTGAGATGCCGCCCATCCAAGAGGGAGCTTATTCCACGAGCTCCGTGCTGCTCGCGGATGATTCGCTGGCCTTCTTGAGCGCGAAATTCGCGGTCGTTGAGCAGCTTCTTCATCTATTGACGCGTGATTACAAATTCAAGGACTTCTGCCGGGAACTGTTGCTGATCGTCATGAAGGCGGTCAAAAGCGAAGCGGGATCCATTCTCGAGATGGATTACAAGAATAAAACCCTGTTTTTTAGGGCGGTCGCCGGCCAGAGCTCCGATCGCCTGGCCAATTTCGTCATCCCTTTTGGGCAGGGAATCGTGGGTTACGTGGCGGAGTCCCGCCAGCCCCTGGTCGTATCGAACGTGCCGGAGAACCGCGTTCACTTGAAATCCATCGAGAAGGCCGTGGGCTTCGAGACTCGGAACATCGTCGCCGTTCCGATCGTCATCCGGGGCCGCGTGTTCGCGGTGCTGGAGCTCCTGAACCGCGTGGGTGAAACCACTTACACCAGCAGCGACGTAGAGCTTCTCACTTACCTTTGCGGGATCATTTCAAAAGCCATCGAGATCCGCTTGATGCTCGCTTGGAGCGCCGCCCAGGGCTCTACGCAGGGCGATGCGGAAAATGTCCCTCCGAGCGAAGGGGAGGCCGCATGAGCAAACCCGCCTTTAAACTCGTCGAAGACGAAACCCCTCCGATCAGCTCACAGGCGAGCTCCGCCGTCGACATGAAGTACCTCATCAAGGCGCTCCTCAAGTACAACGCCTCCGATTTGCACATCAAAGTGGGCCGCCCGCCCCTCTACCGAATCAACGGAAAGCTCATCCCCGCGAAAATCCCCGAACTCAACGCGGAGCAAGTCGAAGCGCTGCTCTACAGCGTCCTCTCCCAGAAACAGATCATGATGCTCGATCAGAGGCGGCACGTGGATTTCTCATTCTGCATCCGAGATCTCGGCCGGTTCCGCTGCAACGCCTACTTTCAGCGCTCCAACCTCTCGGCCGCGATCCGCATGATTCCCTTCACGGTGCCCAGCCTCGATGAGCTGGGCGTGCCGCCCGTTCTCAAGGACCTCTCACAGCGCGCGCGGGGCTTGGTGCTCATCACGGGCTCGACCGGGAGCGGAAAATCCACCACGCTCGCGGCGATGATCCAGCACATCAATGAGAACAACAACGTCCACATCCTCACGCTCGAAGACCCGATCGAGTTCGTCCATCGCGACTTGAAGGCTTCGATCACCCAGCGTGAAGTCGGCTCCGACGTGGAGAGCCTGAGGGACGGCCTTTACGCGGGACTCAGGCAGGACCCCGACGTCATCATGATCGGAGAACTTCGCGACAGCGAGATGATTCAAACCGCGCTCACCGCGGCTGAGACGGGCCACTTGGTCCTGGCCACGCTGCACACCAACGACACCAAGAGCAGCATCGACCGCATTCTCGACAGCGTGCCAGCCGAGAGCCTCAATCAGGTGCGCATCCAGCTGGCCTCGACCCTGGTCGGAATCGTTTCGCAGCAGCTCGTGATCACGACCGACGGAAGCGGCCGCGTCCCGGCGTGCGAAGTGCTGGTCAAGTCCCCTACGATCGAAAACTACCTTTTGAAGGACGAGCGCGAGCGCATTCCCGAGGCCATTGCTTCTTCAAGCAATCACTATAAAATGCAGACCATGAACCAATCGCTCGAAAAACTGGTGAATGCAGGAAAAATTTCCGCTGAAGAGGCCCTCAAAGCCTCGCCGAACCCCGCTGATCTCAGGCTCATCCTCTCGGGCGTGGCCCGTGAGCAGGGTTACGAGATCATGAACCATCCCTATAAAAAATGACTTCGCCGCAATCGAGTTGGGTTCGCCTGGGAACGCAGGTGTTTCTGCGTATTTTCATCCTCGTTTTTTCCGTCTGCGGATTTTTCGCCATCTTGTTCGGGAGATCCGGGTGGATCCTGGGTCTCGCTTTGACGGTCTTCCTGGGGCTGGTGCTTTCCGCGTTCTCGGAGAGGCTTTTGATCCGTTGGTTCCGGGCGCGCCCCGCCGATCAAGCCATCCCGGGTTCGGAACGCACTTTTGAGCGCACTTATCAGAGGATCAGGAGTCAAGACGGAAAGCAGCGTTTTTCGGGGCGCACTCCCCGTTTTTACTGGGTCTCCGATCCTTATCCCGAGTTATTCGTCGCCCGGGCCGTCGGCCGCTCAGGCGCTGTTTTTCTGCATGAAGGGTTGATCCGCTTCTTGGGCGAGGGGGAATTGCGGCTCGTCCTGGAGCAGGCGCTCCGCGTCCAGCGCCGCCTCGCCTGGACGGGGATCACGTGGCTCGCCCTGATCGCGATGAGCTGGATCGCGATGATCCCAAAATCCATCGCTCCGCTCCTGCTGAGCGCGTTCACTTCCTCGAATTCATCCCGCAGCCAAACCCTCGCGTCGGTTTCTTTGCCGAAGTTCCTCTGGGGATGGATTTGCCTTTCGATGGCGCATCCCTTTGAGCATTTAGCCCGGGAATGGGTGATTCGATTGGAGCGCGAGACTTGGCCGGAGATGACGGCTCAAAGCGAGCTCCAGGCCGTGCGGGCCGAAATCCGCGGTTTTTTGGGGCAAATGCGCGTGGGGTCGGCTTCCAGCTCCCAGTTGAGACGCCGGGCGGGGCTTTCGGCGCTTTATTTCGTTGATCCCGAACTCCAGTAAATGATAAAAAATCGGCGATGCCAGCCGATCGCGATCTGCCGAAAATCGACGTGACGACTTTTTTCCTCTCCATTTCCTCCGCCGCCTTCATGGGCCTGGGAATCGTTCCTCCGGGCCTTGAGCCGGATAGTTCCGAAAAACCTCAAGTGGATCTCGAGCTCGCCCGCCACAACATTGATCTGCTTGAGCTCATGCAGGAAAAAACAAAAGGCAACCTCAGCGCAGAGGAGGCGAAGCTCCTCGATCAGTTGCTTTTTGAAACTCGGATGCGTTTTGTAGAAGTTCAACGGCTCCAGTCGGGGCGTTCATAAAAGTAAGGATTCCACATGAACTTGGCCTATCGAGGATTTAATAAGTTTCTGCTTTTTATTTTCCTGGGTTTGTTGTTGACGGGCGTCACGCTTTTCGCGGCGGTCCCGCTCCCCTCGGATCCCAAGCTTTTCGTGAATCTCGCGAAAAAATCCGTTCCCTCCGTCGTCAATATTTCTACCCTCTCCACCGTCAAGAGCCCCTACATCCAAGGCGGCCCGGACGATCTTTTCAGGCGTTTCTTCGAGGATCTTTTCAGGGGTCAGGGCGGCCCGCGAGGCGGCGCTCCTGACGACGGCGACGAGGAGCCGGAAGGCGGGCCCTTTCCCCCGCCCAACCGTAAAAAAGGGAGCCTGCCCAAAGCGATGTCCTTAGGGACGGGATTCATCATCGATTCGAGCGGCTTGATTCTGACCAACAATCACGTGGTCGCCGAGGCGGACGAGATCAAAATCCAGTTCACTGAAGAGCCCGATGAAAAGCCCACCGATGGCGAGGTCGTCGGGCGCGATCCTGAGCTCGATGTCGCGTTGATTCGAGTCAAAACCAAACGGACGCTGACCGCGTTGTCGCTCGGGGATTCCGATGCGCTCGAGGTCGGGGAGCTCGTCATGGCGGTCGGCAACCCCTTCGGCCAGGGCCACTCCGTCACTCACGGCATCATCTCGGCGAAAGGCCGCCTGGCCCCTGATTTTCCGCTCGCAAGTTATTTGCAGACCGATGCGCCGATCAACCCCGGGAATTCCGGCGGTCCGCTGATCAGCACGACCGGCGAAGTGATCGCGATCAACAACGCGATCGACCAGCGTGCGACCGGGATTGGATTCGCCATCCCCATCAACGTTGTCAAGAAGATCCTCCCTCAGTTGAAGAGCAAGGGCGTGGTGTCTCGCGGTTACATCGGAGTCCTGGTCAACGACCTCACTCCTGAGATCGCCGCCAAGCTCGCCGTCTCGAAGGACCTCAAGGCGCCTTTCGTGACGCATATTTACCCGGGAGAGCCGGCCGATCAGGCGGGTCTCAAGCCCTATGACGTGATCTTGGATTTCAATGGCAAGAAAATTACGGGCCCAAGCGACCTCATCAATGCGGTCACTTCGGTGAACGTCGGCGAGACCGCGCCCACCAAGATCTTGCGCAATGGCAAAGAGCAAACCCTCAAGATCAAAGTCGCTCAACGCCCGGGCTCGAAGCCCGCGCCCAAGAAGGAGAGCGAGAAATCCAAGAAGCCCAAAAAGACCCCTAAAGTCCAAACCGGGATGACGCTCGAGAATTTGGACGCCGAGACGGCGCGTCGTCTAAGGCTCACTGAGAAGGACGGCAAGGTCGTCATTACCAACGTGGAGCCCGATAGCCCCGCCGAGCTCGCGGGCTTGGTGCGCGGCGATATCGTGCTTGAAGTCAATCAGAAGGCGATTTCCGACGTGGACGGCTTCTTTGACATCGTCAAGGAGAAGAAAAAATACCTCGTTCGCGTGAAGCGCTTCGATATGCAGCGTAGGGAACTCTCGTACGTGAGTTTACTGAATCTTGAGGAATCCGATGCGGAATGAGGTGAATTCGATGCGGATCCTAAGCGCTTTCGCCGCGACGGCTTTGCTCTTTTCAACGGCCGCCCACTCAGCCCCTCAAGAGGCTCTCTACTGCTGGATGCAGGATACCGAGAGCGCGGATTCTTCCATGCAGCCCAATGGGGGTCGGCCTGAAATTGAAAACGCGACCGCGGCATTCAAACCTGAAGGGGCGTTTTTGGAATTTGAGAATAGTGATTATCATGCCCACGCTCAGGTCATCATTCCTACCGCTACCTACGCCATGAAGCTTATTGACAAAAAAACGGGTGAGACCGCCCAAACCACCGTTGTTTTCGGGCAGTCATTGCCACCCCTTTTTTCCGTGACGCTGGGCAATCAAGGCAAAAGCCTCAGTTTCATTGAATCCATGAAGGGGATGAGCCTCTATTGCCGAAAGCAAGGATTAAACAATAAAAAGAGCCGTTGGAAAAAATTGATTGAGCACCTGAAGTGGGGAAAATAGCTTTAGCTCCCCTCCCTTGACCCGAGCTGCTTTGCCCCCATATTGAGGGTAGGAGGCTCGTTTCATGGCTGCTCAATTCACGCAATCCGCTCAACTCGCCCTTCAGGAAGCACAATCCACCGCCATTCGCCGGGAGCATCAAGAGGTTCGTCCGGAGCACCTCCTCTTGGCCCTCATCAAGCCGGGGCAGTCGCCTGAGAGTTCCCTCATTCCCAATATGCTTCAAATCGCCGGGGCAAACATTCCTGCGCTCACGAGCCGGGTTGAATCAGCGCTCAGCCGATTGTCGCGCGTGTCCGGTGAAAGCGCCCAGGTCTATCCTTCGGCTGAATTCACCAAGCTTCTGGTGCTCGCCGAGGATGAATCCAAGTCCTGGGGCGACGCCTACGTCTCCGGCGAACATTTCATCCTGGCGCTCCTGAGCCCCAAGCTTCGCTCCAGCCACGCGGCGCAGATGTTGCTCGAGAGCGGGGTTTCAGCGGATTCATTCCGCGCGGCAGCCAAGAAGATCCGCGGTTCCAACACCATTCAAGACCCTGAGCCCGAAGGAAAGCTTCAGGCGCTCGAGAAATACTGCAAAGACCTCACGCGCCAAGCGCGTGATCAAAAGCTCGATCCGGTCATCGGCCGAGATGAGGAGATTCGCCGCGTGATCCAAGTGCTTTCGCGCCGGACGAAGAACAACCCAGTCCTGATCGGCGAGCCCGGCGTCGGGAAAACCGCGATCGCCGAGGGGCTCGCTTCACGCATCGCCCACGGAGACGTGCCAGAGGGGCTGAAGGAAAAACGACTTCTCGTGCTGGATTTGGGTTCGCTCATCGCGGGCGCCAAGTTTCGGGGCGAGTTTGAGGAGCGGCTCAAAACCGTGGTTCAGGAGGTCGTCAAGGCCGAGGGAGAGATCATCCTCTTCATCGATGAGCTGCACACGCTGGTTGGGGCCGGCGCCGCCGAAGGCGCGATGGATGCGTCGAACCTCCTGAAGCCCGCGCTCGCGCGCGGCGAGCTCAGGTGCATCGGCGCCACGACGCTCGATGAGTATCGCAAGCATATAGAAAAAGACGCGGCGCTGGAGCGCCGGTTCCAGCCCGTTTACGTGAAGGAACCCACGGTCGAGGACACGATCAGCATCCTACGCGGGCTTCGCGAGAAATACGAGCTCCACCATGGTGTAGGGATCCGTGACGCCGCATTGGTCGCGGCCGCCACGCTTTCGAACCGCTACATCGCAGATCGCTTCTTGCCGGATAAAGCCATCGACTTGGTCGATGAGGCGGCTTCCAAGCTCAAGATGGAGATCGATTCACGCCCCGAGGAAGTCGATCAGCTGGAGCGCAGGATTTTGCGTTTGGAAGTGGAACGGCAAGCGCTCAAGAAAGAAAAAGATCCCGCGTCCCAGAAGCGCTTAACGCAGCTGGAGAGCGAGCTCTCTTCTCTCAAGGAGCAGAGCGCGGGGCTCAAGGCGCAGTGGGAGAAGGAAAAAAAATCCCTCCACCGTGTTCAAGACCTTAAAGAAGCGCTTGAGAAGGTGCGACTGGAGTCCGAAGCGGCCGAAAGACGCGGGGACCTCGAAAAGGCCGCGGAGCTCCGCTACGGAAAACTCCTCTCGCTTCAAAAAGAACTAGACCAAGCGGTGCAGGATCGCGCGGCTCAGGACGGGCAGTCCTCTTCATCGCTCCTCAAGCAGGAGGTGACCGAAGACGACATCGCCGAGGTCGTCGCGCGTTGGACCGGCATCCCGGTCGCGAGAATGCTCGAGAGCGAGCAGCAGAAGCTTCTGCAGATGGAAGAACGCCTCGCTCAGCGCGTGGTGGGGCAGAAGGTCGCGCTCCAGGCGGTTTCGAATGCCGTTCGTCGCTCCAGGGCGGGCCTTCGCGAGAAGCGTCGCCCGATGGGTTCATTCCTGTTCTTAGGACCGACCGGCGTCGGTAAAACTGAAACGGCCAAAGCCCTCGCGGAATACCTTTTTGACGACGAGAGCGCCATGGTTCGCCTCGACATGAGCGAGTACATGGAGAAGCATTCGGTGGCGCGCCTCATCGGCTCCCCTCCGGGCTACGTGGGGTATGAGGAAGGCGGCGCATTGACCGAGGCCGTTCGCAGGCGCCCCTACGCCGTTCTCTTGCTCGATGAGATCGAGAAGGCGCATCCGGATGTCTTCAACATTTTCCTGCAGATTCTCGATGATGGCCGCGCGACCGATGGTCAAGGCAGGACGGTGGATTTTTCCAATTCCATCATCATCCTGACTTCTAACCTGGGTAGCCAGTACATCTTGGATGAGCCGGATCCCAAACGCCGCGAGACGCTCGTGATGGAAGCGGTTCGATCCCACTTCAGGCCGGAGTTTTTAAATCGCATCGATGAAATCGTCGTTTTTGATCAATTGGCCAAGACGGATCTCCGGCGGATTGCGTCACTATACGTCGATCAGTTGAATCGAAGTCTCAATGAACGTAGTTTAAACATTCATTTGGACGACGCCACGTTGGATGCACTCTGCGAAAAAGGCTACGACCGGGATTTCGGCGCCAGGCCGATGAAGCGGGTCTTTCAACGGGAGGTTCAGGATCCGCTAGCACTGGAAATTTTGGGCGGAAAACTCCTGCCGGGCACCCGGATTGAGGCTAAACAGGACGGGGATGGCCGGATCAAATTCGTGCCAAACGGGCTAAATTAGCGATTTGAAATATTTAATCAGCTCCTCTACAATAAAAATAGAGGAGAATTGGGACAATGGAGATCACAGAGGTCAAGGTTTTCCCAGTCGATGAGGAAAAACTCAAGGCGTACGTCACCATCGTGATCGACCAGTGTTTCGTCGTCCGCGATCTGAAGATCATCAATGGCACGGCGGGTCTTTTCGTCGCGATGCCGAGTAAGCGCCGCAAGGATGGGAGCTTCAAGGATATCGCGCATCCCTTGAATCAAAGCACCCGGACCACCCTAGAGAAGAAGATCTTAGACGCCTATTTGGCCGAAATCAAGAAGCCAGGTTCGGCGCCTCAGTCGGCCGATGAGGCCGATCACGCTTAGATAGCGGGCGCAATGGCTAAAATCTCGGTTGTTTAGGGCGCCCCAGCTGTGCTACCCGTAAGGGAAGCCATCGTGCTCTTGGGGCGTCGGCAAGCGGTAAGCTAGCGGATTTTGATTCCGCCATTCCTAGGTTCGAATCCTAGCGCCCCAGCCATATTACATACACCACTATAAAAATCAGCGTAGCGGGTAGTGAGCATCCCTGCTCCAGCGCCTACCGTCGTGGGAGGCGCTTTTAACCCGCATCTGATTTTTATAGTGGTGTATGTAAAATGGCTGGGATCGCCATGATGAAACGCGGAGCGTTTCGTACCTCACGCTAGGATTCGAAGGGCCGGAGAAGCGCGGGTACCCGAGCGCCGCAGGTCCGTAGGACCGAGGAGCCGGGTGCGCTTCGAGGCGGGCCTGCAGGCGAGGCCCGATGAGGGCCGAGACCGGAAGGCGAATCCGCTACTAACGCCGCACGCAGCAGACCAATGCTTCTCTTAATATGATTCCTCATTTCCTTTTTTATATGACCATGGATAGCAATGGGCGTGCCTTCACTTGTTTAGTCCATTCGCTGCATTTAAAATGGAAAAATCCAGAGAAGTCTCCATGAAATGCCCATGTGACCAAAGGTTAGGCAGTGTCTGGTTTGAATCTGGGCATGAAAATCAAGCATCGCTTAGTCATGACTCGGGATCGAGTGCGGCTCGGCTTTGGCCTGCTCCACCCATTCCTCCAGCTCAGGCATAGTAATTTTTCCACCCTTCCCAAATCCGCGGCCCCTTGGTAATCGCTCCACTATGCCTTCACCCCTCAAAGACCTCGAAAAAATCGGGGCGCTCATCCAAGGAAGCCACCTCGTCTACACCTCCGGCAAGCACGGCTCCGCCTACGTCAACAAAGACGCCATTTACCCGCGCACCGAGATCACCTCGCAGCTCTGCCTGGAGATCGCCATGCGCTTCGCCGATTCCAAGGTGGACGCGGTGCTTGCGCCCGCGATCGGGGGCGTGATCCTCTCGCAGTGGACGGCGCACCATCTCACGAAGCTCACGGGCCGCGAAGTGTTGGGCGTCTACGCCGAGAAAGCGCCCGAGGGCGACGCCTTCGTGATCAAACGTGGCTACGACGAGCTCTGCCGATCCAAGCGCGTGCTCGTGGTGGAGGACATCTTGACCACGGGCGGCTCAGTCAAAAAAGTCGTCGAAGCGGCGCGAGCGATTCCCTGCGAGATCGTGGGGGTCGCAGCCCTTTGCAACCGGGGCGTCGTGACGGCCCAAGACGTGGGAGGCCCGGGCGAACTCTTCTCGCTCACTCAAGTGCAGCTCGAGGCTTGGGACGAAAAAGACTGCCCGCTCTGCCGCGCTCAAGTGCCGATCAATATCAGCGTGGGCAAAGGCCGGGAGTTCTTGGCGAGTCGGAAAAAAAATAATGAATAGGGCGCTCGCTGCATCCAAGGCCTCTCCTAAAAATCCGGTGCGTTGCAAACCAGACAAGTAGCGCCCGGCGTTTTTTGATGCACAGAGCTATAGGCGGTAGTAAGAGTCAGGCAATAATGCTTTAGTCTATTAAAATTAAGCAAAATTATGTCGAATAATGAAGATGACATCATAAGTTCGGTGGGGAGATTTTTTTAGTGAAATGATGATTCACTCAAAATATAGGGCGGCAAAAAAGTTGTTTTTTTTGCTCGCGCTAATATCCATTTATAATGACCTGGGGATGATTGAGGCTTCATCAGCCGGCTCATTATTAAACTGGCGTTGCTGGATCAGTTTACAGACGAAAAAAATATTTTCCGGGAAAAGAGAAATCAGTTCAGCTGATTTTTTTAAACAATATCTAGCCGGCAACAGCACGCCTTATTTGACGTTGAAGCCTAAAGCGGCTCTCAGTGAGATACACCCTGTTTTAAAGAAACTTCCTAAATGGATAGCAGACTCTGAATCAAGTGAAAATACCGAGTCTATGCCTGAGGTTTACGCTGAAGTCAGGAGGGAGGACTACGCGATCAAACTTTTATTTAAGGAAGGGTTTGGTTTTTTTATGTTGATCGGAGTTAAAACACGCGTCAAAAACCCTGGAAAAATTTCAGACCTGACAGATTTACCCCAGGAAGTTCAAGCGATCGTGAATGGGGCAAGTGGCCAGTTTAGCTCGTATCATTTCTTGGCTGAAGACCTTATCTCCAAGGGCAGTAATGATAATTTCGATTCAGGATTTTCAGAAAAGATGCCGGCAGGATTTAAATATAGCCTTCTACTAAGGTCGGATAGCAGCCCTAAAAGAGATGTCATTGATGACCTTTCTCGATATCAAGCAGCCAATAAAGCTTTTCTAGATTTATTAAATAAATGTTTGTATCCATGAATTATTCGATGCTCGAGGTGAAGCGGAAAAAATAAGATCAGGCCCTACTTCATCCAAGAGCCCTGAGTGGGCAGCAATCTTCGCTCGATGAGATTAGGAACGTTGAGCGCAGGGCAGCTTGAGTACGTCGCGAACCAAATGAGCCCATGCTCCCCAGTTCGAATCGGATGGCGGGGGTAGTTGTTTTCGGAAGGGTCGGTCGCGAAGGTGATGAGGAGCTGGCCTTTTGCATTCTTCACGGCCGCTTCCACTTGGTTTCTGAGGTCTGCCGTTTCTTTTTCTGAAAGAGGGTTTTTTACGAGAGCCGAGTACATCCCAACCTCGGATGCGCCTTGGGCGGGCTTTCCCCACTCAGAGATCGGCCGGAGGAGCAGCACATCGTCCGAGTCGGCGATCCATCGGTTCACCTCGGCCCGCATCGACTTCCACATTTCCCCATCCGTATAAAAATCCGTCAGCACCTGCTTGCGCTGATCCAGATCGCGCATTCCCCGGAGCCAAACGAAACGATTCGGATCGTCCGCATCGCGGAACCTGCCGGGCAATACAGCACCTAGGCGTTCTTGCTCGGGGAAGATCACGCTCTCACAGCGTTCGATGATCGCGTCGCGGGAGTTTGGGGTGGTCGTGTAGTCGCGCAGATCAAAGAGGGTTGCTTGAGCGAGGGGTGGATGCGGATTGTTCATGGCTTACCCCGGCGAAGAAGCGGAAAAATCCGATTGAGAAGGCGGTTGTTGCCGTCCCGTCGGGAGCTTCGCCAAGCTGATGATGCTCAGGCCGATGTAGCGGTTGAGCGGCTTTTCAATCGGCTTGATGAACGGCTTGAGGAATGAGTAGAGCTTGATCTGTCCCTGGGGAAGCGTATCGCGGCCCAATATTTTTCCGTTGAGGATCCAGCCTAGGATTCCCAGGGGATTGGCGTAGCGGCTTTGAATGACTTGAGCGCCGCAGGATTCGAGCAGGTTCTCCAGCTCAGGGCGCGTATAGCGCTTGACGTGGCCGACGGCCCGGTCGATCGGCGTGTAAAGCCTTTGGGAGAAGGGAACGAGCAGCATCATCGCCCCTTCAGCGCTCAAAAGACTCCGCCAACGCTGGATGACTTGATCAGCGTGAGGCAGGTGCTCGACCACGTTGAACGCCACGATGAGGTCAAAGTGGCCGGATCTCACTTCTTCGGGCGTGGCGGCGCTTTCGATCGCGGCGGTCGCGTCCCATTGCACGCTTTTAAAGTCGTCCACAAAGCCGAAGCGCTCCCTGAGCATTCCCGTGTATTCGTCGGAGAGATCGGAGGCGACGACGCTCCCGTGCTTGATCAGCTCCTGCGTGATCGAACCGATCCCTGAGCCAACTTCGAGGATCTTGAGCCTCCCCTTTTTGGGCAGAAAGCGGATGAGGTCCCTCAAACTCTCGCAATAGAGCTGGTCCGAAGCGTTTTCGAGGGCGCTCAGGGTTTGGAGCAGTCCGGCATGGTAGGGGCTTCCGCCGAAGAGGGTGAACCGAATGATGTGAAAGACGGCCGCGATCGCGTCGAAAGGGCCGATTTTTTTTCCTTCCGCGTAAGTGCGCCCGTAATAACTGATGCCGACCTCAAAGAGGCGGATCCGCGCCTTTGCCAGCCGGGCGCTGATCTCGGGTTCGAAGCCGAATCGATTCGATTTCAAGCGGAGCGACCGGGCGAGGGGTCCTTTCAGGGCTTTGTAGCCCGTCCCGATGTCCGTGCACGTCATGTTCGCGAGGAAGTTGAAAAGCAGGTTCAAGACGCGGTTCACGACGGCGTTCCAAAAATAGAGGACTCGGCGATGGCCGCTGCTGCCTCCCCCGACGAAGCGGCTTCCGAACACCGCGTCCGCCTGGTTTGCCAAGATGGGAGCGAGAAGCGAAGGGTAATCCTTGGGGTGGTATTCCAAATCCGCGTCCTGGATGAGGATGACGTCGCCCGTGGAGGCTTCGATGCCTGCTCTGACCGCCGCGCCTTTGCCGCTATTTTTAGGGAGGAACAGCGTTTTCATGAAGGTGGGCAGGCCTGAGCTGGATTTGAATCGAGTCGAAAACCCCTTTTCAGTCTCGGAAAGCCATTCGCGCGACCCGTCCGTGGAGCCGTCGTCCACCGCCAGGATTTCAATGCTCGAAACCTCGGGGTTCAATCGAGTGGTCATGATACGCCGGAAAATCTCGCTTAAGTAAAGGCGCTCATTGAAAATGGGGAGGATGATGCTGAGCTTCATGAGCGCGACTGTAGTCGAAAATCAGGGGAAAGGCCCCTTTTTTCTAAGGCGATTTTTCGCTATGAACTGAATACTAATGAAGAAGGTTTTGATTTACAGCGGGCATTCTGAAGTGGTGGGCGGCGACGTGAAGTACATCGTCGATCTCTTGAATCGCCTCACGGGGCCGGACTTTGATTTCTCCCTCTACACCGACCGAGGGTGCCATTTTGAGGAATGGGCCAAGAACTGGCTCAAAGTGCCGATCATTCCCCATTACCTGGATACGCGGCCCGCTTTATTCAGGATGAGCCCGATCGAGACGTGGATCGAAACCCGGCTGCCTGCCGCGCTTCGAAGAGGAGCCCGACTGGCCTATAGGATCATTTCTCTGCAGGAGTTGCGGGCTGCATTGCATAACGCGAAGATTTTTTATCGCCTGATTCGAGAAAAAAAACCGGACGTGTTCTGGTTCAACAACGGGGGGTATCCCGGAAAAGCGGCTGGCTTGGTCGGCTGCATCGCCGCGCGCCGGCTCGGGGTCCCCCAAGTCATGATGACTTTTCACAATGTGCCCGCTCCCCGGAGGTTTTACCGAGTCTCCGAGTTGATCTTTGATTTCCTGGTGAATCGCTCGGTCCATCGAGTGGTCGCGGTCTCAAAGTTTTTGAAGACGACCCTGAGCGAAAGGCGCGGGTTTGCAGAGGACAAGGTTCAGGTCCTTTACTGCGGGCTTGAGGATCGGAAGCCCCTTCCGCCTGAGGAAGCGAAATCGCTGAGAGCCGCCTTGGGGATCGAGGAGGCGGCGCCCATCGCCCTCATCGTCGGCAACTTGGATCCCCTTCGCAAAGGGCACGAAGTGCTCTTTGAGGCGTTCGCCGAAGTCGTTCGGCGCTATCCCGGCGCTCAGCTCTTAGTCGTGGGATCAGGCGCCGAGGCCCGAGTGAAAGCATTGCGGTCATTCGCCGCTCGACTTGGGATCCATGAAAATCTGCACTTTCTCGGGCAGCGCTACGACATCCATGAGCTCAACAGCCTGAGCGACGTGGCGGTGGTCCCCTCGCTCTCCTTCGAAGCCACGCCCTATACGATCAAGGAAGCGTCGCGCGCGGGAAGGCCCGTGATCACGACGAATGCGGGAGGATGCGCGGAAGCCGTCGCCCCGGGTGAAAGCGGGATCTTAGTCCCGTGCGGGGATTCGCCGCGATTGGCTGAAGCGTTGATGAGTTTATTTAAAAATGAGCGACTCAAGGAGAAAATGGGCGGGAGTTCCAGGGCGTTCTTCCTCGAGCATTTTTTGATCGACCCTCAGATCCCGAAATACATCGGTTTTTTGAGGGGCGATCTCCGGAATTGATCCTTCAGGGGGAGTCGAGTACAACTGAATGAACGAGCGATGAATGAGTTTTATTCAACTAAAAATAAAAAAAATGATCGACGCAGCCCTCACCCGGGGCCCTTCCTGGCTCAGGACGCTCGCCTACCATTTTGAGAGCTTTCGGACGTTCAGGTCCGGGAAGTTTCGTTATCAGGATTTCTTCCCCGTCTTCAAGACCGGCCGAGTCCTCATCGGCGAGGAGATCCGGCTCAAGACGCCTGAAACCTACGTCGCTCAGTACTACCGCGAGGAAAACGTCGCGCGCGCGCTGCCTTCCGTTTTTGATTACATGGCTTACAAGCTAGAAATTCTCCCGGCCAAGCGCAAAAAAGCCGGCACCATTCACGCCATTGAAGTCGACCAAGCACCCGCGGCCTTGCCGCTCTCCTTGATCAACGAGCGTTCGCCCCAGCGCATCGGCAATGAATTCAAGGTCAATCTCGGTTTTGGGGGAGTGAAGCGCAGTTTTTCAAATTGGGCGCAGAATCGCTTTCATTACCTGCGATTGGATCAACCGGGCCGCTACGAAATCGATTCGGACTTTGATCTTTCGATCGGGGGGCTCATTCCCTTGAACCGGCGATCCAACGGCAAGAAGCGGGTGGTGATCGCCGTTTTCATCGATGGGCTGTCCGCGGAGGTTTTGAGCCCGAAGAACGCTCAGGATTGGTTCCCGCATTCCTCGGAGTTTTTCGCAAAAGGAAGCCAGTTCCGAAGCTCATTCAGCACGGGCCAGTGGACTTTCCCCTCGGTCGCGAGCTTCTTCACGGGGCTCTACCCGCTTCGCCATCGGATGAACAACCCTTCCAACGAAACTTTTTTGCCCGAAGGCTACAAGACGCTGCCTGAGCTTTTCAGGGAGCAGGGCTACTTCACGACCCAGATTTGCAGCAACCAGCGCAAAAATCCGTTCCACGGTTATTTGAGGGGATTTGACCGCACGCTCTACAAGGCGAACCTGAGCTGCCCGGATGTCGTAGATCTAACGATCGAATCCCTCAAGTCCTTCGCGGGGAGGGATCAGTTCATCTGGATGACGCTCTTCGATTTGCATCACCTCCTCAACCATCTCCCTGACACCCAGACTCAGCTGGAAATGTCCCTGGAGGAGCATGATTACGGTTTTGAGGAAGGCGTGAAGTCCGTGGACTGGGGGCATGATCAGAAGAAGATCGCCCGATATTTTCGCCAGGTGCGATTCGTGGATCAATCGCTGAGTCGCTTGTATCAGCACATTCAGGCGCAGTATTCCGAAGAGGAAGTCTTGGTTTTGGCTTGTTCCGATCATGGTCAAAGCTATCTGTCCCTGGACAAGGACCCCTTGGGAAGTCACCGCGTTCATGTCCCGCTGCTCATTTACGGCGCCCCTCAGAAAGGGATTCAATCTGAGCTGATCTCCGGGGCGGACATCGCACCGACGCTCCTGCACCTCTCCGGGTTGAAAATCCCGCAGGGCCTGGATGGTGTCGTGCCCAAGGTTTTTGGCGGTGCCGGGAGGGAGTTCTGCCTCTCGGAGCTGATTTACCCCGGAAAAAATTATTACGCCGTCGTTCACCACGAAAAAGGCCGTCTCCAAGTGAAATCCCGCCATAAGATCCAGGATGAGAAAAAAGTGGAGCTCGGCAGCGACCCGGAGCGGAACTGGCAGCCTTTTTCCCAAACCGCCTCAGCCGATGAAGTGAGCCGATCGCTCTATGAATGGGTTGAGAAACGCTTTCAAGAATGAAACCCCTGTTTCCGAGGCGGATCAATCCCTTTTGCGGAACCAATACGTGGGAGGAATGGCGGGGAGCGCTTGGGATTTGCCTGGGTTGGAAACGGGTTTCAGATCGGCTGATCACGGAGTATGAGAGCGCGTTCGCGCGCGCCGTCGGGGCTCCTCATGCGATCAGCTTCGGCTCGGGTCGAATGGCTTTGTACGCCGCCCTCTCGTCCCTGGGCGTGCGGGAGCAGGACGAAGTGATCCTGCCCGCTTTCACCTGCGTCGTGGTTCCCAATGCCGTCCTTTACTTGGGGGCGCGGCCCGTCTACGTGGACATCCGCTTGGAGGATTTCAACATCGACACCGAGCTCCTTGAGAAAGCGATCACTCCCAGGACCAAGGTCATTCTCGCTCAGCATACGTTCGGGCGTCCCTGCGATCTTGAGGCGATTTCCAAGATCGCCAAGCGCCATGGGATCAAAGTCATCGAGGATTGCGCCCATGCGTTTGGCGCCACATATCGTGGAAAGCCGGTGGGGGGTTTCGGGGATCTCGCCATTTATTCCACGGATCACTCCAAGGTCATCAACACGCATCTGGGGGGCGTGGTGACCGCCCCTGCTCCGCTCCATCAATCGCTCAGGGAGTTTCAGAAAAAATCCCCGCCCCTATCGGCGCGCCATCAGCTGAAGATTCAGCTCAGTTTTTTGATCGAGTTCATCTTCCTGCACCCCGTGATGCATCGAATTTCAAAGCTGCCCTTCTTGGTTTTCAACAAACTGGGATTTCTTTTCTATTTCAAGGATGAGCTTCAGACCCGAAAACCCCCCGGCTATCCCTGCCCGATGACGCGCTTCCAGGCTTGGCTCGGGCTCTCCCAGCTTCGCGCGGCGCCGAAGATGCTCGAACATCGCTCGAGAGTGGCGTCGCTTTTCGCCGAGGCGGGGTTGATCTCGCCTCGGGAGTTGAGCGAGGGATCGGCGTGGCTGCGGGTTTCTTGGTTCACGGAAAATCGGGCTCGGCTCGAGAAAAAAATAGGGAAGCTCTTCGAGCTCGGGATTTGGTTCACGAGCGTGGTCTCCGGACGGGACGACCATTTTGAGCAAGTGGGTTATGCGGAAGGATCCTGCCCACGCGCCGAATGGGCTTGCTCGCGCATCATCAATTTTCCCACCCATCCCCGGGTTCCCGAGGCGTGGCTGAAGGGATTCCTGAAGTCATACGGGCCATGCCTCAGGAGCGAACGCATTTCGGAAACTACTTTTGCGCCGCCCAACTCAATCCTCGTTCGCGAGCCAAGTTCTGATAAGCATGAATCTGCCCCGTCGTGAAATGAGCGAGCGGCGAATGATTTTTTTCGTCATAAGCCCGATACCAAGCGATCGTCCATTGAGCCGTCTCATCGAAGTTCAAGACGGATTTCCATCGAAGCCGTTCCAGAGCCTTTGAGCTATCCAACTTGAGGAAGTTCGCTTCTTTTGCGGTGCTTTTTGGATCCGTCTGAAACTGGATTTGGGCTCCCGGCCAATGGGAGCTCAGCGCCTCGAGCAACGCTAATACCGGATAGTCCGCGTTTGAGGCAGGCCCAAAATTGAAGCTCTCCCCGCTTGCGATCCGACCGGAATCAAGCTGGGCGGCTAGGTTCATATAGCCGCTGAGCGGCTCAAGAACATGCTGCCAAGGGCGAGTGGCCTTCGGATTTCGAATCGACACGGGTTGATGGTTCATCCAGGCCCGAATACAATCCGGGACGATGCGGTTTTCTGCCCAATCGCCTCCCCCGATCACATTGCCGGCCCGGACCGAGGCCAAACGCGTCTTCACGGATGGATCCGAGAAAAAAGACCTGAAAAAGGAGTGGTGAACCAGTTCGGCGCAGCCTTTGGAGGCGCTGTAAGGATCATAGCCCCCCATGGGGTCTTGCTCTCGATAACCCTCTTTTTTTCCGGTGTTCTCGTAGCATTTATCGCTCGTCACATTGATGCACAGGCGAGCCTCAGGGATTTTCCTCAATTCGTTCAAAAGCGTGGCGGTCCCGAGGATATTGGTCTTGAGGGTCTCCAGGGGATCCGAATAAGATTTTAGGACGAGGGATTGAGCCGCCAGGTGGAAAACGAGGTCAGGCTTGAATTCCCTGAGGGTGCGGCCGAGGTTTTCGGCGTCGCAGAGATCCCCTCTCAAATCTTGGATCCGCGAAGCGAGTCCGAGAGACTCAAAAAGAGAGGGCCGCGTCGGGACGTCAATCGAGTACCCGCGCACCTGCGCCCCCAAATCGAGAAGCCAGTGGGCGAGCCAAGCCCCTTTGAAGCCGGTGTGGCCCGTAATCAAGATGCGCTTGCCCTGGTAAAAGCCGTTGAATGCCGAGTTCATAAAGCAGGCCCAAACATAGCTTATTTCCAGCTGGTTTTGTGAAAAAGGAATGCTAGATTGCGCTCTATGAGTTCAATTCAAGGGGTCCTCATCACTCCGAAACGCAAAATCTTCGATGATCGCGGCGGCATTTTCCACATGCTTCGCCGGGATGACCCCGAGTTCAAGCAGTTCGGGGAGATCTACTTCAGCCAGATCTACGCGGGCGTGGTGAAAGCCTGGCATTTGCACAGCAAAATGATCCTCAACTACCTGCTCGTCACGGGATCAGTCCGCATCGCCTTGTTCGATGACCGCAAGGACTCACCCACGCGCGGTCAGCATCAGGAGATCGTGCTTCATGAGCAGGACAGCAAGCTGGTGACCATTCCTCCGGGCGTCTGGAACGGTTTTAAAGGGTTGGGAACCGCGCATTCCCTGATCGCCAATTGCGCGACTGAGCCGCACACTCGCGAAGAAATCAGTTATCGCCCCCATGACGACTCCTACTTTAATTATGACTGGTCCCAGAAAAACGGATAGGACTGTCACACCCGGCCTCGTCAGCATCATTATGAATTGCTACAACTCGGAGAAGTACCTCCGGGAGGCGATTGATTCCGCGCTTGCCCAGACTTACCCGAATTTTGAAGTCATTTTCTACGACAACTGCTCCTCGGATCAAAGCGCCTCGATCGCGCAGTCCGCTCAGGCCAGGGACGCGCGCTTCAAGTATTTCAAAAGCCCCAAAACCGTGCCGCTGGGGGCGGGAAGAAATGCGGCATTGGATTTGGCCCAAGGCGAGTTCATCGCGTTTTTGGATTGCGATGATCTTTGGCTCCCCCGCCGGCTCGAGAAGCAACTTCCTCTTTTTGAGGATCCCGCCGTAGGGCTGGTCTTCAGCGACTCCATCTACTTTTCCGACGCTAAAAAAATCTCGTTTCTCCTGTATGACAAGCGGCCCTATTATGTGGGTGACTGCTTCAAGGAACTGCTCAGCGATTACTTCCTGTCTTTGGTGACGTGCACGATTCGGGCTCAGGTCCTCGAGGGGATGCAGGAATGGTTTGATCCCTCGTACCAGGCGATTGAGGAGGCGGATTTCTTCAGGAGAATCGCGCTCAAATGGAGGCTGGCCATGGTGCGCGAGCCGCTCGCGAAATGGCGGATGCATCCCGCGAGCATCACTTGGACGAAGAACGAGCTTTTTGGGCGTGAAACGACGTTGATGCTGGCCAAGTACCGCAAGGAGATTCCCGGATTTGAGGATCGGTACCGGCAGGAGATCCAGTCCCTGGAATTCGAGAATCGCCTGTCGGAGTTCCGGTATTTTTGGGAAAAAGGGGAAAACGGCAAAGCCCGTGGGATCATCAAGCGCGATTTGCTCAAGAAAAAGGCGGCCGCATTCTATCTATTGAGCTGGTTACCCAAGAAGAAGGTCGATCATTTGATCGCTTATCTGAAAGGCGGGATGCCCTGAGTGACTAGAGTTCTATAGCCAGGGAGCTCGGCCCTGAGCGTCGATCAAGCCATTCAAGTAGTCTCGATCCCTCACCGTGTCCATGCATTGCCAGAACCCGGTATGCTTGAAGGCCATAAGTTGCCCTTCTTTGGCGAGGGTCTCCAGCGGGTAGCCCTCGAGGACGGTCTGGTCGTCCGCGAGGTAATCAAAGATGGCCGGCTCAAAAACGAAGAACCCGCCGTTGATCCACCCTTGGCTGGCCTGGGGTTTCTCCGCGAAATTGACGATCTGATCCTTCTCGAGGATCATCTCCCCAAATCGGGCGGGAGGTCTGACTGCGGTCACGGTGCCCATTTTTCCGTGCTTCTGGTGGAACTGGACGAGGTCCTTGAGGTTGATGTCAGCGACGCCATCGCCATAAGTGAGGCAGAAGGTGCCGGCATTCTTGAGATGGTCCCGAAGGCGGTGCAACCTGCCCCCCGTGAGGGTTTCGTTGCCCGTGTGGATGAAGTCGATTTTCCAGTCCATGCTCTCGAAGGTCAGCTGCTTCACTGAGCCAGCCTTGAGGTCGATCTGAATGTCATTATTAAACTGGCAAAACTTAATGAAGTAGTCCTTGATGACGTCGCCCTTGTAGCCGAGCGCGAGCACGAACTCGTTGAAGCCGAATTTCGCGTACCTCTGCATGATGTGCAGCAAAATGGGGGATTCGCCCACGGTGACCATGGGCTTGGGCTTGACGGTAGTTTCTTCGCTGAGCCGGCTGCCTCGGCCGCCGCACAAGATCACGATTTTCATAGCGCTCCATCTTGCGTATCAAAGAGCGCCTTCGCGATCCAGTTTAATATTGTATGGAAGAGGCTGGATCGCTTTGTTATGAGCCTAGTATGCTCAACGGCAAAAAAATCATCGTGGTCATGCCCGCCTACAACGCCGAGAAAACCCTGGAAACGACCTACCGCGAAGTCCCCCTCGAGGTCGTGGACGAAGTGATCCTCGTGGATGACGCCAGCCGGGACCGCACGGCTGAGATTTCGAGGAGCCTCGGAATTCAAACGGTCATCCACTCCAAGAACAAAGGTTACGGGGGCAATCAGAAGACCTGCTACAAAACCGCGATCGAGCGTGGGGCGGACATCGTGGTGATGCTCCACCCGGATTACCAGTACACCCCGAAATTGATCACCGCGATGGCCGGGATGCTCGCTTACAATGTCTATGACGCCGTCTTCGGCTCGCGCATCTTGGCGCAGAAGCCGCTGCAGGGCGGGATGCCATTGTACAAATACGTCGCGAACCGGGCGCTCACCGCGGCCCAGAATATTTTAATGGGGCAAAAATTTTCGGAGTACCACTCGGGCTTCAGAGCTTTTACCAAGGAGTCCCTCAAACAGCTGCCTCTCGAGGAGAATTCGGATGACTTCATCTTCGACAACGAGATGATCACGCAGCTCTGCTTCTTTGGGTTTCGGTGCGGCGAGATCTCCTGCCCCACCAAGTATTTCGCGGAGGCTTCCTCGATCAACTTGTCGCGATCGATAAAATACGGTTTCGGATGCCTCTGGAATTCAGTCCTTTATTTCACGGCGAAAAACGGGGTTTTTCGCCCGCGGTTTTTGGAGTCCTCCGGAAGGAAGCTGGGTCAGGTTGAAGCGAGCGCTTTGACTTTCTTAAAATAGTAGACGAACGAGAAGCAGAGCAGGTTCCAAAAAATGAACTGACAGGGCAGCAAGAACCGATAGTACTCCCCGATCGTCACCGTCGCCCAAAAAAATCCGCAAAAAACGTAGTACCCCGAAAGAAAAGCGACGTGCCAGCGCGTGAGCCTCTGCCGCTCAAAGAGGATCACCCAAGCGATGAGGAAGAGGCTCCAGAGCGCGTAATTATTGTTGAGGTCGCGGTAGACGGCGTGAAGCCACTCCGTCCCCCAGAGCGGCCATGTGAGACGGCTCTCGTTGTAAAAGGCGTCGAGCCAGCCGGTGAGCCCCAGGAACTTCACCCAGGATCCCTTGATGAAGTCCCACTTGTTCTGCTCGAGAAGCTCAAAGAACAGGGGGACATGGCGGGAAATGTACTTGCCCTCGGAGTCGCGCTCCATGGTGAACTCGCGCGACAATTGATTGTAAGGCGCGTATCGGTAATGACGCAGGATCAGCGTGTCCTTGCGCATTTTCTCCGGGATCACGGCCAAGTACCGGTCGGTCAGCTCTTTTTTGAGGAGCGGGTACCGCGTCGGGGCGGGGACGTCCAAAAAACCGTGCAGGAAAACGATGAGCGCCAAATTCATGTCCCTGCGATTGGAGACCGTCCCGAAATGCTTCCGATTGAAGGCATCCCGCGCCTGATTCCAGATCAGGATGGGGGCCAAAAAAAGAGCGACGATTAAAAGGGGTTTCAGGATTTTTTTCGGCCGCTTCAAATCTTTCCAGTAGATCAACCCGAACCATGCCGCGTAAAAAGGGGCCCAGAGCAAGGTGGTCTCCTTGCTCAAGAAGAAGATCAACCCCGCCGGAAAAACCAGCCAAAGCCACTTCAGATTTCGAGTGAACGTCAGGACGATCATCCCCCCCAGGAAAAGGAGCTGAAAAAAATCGTACCAGATGTCGTATTTCCCGCCCGCCTCCCAGATGGCGTACGGCGCGAACGTCGCGAGGCAGAGGCTGATGAAGAGGGCGATGGCGCGGGGCTGCTTGAAAATTTTCACGAGCAGGAAAAAATTCAGGATGCTGAGGGTGCAGCCCATCAGGGCCTGGATCAGGACGACGACCCACTTGGCTTGAGGCGAGAAGAGCCGATAGACGCCCAGGACGAACCAGCTGTAGAGCGGCGAGTCGTTCACGTCAGAGGCGAAGTTGGAGTCGAAGTACATGGGCTCCACGAGCTGGTCGACCTGCATGTAGGTCGGGGTGAAGTTGAATTTGAAGCAGCAGAATTTGAGGAGCGGGACCAGGAAGAGCAGCGCGAAGAAATACCGCCGCAGGGGGATGCCCTCAAAGCGGCCCAGAAACCCGCTCACCCGCGCCGCGACCGCCTTGGCGTAAGTTTTTTCAGCCTTGAAATTTTGGACCGCGATCAACAGAACCGCCATCGCCGAGAAGATGTAAACGTGGAGATTGACCGCCCCCAGGACGTTCGCGTTGAAGGCCCTTCGAAAATAAAGGCGTTCAGCGATCCAGAGTCCCTGCGAGATCAGCGCGAAGGCGATGCAAAGCCAGGCTTCCCGGTTGATTCTCATTTGCGAGCCATCTTGAGGCGGATGATTTCGCCGCGTCCCGAGAGGCATCCTGCGATCATGAGAAAGAGGATGGCCGGCGACAGGAGGAAGCAGCAAAAAACGGCGGTGATCGTCGAGAACGGCCTCGCCTTCAGCGAGCTGAAGGGCCGCTTGAGGAGATCGAACACGGAGTCAAAGTGATAGATCCGCGTCGAGAAGATCCTCCCTAAAAGCGCGCTCCAAAGGAAGACGTAGCTGAACTTCAGCGAAAATCCGCTCTTCGATTTCGTGGCGAGCCCCTGCTTGGCGAAAAGAGCCTCCAGTTCGGCGAGAGTCATGTGGTTGATGTGATGTTTCAGGTCGGAACCCAGCCACGAGTCAAAGCAGATTTTCGCCCCCAAGGATTCGATGTTGGGGACTTCGATCCAAAGGACGCCTTTTTCATGCAGGAGCTCCGAGCATTGCCGGGCGTGGATTTCGGGCTGAGTCAGGTGCTCGAAGACGTGCCAGTATGAAATCAGGTCGTACTTTTTGTCTTGAAGCGAGCTGGGAATATCGGTCGTGGAAAGCTCCAGTTGAATCCCACGCCTCTGAGCGGCGGCTTTTTTCGCGGCGCTTGAGGCGGTCGTGCCAAAAACCCTGAACCCCCTTTTTTTGAGGAAATAGAGGAAGGTCCCGTTCCCCGCGCCCACATCGAGCGCATTCCCCGTGATCCTCGGGGTTTTCGCCGCGATCAAAAAGGCCTTGATGAAGTCCAGGGATTCGATGATCGGCGCGGCAAGAACCGATAAACGGGAGCCTTTGGCGTCCGCGGAGTAATAATCCGACTCATCGTAAAGATTGACCTTATTTCCCATAGACGGAGAGGTAGATCTTCTTAGAAAGATCGAAAAGCTTCGAATCCCTGTCGATGAAAGCCCTGAACTTCCTCTCGGATTCCCGGGCGACCGCATGGAGCAGGTATTCCACCGGAGCGCGCCTGCGGTATTGACGGAAGTAATCCCTGAGCTCCTCGTGCGTTTTCGCACGGCCGTTGTCCGCGTATTTTCCCACCCAGGGCGTGAACCCGGGATGAAACTCGCTGACGTCCAAACCATGCAAAGTAGTCTTCATGAAATTGGAGATGAGCATGTCGTCAAAGATTTCCTCTTTGACGGATTTCATGAAGGATCCGCGGGGGGACTCAAAGGTGATTCCCCGCTTCTCTTGATGGGAGTTCAAGCGGATATGCGTTTCTTTGCCGCCCACCTTGAGTTTGATGAAATCAAACGAATCTCTGAGCGCATGCAGCGATTGAAAGTAGTTTTGAACGAGGGCTTGATCCTTCCGATCCAAAGCCTCGCCCCAGTCGTCGCCGAATTCCCTTGAGTCGATCACGCCGGGGGTGAGCTCCCGGGGATTGAGCCTCGTCAAGGAGTCCTTCTCGCAGTCATAGCTGATGAAAGCGGGAAGGAGCTCGTATCCCGCCGTCGGGGAGGCGGTCTCGAATTCCGAAAGGGGCGGAACGAACTCATTGGCCCAAACGCTGTCGTTCCGTTGGTAAGTGTGGAATGAGCTGAAGGGGATAACGTTTTTGACGCCGTACAGGGTCGCCCAAAATCTGATTTGATCCTGGATCGATCGCTTCTTCAAGGTGGTGATTCGCCGGCCTTCCTCGTCGAAGAAGTTGTTCATATCGACGTCACCCCAGCCAAAAAGCTTCAAGAAGAAATTTTTGGGGTAGGCCGAGATGATGCGCTTGAGGAAGCGACTCCATCCCCGGTCCATGGCGTCGTTCATGTTGATCACGAGCCTGCCGTTGATATCGACCAGCAAAATCGCGTCCTGATAGTAATCCGAGATGCTCATGATTTGGATGTTGGGCGAGAGGCGAACCCATTGCCGCTCAGGCAGGGTACGGACCTTGAATCCCAACAGTCTCAGATCGGTCTCGATCCTCCTGCCGACGTGATCGGGCAGGAGGATTTCAGATTTCGAAAGCTCCTGCAGGGATTGCATCTGCAAATGATCGGGATGCCCATGAGAGATCCAAAGGTAAGGGCACTTCCTGACGTGATCAATTTGAGCGGCGGGGACTTCATGGGATAGGCTCCAGCTCCCGAAATAAGTCCCGCCTTCCAGCCAGGGATCAGTCGCCAAAATCGGGGTCCCATCAAAAGCGATGAGTGTTGCGTTTCCGATGGTCTGAAAGCCAAGCATCCGTATTCTCTCCTCGCTCGTTCTACAATGAAACCTCAGGGAATGCGAATCAAACGAATCATACTCCATCCGCATGTCCTATGGTATCCACGGAGAAATGATCTCCATCATCATTCCCACGCTGAACGAGGAGAGGAACATCTCCAAGATATTCAGCAGGATCAATGAGGCCAACGCGCTTCACCCTTTCGAATCAGAGGTGATTTTCGTCGACGACCAGAGCGGGGATCGCACTCAGGAGCTGATCCTGAAGGAAAAAGAGCGGAATCCCCGGGTACGGCTCGTTTTATCGCCGCAACGGCGGGGCCTGGGAGCGGCGTTGAAGCTGGGCGTGAAAGAAGCGCAGGGAAGCTTCATCTTATTCCTGGATTGCGACGCGTCGGTTTCGGCGCGGGATTTGTCGCGCTTGATCGAATCCAGAAAGGAGCGCTGCATGATGATTGGGAGCCGTTACATCAAGGGCAGCGCGATTCATGGGGCCCGCCTCTACAAGGTGGTCCTCAGCAAGATCCTCAATCATTGGGTGAGCCGTTATTTGAGGGTCAGCGCGCGCGATATTTCACATAGTCTAAGAATATTCCCTTCTCAGAGCCTCCCTGAGCCCGTCAATAATTCGCATCCCGCCTATTTTTGGGAATTGTCCCTGCTCGCGAAGAAGGCGGGCATGAAAATCGGCGAAATCCCCGTGACTTTCACCGAGCGCGAGTTCGGCGTGAGCAAGAACACGATTGCGGCCATGGTCGTGTCCTGCTTGAGGGGAATTCGCGTCATCCTCACCCTCAAAGGAGCCATCCGGTCATGAAAATCCCCCTCAACTCCAATACGCTGGGCGATGAGGAAATCAACGCGGCGGTCGCGGTCCTCAAATCGGGCTTCTTCACGATGGGGGCCAAGTGCCTGCAGTTCGAGGAGCAGTTCGCAGAATTCATGGGCGTGAAAAACGCCATTTTCGTCAACTCAGGCTCCTCGGCGAACCTGATCGCCGCGTTCGCCTTGGCGAACGTCGACGTTCCCCTTGGACAAGGCAAAAAGCGGTTGAAGCCCGGGGACGAAGTGATCGTGCCCGCCGTAACGTGGTCAACGACGATTTGGCCGATCGTTCAAGCCGGCGGCGTCCCCGTTCTCGTGGATAGCGATCCCAAAACCCTTCAGATGGACCTTCAGCAAGTGGAAGACGCGATTGGACCGAAGACGGTCGCGATTTTTCCGGTCCATGTCCTCGGCAATGCGGTTCCGCTAACGCCACTCCAATCGCTCGCCAAAAAGCATGGGCTTTGGCTCGTCGAAGACACTTGCGAGAGCTTGGGCACTCGCAGTCAGGGAAAATGGGTGGGCACTCAGGGAGACGTGGGGACGTTCAGTTTTTTCTTTTCCCACCACATCACGACCATCGAGGGAGGAATGCTCGTCACTGACAACGATAATTTGGCCGAGCTTTTCAGGTGCCTCAGGGCGCATGGCTGGACCCGGCATCTCAAAAAACGAGCCGAGGTCGAGGCTCGCCACCCCGAGATTGATCCCCGCTTTCTTTTCGTCAATACCGGCTTCAACCTGAGACCCACTGAAATCAACGCGGCACTGGGGATGATCCAATTGAAGAAGCTCAATGACTTCAACTTCCACCGTAGAAAAGTGGTGAGCCAGTGGAATCAGGAGTTCGCCCCCCTGATGGCGCGGGGTTTCTTTGAATCCATGAAGCCCACCGAAAGCGCCGAGGCCACCTGGTTCGGCTACCCGATCCTCTGCAAGACCCCGGAGCTCCGCAAAAAGCTGCAAAATCACCTCGAAGCTCAGGGCATCGAAACTCGCCCCATCATCTGCGGGAATATCGCGCGCCAGCCGGCGTTTCGAAACATCCCGCACCGCGTGCAGGGGAGCCTGAAAGGCGCCGATCAAATCATGGATTGCGGGTTGTTTTGGGGGGCGCACCCCAATATGACTCAGGCCGAAGTCGATTACGTCACGGCGATCGTGAAGGATTTTTTCAGCAAAGACCTTCAATGGTGACGCGAAGCCCGGTCTCGAGGTCGTAACGGTGCTTGAATCCGAGCGCCGTGAGCTTGGCGATGCCGGCTTGCCAGGATTTTCCGTCAAAAGAACGGTCCGCTGAGGGGACGATCTCGGGGCTGATGCCCATGATCCGCGCTATTTTTTCAACCACCTCGCGAACCTCATAAAGCTTGCCGGAGCCGATGTTGACCACTTCTCCTTCAGGCTCGGGAATTTTCTCGAGGACATGGGCCATGGCGTTCGCATGATCGGCGACGTAGCTGAGGTCCCGGGCGCTTTTGCCGTCGCCGAAAATCACGATTTTCTCGGGGTTTTCCCGGAGTTTTTTGATGATATCGAAGATCAGCTGCCTTTTGAGATGAGGCCCGTAGGCCGAGAAAATCCGGAAGCTCCCCGTTTTGATCCCGTGGACGCGGTTGTAAACTTTGAGCAGCTCTTCGCCGGCGAGCTTGGTCGCCCCGTAAAAGGAAAGGGGCTGGCAGAGTGAGTCTTCCCTCAGGGGGCGCTCGTTGTTGAGCCCGTAAACCGCCACCGAAGAAGCGAACCACACCGAGCTTCTCGGGCTGTGTTTTCGGACGCTCTCCATGAGGCTGACCAGGGGGCGGTAAGTGAGGTCCAGCTCAAGTAGCGGCTGATTTTCCGTGACGTGGGGATAGGAATTCCCGCTCATGAAGAGGATCTGATCGAAGGAGTGGCTTTGGAGCAGGCGGGTCAGCGAGACTTCGTCATAGGATAATCGGAAGTGCTCGGCGGTTTGAATGGGCGATTGAGTTTGGGTTTGGCTCGCCGTCGCGATATGGCTGGTTTTTTTAAGGACTTCAACCAGTTCCCTGCCGATGAAACCCGTGCCTCCCAGGATCAGTGTATTTTTCATCCATCCTCTTAATCTCCCGATCCCTGGGCGCTCGTCCAGTTTAAATTATTGTTCTCCCCCGCCCGTTGAATTCATGTTAAGCCCTCGAATCATGAGAGAAAAAATGGTTGAAATCATCGTCGCTCGACTGAAAGAGTCCTCTCAAGCTTTGTCCAACGACTTCAACGGCGATAAGGGGATCCCGACTCGTTATACCGCGATCGACGAGCTTCTACCCCAGGCTTTGGTCGAGAAGATCTTTCAATCCTTCCCAGCCCCCGACTCGATGCGCCTGATGTCGAGCTTCAGGGAAAAAAAATTCACGACGAAGTCATTGGAAAAATCGGATCCGATCCTCTCCGACATCACTTTCGCGCTTCAGGACCCGTTGGTTATCGCGGAAGTTGAAAAAATCACCGGGATCCGTGATTTGAAGGGCGATCCCCATCTTTACGCGGGGGGATTGAGCCTCATGCAAAATGGGCATTTCCTCAACCCTCACATCGACAACTCGCATGACTCCAAGAGGGAATTTTATCGGTCGCTCAACCTGCTCTATTACGTCTCGCCCGGATGGGGGGAAGAGAGCGGGGGGAACCTCGAGCTTTGGGATGCTTCGGTGAAGAAGAGAGTGGAGATTCTGAGCCGGTTCAACCGCTTGGTCATCATGGAAACGCATCGGCATTCTTGGCATTCAGTAAACCCGGTTCGCGCCCACGCGAATCGGTGCTGCGTCTCCAATTATTATTTTTCCCCCCAGTCAGCGACGGGCGAGGAGTATTTTCATGTCACTGAGTTCAGCGCGCGTCCCGATCAAAAACTGAGAAGGTTGGTCTCAAAGTTCGACAATTCGATGAGGACGTGGGTGAGGAAGTTCAAAAAAGACGGCTTTGGCAAAAAAGATACCTATAAACCCCTTTCAGAAAACATGCGATGACCTCCACCACTAAAAAAGCGCTCATTACCGGGATCACTGGCCAAGACGGCAGCTACCTCGCCGAATTTCTCTTGGATCGAGGCTACGAGGTTCATGGAATCGTCCGGCGAAGCAGCAGCATGAACCGGGCACGCATCGACCACCTCACCACGCCTACGGATGAAAAACCTTCTTTGATCCTCCATTACGGCGATCTCCAAGATGGATCTTCCTTGGCGCGCCTCATCCGCATCATCCGCCCCGATGAAATCTATAATTTCGGGGCCCAAAGCCACGTAAAAATCAGCTTTGACGTCCCCGAGTACACCGGGGAAATCACCGGCATCGGCACGTTGCGTCTCTTGGAGGCCATTCGCGACAGCGGTTTGAACCCCAAGATTTACCAGTCGGGTTCCTCGGAAATGTTCGGCAAAGTTCAGGAGATCCCGCAAAAAGAAACGACGCCATTTTATCCGCGCTCGCCCTATGGGGCAGCCAAAGTCTATGCCCATTGGATCTCGGTGAATTATCGCGAGGCCTACGGGATGTTCATCTGCAACGGGATCTTGTTTAATCACGAGTCCCCAAGGCGCAGCGAGAACTTCGTCACCCGCAAGATCAGCCTGGGAGTCGCCGCGATCAAGCTCGGCTACCGCACGAAGCTGGCCCTGGGCAATCTCGAGGCGAAGCGGGATTGGGGCTATTCGAAGGATTACGTCGAAGCCGCTTGGTTGATGCTCCAGCAGGAAAATCCCGATGACTACGTGATCGCCACGGGCGAAACTCATTCCGTCCAGGAATTCTGTGAGCTCGCCTTCAAGCAAGCTGGCTTGGATTGGAGGGAGCACGTCGTGATTGATCCCCAGTACTTCCGGCCGACCGAAGTGGATCTCCTGATCGGCGACGCATCGAAGGCCCGCGAGAAACTCAAGTGGAAACCCAGGACGGACTTTAAAACGCTCGTCCAAATCATGGTGGATGCCGACCTCGAGCTGGTGAAAAAATACGGGTACGGCACCGAGATGTACCGGCGTACGTGACGTGCGCGATCGGTTGAGCCTCATTGCGCTCGCGCTGCTCTTCTGCGCGCTGCACTTGATTTACGCGAACACTCCGCTCATCAACTACGAGTACACGATGCTCGAGGCGGGACGGTATTTTTTCGATCCCAGCCATCAAGCGGGATTGGAGATCTACTTGATGACCCAGGGGAATCCCTTTGGGTACCCTTGGATCGTGAGCGCGCTGCTCAAGCTGGGACTGCCCGCCTCCTACCTCGTCACTCGGCTGCCAGCCTTGATCGGATATCTCCTCATCCTGCTTTCCGTCTCGGTTTGGCTCGAGTTTTTCAAAAAAGAGCAAAGACCATCGGATCGCCCCGGTCTTGCGTCTCATTGGCTTTACTGCTTTTTGTCCTTGAGCCCGATGATCTGGATCTACTCCGGCAGGGCGACCGCTGATATTCTTCCCGCGGGCCTGGGATTGCTTTCCATTTCCCTTTTGATGCGAAGTTTTACGGTCATTTCAGTTGCGACTTCGGCTTTGCTTTTCAGCTTGGCCTTCATCGTGAAGTACAACGTTGCATTCCTGGGCTTGGGCATCCTGCTGCCGCTTTTGGTCTGGCCCAAGGCGACCATGAAGGAGAGGCTTTTGAAAACGGCGCTTTGGGGCTCAATCGCGGCTTCATGCGCGATTTTGTACGGGCTTTACACTTTCAAATCCCATGGATTTTTCTACCTCAACCCCCGGTACAATAACGGATTTTTCTCGGGTTACCTGACGAGCGCGCCGCAGATCGCGTTTTTGTACCTCAGCTTCCTGGGACTCATGACGTTTCCCCTCCCGTTGCTGATGGGATCGCCGGGGAAGAAATCTTGGCTCGTTCCGGGGATCGTAAGCGCGGGAGTGACCGCGCTCATGATCGCGTTCCCTTACGCGAAAGAGGGGGAACTCTCTTATGGATTTATGAGCCGGATTCCTTTTCATTTTCTGATCGAGCCGGCTCTCTTGTTCGTGGGGTTGATGTCCTGCTTGCTCTTGATCCAAAGGGCGGCTTTAGACGTTCTCAGGCGCGATCGTTTTTCCATTTTCATCGCCGCGGCCCTCCTTCCTTACTTGTTCGTGCTCTTCATGATGCGGCCCGCTCAGCGGTACATCATCCTGATCCTTCCCGTTTTGATGGCTTATTGCTTCATGCGGATTCAATCCTCGTTCTTCCCGAAGAAAGCCCTCGCTGCCGTAATCTTGGGCTTTATCCTGGTGGATGGGATTTCAGCGGGATTCCAAGTTTCTCAGGCCACGGCGGCGGAGAACGTGGCCAAATGGCTGAAATCCAGGAATCTGACCGAGCAAACGATACCGGAGGAGATCATGGGGCATTCCTTCCACTTCTTCCTCCCCTACCGATTCGACACGCCCAAGAGATACGTGGTGAGCTACATCCCCTCGGACCATGTTCTCCATCAGGAGCCGATCAAGATTTTGGGCAGAGTGGTGAAGACTTATTACGTGAATGAACTGCGGACCGCGAAGTGATCACTTCTGGGCGCGCAGGACTTTGAGCAAGTCAGGAACCAGGTACAGGGCCGTGGTGTAATCCGTCATGACGGGCTGGATCTTCTGGAGGTCCTCGCGGATCACTTTTCCGATGCGGGTGAACTCCAAGTTCTCGCTCTTCTCAATGATGGGCGCCGCGGATTCATTGCTGCGGTTTTCATAGCGGGTGGGGACCAGGAGGTACTTCACTTTTTCCTGGGTGAGCTGGGAGATCAGCTCGGATTTGCTGAGGGGATCATTGAAGTGCACGGCGGAAAACTGCTTCCAGCGCTCGCTCGGGAAGTAGTCATAGATGGCGCGGAGCTGGGGGCAGTAATAATTGTAGGTTCCTGAGAGCGAGATGTACTTCTCGTCAGCCGCCAGTTCCCGCTCGATTTTTCTGCAAATTTCATAAAAATAAACTTTCCCATGCGGGAGCTGAAAGTACCGCTCGGCGCTCATGAAACCCAGGGCGGCGGGCAAGCGGATCGCGGAGTGGATCCCGAGGAACATCAGCTGATTCAGCGCGAAAAGGGCGCATGCCCCGTAAAAAACGAATCGCAAGGGCTTCAAAGTGAGGAATTTCGAGAGATGAAAGAATCCCCGGGCCGCCCAAATCGCCAGCACGGGAAAAATCGGGAGGAGAAAACGGACTTGGTTGGTGAGTTTCCAGTACCAGATCACGTAATAGGAAAGGGCGAAGGCCGCCATGAGCTTTTCTAATCTCGTGAAAGCGTTCGCGGACCGAAACCAATAAAAAGGCGCGAGCACCAGGAGATAGGGCGCCCCGATTTGCTGACCATCAAAAAGTTGGCTCGGCAGGAGGAAAATCTTGAAGAACGTGGGGATCAGCCGCGTCCAGCTCCTGGGTTCTCCGAAGGTCTGGTAGACGCCGAGCCCGAAGTCCCGGAGCTCCTTCGAGAAAAGCGGATTGAGCAGCGGAAAAAACGGGTTGCCGGTGTCCCGCGCGTTGGCCCAGAAAAACGGCAGCGCCACCGCCGCGGCGATCACGGGAATCCAGGCGATTCGAATCCGTCGGATCCATGGCTCGGGTGAGAGAAGAAAAAGCGCGAGCGTGAAGCAAAACACCAGGACGAGGCCGTGATATTTGATGAGGATCAAGATTCCCAGGAGCAGTCCGATCAAGATGAAGTTCCCGGTTTTGCGATCTTTGAGCCAATGATCCATCGCGAGGAGAGCGCATAAAACGTAAAAAGTGAGGCCCAAGTCGATGAAGCAGGTTCCCGCTTCGAAAATCACGCAGCGGATGCCGAAAAAAAGGAGCGCCGCGAGCAAAGAAGTTTTTCGGTCCGCCCCGATTTTAAGCGAGAGCTCAAAGACGGCGACGCCGCACAAGATCCCGTAAATCGCGTGGATCGATTGCGCGGCGCGATCATTCCAGAGGATGAGCGCGAGGCGGTAAAAAATATCCACGAAACGGGGGACGTAGCTGAAGAAGTTGAAGCCGTACAGCGTCTTGATCTTTTGCTGCTCAAGATCGAGCTTCGCCAGCGACAAGTGGTAATTGAGGCTGTCGTAGTCGGCGGGTGGGGCCAGGCAGAAAATCAAAAAAATTAAACTGATCCCCCCCAAAACGAGCAGCATGACCTTCTCGGACGAGTCCAGAGTCGGGAGCCGGGGATTCCGACTCTGAAACTCACAATGGAACCGCAAACCCAGCCCCGCAAAAATCAGGAGCGCCCCGAGCGTCGCGAACATCGATCCCGGCGTGAAGCGATATGCTCCCACCACGTCAATGGCGAAATAAGAAAGGAGGCTGCCCAGGCTGATCGCCATGAGCCAGTCAAAGCGGGAGGCAACTGGCTTGCCCAGCAGTCCCCGCGCGGGCCAAGCCCCCACTCCAGCGAATGCCGCAAAAATGATTCCGGCGAAGAGGGGCGCTAAAAAAATCATGAGTGAGGCCGGGGAATGAGTTTCATGAAGGTGCTTTGAAACTCGTTGAGCTTAGTTTGGTAATAATTCCGCGAAAAATGATAGTAGGCCGCGGTCACGCTCATCACCCAAATGAGGATCAAAAATTGGAAAATATTCTTCGTGCTTCGTCGCATAAGCGGGTCAGGGAAAAGGGATACCGCCGGGGATGCTTAAACTCAAGCGCGCTCTAAAAATTCGATCAGCGACTTTCCCGAAGCGAGCCAAGTATAGCGGGCAAGGACTTCCGCTTTGAGTCGTCGTCCCATTTCCTCAAGTTGGTCTGGATTTTTCAGAAACATGGATTTCAGACCCCGCGTCAGCCCTTCGATATCGGCTGGGACCACCGTGCCCGCTCCCATCGGTTCGAGCTGGCTGAATCCGCAGGCCTCGGTCAGCAAAACAGGCCTGCCGCAGGCGCCCGCCTCGAGAACGACGATCGACATGGCTTCGGATCGGGAGGGGATCACCAAGAAGCTCGCGGCGTGCAACGCCCAGGATTTCGTTTTTCCTGCGACGAATCCAGCAAAGTGCACCCGATCCGCGATGCCAGCCTCTTTGGTGCGCTCGCGCAAGATCGGCAAGAATCCCTCATCTTGGCCGGCGAACACGAGGTGCATCCCAGGGCTGGAGTCCCGGGCCCGAATGAAAGCTTCCAGGAGGAGGTCGGGTCCTTTGATCAGATTGAGGCGGCCCAAAAAAAGCGCGAACGGCGCCGTCGCCGGAATTTGAGCAAGGGCCCTGAACGCACCCTCGTCGGAGCTCAAGTAGTCATCGGGATTGATTCCATTGCAGAGCACCCGGACATTCGCGGGATTCACGCCATAAGCCGAGAATTGGCCGGTTTCATCTGCGGTGATCGCGAAGTGGGCGTTCGCTCGCCGAATGAGGCGGTAACCGATGGCGTGATTGTAAATTTTCTTCAGCAGGCTCGAGCGGCCGAAAATTCGAAGCGAACCCGCGGGCGTAACGGTGTACTTTTTTTTCTTCCACCAGCACACCGGGGCGACCAAGGCGTTCAACGCTCCCCAGTGACCGACGAGATGAATGACGTCAAAATCTTTGACGATGCCCGCGATCCGCCAGGGGCTGGCCCAGGGGATGTAAAACCGGGATGAGACGCAGGGAACAGTAATGAGCCGGAGTTCGGAGAGCTCTCTCCTTCGCGCATCAGTGAGGTCTTGGTGCGTTGCCAGGATGGCGCAGGAATGGCCGAGCTTCAGTGCGGCTCTCGCCAGTTGGATCGTCCTCTCCGTGGTCCCCCCACCCACGATGGCGTCAAGATAGGGGACGACGAAGAGGATGTTCATGGGTTTTCTGAAAGGTAGCGGTCCAGCGCGTGTTCAAAGCTGATGGCGGGCCGCCATCCCGCCGCTTTGAGTTTTTCGGGGCTGAATCGATGATTGGGACAGGAATTCAAACCGGATTTCATCTTGAGAGCCATGTTCAGCATGAACCGGGGCAAGGGCAGGAAAAAAGGCATTTTTTCGCCGCGCTTTTCGTAAAAGCGCTCCGCCACGGCTTTGTAGTTGTTTTTGTCACAGTCATCCTCAGAGGCGATGAAAATGCTCTTCGAGGGCAAGTCATCCCGCTGCAGTAAAAACTCGAGGGCGCTCACGACGTTTTGCACGCTGACCAAGTTCAGGTTCCTATTCCGCAAGAGCGAGAGCCGCAGCGCGGATTCGCAGCGCGTGCGTTTGAGGTCGCCTAGGGTTTTTTTCAAGTTCATCCCGCCCGACCCAAAAATAGCCGTGGGCCTCAGGATGTAGGTCGGGATGCCGTCGAGGCTGAGGAAGCGGTCTTCGATCTTTTTTTTTGTTTCCTCGTACTCACCCTGGGGCTGACAGGCAGTCTCTTCGGTGACGAGCTCCTGGGAAGTTTTTCCGGTGACTACGGCCGTACTGCAATGGATCAATTTTTGAATCCCCGCTTTTTTGGATTCTCGGATGAGGAGATCGACGGCCATGAAATTATCCGCGGGATTTTTAAGGTAACTCAAGTGGATCAGGGCGGCGCCCTTGCGCAGGAATTTTCCGACGTCCTCGGGGTTCGTGAGATCTCCCTGAACGAAGGAGATCCTCGCGGAGGAGGTTTCAGCCGGAGACGTCCTCCGGGAAAGGACCACCACTTCGAAGCCATTTTGGGCCAGGGAACGGGTCAGGTGCTTTCCGACGAAGCCGGTGCCGCCGGTCACGCAAACGATTTGACTCATTGGAACAAGCGTCTCATGCCTTTCGAACTCGGTAACCTTCCAGATAGAGCTCATCGAGATTGCAGTCGGCGAAATCGATGATAGCGTCATGGGGAGTGTGGACGATGGTCCGGCCATGGAGGTTGAAGGACGTGTTGATGACGACCCCGTACCCCACTCTGCGCTGCACTTCTTTCAGCAATCGAAACAACCCCGGATTGTCCCGTTCCTGCACGAACTGGGGGCGCGCCGTCCCATCCACATGGATCGCGGAGGGCAGGTGCTCTTGAAATTCCTTCTTCATCAAGAAAGCGGTCGCCATATGCTTGTGGGGGAAGGAGTTTTGAAAAAGCTTCTCCCGCTCCTCCTCCAGCACCGCGGGGCAAAAAGGCTGGTACCAGGGGCGACGCTTCACCGCGGAGTTGATCCGCGCCCGCGCCTCCGGATCGGCCGCGTTGGCGATGATGCTGCGATTGCCCAGGGCGCGGGGGCCGAATTCCATACGGCCTTGAAACACGGCGATGACTTTGTTCTCCGAAACCGATTTGGCCGCCTGCTCGGGCCACTTCTCGCCCAAGTCCTCCCAGACGATGGTTTTTCCGAAAGCCTGGATCGCATCCAGCGCTTCCTGACGAGTGAAGGATGGGCCGAAATAGGGCATCTCCAGCGACTTGACCCACTCCAGACTGCAGCCCTTCTCGAGGGCCGTGAGGAACGCGGCGCCCATCGCGGACCCTTCGTCCCCCATCGGCGGAACGATGAAGAAATGCTTGAAGGGGGTATGCTCCTGAATCTTGAAGTTCATGATGACGTTGGCGGTCGCCCCGCCGGCGAGGCAGAGCGCGTCGATGGGGTACTTCTGATGCGCTTTCTTGAGGTAGGTGACGGCGACTTCCTCGAGCCAGTTTTGGATCGTGGCGCAAAATGATTCATCGCCGACCTTCTTCCGCCAAGTTTTGAGATAGGCGGTGTCCGAGAATTTTTTGTACTGCTCGGGATCGATGACCATCTCCAGATCCCGGTACTGAATCATGGCGTTCAGGGCCCGCAGCAATTCCGGGTCCGGTTTGCCGTAGGCCGCCAGCGCCTCGACTTTCCCCTCATCGGTGGAGCGGACGAGATCCATGGCTTCGGTGAAGTTGGAGTACATGCCCGCGATCGAGGTGACGAGGATTCGCCCATTGAGCTCGAATTTCGAGCAGGAGGAGCGGGCCACCTCCTCAAACGAGTTCCCATCGAAGATGAACAGTTTGCTGAAGCAAGTGTCGCCGTGCTCATCGAAAGTGAAGACCAGGGCTTTGCGCTCATACGCGAAGGGGGAGGAATAGTAAGCGGACGCCGCATGGCAGGTATGGTGGTCAAAGTAGAGCACCTCTTTGGGTTTGATCCCAAAGCGTTTCAACGTTTTCAGGAAGTGCCTCTCAACGCGGGGCTTGTGAAAATCCTCGGGCAATTCGTTCTTGATGTATTTTTTCCAATAGTACTCCCGCAGGGCCTTGTAATAGAAAATCGCGGGGGTCCTCAAGCTCCGGGCCCAGACCGAGATTTTTTGGCCCATGGAGTAGTTCTTCTTCAAATCTTGCCGGTACTTGGGACGGGTGATTTTGCGGAGGAGCCTCTGCCAGTTCAGCCAATAGTAAGAAGTGCCTTTCGTCTCCAAAACGGCGTCCCTGCCGTCAAAAACGGAAAAGGAATAAGAGATTGCCTCGATGTCCTGAAGCCGATCCGAATAATGCTCCAAAATGGGGTTGATGTCGAAGTTGTCCTTCTTGATCCGGGAGACCCGGTCCGAGTTCAACGCGAAAACTTCTTTTTTGGCGGAGTCGAGCATGAAAATCGCGCTTTCCTGCCCAAAAAACTTATGCCCGATGATTCGCATGCCTTCCCTATTTACCGAATTCACCGGGATTTTACTATGGTCAATGTTTCCGGGGAGGTTCCGTTTTGAATTTGCTGGTATTTGCGGGGTCGGTAAGCTTTTATCAAGCGGAATGAGTCGATCGAAAGCGGCGTGGGACAGTTTTTTCCAGGAGAATACCGGGAATCGTTATCCGGATCCCGCCGTCATTCGGTTCGTGGCCCGCCATTTCTTCAAGTTGGCTCCGCGGGCCCGTAAATCCAGGTCAATCCTGGACTTGGGGTGCGGAAGCGGAAATCACACCGTGTTTCTGGCTCGGGAAGGCTTCAAGGCGCATGGGCTTGATTTTTCGCGCGCCGCGATCGGGCGGTTGAAGCTTCGCCTGAAATCCGAAAAACTCAAGGCGGAACTCTCGGTGCATGACATGATCTCGCTCCCCTATGAAGCGGGTCGATTCGACGCGGTGATCGACGCGACGGCCTTGCAGCATAATCCCAAGAAAAAAATTCCCGCCATCATCCGGGAAATCCGCAGGGTGTTGAAAAAAAAAGGGCGTTTCTTCAGCATGATCATCGCCTCGCATCGGGGCCTGAGCGACGAGAAATTCCCCACTTCATTTCTGACCCGCGATGAGGCTTTGAAATTGGTCTCGGAATTCTCGAACGTCAGCCTGGACTATTTTGAATACAGCGAATCGAGTCAAAAGAACAAAGTTCGATTTTGGCTGATTGACGCAGAGAAGTGACCTTGGCCGCGCTTTGGATCGCAGGGAGCATCCTCCTCATCCTCTTTCGTTTCGTGATCGCGCCCGTGCTCCATCTCCATCCTTCGATTTTGCGCCCACTGCTGGCGACTCCCTTCGCGATCGTGGCCGCCCTTTACCTCCGCGGTTTGTTCGCCAAAACCGGTACCCGGCCGAATCGCATGCACCATCTCATTTTGCTCGGAAGTCTCGTGTTTTCAGGGACGTTCTTCCTCATCCAATCACGGGTGTTTGGATTGGATCCGAAGTCGCTCATCATCCCGGCGGCAGGCTCGACCGTTTTATTCCTCCCTTTTTTGGCTTTTCTCCTGCCGCTCCCCGCGGAAGTCTTGAAGCGGTCATTGGGATACGTGTCGCTGATGACTTTGATCGTCGCCCCTCCCCTCGTTTTTCTGGAGGAGATCGCGAGGGGGATTTACCACCTCACGACCCAGCAGATCCTCACGCTCGTCGCGATCCAGGATCCCGCCCAAAATACCGCGGTAACCCATTACATTGAGTCCGCGCGGTTTTTGGGGTTTCTCTTGATCCTTCATCATTCCGCGACGCTGCTCTCGGCCGCGCTGCTTTTTTTCTTCGCCGATAAAATCCTCGGGCCTTCCTTGAAGCTCAAGATCACGGGCTTGCTCATCACGATCCTGGGCCTTTTCGCGATCGGGATCACGACGGCGCTTTTGAACTTCATCCTGACGATTTTCTTTATCTGCCTCCTCTTGTTTTATTGTCAGTCGCTGCGGGGCAAGCGCCTTGAGCCCTTTTCCGGGCTGAGGCGAGGGTGGATGGGGCTGATGGACCTGGACTCCAAGGCGCTCAGGCACCTCGCTTTGATTTTCAGTATTCCCGTCCTCGTGACGGGTTTCCGGGGGCTTTATCTCCACTACCTCAATTACTCGCTTCAACACGCGCTTCAAAGCCCCGCGAAGATATTGGATCAGTGGGTGCCCCAGCTCTGGGGTTGCCAGTGGAGTTATTTTTTCATGGCCCCTCTTGATATCAGGGAAATGCCGGGGTGCACAGTAGGCGAGCTCCATCTCCTCTCTGGATTTCTGCAGTACGGGGTTCTACCGGCGCTGCCGCTCTTTTTTCTTTATTCAATTTCGGTTATTTTTATTTTCGTTCGACGAAAAAACCTCCAAAAGGAGGACCTGCCCGTGCTTTTCATGCATTTGGCACTCGTCATCGGATCCATTCATTATCCCGCCATTGAGCGGTGGGGAATCAACTACGTGTTCTACATCTGCTCCGCTTATCTGTTGTTGAGACTGGCGCCGCGACGCCTTGAGCTCCTCGAGGGGAAGACGGGCCCATGATTTCCGTCTTATCTTATTTTTTATTTATTCAACTGTTCTTCGTCGCAGTGACGTCCGCTCGCGTCGCATGGATGGCTTTGGCGAGGGGTGCTTTTCCGGAGCGATTCAGCCTGGGGTTTGGCCCCCTTTTTTTTGAGGCGAAAATGGGGAGCACCCGGCTTCAATTGAAGCTCGTCCCTTTTTGGGGGGAGTGCGAGTTCCGGGAAGGCGCTCCTCCCGTCCTCTCGTGCGTGTTCGAGGGAATCAGCCTTTGCCTGCTCGCCGGAATACTGATGTGGAGTTCCTCTTTTTTCGCGCCAGCTACCGGGGGGAGCGAAGATCTGCGTCTTGCGCCCCATTCCATGAGCCCCTACGACTCCTTTCAAAATCAGTTCAATAGCGCCGCTTTCGATTTTTGGGCGCAGGCTGGAGTGTCATGCAAGGACTGCCCCGCGGCGCGCGCGGGGATCCTAACGGGTGATTTCATCATGTCAGTCGAAGACCGCCCCATCCAAGGGTGGCATGAATTCCTGCGCGAATACCAGAGAGTATCCGTGGGCGGGAAAATGCGCTTCGTCATTCGTCAGCGCGAGGGGAACGACAAGGGCATCGAGCTGATCAAAAAAAGCGAAGCTTCTCCCGCCGAGGAGTGGGGCCTTCATTCCTCAGTGAGCTTCGTGAATAGTTACATTGACACCACGGATTCGTTCATTTCAGCCCCTCGGATCAAGGAGTCGGGCATCAAGCCCTTTGACCGGATCGTGGGCGAGGAAGGATTGACGAGTTGCCGGAGATTGGCAGATCGCGTGCAGGCCGCGGGCGAAGCCGGAGAAACCGTGACCCTGCGTTTTGAACGCGCGGGGCAGATTCATTCCGCTGAAATCACGCCGATTTGCCTGACGATGCGCGATTATTCGTTGCAGCAGCGGCTTTTTTGCCATTCCGGCCTGATGTTCTACGGACAACACGTGATGCGCAGGTTTCAATGGGAAAATCCAGGCCTATCGGGGAGCCTGTCCAAGGCGGGTGAAGGATTTGCGGGAGTGCTCAATGGAATTTCAAATGTTTTTCATCAAGCCCTTTCTCATCCCGCCGGATCCTATCGTTTGATCGCGAGCCCATTGCTCCTTTCGTTTTGGATGCAGGAGTCTTATCGAAAGGGTCTTCCCTGCTTTTTGGGTTTCTTGGGGCAGCTGATGTTCTTCTTTGCGATCGCATGGGTTTTGGCTCGGTTGATCGGCGGATCGTTCATCGCTGCGGAGCGGTTTTTGGGCCGCAGGCTTCGCCTTGCCCGCGCGGCAGGAGCGGTGGGCTTGCTTTTATTTTTGACGCTGGGTTTGAGCAACGACCTGATTCGGTATCGGGAGTACATTCTTTACACGGTGAGGAGCAATACGCTGAACGACTGCGTGAAGTGAGTTCGACGGGTTTTAGGGGCGCTTCGGCCATTGAGCGGGATTGAGCAATGCTTCCGGGAGGGCGAGCTCATCCAGTTTTTCGCGGAGCGACTCCCTTTCACCCCGAGTGAGCAGAGGCCTCTCGAAGGCTCGGATGCTCTCGCCCAACTCATCCCGATGAGTCACGCCGATCACCAAATAGCGGATCCAGGGATAGCTGCGCACGAAGGCGATGCACAAATCGGCGCGGCTTTCCCTTTGAAAGCCCGCTTGGAGGTCGTTCAGGGTTCCCAGGATTTTCAGCGGTTCGACTCCTGCGACAGCGGGCCAGCTCGAAGCATCCGTTGAGAGCAGGAGCCCCTGCAGGAAGACGCTCCTCACGTAAAAAGAGATGTCCGGCCGATGTTCCGCGGCGCGGAAAGCTCCGGAGCTCTCCCAGCGGTGATCCAGGATATTGAATGGAAATTGAATGTGTTTGATCGCGGGATCTGAGGTCGCCTCGAGGAACTCCGTCACCGATTGAACGGAAGCTCCGAGCGCACCGATCCGTCCTTCGGCTTGATGCTCAAGCAGCCTTTTCCAGGCTTCTCCCTGGCCGTTTTTTCGATCCGACCACCGGTGCAAAAGCAGAGCAGGGATTCGGTCCCCGCCTAGATTCCGCAGCGATTCAAAGAGGCTGTGGTCAACGGCGTCAGTGAGCGCTTTCAGCGATGGCGCGGGGGCGGGCAGGGGCAGAAGTTTCGTCACCACTTGAAGGGAGTCGCGGCCTCGCAGGCTCAGATACTCGCCCAGCACGCTCTCCGATTCGCCGTATCCCCGGGCGGTGTCGACGCAATGAACGCCGCGCTTTCGCGCCTCATCCAAGATCAAGAAGCATTCTTGCCTGGGGACCTGCCCTTTTTGGTTGGTGATGCCGTAGGGAACCCCGAATTGGACGGTGCCGAGGGCAAGCGCGGGAGGTTTCATTTTTTATCGGATCTTGAACAGCGGCTCGATCGGCTTGCAGCGGAGCCTCTTTTCAAGGTCTTGTTTTTTTGAGCTCTCCTTCATGAGCGAGAACACTTCCTGATACACGTCCAATGTTTTTTGGATGTCTTTTTCGGAATGCGAGTAGCTCAGGTTGTGGCTCCCGAACCCAAAAATCCCCCGCTCCAGGATTTCTTGCAGGTAAAGCGTCTTGTATTGCCATTGCGTGTAGGGCGCAAAGTCCTTGAATTGCAGGAATGACCAAACCGGCACGCCTCCAAAACCGAGGATGTCTTGAAGCTGGTTCGCCTCGATCAGATTTTTGATCCCGGCGTGCAGTTTCTCGCCACGGCTCCACGTCGTTTTTAGGATCGGGTTTTTTTGGAGCTTGGTGAGCGTCGCGTGCGCGGCCGCGAGCGAAAGCATTTCGCCCCCGAAAGTGCACGAGAAGAAGATCTCCTCCATCAGCCGCATGATGTCGGCGCGGCCCGCGATCGCCGAAACCGGGTAGCCATTCGCAAGCCCTTTGCCGAAGGTGGCCAGATCCGGGGTGACCTTGAAGTATTCCTGGGCGCCGCCGTTGGCGAGCCTGAATCCAGTGACGATCTCGTCGAAGATCAGGACAGCGCCGTTTTTGGCGGTGAGTTCCTTGACGGCTTCCAGAAAGCCGTCTTTCGGGAGCGAGAATCCGCAGGGCTCGAGGATGACGCCCGCGATTGCGCCGGGAAAAGAATCAAAAAGTTTCTTGAGGGAGGAAACATCGTTGTAGGCGAAGGCGTGCGTGAGGTCCCGCACGGCTTGCGGGACGCCCAAGTTCCGCGCGGTCGAGCCGATGTACCAGTCCTGCCAGCCATGGTAGCCGCAAACCGCGATATGGTCGCGACCGGTGAATGCCCGCGCCAGGCGCACGGCGGCGGCCGTGACATCCGAGCCGTTTTTTCCGAACCGGACTTTTTCGGCGCAGGGGACCATCTCGACGATTTTTTCGGCGACTAAGCTTTCGATCGGATGCGGCATGGAAAGGATCACGCCGTCTTCAAGTTGCTTGCGGACGGCGGCATCGACGTCGGGATCGCCGTAGCCCAGGGTGATCGCCGCCAGGCTGCTCGCGAAATCGATGTATTCATTTCCGTCGACGTCCCAGACGTGGCTCCCTTTCCCGCGCTGCAGGAAGAAAGGCGAAGCTCCGAGCGGGAACTGGGTTTTGCTCTTGCTGAAGGTTTGGCTTCCGAGCGGGATGGTTTGAAGCGCTTTCTCAAGCAGCGCTTCGGATGCGGAGTAGCGATGGGTCACTGGGCCTCCCTGGGCGTGAATTCAGCCTTTCTTTAGTTACGAAGATTTCGCATAATTTGCTAGTTTTTTCAGGGATCCTGGGCTTTGATGGGCTGTTTTTATGGCGAGCATTCCAAGCCCGAAAAAAGTCCTTTTTTTGGCGGCGGATCGGGCGGCGGGGCAGCTTTGCTTGCGGGTTTTTTCGCGCTTTCAAAAGACGGGTTTGATTCAGCTCAGCGGATTGGTCTCCACGCCCGGCCTCCATCAAAAAGCCCTGAACGAGCTGGGGCAGCCCCTGGATTTCATTTCAGCCGACGAACGCAACGAGGACCTCATCCTGTCCCACATCGCCCAGCGCTCCTCGGATCTGCTGATCTCGGTTCAGCATCCCTGGATTTTGCCGGAGAAGATGATTCAAGCGGTGCACGGCCGCGCCTTCAACATTCATTTCGCCAAGCTCCCGGATTACCGCGGGCATCACACCCACATTCATCCGATCCTCAATGGCGAGAAATCGATTTCCACGACGCTTCACTGGATGGCGACTCAGGTGGATCGGGGGCATGTCGCGTTTGAGCACGTCACGCCCATTCATGACAATGACACTTCATTTTCGCTGTATCAAAAAGCCGTGGAAGCGTGCGCCCTGCTTTTGGAGCGGCTGCTTTCCCGGTTGACGGAAGGCGGGGAAATCCCCCGATCATTGATCACGGGCGAGGGCCGCTACTACAAAATCAATTCACTGGAAGGCCTCAAGAAAATCGATGATCCCTCCAATTCGGACGAACTCGCCTTGAAAGCCCGCGCTTTTTATTATCCCCCGCATGAGCCGGCCTACGTGGAAGTTGGGGGAAAGAAATACTACGTCTTGCCTGAAACCGACGCTTATTTATGAATCAGATCAAGTTTCGCGTGGATGCGAACTCCGAGATCGGTCTGGGGCACTTGATGAGATGCCTCTCTCTCGCGACCGAGCTCTCGCGAAGAGGGATGAGCTGCGGTTTTTTCACGAAGACTTCGGACGAGTCAGCCCATCAGATGATCGCTTCGAAGGGGTTCGCTCATGTCAGGCTCCCCGCGAACCTCTCTTTCGCGGACGAAGCGGGCGCGATCGCCGCTCAGGCCGGAGAATGTTCTGCACCCGATTTCTTAGTGGCGGACTTGACTCATCCTCAAGCCTTGGCAATGCCTGAATCCGAGATCAAAGCTTGGTCAAAAGGGTTGGGGCGGGAATCGCTTTCCCTGGTTCTCATCGATGGCCACGGCGAACAAATCTTATTCAAAAAGATCGCGGTCCCCGCTGCGCTGTGGATCACGCCTTACGCGGGTTCGACGCCTCAGACCCTGCCTGCCGGCGCGAAGCACCTGGCCGGTTTGGATTATTTCATTTTCAGCCCGGAATTTTCGGCCCTGATCCCCAAAGAACCCCGCATGATCCGCAAGAAAGCGCAGCGCCTGCTCATCACCTTCGGGGGCTCGGATCCCACGCGGATCACGCCCAAGGTCATGAGGAGTTTGAGCCTTCTCCCGCATGCGCTCGAGGTGAGCGTGGTGATCGGGCCATGCTTCAAAGACGAGCTTTCGCATGAAATCGAGTCGCTCGCGAAGACTCTCCCCAATCATCATTGGAACCTCATCCGCGCGCCTAAAAGCATGGGGCAGCTGATGCTGGACTGCGATGCCGCGATTTCGAGCACGGGTCTCACGAAATATGAGTTGGCGGCGTTGGGAACGCCTTCTCTTTTGCTTTCCATCGACCGGGTTCATGCGCAGTTGAACCGCTCCTACGCTGAAACGGGGGTCGCTGAGACTTTGGGGGAGGCGAGCCTGATCCCGGAAGAGGAGATTTGCTCCGCCCTCGACAGGCTTTTGTCCGATGAATCGAAGCGGGCGCAAATGTCCCGGGACTCCCAGAATCTCCTTGATGGTCAAGGCTCTGCTAGGATAGCTGATGAAATAAGTTTGCTGGCCCGAGCCAGCCGTTGAAAGAGGAAAAATCGATGCTGAATTCAGAGATCACGGTCGGAAAAAAGAAAATTTCAAAATCTACTCGGCCTTACATCATCGCTGAGGCGGGCTCCAACCACAACCAATCGAAGGCGACGGCGCTGCAATTGATCGAAGTCGCGGCCCAAGCCGGGGCGGATGCCGTGAAGTTCCAGCTTTTTCGGGCCTCTGAGCTCTATCCCGCGGGTACGTCAATGCATGAGGTCTTCAAATCCATCGAGCTCTCCCCGGATTGGGTGGGGGACCTTGCCCGCCATTGCCGCGAGCATGGGGTCGAGTTTCTTGCTTCTCCTTTTGACCGGGGCTCGGTCGATGTATTGGAAGCCGCCGGGGTGAGCGCCTACAAGGTCGCCTCCTCCGAAACGACCCGATTGCCGCTTTTGGCGCACATCGCGAAAAAAGGCCGCCCGCTCTTCATCTCCACGGGGATGTGCGATCTCGTGGACGTGATCGAAGCGGTCAACGTCTGCCGCGGAGCCGGCAATCCCGCGATCGCGCTCCTTCAGTGCGGCGCGATGTATCCCCTTCCGCCTGAAAAAGCGAACTTGAGAGCCATGAAGACGATGCAGGAAGTCTTTGGGTGCCCCGTGGGATTCTCTGATCACACCTTGGGCTCCGCTACCAGCGTCGCCGCGGTGGCCTTGGGGGCGACGGTGATCGAGAAGCATTTCACGCTCGATAAAAAATCCAAGGGCCCGGATCATTTCTACGCGCTCGAGCCCCAGGAGCTCAAAGCGTTTGTGGCGGGATGCCATGAGGCTTTCGATGCGCTGGGTTCGGCTGAAAAAGAGATGCTGCCCGCCGAGAAGAATGAAGGTCGGAGAAATGGCCTGTACGCGGCGCGCGCTCTGAGCAAAGGGCAGCGGCTCACGGTGGAAGATTTGTTGGTTCAGCGGCCTGCAAAGGGGCTTCGCGAGCGCTACAAGGAGATCGTAATCGGATCTGCGCTTTTGAAGGACATTCCGGCCGGCGCCGAATTGAATTGGGAAGCGCTCGATCTCAGTCAGGGTTGAGCGAGAGTCCATGAGAATCGCGATTATTCCCGCCCGGGGCGGCAGCAAGCGCATCAAAAACAAGAACATCACGGATTTTTGCGGCAAGCCCCTGATCGCCTATTCGCTGGAGGCGGCGAAGGCCTCCGGACTCTTTGACGTCATCCATGTTTCGACCGAGAGCGAGGAGATCCGAGCGGTGGTCGAGAGCCTGGGGTTTACCGTGGATTTCCTGCGCCCCGCGGAGCTGGCGGATGATCACACGCCCATCATGCCGGTGCTCAAGTGGGTGCTGCTCGAGTATCAGAAGAAGGGGCACGAATTTCGGGACGTCTGCCTGCTCATGCCGACCGCGCCTCTGCTGGACGCGGAGGATCTGCGCGAGGGGATGAAGATCTTCGAAAGCCATCACGGAAAGAAGTCCCTCCTCGCGGTGAGCCCCTATCCCGTCCCCACGGAATGGGCATTCTCGCGGGAGCCGGACGGGCGCCTCATCCCGGCGCAGCCCGGGATGTTCGCGGTGAGGTCGCAGGACTTGCCCAAGCGGTATTTCGACACGGGTACATTCTGTTTGTTTACCTCGGAGCAGGTCATCAGCGGGCAAGCGGCGGGCGACACCAACTACGTGGCGCATGTCCTGGCGAAGGAAAAATGCGTGGACATCGATGACCCGGAGGACCTGCTTTTCGCGCAGACCCTTTACCAAGGGCGAAAAGGGGCGAAAGTTTCAAAAGCCCCCGCTTCGGATGAACAGATGCGGCCGCAGAACCTCGCTCTGCAATTCGAGGCGGTCGTTAAAAAATGGCGCGATCAGACGGCGCTGATTTTCCCTGACGCTGAGGGATCGAGCCGAATCACGTTCGGCGAGTTGAACGCGCTCGCGAACCAGATCGCGCGGCACTTCAAGTCGCTGGGAGTACGCCCGGGCGATGTAGTGAGCCTCGTGGGTGAGAAGACCCGGGAGACGTTCGGCGCCATGTTGGCCGCGCTCAAGATCGGAGCGCCTTATTCCATCCTGGACCCGGAGTGCCCTGCGGAGCGCCTGGAGCGGATTTTATCCAAGAGCCGCCCGCGAGTGATCTTGGGATCGCGCGCGATTTTGGATTCCCTGAAGGGGATTTCAACCGCGCTCGAAGCGATTGCACTGGACAGCGACCAACTCTCATCGCTCGTTTCGCGGAATGATGCCTCGGATCTCGAAGAGACGGCTACGGTCCACGGTGGGATTCCCGCCTACATCATGTTCACGTCGGGCTCGACGGGATTCCCCAAGGGAGCGGTGATCCCGCATCAGAGCGTCCTGACGTTTTTGAAGTGGGGCGTGGAATCCTTTGATGTGCGGCCCGGTGATGTTCTGACGAACGTGAATCCGCTTTATTTCGACAACTCCGTCTTTGATTTTTACACCGCGCTTTTCAACGGGGCCGCGCTTGCGCCTTTTTCGAAAGCCTGGACTTCCAAGCCCCAGGATCTCGTGAAGAAGATCGACGAGCTCGGGTGCACGCATTGGTTTTCCACCCCTTCCTTATTGATTTACCTCAACACGATGAAGGTGCTGAATCGCTCGAATATGAGAAAGATCCGCGCGTACATCTTCGGGGGCGAGGGCTACCCCAAATCGAAGCTGAAGATCCTGTATGATCTCTACTCGGACCGCGCCCGGCTCTTCAACGTTTACGGGCCCACCGAGTGCACGTGCATCTGCTCGCTCTACGAGATTTCTGCGGGGGATTTTGCGGATCTCTCGGGTCTGCCGCCGCTTGGGGCGCTTTCAAAGCCCTTCAGCTACGAAATCCTGGATGAGGATTTGAAGCCATGCCCGCCCGGGAAGGCCGGGGAACTTTTCATCTTGGGCCCCAATGTCGGGCAGGGCTACTACCATGACCCTGAGTTGACGGAGCGCAGCTTCATTCAGAACCCGACCCATTCCAAGTACCGGGAGATTGGCTATCGTTCGGGGGACCTGGTCGTCATGAATACCGATGACCGGAAGCTTTATTTCGTAGGGCGCAAAGACCATCAAATCAAGCACATGGGCTACCGCATCGAGCTGGAGGAGATCGAAGGGGCGCTCAACCGCCTCGAATGCATTTCGGAAGCCGTAGTGGTTCACGGGGAAATTCGTGGGGTGAGCCAGATCCTCGCCGTAGCGAGCTTGCGCACGCAGCGATCCGAGCAGGAGATCCTGGAGGAACTGCGGAAGATCCTGCCTAGCTACATGATTCCCACCAAGTTTTTCATCGAGCCTTCTTTGCCGAAGAACCAGAACGGCAAGATCGACCGGACCGGCATCAAAGCGCGGTATTTTTGAGGTGAGCCGCTTAATGAAGTATTAATAATTAAATAGTTTAATTTAAATATCGGGGATATTACTGTCCTGCTGTTTTTTAAGGAATTATCACTCTCAGGAGTTTAGAGCGCTTATGAAGTTAAATACGACGCATTCAAATAGAAATACGGTCATTGTAGGGCTTATTCTTTCAAGTTCTTTATTGGGACCACTTGCATACGCGGAGCCTCAAGCAATCAATGAGATGAACGAGAAGATAATGGGCGTCTCTGCCCGCTTTGTCACCGTAAAAGCTGGTACTTTTCCTATGGGTGATCCTGATAGGAAGGCCGATGGAACGACCACGATTAGCGGGTTTCATCTAGTGACTTTGACCCAAGATTATGAAATTCAGGCCACTGAGGTGACGCAAAGGCAGTATGAAAATATCATGCACAGAAACCCGTCATTTTTTAGCGAGAAGATTTATTGCCCGAAAAGCTACGATCACCTCGATAAAACTTGCAGCGATTACCCCGTTGAAAACGTCAATTGGTATGACATCAACGGTTTTATCAACGAACTGAACAATCGGGATGAAAAATATTCTTATCGCCTGCCCACCGAGGCGGAATGGGAGTTTGCGCTTCGTGATGGGAGGACTGATCGGCAAGATGCGGTGTATTCAGTGCAGAGCGCGAGCGAAATTAAGGAGTTCGCGTGGTGCGGTGAAAACTCAGTCGCAAAAAACCTTCCCGCAAAAAGAAATTGGGAAATGGGTTTACCGTCTAATTACAGAGGGCGAACGCATAGGGTTGCTAGCAAAAAACCAAGCCCGCTTTTAGGCCTCTATGACATGGTAGGAAATGTGAGCGAGCGAGTGCAAGATCTTTTTGGGCCTCCCGCCAACGATGGCACATCTTTAACTGATCCACTGGGTGATCATCGTCCTGTTAGGAATGATTGGCATGTCGAACGTGGAACTTCTTGGTTTAATTTAGCAAAGAATTCATTAGTGCCTTATGGAAGCGCCTGGGCGTCGACAGTCGAACACTCTAAGACCACCGGCTTCAGACTCGTTAGATTCCTGAAAAGGAAGAAGTGAGTTTTTTTTAGTGATTTTTTAGGCTGATCATCCAGCCCAAAAACCGACTTTCCCGGTTGACTTAGCGCGCCGAGATCGATATTTTTCAAGCCTTTTAACAGGAAGGCTCAAGTGTCCCAAAACACCTCCGATCTCAAGCTCAAGCAGGTCCTCAGCGGAATCCTCATGATGCCCGTGGAGCGCATCACGGACGAGGTTTCGCTCAAAACCACCGAAGAGTGGGACTCCCTGAAGCACATGGAGCTGATCGTGGCGATCGAGGAGGAATTCAAGATCAACCTCGAATTCGACGACATCGTCGCGATGACGAACCTCCCGGCCATTCGAAAGATCCTCTCCGCAAAAGGGGTTTTCTCCTAAAATGGAGCTGCGAGGAAAACGCGCGCTCGTCACCGGCGGGGCAAGCGGCCTGGGCCGTGACTTGGTCGGGCGCTTTTCTCAGGCCGGCTGCCAGGTCGTGGTCCTGGACCTCGATGCGACCGGTTTATCGCAGCTGAAGCGGGAACTCCCGGAAGTCCAAACTTATTCCTGCGACGTCGCGAACTCGGCCGAAGTCGAGCGCGTCATCGATGAAGTCTTCAAAGAACAGGGCGCAGTCGATGTCCTGATCAATAACGCCGGCGTCATCTTTAGCGCGCCCCTCGTGCAATTCACGGCCTCGGGCTTCAAGAAGCATGATTTTGAATCCTGGGACCGCATGATGCAGATCAATCTGAGTTCGGTGTTCTACGTCACCGCGAGCGTGGCGGAGCGGATGATGGCCAAAAGAACCAAGGGCGTCATCGTGAACATCAGCTCCATCTGCGCGGCGGGGAATCTGGGGCAATCGGCTTATTCCGCGGCCAAGGCCGGGGTGGAGGCGCTCACGCGGACTTGGGCCAAGGAGCTCGGGCCGCTGGGGATCCGGGTCGCTGCGGTCGCGCCGGGGTTCGTGGATACGCCGAGCACCGCCAAAGCTTTGGACGAGGCGCATGTCAAGGAGTGGGTGAAGCGCGTGCCCTTGCGCCGCCTCGGCCGGGCGCCCGAGATCACGGACGCGGTATTTGCGGTGCTGCAGAATGATTTCATTCACGGAAAAACCCTGGAGGTCGACGGCGGTCTCGTCGTCTGAGGAAGTGATGCAAAAACTCATACTTTTCGGGACCGGGCAAGTCGGCGAAATTCTCTGCCACTATTTCAAACACGATAGCCCCTATCAGATTGCCGCTTTCACCGCGGACGCGCAGTTCATCCAGTCCCCGACTTTTCACGGGCTGCCCGTCGTTCCTTTCGAGGAGATTGAGAAGGAATTCTCCCCCCGCGATTTCCACATGCACATCGCGCTCTCGTACGCGGATCTGAATTTGAATCGGGAGCGGAAGTTCATCGCCGCCAAGGAGAAGGGCTATGCTCTCGCGAGCTACGTGAGCTCGAAGGCGGGCATCTTTGGGAAGTTGGAGCACGGCGAGAACTGCGTCGTGATGGAGAACCAATTCATCCAACCCTATTCGAAGCTCGGCAACAACGTTGCGATCTGGAGCGGGGTGCTCGTCGGCCACCACGCCGTCGTCGAGGATCATTGCTGGCTGACTTCGGGAGCCGCCGTGGGCGGGAACGCCCGCATCGGGAGCCGGACCTTTTTGGGAATGAATTCCACGGTGGGCCATATGGTGACGCTCGGTCGCGAGTGCTTTTTGGGCGCGGGGACTTTGGTCACGAAGTCGGCGCCAGATTATAGCGTGTTTGTAGAGAAAGACACCGAGAAGTTCCGTTTGGACAGCCGGCATTTTCTTCGAATCACCAAAATGAAATAGGAGCGGACCCATGGCGCGAAACCCCATGAAGTGGAAGAAGCTGGGCCTCATCATTACGCCCGAAAACGTCAAGCGGGATTGGATGATCACCCATGGGATGGATCCGCTCGCGGACCACAAGGGCGGGGACCTCTACCGAATTTATTTCTGCGGGAGAAACGCGCAAAACCAGTCGCTGATCGGTTGGGCCGAGATCGACATCAAGAACCCCGGAAAAATCCTGCGCACCCCGGAGAAACCGACCCTGCACATGGGCGAGCTCGGTTGCTTCGATGACAACGGGGTGACGGCGTCATGGCTCGTGAACCACAATTCCAAAAAATACCTTTATTACATCGGATGGAAACCGCGTTCGACCACGCGATTCGGCCTGATGACCGGGCTCGCCGTGAGCGCGGATGGGGGCGAGACCTACGTTCGCCACAGCCGCGCGCCGGTCTTGAACCTCACGAACCGGGAGCCGTTCTCCATCTTGACCGCGCCTTGCGTGCTGAAAGACCAAGGGAAGTGGCGCATGTGGTACGTGTCGTGCGATGGTTGGCTCGAGGCGGATTTGCCCCGCTACAACATCAAGTACGCCGAGTCCGCGGATGGCCTCACTTGGGATCAGCCCGGGACCGTTTGCATCGACTATGCGTCGTCCAAGGAGACCGCGCTCGCGCGCCCGTGCGTCCTCTTTGAAAAGGGGAAGTACCGCATGTGGTACTCGTTCAAGGATCCCGCGATCGGCTACCGCATGGGATACGCCGAGTCCGCGGACGGCTTGAAGTGGGAGCGGCTGGATCATTTGGCGGGGCTGAGCGTCTCGGAGTCGGGCTGGGATTCAGAGATGATCGAATACCCCTACGTCTTCAACCACGATGGGCATAAATACATGTTGTATAACGGAAACGGATACGCCAAGGACGGGGTCGGGCTGGCGGTCATGGAAGAGGATTGCAGTTAATCATTAGAAGGAGCGGATTTTGGCTTCTCGTCGGATCGCCATCATGCAGCCCACCTACTTGCCGTGGCTGGGTTATTTTTCGCTGATCCAGCAGGTGGATGAGTTCGTTTTCCTCGATCACGTGCAGTTGGTGAAACGGTCCTGGGGGGTGCGTAACCGCATCAAGACCGCGCAGGGCGAGCTGTACCTCACGGTTCCGGTCAGAAAAACCGCGTCGCGCGATGAGACGACTTACGCGAACGCGGCGATCAATTTTGAGGAAGACTGGAAAAAGAAGCACCTCAAGTCGATCGAGGCTTCGTACCGCAAGGCGCCTTATTTTGATTCGCTCTTCCCGGAGATCGAGGCTTTGCTGAAGCCCGATTACGAGAGCGTGGGGATGCTCAATTCCTCGATCATCCGCCGAGTTTCCCAGCTCCTGGGGCTGACGACCGCGTTTCACCACTCCTCGCGGATGCCGGGATTGACCGAAAAAAAAGACGCGCTGCTCACGCAAATCTGCAAGCAGCTGGGCGCGACGAGCTATCTTTCTCCCGAAGCTTCTTCAGTCTACATCGATCTGATCGCGCCCGGCGGAGCCTTGGCTGAGAACGGGATTTCCGTCTTCTATCACCAGTTCAACCATCCTACTTACCCGCAGCTCTACGGGGAGTTCCTCTCCCATATGAATATCTTTGATGCCCTGATGAATTTAGGACCCGTTGAAACGCGGAAAACAGTGCTCTCGGGCGCTTTGCCACCGATCCCAGCCGGGCTCAAACGGCAAGAGACCGCCTGAGCGATGAGGGTTTTGAAATGAGCTCTAGTTTCTCCCTTGAATCCTGCCTCGAGCTCTCCCAGCTTAAGATTCGGCCGCTTGAATCCGCGCCTGAGCTTTGGGACGAGATCATTCAGAGCGGCGTTGAGGTTTCGACGGCCTACACCCGCCAAATCGTCGAGTATCAATCCCAGTACGCGCGCGAGAAAGCGCGGCAATTCATCGATCTGAGCGGCGTGCTCGAGCACAAGGGGACGCCCGTCGGAGTTTGGCCCTTGAACATCCAGCAGTCCGAGGAAGGCGCATGGGCCTGCACCACGAACGGGGGGCCGGTTCGCCCGCCGATTTTTCGCTCGGGCACCGGCAAGAGCGTCGTGAAGGAAGTCACGGATCAGGCGATCGATGGGGTGGAGAAGCTCTGTCAGCGGCTCGGCATCCGGAGCTGGAAGAGTTATTCCGTTTCACCGCTTGCTGGCATCGGTTTTTGGCACAGAAGACTCATGGAAAAAGGGGCGAAATGCTCGGTGGAGCATGAGCTTTACGTGAATCTTTCGTTGAGTCTGGAATCGATCCGCGAATCCGTTCGCTCGAGCTACAAATCCCTGATCAACAAGGGATTGAAGCAATGGGAGCGACAGTTCCATTATGGCGAGGTCGATGGAGGCGTGTTCGCCGAGTTCCGGGAATTCCATCAGCGGATCTCAGGGCGCGTCACCCGCTCTGTGGAGACGTGGAATTGCCAGGAGCGCGCGATCCGCGAGAAAGCGGCGCTTTTAATCACGTTGCGCGATGGCGAAAAGCGTTTGGTGGGCGGGGGCTTGTTTCACCTCTCCCCCACTCAGGCGCATTACGCGGTGGGCGTGTATGATCGGGAGCTCTTTGACTTGCCGCTCGGGCACGTGGTGCAAGCCTCCGCGATCGAGTATCTACAAAGCATCAAAAAGAGATGGTACCTCGTCGGGCTTCGCCTTTATCCCGGGGATGATCCCGCCCCGAATCCCAAAGAATTGTCGATTTGCTATTTCAAGGAGGGGTTCGCGACCGATTTCTTCCCCGCCCTACTCACCGAAGTCCAGGTGGCCAGCATGGAAAGCGAGAACCAGAGGTCATAGCGGGAGATCGTCTGCCAAGTCATCGAGACCACGAAAAAAACCGCGGCGAACTGCAGCGCCTCGATTCTCGAGAAATGGCTTGAATAAAATAAGTATAAAAAACCCAGGACGAAGAACGAAGCGCCAATGATTCCCCATTCGCTCAAAAGTTCGCCCCAGAGCGTGTAGGAGAAGGGGTCGTTCGCGTAGGTCTCGGGCGCCACTTTGGGGTTGTTGACCTGTCGCCACTTCTCGAATTCCTCCGGCATCTTGAGCACGAGATAAGCTGAGGATGAGCCTGGGCCGGCCCCGAACCACGGTTTTTGCCCGAAGATCGCAAGCGAGATCCTGGCGTTTTGATAGCGCACCTGCTCGGTTGAAAAGCCCTCGAGCCGGCTCAGCCTGGACCAGGTGTAAGAGAGGCCAGATGAAAACAAGAAGCTGAGCCCGACCAAAAAAAGCGCTGAAATTCCGGCCCAAGAAAGGGCCCTGCCACGATTCTCGCGGATCCACTTGCGGATCGCGCCCGAGTCCCGGTAGCGATTCAAGAGAAAAATCGCCTCGAAAAAAAGAAAAGCCACGAGACCGAGCCAGCCCGTGTTTGAAGTGGAGAGGATGATCCCCACGGCGGTCAAGGCGAAGCAAACGGCGCCGTAAGCCTTCCAAAAAAACTCCTTCTCCATCCAGGGGGCCCGCCTGATCCAAAGCAGGGAGATCAGGGCGAAGCTACAGAAGTAAGCGGGTTCCTGATACCAGGCCTGTGGCCTGCAAAAAGGGACATGCTCCCCGAAGTTGACGGCGCGGCCCAGGTGAAACGGCAGTTTCAGGGAGCAGGCGAGGGAGTCGATCAGGATCGTGAACCCCTGAATCGCCAAATAGCCGGAGGCCAGCCTGAGAAAAATCAATTTGAAGCAACGGCTCAACGCGAAGACGACGAGCGGGACGGTGAGCAGGGTTCCCGCGCTCCAAACCAGGAAAAAGCAGGAACGCCTGAAATTCTCGGACGAAGCCACTCCGATGAGCCCAGAGGCGGCCATGAGCGCAAAAAAAACCGTCGATTTACTTTTAATGTAGTTCAGCAGCCATGAGCGCCGTTCACGGTCGAAGAGCGCCGCTGCGAGGACAGCCGCAAGTGCGAGAGCGTGGCCGAAGTAGTTGATCCGGAAATGGAACCCCAGCCACGAGATGCTCAAAAGGTTGTCAACTGAGAGCGGGATGACGATGAGGGCGGCCGCGACGGCCAGAGTGCCCGTCTCCAGGGGCCGCGCCGATGATTTCACCGGAAGAAATCTTTCACAAAACCAACGATTCGATCTTGGTCTTGTGAAGTCACGTCCGGATGCAAGGGCAAGGTCAGCAGTTCACGATAGAGTCTTTCGGTGTTGGGGAGCGGCTCAACCGCGGAATCGCGGAACTTGGTGAGCAAGTGGGATGGTTTGTAGTGGATGCCCACTTCGATGCCCGCGTTCGAAAGTGCTTCCCTCAGCTCATCGCGGCGGGAGAGCACGCGTATCGGAAAAATATGCGGGACCACTACGGTGCGCTCCGAGGATTCCTTCGAGAGGAGGACGACTTCGCGCAGGGATGAAAGCCCTTGGCGGTAGCGTTCCGCCATCTCGATCCTCATCGGCTTGAATCGAACCTCGAACTTCTTGAGCTGCTCCCGGCCGATCGCGGCCATGAGGTTGCTCATGTGGTAGCGCCAGCCCTGATGCTTGACGTCGAATTCCCAGCTGCGTTTGCCCAAGAAGCGCTTCTCGCTGTCTTTTTCGATTCCCAGGAGCCTCAGATCCTTGACCATCTCGATCTCCGCGGGCTCGCGGGCGATGACCGCCCCCCCCTCGCCGCTCGTGATGTTCTTGATCCCGTCAAAGCTGAAGCAAACCACGTCTCCCATCGTGCCGATCTTGCGCCCCCGGTACTCCGTTCCGAAGGAATGGGCGGCGTCCTCGATGAGGCGCAGACGATGGGTTTTGGCGAATTGGTAAAGGGCGTCCAGGTCGCCGGGGTTGCCGTAGTAGTGCACGTACATCAACGCTTTGGTCCGAGGAGTGATGAGGTGCTTCGCGCGCTCCAGGTCCAAAAGCCCGGATTCGAGGTGGACATCGCACGCCACGGGGCGAGCGCCGCACGCCGCGATGGCGTGAAAGCAAGCCACGAAAGTTAGGGAAGGCACGATGACCTCATCGCCCGGGCTCAAGCCGATCGCCTGGCACGCCAGATGGAGGGCGGCCGTGCCCGTATTCACGCACGCGATCTCGCCCGAATAACCGAGAAAAGCCTTGATCTCATTCTCGAAGGCTTGAACTTCCTTGCCCATCCCGAGATAGCCGTCTTCGAGGATGACGCGTTGGGCGGCATCCGCTTCCTCTTTGCCCACGATTGACTTCGATAAGCGGATCATTTTCATAAATTACCCTAAACCTTGGCTCACGTAGCTGCGGCCATCCTGGACCAGCTGGTTCCACGTGCCTTTTTCAACGATGCGTCCCTGATCGATCACGTAACACATATCACAGTATTGAACGGAGGCAATGCGGTGGGAGATCATGATCAGCGTGATCTCTTGGCGCGCTCGGAGCTCCTTGAGCGTGTTTTGGAAGGACTTCTCGGATTCAAAATCCAAGGCGCTGGTCGCCTCATCCAGGATCAGGATTTTCGGCTTGCTGAGCAGGGCCCGGGCCAGGATGATCCGCTGCCGCTGTCCCCCCGAAAGCTTCGTCCCGCGATCCCCGACCACCGTTTCATACCCTTTTTCCATCGAGGAAATGAAGGAATGGGCGTTGGCGAGAATGGCGGCATCCTGGATCTCGGCGTCGGTGAAGTCCTGCCCCAGCGAAATGTTTTTGAGAACGGTGTCGTGAAAGAGGAATGCGTCCTGTGAAATGTAGGAGACTTGTTTTCTGAGGGATCTCAAATCAATCCCCGAAAGCGCAACGCCGTCGTATTCCACCTCCCCGCGCGTCGGCCGATGCAGGCCGAGCAGGAGATCCACCAGGGTCGTCTTGCCTTCGCCGGATTTTCCGAGGATGGCGACGAACTGGCTCTTCTTGATTTCGAGCTGGATGTCTTTCAAGAGCGGTTGTTGATCGGAGAAGCTGAAAAAGAGGTTCTTGGCCTGAATTTTTTCGTGGAGACCCGCGAACGGGCGCCCTTCGGTGTTCTCGCGCATGAGGCCGGCCTGCCGCTTGAGCTCAGCGATGCGGTCCAAACCCGGCGCATTGTTGTCGATGTCGTTCTTGAACGCCTGGATCTGCGCGATGGTCGGCAGGAGGCGGACGAAAGCGAGCAGGAACACCATCAGCTCGGCCGTGGGAATGCGGAGCGAGAGCGAAACGACGATGATGAGGCTCAGCACGACGACCGCCAGGGGTTGAGCGAAAATCGCGATGCTGTTGGAGTTGAAGAAGATCTTCTCCCAGAGTCTGCGGCTCTTCTCGAATTCGGGAAGCACGCGCCGTTTGACGAGGTCTTCCTGGGCGTTCCCTTTGATGAGCTTGATGCTCTGAAAAACTTCGCCGAGCTCGTTTTGCAGCGCTTCGTTCGAGTCGGTGAGGAGATTGCCGTAGCGGTGCGCCCTCCGAGTGATGAATCTCAGCGGGTAGAGCGAAATCATGCCCACGGCCAAAGCCAGAATGGCGAGGCCCGGCGATACCGCCAAGGCCAGCGCCAGGTAGAGCACACACGAAAAAGCTCCCGATAGCCATTGGGCCAAAAGGGCGAACGCGTTGCCTGCGCGGATCGATTCGGTGACGATCGAGTTGATCAGGGCGCCTTGTTTGTGCCCGTAAAAAAAGCGGAGTTCCGCCGCGCTCAGTTTTTCAAAGAGGTCTTGCCGGAGCTGAAAGATGAATCGCCCGGCGATTTCGGTGGAGTACTTGCGCGCGGTCAGGGCGAGAGCCGCTTTGAGCGTGAAAGCCGTGCAAAGCGCTGCTAGGATAATGGGCAAAGTCGGGGTCACCCCAAAAACAGCGAAACTCCGGTCAATGAGGCCGCTCAACCCGTCTTGCCGAGGGGAGGCGTTGTTGAGCCTTTCAAAGACGGGAATGACCATCGTGAATCCGATGGCTTCAGTGAAACTCAGGATGAGGTACAAAAAGGTCAGCTGAAGGGTGAAAAGTGGGTATGGAAGTAAAAACTTTTTTAAAGTAGTAAAGATTGAATTAGTTTTATTGGACATCGCGTTAGGAAAAGACTGTAACATAGCGGATTCAGCTTGAATACAGGCTCGAGGAGAGAGCTTAAGACCATGGGAATCGCCAAAAACACGCAGCGGATCCTCATCTTCGGCGGTACCGGAATGCTGGGCCATCGTCTCTGGCGAAGCTTGTCCCAGCGCTACGAAGATTGCTGGGTGACCGTCCGAGGTCCGCGCGCCCGGCTCGCGCAGCACCCCCTGTTCGATGATTCCCGGGTGATAGATGAGGTCAGCGTCGAAAAAGGTTGGCGGGAAGCTCTCGATCGCGTCCAGCCCACCATCCTCATCAATTGCGTCGCGGTGACGACCCGTCACGTCGGGCACTCCTCCCAGGCGATGGCGAATGTGATTCAGGCGAACGCGGAATTCCCCCACCGGCTCGCGGCCTGGGCGAATCCGCAAGGCGCGCGCGTCTTTCACTTCAGCACGGACTGCGTTTTCGACGGCCGCAAGGGCGGATACACGGAGAGCGATCCGAGCAACGCGGCCGATCTGTACGGCCGCACCAAAGCGCTCGGTGAGCTGAGCGCCAGCGAGGGAAGGTGCCTGACGCTGCGATGCTCGCTCATCGGGCGGGAGCTTTTTCAGCATACAGAGTTATTGGAGTGGTTCCTTCAGCAGAAGGGCATGATTCGGGGTTACCGAAACGCCTTGTACACGGGCGTCGCAGTTTGGGTCATGGTGGATTTGATCGAGCGGCTCATCGAGAAGCACCCTGATTTATCGGGGCTGTACCATGTCGCGAGCCAGACCCTCTCCAAGTACGATTTGCTTCGCCTGGCGAAGGAAGTGTTCGGGTCCAAGGTGGAGATTGAGGCGGACGATCAGTTCACCTGCAAGCGCAACCTGGATGGCTCGCGATTTCGCGAGGCCACGGGTTGGGAAGCGCCCTCGTGGCCTGAAATGATGAAAGGGATCGCAGATGGAAGGTGAACGGATTTTTGAAGGCAAGCGCGTGCTCGTGACAGGCGGCACCGGCTCCATGGGGAAAGTCCTGGTTCGCCGCATCTTGAGCGGCGAGTGGGGCACTCCCCGAAAAATCATCGTCATGTCGCGCGACGAAGCGAAGCAGCACGACATGCGGGTTTCCTATCTGAGTAAGCGGGTCAGCACTGATGAGGTGATCTACCGCAACTTCACGCAGACCCTGGAATTCCGGATCGGTGACGTGAGGAATTACGCGGATGTCTGCTCGGCGATCCGCGACGTGAACATTGTCGTCAACGCCGCCGCGTTGAAGCAAGTGCCCGCGTGCGAATACTTCCCTTCGCAGGCGATCTCGACCAACTGCCTGGGCGCCGAGAACATCGTGCGCGCCATTTCGGAAAACGAATTCCCCGTCGAGACGGTCGTGGGAATCAGCACCGACAAAGCGTGCAAGCCCATCAACGTGATGGGGATGACCAAGGCGCTTCAGGAGAGGATCTTCACCTCGGCGAACATCCTGAACCCCAAGACCCGTTTCATCTGCGTTCGCTACGGCAACGTCCTGGCTTCGCGCGGGTCGGTGATTCCACTCTTTCATCATCAGATCGAGAACGGCGGGCCGGTCACGGTCACGGTCCCGGAGATGACCCGGTTTTTGCTGAGCCTCTCGGATGCCGTGGATACGGTGATCGCGGCGATCCGATCCGCGAAACCGGGGGAGACGTTCATTCCGCGCGCCCCCTCCGCGCAGGTCATGAACATCGCCAAGGCGCTGGTCGGCCAGCGCCCCATTGAAATCAAGGTCACGGGAGTCCGCCCGGGCGAGAAGATGCACGAGATCATGGTCTCCGAGGAGGAGATCAAGCACACGATCCAACGCGGGAACTACTACGTCATCCTGCCAATGCTGCCTGAGCTCAGCCAAGAGAAAATGGGGGCCGAGGTTCTCAAGCGGGAATACTCATCCGAAGACAGCGTCTTGGACCTGGATGGGACGATCGCGTTGCTGCGGTCGCACCGCCTCATGATCGGGGAATGGAATCACGTCGAAGACGGGGAATTGCTCCGGTGAAGCGCAGAAAAGTGATGACGATCGTCGGCACTCGGCCTGAGCTGATCAAGCTCAGCAGAGTCATGGCGGAGCTGGAAATTCAGACGGATCACGTGCTGGTCCACACGGGCCAAAATTACGATCACGAGCTGAACGCGATTTTCTTCAAGGAGATGAAGCTTCAGCCGCCCAAGCACGTGCTCGATGTCGCCGGAAAAACCGCGGCGGAGAGCATCGGCAAAATCATCGCGCAAACCGATGAAGTGATGGAGAAGGAGAAGCCGGAGGCGCTTCTCCTCTATGGGGACACGAACAGCTGCCTTTCGGTGATCGCGGCCAAGCGGCGCAAGATCCCGGTGTTCCACATGGAAGCCGGCAACCGGTCGTTTGATGAGCGTGTGCCCGAGGAGATCAACCGTAGACTCGTGGATCATCTGAGCGACATCAACTTGCCTTTGACCGAGCATGGTCGTCGCTACCTTTTGAGCGAGGGGATTCGGCCCGAAACCGTCATTAAGACGGGTTCGACCGTAAAGGAGATTCTCACCCACTATCAGCCTCAGATCGAAGCCTCCGATGTTTTGAAGCGATTGGGCTTGAGCCCGAAGAAATTCTTCGTCATGAGCGCTCACCGCGAGGAAAACGTGGATGTCCCTGAGCGCCTGAGCCAGCTGGTCGAGACTTTTCGCAGAGTCGCGGGCGAGTACAAGCTGCCCGTCATCGTGTCGACTCATCCCCGGACGAGGAAGCGGCTCGAGGATTTAGGGATCTCGGAAGGATCCCATCAAAAAGACGGCATTCAGTTTTTGAAGCCCATGGGTCTTTTTGATTACGTCAAGCTTCAGCGGGAGTCCTTTTGCGTGGTCACGGATAGCGGGGCCATCACTGAGGAGTCCTCGATCCTGGGTTTTCCGGCTGTCATGATCCGTGACGCTCATGAGCGCCCCGAGGGAATGGACGAAGGCGCGCTCATCATGTGCGGGCTGCGCGCGGAGCACGTCCTGGATTCAATCCGCGTAGTGACCGAGCAGGTTGCGCGCTTGGATAAAAAAGCGTTTCGAGTGCCACCGGATTACGATGTGGACAACGTTTCCAAGAAAGTCGTGCGCGTCATCTTGAGTTACATCGACTACGTCAACCGCACCGTCTGGAAGAAGTGAAGATCCTCATCGTTTCTCAATACTTTTGGCCCGAAGATTTCAGGGTCAATGATTTCGCGGTTCAACTCGTCAAGCAGGGGCACGACGTCGAGGTGTTAACCGGGGTTCCCAACTATCCCCAGGGCAAGTTCTACGAAGGGTTTGGCTGGTTCAAACCGTTCACCGAAATCCATCAAGGGTTGAAAATCCGGAGGGCCCCTCTGCTCTCCCGCGGAAAAGCGAAGGGCCTGCGCCTCGTCTTGAACTATCTTTCCTTCGCCGTCTCAGCCTCGTGGTGCGGCCTCTTTTTCTGCAAAGGGCCCTATGACGCGATTTTAGCCTACCAGCTTTCACCCGTGACCGCGGCACTGCCCGCGATCGCGCTTCGTGCGATGGGCCGGGGCCCCGTTTTTTTTTGGGTGCAGGACCTCTGGCCGGAGAGCCTTTCAGCCACGGGTGCGGTCCGACGCTCCTGGGTTTTGAACACCGTCGGCCGCCTCGTGAGGTGGATGTACCGGCGCTCTGATTTGATCCTGATTCAATCCCAGGCCTTTCGTGAATCCATCCTGCGATGGGGAGGCGAGCCAGAAAAGATTCGCTATTTTCCGAATTCGGCCGAAGCCCTCTATCAGCCGCTCCCCTCCAACGCGGGATCTCCGCAGTCTCAACTCCTGCCCCCGGGGTTTAGAATCGTTTTTGCGGGGAACATCGGGGTCGCCCAGGATTTTGAGACGATCCTCGAAGCGGTTCAACTCACTGAGGATCATCCTGAGATTCAATGGGTCATCCTGGGAGACGGGAGGATGCGGCCTAGGGTGGAGGCGGAAATCAAGCGCAGGGGGCTGGAGCGCAGGATGAAACTGCTTGGCAGATTTCCCCTCGCTGAAATGCCGCATTTTTTCGCCGAAGCCGATGCTTTATTGGTGACGTTGAAGGACGACCCGATTTTCGCGAGGACGATCCCCTCGAAGATCCAGTCTTATCTCGCCTGCGGTCGCCCCATCCTCGCGTCGCTTTCCGGTGAGGGCGCGAAGATCATCCAGGAGTCCCGGGCCGGGCTCGTTTGCTCCCCTCAAAACCCGATCGCGCTGGCGGAGCTCGCGCGTCAGTTCGCCCGTTTGCCCTCGCCTGCGCGCTCTGAGATGGGAAAAAGCGCGCGCGCTTATTATGAACGTTTTTTTGATCTCCCGCCCCTGCTCAATCAATTCGAGGGATGGGTGAGGAATGCGAATGAGCGGCGCTGAAAAAAAAATTCACGTCGTTTGCAGTCAAGAGGCGGCTGGAAAAACCCATTTTGACGGGGAGACGATCGCCGTCGCGCTGAACCCCTTCATTCAATGGGATTTAGAGAAAAAAAAGGTGAACTCCATGCTCCTGTTCGGCGTGGGGATCGACTTCACGATTTCGCCCTACATCCGCCGGGTGGAAGAAGGGTTGTTGAAGGAGTCCGAGCGAAATCCCCTGCTTCATCGTTGGGCGCCCTTGGGAGTGAGGGGAATCCTCTACGTCCTGGGTCATTATCTGCAGTTCAGGGGCAGGTTCGAAAAAATCCTCGACGAGCACCGGGCGCGGGAAGTCACGCTTTCCTCGAGCTGGGATTTGACGCTTGTCTACGTTCTGAGGGAATTGTGCGCCAAGAGGGGGATCTCCTTGGTTTTGGAGCAAGGCCCCTTTGATTTGTACTCCAGCTTCGACGCTTTCGCGGTCTCGAACGACCTCAAACCGCTGCGATGGCTTGACCCGATTTGGCTCGTTCGTCTGCTCGGTTTCTTGAGGGGGTTCGCCCAGAGGAGCATTTATTTTCAGCCCTATTGGAATTTGAGCCCGGCGGAGAGGGAAAAAGTCGCGAGCGTGAAACTTTCGAACATTGGGACGCTCAACCAAATCTGGCTTAAGATCTTGAATCGGTTCGGGCATGAGCCGGTCCGGCTCCGTTTTGACCGCTTTGTCGATCCCAAGAAAGATTTTTTCCTGAGCGCTGAGAACTGGCCCGGCTTTTTGGAGGGGGATCTGATCGCGATCAATTCAGCGCTGCATAGCTTTTACCAGGATACGTCGCCGCCCCATCTGGATCGAATTTACGCCCGGGTTCAAGCGCTATGGGATGGCGCGAAGGGAAAGCGCTTGATTCTCATGGATGGATTCAATCCTTTTTCCCGGATGATGGCTTACGCCTTCAAAAGAAAGGGCGGGAAAGTCGATTTTTTGCCACATGGTTTTGTTTTGGAGGAAATTTCGCATTTCCGCGTCTCCCGATTTTCCGCCGATCGGGTCCTGGCTTGGAGCGGGAGTTCCGCGCGGGCATTTGAAGAGTACGGTTGCCCGTCTTTGCCCATCGCCCATCCGATCGCGCAGCGGGAGCTTCAACCCCTCAAAGCCCTTCCATCAAACCTTTCCGGTTGGAAGGTCCTGGTGCTCCTCGGGAGCCCGCATCCCCTGGACCCTGATTACTTCGAGCGGACCCTGATTGCAGTCCATAAAACTTTAAGCGGTCTCGGTGTGAGCGGTGTCCATTGGAAGAATCACGTCTCGCATCCCCTGGGGCTGGAGGTTCATCAAAAAATGATCCGAAAGTGCGAAGAGGCGCTGGGGGAGATGATGCAAATCCCCCCCCAAGAGCGAATCGCGGATCGCATGAAGGAATTCGACTTCATCGTGATTTGCGGTTCCACGACGGGGATTTTGGAGGCGATGCTGGAAGGGGTTCCCTACGCCGTTTTTTGCCCGCAGGGGCGCATCGGCGCTTTGGGTTCCGCTTTCATCGCCCAGGCGGAGAGCGAATCCGAGCTGCGAAATCTCCTCGAAAATTATCCCTGGGAGCGGGTTCGTGAGGGAGCGCGATCCGTGAGCCATGCATTGAAGGAGGGAGAGCATCCCTTCTCTTGCCCCACGGGAGAGAGCATTTCTTGAGTTTGGCGGAGCGCGGGGGTATGGTTTAAAACGGATTTAAAAAATGGTGAAAAAACTTCTCAATCACACTCATCGCGCCAAATTTTGCGTTGACCTGCTCATTGCGGTCACTTCAGTTTTTTTCGCCTTCTACCTCAGGGTGGACCGGCCTTTTCCCCATTATTTGCCGGGCTGCGTCTTGCTGGCCGCGGTGAATCTCGTCGCTTTCAGCTTCATCATTTATTTTGCCGGCTTGACGAGGCAGTCGTGGAGAAAGGTCGGGGTCAAGGATCTCTCCTGGCTCATCAACGCCACCTTGATCGGCACGCTCTGCACGATGGCCGTCTCATTCTTGGCGCGTCCGTACACCGAAATCCCGCGGAGTATTCCCACGATCGCGGGCATGCTGATTCTATTGGGGTGGAGCGGGGTTCGGCTGCTTTACAGGCTTTACCATGAGCACAGCCGCTTTGAGCCGATCTCGGCGGGTAGGCGCGTGCTCATCGCCGGCGCGGGCGAGGCGGGGATCCTGGTCGCGAAGGAGATGCTGAGGCACCCGGCTTCGGGACTGCGTCCCGTCGGATTCTTGGATGACGCAAAGAACAAGCAGCGCATGACTTTGGCCGGCATTAAAGTCCTGGGGACGCTCAACGACCTTCCCCGAGTGGTGCAATCGAAGGAAATCGATGAGGTGATCATCGCGATTCCCTCGGCTCAGGGCCAAGTGGTCCGCAAGATCATCGAGTTCGCGAACGAAGTGAAGGTGAAGTTCAGGATCGTTCCTGGCATCTACGATTTGATCAGCGGCAAGGCGACTATCACCCAGATTCGGGAAGTCGATGTCGAGGATCTGCTGCGAAGAAAACCCGTGGAGCTCGAGCTCGGGGAGATCGCGCGCTACCTTCAGGGTCGCGTCGTCATGATCAGCGGAGCGGGCGGCTCCATCGGCAGGGAAATCGTGAATCAAGTGTGCCGCTTCGAGCCGCGCAGGCTCATCCTGCTCGGCCGCGGCGAGAACAGCCTTTTTGAGGCGGAGCGGGAGCTCGAACTCAAGGGCATCAAGATCCCTTACCGGACGTTGGTCGTCGATATCCGGGATGAGCAAAAGCTGAGGTTCGTTTTTCAGAATCATCACCCCCAAGTGATTTTTCACGCGGCGGCGAATAAGCACGTTCCGATGATGGAAGCCAACCCGGATGAAGCGATCCTGAACAACGTCGGCGGCACGCAGAATCTCCTCAATCTCGCCTTGGAGTTCGGGGTGGAGCGCTTCGTGAACATCTCCACGGATAAGGCGGTCAATCCCACCTCAGTGATGGGGGCGACCAAAAGAATCGCAGAAATGCTGGTGCAGCACGCATCCTCAAAAGCGGCGAGCCATCAAAGCTTCGTTTCCGTGCGGTTCGGGAACGTCCTGGGGAGCCGGGGGAGCGTCATCCCGGTTTTCAAGGAGCAGATCCGACGGAGAGCGCCGATTCTCGTCACCCACCCCGAGATGTCGAGGTACTTCATGACGATCACGGAGGCCTCGCAGCTCGTCCTGCAGGCCGGGGGACTGGGGGACAACGGCTCCATTTATATTTTGGACATGGGTCAAGCGGTCAAAATCATCGACTTAGCCAAGGATTTGATCCGGCTTTCCGGGCTGGAACTCGATTTGGACATCAAGATCGAGATCGTGGGCCCACGTCCGGGAGAGAAGCTCTTTGAGGAACTCATGACCTCGGATGAGCAGACGCTCAGCACCAAGCACGAAAAAATCTCGGTCGCGCCGCAGCGCTGGAAGGAAGATCCCGCCTTCCCTACGCGTATCAAACATCTCCTGACCGTCGCCGCTCAGCGGAATCCCTCGCTGATCCGCAGTGGCCTCAAAGAGCTCATTCCCACGTACGTTACCCCTCAATGGGGCGCGGTGGTCGCTGAAATCGAGCCGGATTCGGCGAGCCGTTCCTTTGTTTAGAGCTGATCCGCAAACCTATTCCTCGTCTCGCCTCATGGATCGTTCGCCGCAGCCGGAACTAGGTTTGCGGATCAGCTCTTAATCAGCTTGCTAAACCTCGGCCCGAAATGCGACACCCAGGGGCATGAAAAAGATCATCGTTACAGTCGGCCCGACCTCCCTTGAGCCTTCAAAGATTCAGGCGATGGAGCGCGAGGGAGTGGAGATCTTCCGCATCAATTTATCTCATATGCCGCTGCACGCGTTCGTGGAGACAGCCGAAAAATTGATGTCATGGACCCGAAAAACGGTTTGCATCGACACCGAAGGAGCGCAGCTCCGAACCGGCAAGATCAAGCAACCAGGGCTCTTGCTGCGGGCCAACCAGCGTGTGGAGCTCGTTTCGGCCGACGTGTTGGGCGATGAAGAAAAAATCCCGCTCTATCCCGTAGATCCCGCTGGGACCTTTCAAGTAGGCGACATCTTGGCGATCGATTTTCACGCCTTGAACGTGCAAGTCACCGAAGTTTCGGGGCAGCGGGTCTGGGCCAGGGTTTTGACGGAAGGCAGGATCGGGGACAACAAAGGCGTCTCGGTCGATCGGTCCATTCCGCTCGAGGCGTTCACGCAAAAGGACAAGGAAATCTTCAAGCTTTCGCGGGACCTCGGCATCAAAGCGATCGCTTTTTCTTTCGCGGCCCGGAGCGCTGATGTGGAGTGGCTGAGGGGCTACTTTGGTTATCCCGTCACGATCATCAGCAAGATCGAGAGCCGGGAGGGATTGCGGAATCTCGAGGAGATCGCGCGTTCGAGCAACGCGATCCTGATCGACCGGGGTGACTTGTCGAAGGAAATCCCGGTTCAGAAGATCGGCATCGCCCAGCGGCAGATCGTGAAAGTCGCAAAGTCCATCGGCACCCCCGTCTACATCGCGACCAACCTGCTCGAGACGATGATCACGGGGCTTCAACCCAGCCGGGCGGAAATCAACGACATCACCAGCACGCTTCTCTCGGGCGCTGACGGGTTGGTGCTCGCGGCGGAAACCGCGATCGGCAAGTACCCGGTCGAAGCGGTCCGCATGATCGCGGGCACGATCAAGGAAACCGAGCACTACGAAGCCCGGGAGCGAGATAAAAATGAAATGCTCGCTTTCCTTTCCGCGAGCCACGAGCAGGGCCTCATCGATCCGCATGGGGGTGAGCTCGTCCAAAATTTCTTGGAGTCGGGGGATTCAGCCCCAATGAGGGACCTGCCTTCAATCCATCTGGATGAACGCGCGATCCTGGATTTTATGCAGATTTCACAGGGAGTCTATTCGCCCGTCAGTGGATTCATGGGCGCTGACGAGATGAATTCCATCCTCTCGAACCATCGGCTCTTGAACGGGGAGGTCTGGACGCTCCCGATCCTTCTGCAGATTCATGAAGGGGAAGTGCTCAACCGGGTGAAATCCTTGAAGCGCGGTGAAACGCTTTTGGTGACGGGGACGGAGCCCGCGAAGCCACACGGGACTTTGGAGCTCTCCGCAGTCGAGCGGATTGACCTCGGCGCGGTCGCCCGGGCTTGGTTCGGAACCGATGATGAGAAGCACCCCGGCGTGGCGCTCTTGTTCTCGAGAGGCCCATGGATCATTAGCGGCGAAGTGCGCGCCTTCAGCGACCTGAGCTCCGCTCAAGCGGCCTACTCCCTGACGCCCAAGCAGGCGCGCAAAGTCTTCCAACAGCTCAGCTGGCGCAAAGTCATCGGATTCCACACGCGCAACGTGATTCACCGCGGGCATGAGTACATCCAGAAAGTGGCCCTCGCTCAGCTCAAGGCGGACGGGCTCTACATCAGCCCGGCCATTGGGCCCAAGAAGCCTGGGGACTTCACGCTGGAGGCGATCGTCGGGTCATATCAATTGATGACGCAGAGAAATTATTACGCCCCCTACTCCGCCATCCTCAGCTGCTTCAACACCTATCCGCGATACAGTGGCCCTCGCGAAGCGATTTTCACTGCGCTTTGCAGGAAGAACTTCGGGTGCACGCACTTCATCGTGGGGCGGGATCATGCGGGGGTGGGGAGTTATTTTCCCAGCGACGCCTCGCAGCGGATCTTCGAGAAAATGGGGGATATCGGCATTGAGCCCGTTTTCTTCGACGTCGCCTATTACTGCGCGGCGTGCTCTGAGGTCACCACGGGTTGCTCCCATCAGAACTCGCATCGCGCGGATTTGAGCGGTTCCAGCATCCGTGGCTTCCTTGAAAGCGGGAAGAAACTCCCCGAAGAATACGTCCGCCCCGACATCTCGGCCTTCCTCGAAAAAATGGTGACCGACGGGAAGCCCGTTTTTGAGTATTGAAGTCGATTGTCAAATGAGGGAGCGGCTTTTCAAGTAGCGCAGGATTTGAGCCAAGGATTCGGAAGGGAGCTGCTCGCCGGATGAAATCGTGAGAGAGGGCCGTTCGGGTTCTTCGAAGGGAAGTTCTTTTGAATAGCCGATGAGGTTCTTGATTTCGCCCTGGATCGCTTTCTTGTAGAGGCCTTTCGTGTCTCTTTCGACCAAAGTCGGCAGCGCGCATTTTACGTAGATCTCGACGTATTCATCTCCGAGCTTCTCGCGGGCGATCCGCCGCGTGGCTTCGAGCGGCGAGATGAGCGAAACCAAAATGAAGTCATGATGATCGCGGGATTCGACGCATCTCTGAATCACGTTCACGTTGTTCTCATGGATGCTCTCGCGGGTGAATTGATCCTGGGTTTTTCGCTCCTCCCTGACCGCGTCCCCGTCCAAGCGCAGGACTTGCTTCCCAAGCTTGAGAAGTTCCGTTTCCAAAAGCGAGCAGAGCGTGGATTTCCCGGCGCCTGAGAGCCCCATGAACCAAAGAATCATGGCGACGACCTGAGACCGGCGAATTTGTCCGGAGTTTTATGAATTTCCATAGAGGTTTGATATATGCTGCTCCTAAGGGATCATCAACCTGTGTTCTTTTGCGCCACAACCATTCTTGGAGCCGCGATTGCAAGCTGCGTGCTGACGGCTTTGCTGCGGACCGCTTTATCCAAGGCGAGCATTCAAGACATTCCCAACGCTCGGAGCCTGCATGATCGTGCCGTTCCCCGGGGAGGTGGCGCGGCGATCGTGGCGTTGGGGTTGGGCGGGATCGCGGCGGACCGGGGTTTCGGGGTTTGGTGGTGGAGTGCGCTTGCGGTGGCGATCGTAGGGGGAATTGATGATCTCAAGAGTGCCTCGGCGGGTCTGAGGCTCGCCACCCATCTTTTGGCGGCTGGATTTTTTTGCTGGGTTTCCCAGTTCGGGTTTTTGGGATTGCCTTTTTTCGTCGTTTTCCCGTTGAGCGCGCTTTGGATCGCATGGTTCACGAATCTCTACAATTTCATGGATGGAAGCGACGGGATTTGCGCATTGCATGCGGCGGCGGTTTTTTTATCGTGCTCCCTCCTGAGCAAGGGCTCATTCGTCACGCCGCTCGTCTTGGCAGGAGCGTGCCTAGGGTTCCTCATTTGGAATTGGCAACCGGCCAAGATTTTCATGGGGGATGTGGGGAGCGGATTCCTGGGGTTCATGGCCGGGACGTTGTGTTTCGTCCTGGGCTCGATTGATCCGCTCGGCGCGTTGATTCTCAATGGCCCCTTCTTGTTTGACGCGACGATGACCTTAATTCAACGGATTCGAAGGGGGAAGTCACTCACTCAAGCTCACCGCGATCATCTTTACCAGCGGTTGGTGCTTTCGGGATGGAGTCATCGGAAAGTCGCGCTGCTTTACGGAGGGATGGTGCTCCTCATAGGGTTACCGCTGGCCGCTTTCAGCCGGGGAGCGCCCGTTCTTGAATTCGCGAGCCTCCTGGCTTTTGGATTCGGTTTCGCGGTTTTTTCCCGGCGAATCCTCAGGGAACGGCGATGAGTTTTCGCTCTCCTTGGGTGCGTCACGGCCTCCTCAACGTCTTGGAGCACGGGGTGACGCGGGTTTCGGATGGGCTGAGCTCCCTCATCCTGATCTGGGTGATCGCTCCCGAGGAATTCTCCAAGCTCGCGTTGGCTCAGGCGATCGCGGCCCCGCTGCTCCTTTTTTTCATCACGCCGGAGAACATCATTTATTTGGATTTCATGAAGTGGAAGGCGGAGGGGATCGATTCTTTCGCCCGCAGGCTCCACGTCTTTAGGCTCTTTGGCTGGGGGAAGGTTCTGGCGGTGATCGCTTTTTCATTCTTATTGACGAGGCAGGTCCAGCCTTACGCGCTGATGTGGGCGTTCGCCCTGGCGCTCGCCCCTCAGATCAGCGGCATTGATCGGGAATTTTTGCGGGTGGAGCTCAAGCTGGCCGAACTCAATTTGGTGAACCTGTATCAAAAGCTTTCATTGCTCGCGGCGACCCTGTTTTGCGCCGCTTTTTTTCCGGGCCAGACCCACTTATTGGCGCTCGGAGCTTGGATCTCAACGCTCAGCGCTGCGGCGTTCGCATTTTTGCACGCGAGACGCGCTTTATCCGGGTTGGGGGCCTCGCGGGACGCGATTCGTGGGCGCGATGCCCCGCCATTTTTTGGGACGATGGCCGCGGCGTTTCGGGATTTTTCGCTGGGTCAGCATTTCATCGGGGTGATTCAGAATTGGGTTTTGTCGATGAGCCTGTTCTTCATGGGCGCCTTTCGCTTCGAGGCGCGCGAGGTGGGATTGTTCGCCGCGGTTCTGAAAATCGCGGGGCTCACGGTCGCGCTACCCATGGCGCTGGCGAATGTCGTCAATCTCTGGCTGGCGCGAAGGAGCGAGGGGAGCCATGAAGGCGCGCGGGAAGAGAAACGGAAAATACTCTCCCTGACCGGGATTTTGGCCGCAATCTGCCTGGTTCAATCCGCCTTTTTCATCCTCTTGGCACCCTGGATCCTTGCGCTGCTCTCCCGCGGAAAATGGAGCGCGCTTGAGCAGGAGCAGATGACGGGATGGATGCGGGGTTTGGTTCTCGCGACGACTTTGTTCGGGGCGTCCTATCCCCTTTACTCCTGGGGAATGGTTCGGACGGGCACGGGCAGGTTTTTATCTTGGATTTCCGCGCCTTGGTTCATCTGCGTCTGCATGGCTTACAGCTTGATTCTGGGTCCCCTTCTGCGCGCAGGGGCCGCGGGAGCGGTCTACACGCACTTGGGGGCGTGCATGCTTTATGCGCTATTATTGCTCTCTTATTTCATGCGAAATCAAAACTCCCACTCCCCAATTGAATCCCAGGGCAAGCTCTGATTAGATCAACCCCATGGAAAGTTCGCGCTATCAGTCCGGGTTCGGCAATCATTTCGCCACGGAGGCGCTCGCGGGAACGCTGCCTCAAGGGCAAAATTCGCCTCAGCAAGCGGCGCATGGCCTGTACACGGAGCAGATCAGCGGTTCATCCTTCACAATCCGGCGAAGCGAGAATCTCCGCAGCTGGCTTTACCGCATTCAGCCCTCCGTCGTGCATCCGCCGCTTACGTTGATTCAATCCGGTGATCTTTGCGCCGGAGATTTTTCTCGCCCCACGACGCCCAATCAGCTTCGATGGGATCCCCTTCCTCACGCCGTTTCACCCGAAAAGAAGGACTTTTTGGAAGGCCTGGCGATTTGGGCCGAAAGCGGGGATCTTAAAAGCCAGCAGGGCTGCGGAGTTTATCTCTACGCCTGCAATCAATCGATGAAAGACCGATTTTTTCAGGATTCGGATGGCGAGCTTTTGATCGTTCCCCAGGAAGGCGCCCTTCTCTTCAGAACCGAATTCGGCGAGCTCACCGCGGCGCCGGGCGAAATTGCGGTCATCCCGCGGGGCGTGAAGTTCCAAGCCCTCTTGGGCGCTGGCGTGAAGCAGGCGAGAGGGTACGTCTGCGAAAATTACGGCGCTCCGTTTCGATTGCCTGATCTCGGAGTGATCGGCTCGAATGGGTTGGCGAACCCGCGGGATTTTGAGTATCCGATCGCTTGCTTTGAGCAGCGCCGAGGGAGCTTTGAGTTGGCGGTCAAATTCCAGGGTCATCTCTGGGGGTGCGAGTTGGATCACTCTCCTCTCGACGTGGTGGCGTGGCATGGAAACTACGCTCCTTACCGGTACAACCTCAAAAACTTTCAGGTGGTCAACACCGTTTCTTTCGATCATTCGGATCCCTCCATCTTTACGGTGCTGAGCTCCCCCTCGGAATACCCCGGCGTGGCGAACATCGATTTCGTGATTTTCCCGCCGCGCTGGATGGTGGCGGAGCACACGTTTCGCCCCCCTTATTTTCACCGAAACTGCATGAGCGAGTTTATGGGAATGATCCGGGGCGTGTACGACGGGAAGACGCAGGGCGGATTTGAGCCGGGCGCTTCCAGCCTTCACAACTGCATGAGCGCCCATGGTCCTGATGCGGGCTCTTTGGAGAAAGCCGCGCAGGAGGATTTAAAGCCGGTTTATCAAAAAGACGCGCTCGCGATGATGTTTGAGAGCCGCTGGGTTTTTCGACCCACCGCCGCGGCATTGGATTCCGCGCAGCTTCAAAAGGATTACTCCTCTTGCTGGAGAGGAATTGAGCCGAAATTCGCTCCCCCTAAATAAAATTAGAGGTAGGACGCCCAGAGATGGAAAAGCAGCATGATGACGGCTCCAGCGACCACCAAAATCGTTTGAGCCAGACGCATTGTCATAGCGCCCACTCTAGTTCAAAAACTTTTCAAGTCAACTATCTAACTAGAAGCATTCCGAGGTCTCGCTTTTACGCGATTTTTTCGCTTGCTGCGCTCATCGCGCTCATCGTTTTGGGAAGAGCGAACGATACTTCGCTCCCTCCCAACGATTCCGCTCTGCACGCGCTGGTGGCGCTGGATGCGACTCAAGCGCAGGGCTTCGTGCCGCGCCTTCCGATGGGGGAGTTCAACGATCATCCTTTCCCGCTGTTTTATCTCAATGGCCTCGTCATGCGCGCGCTGGGATCAACTCCCTGGTCCGCTCGCGCTCTCCCGGGGCTTTTTGCGGTGGCGCTCGCGCTCAGCGTCGCAGCGCTGGGAACGCGGTTGCGTTCTTGGCCGTTTGGTTTTGCAGCCGCGATTTTTTTGTTTTTGAGTCCTGGCGCGCTCAAGACGGCGGCGAGTTTTCACCTCGACATCCCCATGCTTTTTTTTATCGTCACTTCGTTCTGGCTCTGGCTGAGGGGGAGCTGGGGACTGGCCGGAGTTTTCGCGGGTTTGGGCATGTGGATCAAGACGCCAGTCGCGCTTTTGCTCGTGCCAGTGAGTTTCGCGTGGCTCGGGATCCGCGGGGAGTTGCGCACGCGCCTCCGGGGCTGGATTGGAATGAGCGCCTGCGCGATCGCAGTGGGGTTCAGCGTCTGGGCGCTGAGCGGCTTTTTGGGTGGTTGGGATCTCGTTTGGGATTATTGGAGACGTCAGCTTTGGGGAACGGCGATCGGGGGGCGTGGGCAAGTCCAGTCGCCCGATCTTTTCCTGTTCTTCAAAGTCCTGCGTGATCGCGAGTATCTGCCTGCTCTGGCGACGCTCCTGCCCGCGCTGGCGATGATCGCTCTCGGCAAGCATTGGCGCAAAAAAGAGGTCGCGCTCCCCTTGCTCGCATCGGGCGTTCTCATCGCCGCGATCTCGCCGCTTCGGTTCAAGTACGCGCATTATTTTTTGCCGGCGTTTCCTTTCATCGCTCTCTTGCAGGCGCAGCTCTTGATGCCCTGGCTCAAGCGGTTTGAAGGGCAGGAGGAGGCGCGTTTCAACTTTGGTTTTACCGGCGTGACGCTCGTCGCGCTCGCAGCCGTCGTCGTGTTTCCCATCCCATTCGCCCCCGAGGCGTTCCCCGCTCTGAAGCGCTTCAACCCTTACATTCAGTCGTACGGGAATTGCGAGGATCAGGTGCTCTTCGTGCCCGGCAGTCATCCCTACGGCGGGATCGTGGATTACTCCATCGAGATCCGGTATGCGACGGGCCGCAAAGTTCAGGAGGCCCCTTGCTCAGAACTCGTGAGGCTCGCCTCCCAGCCCAGCGCGGGGTGGATTCTCATGGCAACATCCGAGGAGCATTGCCTGGATGCGGGGACTCGCTCGCGCTTTCCGACCGCGCTGCGCTTTGGGAATCAACGGCTGCTGACGAATCGGATTCCCAGAGAAACTGCGTTCGCGGATTCCCATGGGTCGGCGCTCGATCTGAGCCCGCTCCAGCGCGAGCTTCAGGGCTCGATCGATTGCCGGGCCCCGGAGATCAAACGCGATCGGTATTATCGCTGAGGGAGCGGCTCAAGAGGCGATGTCGAAGCCCGCGTGCACTTCCTGCACGTCATCGAGCTCCTCAAGCGCCTCAATGAGGCCGAGGAGCGGCTGAGCGGCGTCTTCTTGGAGCAGCAACGTGTTTTGCGACTGCAGGGTGATCTTGGAGAATCGCGTGGGCACGGAGGCGCCCTCGAGCGCCGAGCGGACGGCTTCAAAGTTCTCAGGCGTCGTCATGATGCGGTAATCCTCATCTTCAGTGACGAAATCCAAAGCGCCCGCCGTGAGCGCGAGATCCAGGAGCGCGTCCTCACCCAAAGGGGACACAGGCTGCTCTGGGCTGCCCGCGCGCGGGACGATTAGGATCCCCTTTTTCTCGAACATCCAGGCCACGCAGCCGGATTCGCCGAGATTGCCGCCTCGTTTGTTGAGCGTCGTGCGGAGGTCGGCCGCGGTCCGGTTGCGGTTGTTGGTCAGGCACGAGATGAGCAGCGGCACGCCGCTCGGCCCATAGCCTTCGTAGGTGATCGCTTCGAGCGCGTCGCCGACGAGCTCGCCCGTGCCACGTTTGACCGCGCGCTCGATGTTGTCCTTGGGCATGTTGTTGACGCGGGCCTCGGCCATGGCGTCCCGGAGCCTGGGGTTGGAGCGCGGGTCGCTGCCGCCACCCAGTCGGGTCGCGACCTCGATCTCGCGCAGGAGCTTGGTGAACATCTTGTTCCGTTTGGCGTCCGCGGGACCCTTGATGTGCTTTACTTTGCTCCACTTATTATGGCCGGCCATGGTGGGTATTCTTACAACGCCGGGGCTTGGCTCGCCAGCCAATCCGTTCGCTCCTTGACAAAAAAAGATCATTATTAAATAAGAATTGGAACTTTATAGGATGACCAAGGAGAAAATGATGTCGATGCGGCGTGGGTGGGCGTGGAGTGCGGTGTTTTTGGCGATGAGCGGCCTGGCGTCCGCGGATTTTGCGGATTCTAAAATTCGGAAGCTTTTTTCGAGCGATCAAGCGGTTCTCCCTAAAGCTGAGGATTTAAAGCTTAAAACAACTTGGTATTGTAGCGACCACGCAATTGATAACCGATCGAATGAGCCCATTCGTGAAGTGAGAAGGTTTTTCAGGCGTCACGGTCATTCGCCGATTTTTTCCGCGGCTAAGCAACCCGATTTTTTTTCAAATCGTGAACCCTTGATTTCTTCAAATGGAGTAAGCTTGTACGAAAGCAGGAGGGACTTGAGAGGCTTGCGAGGCGTGTCTCAGTTCTCTGATTCGGTATCCTATGTGAAGGCATACCATGGCCGACTGCTCGAAGAGTCAGGAGCCACTTTTTCCAAGGATTTTAATATTCCCTCGATTTCTGAAGCAAACTACGCCGTGTCGAACTACCGCGTTTGCTTGACGAAAGACCAATTGATCAAAGAATTTATCGTCAAAAAATGCCAGAAAAACGGTTTCAATAAAATTTTTTCCGAGTATGAGTCTTATCGATCGCGTCGCAGCGCCGCGGTTCGCAGGAGGGGTAGCTCGCCGATTCTAGGCACAAATGGAATTTTCCCCGAGACCCTGCGCCAAGTTTTTAAATCTTTTGACGAGTGGTCCGAAAAAACGGAGTGTCCTTCTCAGCGATAAAGTCTGGAGAATTTTATGAAAAGAATGCATTCAAGGCTCGTAACGATAGCAGCATGGATCTCAATAGCGGGTTCGTGCCCGGCGCAAGCGCAAGAAAGCGGTGCTTTCAGCCAAGTCAAGTTGCGCGAGATCTTAAATAGCGATCAAGCGATTTTGCCGAATGAAGCGGACCTGAAGCTCAATCAGCGATGGAATTGCAGCACGTACGCCATGGACTTTAAATCCCCCTGGATCGTGGGCGAAATCAGGAAATTCCTGAAGCAGAATTCATTCGAGGATCTTCTTTTTGTGAGCGGCGATCAAAAAAATCACTATGTGAATTCAATCTCGGAATCAATCACTCTCTATCATCTCGATCCCGGCACGAGGAGCCTCTACGGGGACATGTCTTCCCGTAGAAAAGCGCGAACGAACAGCGTCGAAGTCTATTCTTTTATCAGGCTTTATACCGGAAAAGGGCGCACGGCGACTCTCATTCGGGAAGAAGCGGTCTCAAACAACAGCGTCACCTCCCGCAATAGCCCCAACTCAGTGGTGGCTCCTCAATACTCGAGGGCGCAGCGGTATCAACAGTGCATTATTGAAGGCGATCTTAAGCAAATCGTGGACAAGCGGTGCGGGGAGAGCTCGTTTCAGCTGCTTCAATCTCAATCCAAAAACCATCGCAGCAGAGTCCTTTGGGCGCTTGATGATAAAAAAGCGGGCCGAAAGCCACCAAGAATGCAGGTAGGCGAGCCGCCTTTGAATTTAGAAAACGAAAGAAATGCCTATCATAAATGGGCAAGCGAGCTGGGTTGCCCTAACGCTTAAGGAGTCGCGACCCATTGGCGCCGCAAGACGTCTTGGGTTGAAATGGGTTTTCGGAGGGGCTTCGTAGGCATATGGCTCAAGCTGAGCTTGATGTTCTTGATCATTTCTTTGATGAGCGCGTCCCTCTGACTCTGCTCATGGCTTGAGATCCATAGGCTGTGGTTCCAGTAACCTGCGCTCTCGCCGTGGATGCGTAGCTGACCGAGGCGCAACTCGCGGATGATCGCGAATGCCGGAAGCAAAGCGAGACAATCGCTCTCTTGAACCGCTCGCACCAAGCTGGAAATGGAATCGCTTTCAAAGGCGGCGATTCCATTGAATGGCTGCATCTCAAAAAAACGGTCGATCTCTGCTCGGAGTTTGAGTCCCGACGTCGGGAGTGCCCAACTCTGATCGGTAAGCAGCGGATTCTGGGTTTTCTTTCGCTTCACCGACGCTACTAGATACACTGGGCTTTCGACTCTCACCCCGTCCTTCAAGTGGGGATCACTGACTGGATCGGACGAGACAATGAGATCCAATTCCCGAAAGCGCAGACGCTCCACGAGCTGCTCATGCGTCCCGGAAAAGGTGCTGAGCTTGGGGCGCGTCGCAGCCGCACCGGCTGATTTCATGAAAGCGCTGATTAGATCTGAAGCGACGCTGGTGCTGATCTCAGGGCCAAAGCCGACGTGGAGGGTTCGACTCGCGGGCGAGGCGCGCTCCCCCAGCTGCTCGCACATTTCCTCAGAAATCTCGAACATTCGCCTGCAGTAGCCATAGACGACGGCCCCGTCTTCAGTCAGCACGAGGCTTCTCCCCGATTTTCTGAAGAGCTTGAGGTTCAACTCGCCCTCAAGGGTCTTGAGCTGGCTGCTCATCGAGGGTTGGCTGACGTGCAGATGCTTGGAAGCCTCGGTCACGCCGCCGGATTTAGCGATCAGATAGAAGTAATAAAGATGGTTGAAGTTGTACATGGGGACCGCGCCTCCGGTGAAGGATTTCAGGTCAGCGAATTCAACCGGAGCCTAGCACGGAACTTCGCGGGTGTCGCGGCGGTCCATGTTTATGGATTGCTCCGTGAGTCAATTCAATTTAATGGGCGCATTTTCCGAAAAAGAAAGCGTGCAGCGCCAAAAGCATCCACCATCATTGGGTGTTTATTTATTCATGACGGTCGCGATTCACTGCGCCATCGCGGCGCCATTCGCCAGCGCCCGCGGGAATTTGCACTCAAAAATCCTCTGCCTTTTGGGGAGCTACGCTTATCGCTCGGATGAATCGCGCCCCAAGAATGCGTCGTATTTTTTCGATGCCTTCAAAAATATCCCAGGCTTCAGGGAATGGTTTCAGCGAATGAGCGGCCGAAGCGCGCTGCGCTCGGTTGATATTAATGACCCAAACGCCTTTTATTCGCTTTTAGCTCAATTCAAACGCGCCGAGCCCCCTCACGCGAAATCGAGAACTTTGGACCTGACGCAGAATAACCAGGCCCTTTCAAAGCCTGCGCGCGCTCATGCGAATCCGCAGCTTCAGCGAGTGCGCGACCCCCGTTCCTCGACCTCCTCCATTCAAGCGGACTACAAAAAGTCCCCGATGCTTCAGTATGAAGCGGAGGTTCTCAGTCTCGCGCGCGGTGATGCAGTGAAAGTCAACGGGCAAAGGGAGGGGGGTAAGTCAATCACGCTCGGACCGTTCCTCGGAGCGGGAAACTCAAATCATGTTTGGAGACAGGCTTCAAACCCTGAGCGCGTATTGAGGATTCCATTCATCCCCGGATTCAGGCTTTTTCAAAGGGAGGCGGGCGCTCGTTCCGTCAATTATCAACCTCCGATCGATTATGCGCGTGATCATATTCAGAGTGACATGGCATTTGAGGGGAAAGTGCGCGCCGCAGTTGAGCAAAGTGCGAATCAGTGCGCCCAAGAGAACGCGAAGATGCCTCGGCCCAGAATGGTGAAAGTCTATGATTACGGGAAAAACTGGGAGTTCGCGGAGATGGAGTATGTCAGGAAGCAATACGACGCCGTCCAGTGGGTCAATCGGATAGAAAGCGCTCACCATTCTGATTTAATGGAGTTTTTTGAACATTCGGATCTCAAGACAGGAGCTTGGAAGAAACTAGCATCTGCGGATGCATTGAAAATGAGGAGCCTATTCTTGCTGACAGAGGCAATTCTTAAACAGAATCGTTGGACTTCTGAATCGTTGAAAAAGCTTTCCAAAAATTCCAAGGAAAACAAAAGACGTCTCTATCTTGCGGTGCTTCGAAACGCGGTTTGGGATGGAAAAACCTGGGTCGTCAATGATTGGGAGGTTTTACCTTCCAGCGAAGACGATATGTGATTCTTTTTGAATTCCTAAATCGGTCCCGAGCACTTGCGCAGCGCGCTCAAGAAACCCGGCAGCCGCGCCTCGATCTCGTCCTGCTTGAGCGAGAGGTAGTGCACGGCGCCTTCCTCGCGCCTTTGAGTGATGCCCGTCTCGCGCAGGACCTTGAAATGATGCGACATCGTCGATTTGGAGAGTGGGCTCTTGCACTGGCCGCAAGAGATCTCATCCTTCTCCAGCAGGGCGCGGATGATCTCGATGCGGGCGGGGTCGCTGAGTGCGTAAAAAAATGAGGAGAGCGGGACTTTCGAGAAGCGGGGCGGTTTTTTCTCGGTGGCGGGTGGCATGCGGGATCTCCTGGCTCAGGAAGCCTGAGTTATTCGATAGTTATCGAACATTCCCACCTTGCCAGAACTTCCCGGGTTTGACAACGCCGGGAACCTGCCCATATTGGGATCTGTAAGTTCGATGATTTTCGAACAAAGGAGCCTCCCATGAACCTGATCCCCGTCCTACCCATCAAAAACACCGTGATCTTCCCCGGCAGCGCGCTGCCGCTTCGAATCGGGCGCGAGCAGAGCATCGCCGCGATCGAGCAGGCCAAGGCGCTGGGCAAGACGGTCCTCGCCGTGGCGCAAAAATCGGACAGCGGCAAGAACGTGGTTTCGATCCCCGAGCTCCATTTGGTGGGGACGCTCGCCAAGATCGAGAAGATCCGCGGCAACTCCAAGGACGGCTACCAGGTTTTGATCCGCGGCCTCTCGCGATACCGCGTGGAGCATTTCGAGGAAAAAAACGGCGTGATCCTCGCCCACGGAGACTCATGGAAGGAGTCGGATGACATTGACGCCTCGACGAGCGAGGCGCTTTTGAAGAGCCTCAAGCAGATGGCCGAAGCGCTCCTGGAGCTTCTGCCCGCCGACACGCGCCAGCTTCAAGAGCTGATCGAAGGGATCGAGGATCTCCCGTTCCTGGTGCATCTTTGCGCCGCAAATTTGGAGCTCGACGCCGCGAAGAAGCAGGAAATCTTAGAAACCCCAGGCATCCAGGCCCGCGCGCTCATGCTGCTCGATCTGATGCAGAAGCAAAAAGACGCGCTCGAGGTCCAGTCCGAGATCCGCGAAAAGCTCTCGCACAAAATGGGCAAGCTTCAGCGCGAATCGATCCTGAGAGAGCAGCTGAAGGCGATCCGCGAGGAGCTGGGCGAATCCCAAGCCGGCGGGAACGACCTGGACGCGCTCCGAAAAAAAATCGAGGACAGCGGCATGCCTGAGGCCGCTAAAAAAACGGCGCTCGACGAGTTCAAGCGATTGGAGAGCATGGGCAATTCCTCTCCTGAATCGCATGTGATCCGAAATTACCTGGATTTGCTCGTGGCGATCCCCTGGTCCGCGTCCTCCAGTCGGCAGGGGTTGGAGGCGTTGGATCTCGCGAACGCGAGGAAAATCCTGGACGGCGATCACTACGGTCTCGACCGCATCAAAAAGCGCGTGATCGAGCACTTGGCCGTCATGAAGCTCAAAAACTCCAGCCGAGGGCAGATCCTGCTTTTCGTGGGGCCTCCGGGCGTCGGCAAAACGAGCTTGGGCCAGAGTATTGCCAAGGCGCTCGGGCGCAAGTTCGTGCGAGGGAGCCTGGGCGGCGTGCGCGATGACGCCGAGATTCGTGGGCACCGCCGCACCTACATCGGCGCGATGCCGGGCCGAATCATCCAGGGAATCAAACGCGCCGGCGAGAACGACCCGGTCTTCATGCTCGATGAGATCGACAAGCTCGGTCATGGCTACCAGGGCGACCCCGCAGCCGCACTGCTTGAGGTCCTTGATCCCGAGCAGAACGCGACGTTCCTCGATCATTACCTTGACGTGCCGTTCGATTTATCGAAAGTGTTTTTCATTGCGACCGCGAACTCACTGGATTCCATCCCAGGGCCGCTTTTGGATCGGATGGAGATCATCGACTTGAGCGGTTACACGACCGTAGAAAAACTGCACATCGCCAAGAACCACCTGATTCCCAAGCAATGGAAGGAGCACGGCATCGAAACCGATCGCCTCGTGATCTCGGATGAGGCGCTTCTGAAGCTCATCCATGGCTATACGCGGGAAGCCGGAGTGAGGAGCCTTCAGCGAAAACTCGCGGCGCTCTGCCGCGCGATGGCGGCCAAAGTGATCGAGGCCGGCGATTCCGCAGCGGTGCGGATCGAGCTCGGCGATCTCGAGGAGATCCTGGGTTCTGAGAAGTATCTGCACGAGGTCGCGGAGCGGGTGAATCCTCCGGGTGTCGTCACGGGCCTGGCTTGGACGCCGCAAGGCGGTGAAATCCTCTTCATTGAGGCGGGCTGCATGCCTGGGCAAGGACGACTGATTCTCACCGGACAGCTCGGCGAAGTGATGAAGGAATCCGCGCAAATCGCGTTGAGCCTCGTGCGCTCCCGCCTGTCGCACCTGATCCCGAGCGCTGAGTTCGAGAAGAAGGATTTTCACCTGCACGTGCCGGCTGGAGCCATTCCCAAAGACGGACCTTCGGCGGGCATCACGATGCTGAGCACGATCGCGTCGCTCATGACGGGGCGGAGCGTGGATTCGAAACTCGCCATGACGGGCGAGATCACGCTGCGAGGCGCGGTCATGCCCGTCGGCGGGATCAAGGAGAAGATCATCGCCGCGCATCGAGCCGGGATCGAACGCGTCATTCTTTCGAAGCGCAATCAGAGGGATCTGAAGGAAGTGCCGGAGGAAGTGCGCTCAGCGATGAAGTTTGAGTTCGTGGAATCAGCGGCTGATCTACTGAGGATCACACTCGGGCTTGAGGCCAAGGAGCCCTTGCCGGGGCTTGCGGAGAATTCCGCTCAGGCGCCGGGCGCGGCTGCAACGGCCTAGTCGCGGCTGCCAGATTTTTGGCAGGATCTCGGACGGAGGAATTCAGAGGATCGCACTGAATTGCCGATCAGAAACCGATGGAGTTTACTCGGTTAGGTATGGCAGTCGCGATCTTGGGGTTGAGCCTTCTGTGCTCAGTCTCGCCCTCGCTCGCCAAGCAGAGCCTCATTGAGTGCTGGATTCGGTTTCACAACCGAATTGCTCCCATCGCCATGCACGGCGACCAGATGCCCGCGCGAATCGATGCGGATCAACATGTTCAAACCGGAAAGCCCGTCGCTCTCGTTCCCGCGGCGCGGGCTTTGTTTCGTGAGTATCAAATCAAAGGGGTCTTGGGCGAGGGAACGAATGCCCAAGTACTTCTGGGTGTCATCCATCCATCGAACCCGGCGTGGAAAGTATTGGGTCAAAGAGGAAAAAGCTCCGTGCCGGTGGCCGTAAAAATCTCAAGAAATGTGGAGTATTCCATCGAGTCCGCACGGAACGAAGCGAATGTCTACGCGCATCTGCAATCGCACGGAGGCAGTGAGTACTTGCTGAAAACTTATGTGCCGAAGACGGGAGATCACATCGTCCAGGAAATTCCCCGCCAAGCGATGCACCTCGACGAGTGGCTGGTTTCTCGCTCTAAGAATGGAGCTCGATTTTCTTGGGAGGAAAAACAAACGCTTTGGCGGCAGCTGGATGGGATCTTGGCTCTATTGAAGAGCGCGGGCGTGGTTCATAGCGAGATTGCGCCAAAGAATATTTTAGTGCTTCCCAATGGCCAGCTGAAGCTGATCGACTTCGGCCAAGCGGTGATCTTGACGAGTCCACCCGCTTTCTTAAATGGGGAGCTGCGGGGCGGGCACAACGGCTTTGTGTCAAAAAATCAGAGACGGGGCAGGTCGCCCAAGTTAGTCGACGATGAAGAGTCAGTAAGCAAGCTCAAAGAGCTGATTCGAACAACGCGGTGATTGCTCTCAATTCACGCACGGGTTTGATCCCTGTCCTTGCGGCAGGTAAAAGTTCTGCGCATCCACCGGAGCCCAGCCCCGGCTGAGTAGGTCGAGGTAAGCCTGTTGCTCTACATAATGACCGTTGATCGATTGGACTGGGTCAAAGAACAGGTCGTTACCCGTCCAGCCGCAGCTGCTCTCGGTGGGCGTCGAGTAATCGACTTTTCTCCAAAGCAGCGTGACCGCGATGTGAAGCTGCGGGCCCTGGAAGTAATCCACGCGAAGCGGGATCTTTGAGGTGTGGTCGAGCGCGATGGCTTGAGTGCCGCAGCCGAGCCGCGTGGGGTGAAGCGCGTCGTCGTCCACGATTTTCGTGAAGCCATTGCCCTGGTTCATCCAAAGCACCGCGCCGTCATCGGCGAGGAGCGCGAACTCATAGAGCCCGTCCTGGTCTTGAGGTCTCAGGCGCAGCTCGCTCTCGAATTGCAGTGAGAACCATTCAAAGAGGGTGTCTCCGTTTCCGTTCTTGAGCAGGCTTCCGGATTGCGTTTGAAAGCCGCTGTTGAACATGCGGGTAGGGACGAAAATTTGCGAAAAATAGAGGTCGGCGTCCACGAGATGGCCGTGGGTAATGTAATCCTGAACTTGGGAGTATTGGGGCTGCGAAGAATCAAGATAACGAAGAGAGGCTTTCAATCCATGCTCAGAAGAGCCTTGCCCCGGGGTTCCCAGGGGATCGCAGACGAGCTGATCGGGGTTGATATTCCCGCCCGGATTGTTGCTAGCCGAAGACCGTCCCTGTTCGCTGAGCGAGCTGAGAGAAAGCTCATTGCAGCTCGAGACCACGAAAGTTAGGAGAAGAACGCTTGGGTATTTAAAACTTATCGTCTTCATAGCTTTAAAGTTTACTATAATTAACAATATTAATCAATATAAACTTTTACTTTAAAAAACCCTATTTAAATCCTTGGAATCAATGGTAAAGCGCTACTTATCCTATGCGGTCGCCTCAGTTAGTTCACTTGAGCTTCTATCGTTTTTTATCGCTCGGGACCCCTTCTGAACTTCAAGAGCTTAAGGTCAATCTCAAGTCTTTTTGCTTAGGGCTCGACCTCAAGGGGACGGTGTTGCTTGCTGCGGAAGGCATCAATGTCATGCTCTCCGGCGAGCGGGCTTCCGTGGATCAGTTTAAAGATTACGCCAGACAGGCGTTTGGAATCGCCGAAGACTCTTTTAAAGAAGGTGCGGTTTCGGGCCATGCCTTCGAGCGTCTCCTCGTGAAAGTGAAAAAAGAAATCATTTCGGTGGGAGATTCCGAGATTCGTCCCTATGAAAAAACGGGCAAGCGGCTCAGCCCCTCAGAATTTCATCAGTGGATTTCCGAAAAAAAACCCATGGTGCTTTTGGACACCCGCAATCGTTATGAGATCGAAGTGGGGACTTTTGAAGGGGCCGAGGATTTTCGCATCGACACCTCCAGGCAGTTCGCGCAAAAAGCGAGGGAGAATCTGGAGCGCCTGAAAGAGGCGCCGGTCGTGACTTTTTGCACGGGGGGGATTCGCTGCGAAAAGGCTTCGGCGGCTTTGATGAAGTTGGGGCTCGAAGAGGTGTATCAGCTTGACGGTGGCATCTTGAAGTACTTCGAGGAAAAAGGGGCGTCGCACTTCAAGGGGAGTTGCTTCGTGTTCGATTGGAGACTATCCGTGGATGGGGAGCTGAGTCCCACCGCGCGTTCCGACGACGCTGACCGAGAATTCGGCCGGCATCGCCGTTTCAAGAAGAGGGTTTAATCATGATGGATCAGAACGCAAAAGATGAGACTTGCATCGTTGGAATTCCGGGCTTGGATGAGATTATCCAGGGTGGGCTGCCGCGGAACCGACTTTACGTCCTGCAAGGGGAGCCGGGGAGCGGAAAGACCACGCTCGCTCTGCAATTCCTCCTGGAAGGGGTGCGCTTGGGGGAATCTTCATTGTACATCAGCTTTTCTGAAACCAAGGAAGAGCTCAACGCGGTCGCCCGCTCCCATGGGTGGGACATCTCAAAAATAAATTTAGTGGATCTCTCGTCGCTCGAGAGCAAATTCAACGCCGAGGGGCATACGACGCTCTTTCACCCTTCAGAGATTGAGCTCACCCGCGTGACCGAAGGGCTCCTCAAACGGATCGACGAGATCTCCCCTTCCCGGATCGTCTTTGATTCCATTTCAGAAATGCGCCTATTAGCCGAGAGTCCCCTCCGTTACCGCAGGCAAATCCTCATCTTGAAGCAGGCGCTCTCAGGGAAGAAGATGACCGTTTTTTTCCTCGATGACCTCACTTCCGCGGCGCAGGACCTTCAGGTTCAGAGCATCGCTCACGGCGTTTTCAGTCTCACGCGCCTTCATCATGAATTCGGCGGCGAGCGCCGGCGCATCCGGATTCTTAAACTCCGCGGCGTGAACTTCATCGGCGGTTACCACGATTTTGAGATCGCGACCGGTGGCGTCCGCGTTTTTCCGCGGCTGATCCCCTCGAAGTTCCGGGAGGGCGCTAGCGCCGGCCAGCTCCCCAGCGGGATCAAGCAGCTCGACACTCTTCTGGGCGGGGGCCTGGATGACGGCACGGCCAATCTTTTCATCGGGCCGCCCGGGACAGGCAAATCCACCCTTGTCCTGATTTACGCGCTTTCGGCCGTGAGCCGGGGTGAAAAAGTCGCTTTCTTCTGTTTCGACGAGACGGTCGCGAACCTCCTGAAGCGTTCGCGTTCCCTGGGCTTGAAAGTCGAGGAGGCGGTCCGCTCGGGCGCCCTCAGGCTTCAGAAGGTCGACCCGGCGGAGCTCTCCCCGGGGGCCCTGGCCCACCACATCCTGGAGCTCGCGCATCGCGAGAAGATCAAGGTGGTCGTGATCGACAGCTTGAACGGCTACATCCAGGCCATGCCGCAGGAGCAGTTCCTGGCTTTGCAGCTCCATGAGCTGCTCGCTTTTTTAAATAATCAGGGATTAATAACGATCATGACGCTCGCGCAGCAGGGCCTGATTGGCCAGATGCAGGCGCCGGTGGATCTCACTTATTTGGCGGACACCGTGATCCTCACGCGGTTCTTCGAGGCCGGCGGCGAAGTGAGGAAAGCGGTTTCGATCATCAAGAAGCGCACCGGCATGCATGAGTCCACGATCCGGGAATTCATGATCGGGAAAAACGGGGTCGAAGTGGGTCCCGTGCTCAAGGATTTCCAAGGGGTGCTCACCGGCGTTCCCCGGTTCGCCGGCGACATCAACACGATCATGAAGAATCAAAATGATCGCTAGCGCCTCAAGCGAGCCGCGCATCGTCTCCGCTGGCGAAGCCCCGCTCGAGGTTTTGATTCTCGCCCCCACGGGAAAGGACGCGCAAGTCGCCATTGAAGTGCTGGAGCAGGCGAAAATCTCGGCGCGCGCCATGGGCTCCATTCCGGAACTATGCGCCCAGCTCTCGAGTCCGGTGGGCACGATTCTGATCGCCGAAGAGGCCCTCGAGCCGGACAGCACGGAGATACTGAAATCCACGCTATCTTTGCAGGAGCCATGGTCGAATCTTCCGTTGCTGCTTCTGACGTCCGCCCGGGAAAGGGTCTTCAAGACCGAGGCGATCCTCGAGGTTTTCGGGGTGGGCGGGGCGGTCTCCGTCCTGGAGCGGCCTTTCCGGATCACGACGCTTCTGGCTTCGGTGAGAGTGGCGCTGCAGGCGCGCGAGCGCCAATATCAGGTGAGAGATCTGCTTCGGGAGCAGATCAGCGCGGTGAAGCAGAGGGATGAGTTCTTCTCGATCGCGAGCCATGAGCTGAGGACGCCCCTGACTTCGCTGAAGCTCCAGGTGCAGATGAGGAAGCGCCTCTTAAAGGCGGGGGATCGCTCGATTTGCACGCTCGAAAAAACGGAGTCATTGCTGGAAACCACCGAGGATCAGGTCAATCGCATCTCCCGATTGATCGATGACATGCTCGATATCACCCGGCTCGCCAATGGCAAGCTCACGCTCAGCCCGGAGCCAGTCGATCTGAGCTCGCTCGTGGAGAAGGGCGTTCAAACTTTCCAGCCGCAGTTTCAGTTCATTGGGAGCAGGATCGGCCTTGAGATGGAAGGGCATGTAACGGGACGATGGGATCCCTACCGCATTGAGCAGGTCATCGCGAATTTGCTGACCAACGCGCTTAAATACGGCGCTGGAAAACCGGTTTTTGTCCAAGTTCGAGTCAGGGATGACAAGGCTGTGTTGACCGTGAAGGATGGGGGAATCGGTGTTTCTCCGGAAAATCAGGAGCGCATCTTCCAGAGATTTGAGCGGGCGGCCTCCGCGAGCAATCCATCGGGGTTGGGATTGGGTCTCTATATCACCCGGCAGATCCTTGAGTTGCACGGGGGCAGCATCCGTGTTGACAGCAAGCTCGGCGAAGGCTCTACTTTTACCGTTGAGCTTCCCAGGGAAGTTGAAAGGTTGAACGATGCCAACGGATAAAGCGGTCATCCTCATCGTGGAAGATGATGAGGCAATTCGTGAATCGCTTCAGGAATTGATGGTCATGGAGGGGTACTCCGTCTTGCTCAGCGAGAATGGGCAGCACGCCTTGGATTTGCTCCAGGGCCTCGAAAAGGCGCCTTCATTGATTCTGCTCGATCTCACGATGCCCGTGATGGACGGGAAGACGTTCCTGGTCGAGCTCAAAAAACAGCTGCCTCAATTCAAGGGGGTTCCCATCCTCGTCGCCACGGCCGCGGGCCCCAAAAGTTTCGCCGGTCAGTGCGATCCGTCCATGGTTCTGACCAAGCCCTTTGACGTGGATCGCCTGCTTGAGAAGATTGAGGGCGCGCTCAGTAAACCCCTTTCTTAGGCAGTGTTCGCTTCCATCAGCGTTTGAACCCGGGTTTTGAGCGCCTTGAACGAAAACGGTTTTTGCAGCAGTTCGGGCAGCAGTTCCGTTTTCTCGGCGGTTTTGAGCTTTTGAAGGGTTTGGGGGCCCAATCCCGTCACCATCAAAAATGGGATGTCGGGAAAGTACCGTCGGCATTGCTCCCAAAATTCGATGCCGTTCTCACCGTCGCCCAAGAGGCAGTCGGTGATCAGGAGATCCGGCAGCTCAGCGGTCATGGCATGCCGCGCCTCAGGGATGCTTTTGCACCAGCGCACGTCCCAGCTCGGTTTGACGGAATAGAGCACCTGAGTCATGGGGAGTTTCAGGAGCTCATCGTCTTCAACGATAAGCACGGATTGAGCGGTACGCGCCCTCAGCGTAAAAAGTCTTTATCCGAGATAAGCCCCGCTGAGTTGGCAGCATAGCCAGATCACGCTCAAGTCCATCAAGCCCAAGCACGATCCGATCGTGCTCACTCCTGAGGATGAAGGAGATTTTAGGATTATCCTGGAGTCCCCTTATACATAGCAGAGGTAAGAGCGGGTTTACTGCCTGAGGGGGATTAGTCTGGAGCGGGGATGGCATTCATGCTCCTTCAGGGCTTCCCATCGAAACGATTCAAACGCGTTGGCGGCGACGACCATTGAATCCCTCAAACGGGATTCCTTCTGTTCTTGTAAAGCGGTGGGGCTGGATTCAACGAAAGTCACATCTTGGACGGGTTTATCGCAGGCGAATTCGACGCGAAAATGGATTTGCTCAGAGGCAGGCTGGTTGAAGCGGTCACGGTACCGCACATTCACGCTGCAGTCCGCGTGTCGGGCTGCGATGAAAACCTTGTGGCGGACTTCGCCTCGTTTGCGACTTTGCTTTTCAAGATCATTCACACCAGGGGATGAGATCCACCTACAGCGCTGTTCAAGACTATCTTTTGGGAGGAAGTAACGATAGCCCCGTGGCGCATTTTCCGGTGCGACGAGCTTCCAGGAGAGAGTATCGTCATTCTTTTGTGCGAGTCCAACGGAAGACTTCAGAATAAACAACGTGAGAGCAGGCATTAAGAATAATTTAAGAGGGCTATTGGGTTTCATTACAGAGGCTTTAGTCATCATAAGCTTATTTTCTCCTGAGGGGTGTCATGGGGAGCTTGAATACTCGGATCGCATTGTCGTGGAAGACCGCTTCCCAATGCTCCCGGGGAACCGCTTTTTTGAACGTTTCCAGGTAAGCGGGCATGTACACGACCGGCCAATCCGTACCGAACATGAGCTTTTTAGGGTCGTCGATGTAGCCTAAGACCCAACGGATGGGCTTAAGCATGTATTCTTCAAGATACTCCGGCGTTCGCTTCGAAACGTCGCCCGCGAGCAGCGCTGAGCCATCGAGGTAGACGTTGGGATTCTTGTACGCGACTTCGGCAGCGCTTTCGATCCAGGGGTTGCCGAGGTGCGCAATCACAAAGCGGACTTCGGGATAGTCGACGGCGATTTCATCGATCGTGAGCGGGTCGGCGTACTTGAGTTTCGCTCGGGGGCTTGACGTGTCGCCCGTGTGAAAAACGACTGGCACGTCGTATTTTTTCGCGAGACCATAAGCCCTTTTGTAGATCGGGTCCGAGGCGTAGCGGTGGACGTAGCCGAGCGAGATTTTGAGGCAGATGTAACGCTTCGAGCGGAGGCTTTCTTCCAAGCGGTCCCAGTTCGTGCCGTCTCCCACGCCGCCGCATCGAAACACGCCCTTCGCCGACAAGTCTACGAAGTCGGTTTCATTCACGCGCGTATTGGCGACTGAGGCGATGATCCCGGAGTCACGGCGCTCTTTAAGGTACTCGTCCTGCGTTGGGGCGCGGCCCAGGGTCGGGTCCACTTCGGGTAAAAAGATCGTGTGCGTATGGGCGTCGATCACGGGAATGGGCGCATCGCGCTCCCTTCGGGGCGCGTCGGTTCTTGGCAGCGAGGAACAGCTGAAGACGCAGGGTAAAACGAGTGCTAAAGCCCATTGGCGGATCATCTTAAGTAAACCGCATTAGCATACTCCTTTAGCCTTGAAAACCCGGACTTCTATTTTTAATAATTTTAATGTAAATAGAGTGCAGTTCACCGGGCGATGAAGTGCCCAGGAAGGTGGATCATGAAATTTTATCAGGTTCTCGGTTTATTCCTGGCGCAGGCGAGCCTGGTCAATCCGACGGCTTCAATGAGCGCTGATTCGTTGAACTTCGTCGCTCCCGATACGGGCCCGGGTTACCAGCTCTATACGTGCAGTTTCCACTGGTTCAAGCTCGCCAATGGCAGCGTCATCGGTTTGGACGTCATCCGCAGTTCGGCTCCTGCGCGGAGCTTGGCGCCGGGCCGGATGGCTTTGCGTTTTTTTGAAGTGTCCCCGGATGGAAAAATTCGAGCGCTGATCCAGGAATCCAGTGACAACGAATGGACGTTCGCCACTCAGAAACCCCCTTCGGGCGTGAATGCGAATCAGTCGCGCTTCCTGGGCCGGGCTGAGAATTGGGTCGGGGGATCTGTCAACCACCTGAGCGGAAGCGCCAATCCATCCACGCTGAAAAGCGTCGCCTTTGATTTGCAGCTGAGCGTTTTGGAAAAAGGCCACGACTCGCGCCGATTCTCTTTTCGCACGACTCACTTGGACGCGATTGATTTTCTGCGCGTGAAAAGCAAGGGCTGGGTGGAGATCGACGGAGTGAAGAGCGAGGTGGTCGACTCAGAGGGGCCCGCCGCGATTCATTTGGGGGCGTCGCTTCCTTCGTACGCTTACTTGGCGACATTGCCCGGATTTCTGCCCCAGCTCGTGATGGGCGGGGTCGCGAGGAACAACCTCCGCATCGGAACGGGGCTTTTTCCGAAAGACACGGCGATCCTCTATAGCTATAGGCGAAGCAGGTTGCCCAGCCGGCAGCTCAAGATCACGCCCCTGAATGAACTGGAATGGCCGCTGAGCTCGAGCAGCAGCATCCGTCTTTCCGATGTGCAGCCTTTCCCGCACCAGCTGCTTGATGTCGACACGGTGACCGCGACGGCTCGCGCGACCATCACGGTGCCAGACCGGGGCTTTTGGTTTTGGACCTGGCAACGCAAGAAGGAAGTGGACCTCGGCATGGTGGTGCTGGACTTCCGCGGCGATCCGTTCGTGAAGGCTTTGACTAAGCGTTAAACCGGGGCTTGATCTTTATCGATCCCCAGCCTTATGCATAGGGGATGAAAAAACTCCTTTCCCTCGCCCTCGTTGGTTTCTTTTTTACTCCCGCGGCCTTCGCTGAAAACTGCCTAAGGACGCGGGGTATCCTGGACATCGGCTCCGGGTCGACCAAAGCCAAGGTGGCAGTCGTCGATGTCTGCGTTCAAAAAATCGATCACGTCGTGATGGAGGAGAAGTCCGAGAAAATTGGCTACGAGGCGGAGTTCAAGAGGCTCGGGGAATTTTCCGAAAAAATCCAGGATGACGGATTGAGAGCCCTTCGCAGGCTGATCCAGGCCGGCAATGCCAGCGCCCAGGGCCCAGTGGAGTGGAGGGGATTCGCGACCTCTGCGTTCAGGACGGCTTTGAATGGCGGGATCGCGCTTAAAAAATTCAGCGATGCGCTCAACATTCCGCTGACCTTGATTACGCAGGAGCTTGAGGGCAGGTGGGGTTATCTCGCCGGCATTCAAATGAGCGAGCGGGGAAATCCGGATCGGACGGTCGTTTGGGACATCGGTGGAGGCAGCCAGCAATTCGTTTTTCGATTCGGCCGAAAGCTCGAAGTGATCAAGCTGGTCGACAAAGCGTCTGAAGGGTTCAAGCGAGCGATGATCCGCGATGTGAAAAAAATAACGGATTCCTCCGTCGAGACGCCGAACCGGATCGGTTATGGGAATCTGGCGGCGGGAGAAGCGATCGCCGAAAAGTGGGCTGCTGCGATTCAGTTCCCATTTCAGCCCCTCGAAGTCATTGGCATCGGAGGGGTGCATTCCAAAGCGATCCCCAAAGTGACGAAAACTAAAACCCGCTATGAAATTCCTGATCTGGACAACGTTTTGCCAAGGCTGCTTTCGCTGACGGACCAGGAGTTGAGCGATCCCTACGCCAGCACGCTCGTCAGTAACGTGATCCTGGTCAAAGGCTTCATGAAGCGGCTCAACATCAAGCGCGTGAAAATCTCGCCCTATGGCGTGGCCGACGGAGCGCTCGTCGATCCGGGATTTTGGGAGTGAGGATGAAAGCTGAGGGCATGAGATTAGCGGGGCTCGCGGCGCTTGCGCTCATCGCATCGGGGCGAATCTCGATCGCCGCTGAGGAAGCGGGGGACGAGATCGAGCGCATGATCGCGAAGTGCCCGAACGGGGAGGAGGTCGAAGCGTTCACGGATGAGAATTCCTCAGGCGAGGTGTGGCTCAAGGAATTTTGCTGGAGCCGCAAGCAGGGCAAGCTCTGCAAGCCCCTGCGCGTCCCTTTTTATGGCGCTGGGGTCATCCCGTTTACCGGCGTGAATGTTGAGTGCACCGGTCCCACCGCAAGCGTCATGCTCTCGCTTTCCACGAGTTATCTCGTGGCGCAGGAGCTGATCTTTCGGGTTCAAAACGGCAAGCTGAAACTTCTCTCCTCCAAAAAACTTAAGCCCGATCCGCATCAGCCGAACATCGAAAAAGTGGAAAAACTCCTCAAGCAGAAGAAATTCAAGGAGGGGATCGAAGCTTGGATCCTCGAGAATGATGATCCCAACTGCATGAGCAGCGGGTGCCGTCCCTCTGATGATACGGTCGCTCAGGACTTAGGACGCGCGATTCCCCTTTTCGCAAAAAATATCTTCAAGGGTGATCCGAAGAGCGCGGCGAACTTGCATCAGGCTTTTTTTGAGCATTTGAAGGCGGTGGCCGTCCTCGACGCGGCCACCCCGGAAGCCTTGGCGAAAAAGATCCCCGAGAAGAGCGCCGCGGATTACATCGGAGCAGCCAATGACTGGGCTTACTATCTCGCTGAAGCCAAAGAGTACTCGCAGGCGAAACCGATTTTGGAGGCGATCGTCAAAATCGCGCCGAATCGCGCGGTCGCGCACCTCAATCTGGCGGATCTTCTGTGGGCGACTTCCCAGCAGAAAGAGGCCAAGGAGCATTACCGAGCCTACGCCAAGCAGGTGAAGGAGGCGAAGTGGCCCGCCCAGCTCAAGGAGCGATGTCCGAAGGCGTGTTTGGCTGAAGTGTCATGAGGCGCCTTTAGCCGCTACAGCGGCGTTGAGTGTAGTTTCGGATTGACTGCTTTTTGCGCCTGTAGCATGGATGACCCCAGGAGTTGCGTTCAATATGCGTGGAATATTTTCCGTTTTTTCAGCTTGTTTGTTTTTTTCGGGCATTTTTAATCCGGCGATAGCTGCTTCAGAGGACTGGTCGAAGGTGCTTAAATTTAGTGCGCGTCCATCCCAGCAAGAAGGAATGGTGGAGGTTTCGGTGGACACCCGAGGATTGGCGAAGGATGAATGCCTTTATAAGCTGATCGCCACCGTGGAGTTTTCCAAGCAAGTCAGGCGGAAGCGAGTGTTCATCGCATCGAAGCGATTTGATTTTAGATCGCCTGATGAAAAATTTGCCATCCTCATGGAGGGCAGGGTTCATCAATGGAAGTTTAAGAACCTTGTGGCGCCTGAGGCGACGCAGGCCAGAGTTGCGACTTTTTCATACTACCCGGCGGAAAACTGCAATGAGTCGGCTGGCACGTTCAGGCTGATTCGATAGCGGTTACCGTCGCAGAGGCAGCAGCTACCGCAAGGGGCTGTAGGATCGGGAGTTGAGGTAGTTTCGCTCAGGGAAAAACCGGTCGTACCAGTTTTCAAAGTTGTAACGTAAAATGATTCGGCCATCAGAGTGGGTGAAGATAGTGTAGCCCTTTTTCTTCCAATGCCTCAAAACTTGATCCGAGTATCTCGTCGTTCCGATTCGGCTTTCGTAATGGCGAATGACCGTCATGAATGCCCCAATTTCAGCAGCTGAGTAGAACCCATTTGAGAGATCCTTTGCATAAGGAATGAAAGAATATTCCAAGAGCATTCGGACACTCGATGGATCCCCTACTTTTTTGGCGATCTTTTCTTGAAGGGCGTGCGCTACCTGCACCGGCGTATGCCCTTCATCGATCGCTGCCCTCGATTCATTTTTGATCCATTCAGTAATGGGAAGGATGATTCCATTTCGCCCTCCGTAAAGGCTCTGGTCTTTGCCCCGATAACTGGCGGAAGTATCTAAAATCTCTTTCCAGCTGCTTGGGAATTCAGTGACGGCTAAAGGAACGATTTTTCGCTGAGATACAGTCCACGTGCCGTCTTCATTTTCATGAAACTCGCGCCCTTGCTTTTTCCAGTGGTCAAGTATCGCGTCATAGCTTCTCGTGGAGTTTTTCGGATCCCCATTTTTCAAAGTCCTCATCAGAACACCCAATGTAAAAGGGGATTGCTCCATCATCGCGTCTTCGTAAGCTGAGTAATAAAGCAGCTTGGTGATCGTATCCGGTCCGATTGAGTCGCTTAGATGCTCAATCTTAAAAAGATCATCTGCGATTTGATGAGGCGTTCGACCCGCTGTTTTTCCCGCAATGACGATCTGAGAGAACCATTTTATGAATTCTTGTTCATTCGTTCGCTTGGTTTGCGCGATTTTCTCGAGAGTGGGCACATCAGAAAGATAAGAGGGGAGTTTCGGGGTCATCATCTTGATTGCAGCTGGCCCGATATAATTTTTCATCTCCTTCAGCAGGGGATCCGCTTCCACGAGATAGGGGTGATTGACGCGGCCCTCTCGAGTCAGGGGGCGAATGTAGGTGAAAAAAACTTCGCTAGGAGTAAGTTCATTATATTCCTCAAGAGCGTCAATGGCGTCGTACGCGGCTTGCTCCGCTGAAACTCCGGCGATTTTCCTGGCGGCGTTCACTCTCGCGAGATATCGGACGATCTCGGCATTCGAAAAGATGCTTCGCTCCATCCGAAGGGGGTAAAGGCTGAGGACATAGAGCAATTGTCGCTTTTTGTGGGGCTTAAAGTCTTTGATGATGGTTTCAATTTTCTCGCGACTTGGAAAAGATTCAAGATACAGCCCGAATCTTTCATTAATTTTTTGCTTAAACTCATAAATTAAATTCGACCAGCCATTCAGGCGAGTATCGGCGATCGCTTCAACGACGAGAAAGTTGAGCTCCTCTTCTTTGAGCGCCCTCTTGGCGAGCAGCAAATTTTCCCGTTTTTGCGCGTTCGCATTATGAGCATTTCTTTCGCGAATCGCGTCAATGTCGTACTTAAAAAAGTTTCGAACTCCTTTCCAAGAAAGACTCATTTTGTCGATGAAGCAGAGCTGAACGTGAACCTGCGTGGGTTTGTCTTCCGCTAGCGCAGGGTGAGGATTTCCCATCGCGATTGAAATCAGAAGCAGGGCCACGAATATTTTTGCGCGACAAGAGTGGTAATCGAGCGATGGGAACATCGCGTACTTTTCGGGAATTTAAAGGGATTTATTGAGTTTCGTCAAAATGATGGCGCTACCGCAGCTGCGGCGATAAATGACCGGCATCGCCCTATCTTTCCAGCTCAGCCTTCCTTATACTGCGTCTCGAGGGATCAGGATGTCAGAGCACAAATCCGACCAAGCCTGGGTGCTGCGCTCAGTGATTTACCAGGAGCGCCACCGCATCGTCACCTCGCTCACGCGGGAGCACGGCGTGATCTCGGCCCTCGCCCGAAACTCCATCCACTCGCGCCGGTTCGGGGGGAGCCTCGATCTTTTTACCTTGAGCCAGTGGGATTTTTACCGCGCCCCTGGCCGAGCTGAATCCACGCTTTATTCACTGGTCAGCGCCGACGTCCAGCCTCCCTACCAGCCTTGGCTCGGGCCGATCAAGGGCGATTGGGAGCGGGTCGCCGCGCTCTCTTACGTCAATGAGCTGCTCTCCAAGACGCTCGCCCCGGATGAGCCGGTTCCCGTGGCCTTCGTCCTCTATGGGCAGGCGGTGATCTTTTTGGGGCAGCAAGTTCCCACGAGCCCCCAGCTCGTGTTCGAAGGGTTGAACCGATTTTTGTTCCGCTATTTAAAACTGCAAGGAAGCTCCCCTCAGTGGGCTCATTGCCTGCAATGCCAGAAGACGCTCGAAGAAGAGGCCCAGAGCGGCGACGCGCGAACGGGCCTGGGCTTCTCGCCGGGGCAGGCGGGCTGGATTTGCTCCGCGTGCGAGAATGAGGGCGGCACCGGCACGACGGGCGCCCGCTTGGATGCGCGGCTCATCCTCTTTTTGCTCCAAGAGGAGCTGCCTCCGCAGCCCTCCGCTCTTTTTAATGAAAAGGCGCAGGCAGCGCTTTTTGAGGCGCTTCAAGAGACCGCGGTTTTTCATCTTCCCGGGCTGGGGAGGGCGCCGATCAAGAGCTTGAAATTTTTAAGATCCAGCGAGTCGCATCCGCCAGCGTCCCCGCCGTGAAATCCTGTTAACGACTTTAAGCGCCTAAGCCGCATCCTCCCATTTGAGCTTCGGCTTCCGTCGATTCTTCACGCAATCCAAGAGATAAAGATCAATCAGTTTTTGATAGGGAATGCCCGTATCTTCAGCGAGTTTTTTGAAGTAATGGATGACTTGATGGCTGAGGTTGATTCCGACGGCTTTTTTTTGAGAAGCGTAGGGATTTTTTTCAGCTTTCATTTTGGAGAGATCATATTCCTTTTTCATAGGTTTTTCTTTCCTTCTTCGTCGCCTTTCTAGCGGAAATGATGCGAATGGCCGAGCCCCGTCTTTCACAAAAGACCACTAACAAGATTCGATTGGGTTCACTTTGCCCGAGCAATAAAAAACGATCCTCATCATCAGAGTGAGTGGGGTCATAGTATCGAAGGGCCAGGGGATCTTCGAAAACTTGTCGTGCCTCCTCGAACCAGAGGCCGTGCTTCTTTTGATTGCTCTTATTTTTCAGCTCATCCCATTCAAAATAGAGCATAGATAGATAATATCTAGATTTTAACTATATTACAAATGATTAGTAAGAGTTTTAAGAGCTTGAAATTTTTAAGATCCAGCGAGTCGCATCCGCCAGCGTCCCTGCCGTGAAATCCGCCTTTTTTTGAACGGCGTCGCTCGCCGAAGGGTTGAGCCAGCCGCGCTCCGTCTCGCTCCCCATTCCGGTGCGAACTAGGACGGCTGCCCGGCATCCCGCCGCCCATCCTGCTTCGAGATCAGAGTACTTGTCGCCCACCATGAAGGACGTGGAGAGCGTCAGTCCTTTCCTGAGGGCCGCATGGATGAGGAGCTCAGGACTGGGCTTTCTACATGAGCACTGGTCCTCCGGCGTATGGAGGCAGAGCTCAAAAGAATCGATGAGAGCGGGGGGCAGTGAGGCGTTTTCTCCCTGGCTCTGTTCTTCGAGGAGGAGTTCGTTCAGGCGGGCATGGATCGCCTCGATGGCGTCCCGTTTGATCAATCCGCGCCCCACGCCGGATTGATTCGAAACGACGATGAGCGAAAAGCCTTCTTGCTTGAGTTCTTGAAGCGCGCGCGCGACTCCGGGCAGGAGCTTGAGCTTCTCGGGGCGATCGAGGTACCCAGGGTCTTCATTGAGGGTTCCGTCTCGATCCAAAAAAACCGCTTTGCGCATGAGTGCAGAGAATCCTAGCTGATTTTCGCGAATCATGCTTGTATATTCTATCCAAAATCCCTGACCGGTGAAGGCGTCATGAAGTCATTGCTGCGGCTGAAGCCCTATCTCAAACCCTACCTCTGGCTGATCGTCGCGAGCGGCCTACTCGCAATCCCCTTGTCCGCGTTGAGGCTGAGCCCGGCGCCCCTGGTGAAGCGGTTCGTGGACGACTTGCTCGTCAATCACGATGAACGGAAGCTCTATCTTTTTCCGGCGCTGGTGATCGGGATTTTCGCGGTCAACTTCGTGATCCGGTTCGGCCATTATTTTCTGCTCCGGATCGTCATCGCGCGGGTGAATCAGCGCATTAAAAACAACCTCTATGAGCACATCCTGGGGCTCTCCGCCGATTACTTCAATTCGCAGAGCATCGGGGGGCTCATCGCGCGGGTCGGCAATGACCCCAACACGGTGGATTCGGGGCTCGCTTGCATCAACGTTTTACTCCGGGAGCCGATTACCTTCGTATTCCTGTTCAGCTACGCCTGTTGGCTCAACTGGAGGCTGACGCTGATCACGCTCTTGATCTTCCCGCTCCTGGCCTGGGTTTTCACGGCGACCAGCCGCAACCTCAAGCGCTACATCACGCGCATGAGCGAAGAGAACGCCAAGGTTTTCTCGATCCTCCAGGAGAGTTTCTCGGGAGTTCGCGTGGTGAAGATGTTCCGCCTCGAGAAGTACGTCCGAAAAAAATTCCGCGAGCGCAGCGAGCGCTTCACGAAGCTTTTGCTCAAGACGGCGATCTTGGAGGAGGCCTCCCATCCGATGGTGGAGCTGCTGACGGCGTTCGCGATCGCGGCCGTGGTTTACTACGGAGGAAGCCAGGTCATCCGAGGACAGATGACTTCGGGCGACCTGTTCGCGTTCTTCACCTCGTTCGCCCTGATGCTCAATCCCCTGCGCGTTTTGAACGACGTCAATCTCAAGCTCTCAGCCGCCGCCGCCGCGTGCGACCGGATCTTCGAAGTCTTCGACTGGAAGCCCCATATCGCGAGCGTACCCCGGGGAGCATCCCGGCAAAAAGGATCCGAGGCCAAGCGATTGAAGCGCTTTGAGCGGGACGTCGTGGTGAGCGGCATCTCATTCGCCTACCCGGATGCGAGCGAGCGCAAGGTCCTGAATGACGTTTCGTTCGAGATCAAGAAGGGAGAAGTGGTGGCGCTGGTCGGCGCGAGCGGGAGCGGAAAGAGCTCCTTCGTCAATCTGATCACGCGCATCTTTGACGTGAACACCGGCTCAATTTCGATCGATGGTCATGATATCCGTTCGATCCCGGTCGAGGATTTGCGCTCCATGATCGCGGTGGTGAGCCAGGACGTTTTTCTGTTCAACGACACGATCGAGGAGAACATCCGCTGCGGCAGGCTGGGGGCCGCTCAAGAAGAAGTGCGGCGCGCTGCTGAGCATGCGCACGCGACCGATTTCATCGATAAGCTCCCCGCTGGTTACAAAACCTGGATCGGTGACCGGGGCCAGAAGCTCTCAGGCGGCGAGCGCCAGCGCATTTCGATCGCGCGAGCGTTTTTGAGGGATGCGCCTCTTTTGATCTTGGATGAAGCAACGTCGAGCCTCGACAGCCACTCGGAGCGCGCGGTTCAGCAGGCGCTTGATGAGCTCATGCAGAACAAGACGACGCTCGTCATCGCCCACCGGCTCTCCACGATCAAAAATGCGGACGTCATTCTCGTGCTCCGAGACGGCAAGATCGTGGAGCGCGGGCACCACGCGGAACTCATGGCCAAGGAGGGGGAGTACGCGCGATTTCACCGGATCGGGCTCGGCTAGCGGACGGAGCGCGAAGTCCCAGCCTGTTTATTTTTTCGTTCTTGGGCTATGCTTCGTTCATGAATATTCATTTTAAGCGGCTGGCCCTGATTTCTTTACTCGCCTTCTTCACGTTCGCATCCATCTCCGAAGCGCGGATTGGAGGCGGGCGTTCTTCCGGATTTCGTGGGAGTCGTGGTTTTGGATCGCGCTCTTATCAACCTGCGACGCCGGTGTCGCCTGCGCGCTCAAGTCAGCAACCTTACTCCGCTCAACCTCAGCCGATGGGGCAGCCAGCGCCAGCAGGCGGAATGGGGAGCTTCGGGCGAGGCCTCTTGGGCGGTCTTGCGGGAGGATTCATCGGCTCCATGCTTTTTGGCGGAATGAGCCATGGAATGGGTGGCGCGAGTAGTGGTGGATTCGGCCTGCTTGAGATCCTGCTTCTCGCAGGTCTGGGCTTCGTGATTTACAGAAAATTCGCGGGTCGCAAGCTCGCCATGAACGGAGGCGGGAGTTTTCGACGGGAATCCACTCCCATGGAGGCGTTCCGCAGCGTGGAGCCGGGGCCTTTTGCGCAATCACCGCAAGCCCAGAACGAGAGTGAGGATTCGCGGGCGGCGATCCTCAGCGCGCACGACCCCATTTTTGACCTGGCTCAGTTCAAAGATCAGCGCACTGATGATTTCATGAAGCTTCAAGCGGCGTGGAATTACCGGGATCTTTCGAGCGTCTCAAGCCTGCTTTCACCCGCGCTCCTTCAACAGCTGGAATCGGACGTCGCTGATCTCAAGCGCAAGGGTCAGATCAATCGCATTGAGAACATCGCCGTTCGCGCTTGCACGCTGATCGAGGCCTGGCAAGAGAGCGGGAAAGAAGAATACGCCACCCTCCGCTTTCGCGCGAACCTCACCGATTACACTGTGGATGAGAGCTCCGGCTCAGTCATCGCGGGGGATCAGGTTCAGCCCATCAAGTTCGAGGAAGACTGGACGTTCGTGCGGCGCACGGGTCTTCTGGGCAGCCCTTGGATGGTCTCGGCGATCGAAGCGTGAAGTTGACGCCGCAGCGGCGGTGAAAATTACTTCGTTTTAGTGTTCCAATGTGCGCTTTTCGATATCACCATGGGGAGGTCTGATGCGCGCTTATACAGGGTCAGGCTCGGTGAGCGGCCGGCCCGCGAGCTCTTGGACAGCGCTTTTTGAGGCGGTGCACTCTGCTTGGATGCACGTCCTGAGCGAAAAACAAGGCGAAGGAGTGTTGACCCTGGGGTTGCCAACGCGTCTCAACGCTTGGGAGTGGCCTCAGGGATTGATCCCTCCATATGAAGCGCTTTATTGCGAAGCAGAGCTAGGCTCAGGTCAAAAAGCGCTTTTAGCGGCAGCATGGGATCAAACAGCAAGCCGCGTTTTGGATGCGGATTTTGGGGCGCTTTGGAAGGCCCAGCAAAAAGCCCTGGGAACGGAGCTTCATCGCCGCTCGCTGCGCCCTCGCTTAAGCGCCGCGCTGCCGATTCCGCCGACAGGAGCGATCCCTGAGATTTGCCAAAGGATTCGCCCCTGGGTTTGGGTTCCCGTGGAGCTCGGGGGCGGAATTTTCGCCTTCGGGATGGGTGTTTTTTTTACTCGATCGCTTGACTAGCGGTAGAGGACGCTTGCTCCTGAGAAGTGGCGCCATCAGTTAAGGATACTTTGCTTTGAGGCGTTTTCTCGGACTGATCGATTTGATCGATGTCAGTCAAAGCTTGATCGAGTAATTTGTCGAGACCTGGAATTTTACTGCAGGCTGGTTTTGCGTTTTCCACTTTTTCTCGGCTGATCCAACCGCGATTTTCTGGATATTTATAATGAGGGGCGATTTTTTGAATCCCTGCGATGAATGCTTCCCTGAGAGAGCGCTCCATTTGTCGATCCCCAATCATAAGATCGGATTGTTTGTATTCAATCACGTTACCTTGATTTTTTTCTTCTTCAGTGGGGACGCTTCTGCCCCCGAACCCGATTCCTGCTAGAATAGAAGAATTGCTTTTCTGAAAATTAACGTTGAACCATTTTGCGGATTTATTGGATCCGAAAGGGAGGCCGATCGATATTGGCTCCCTCTTTTTAAGGGATGATTTGGAATTGATGAAAACCGATCCGTCCGCGTTTAAAATATAGATGCCTTTGCTAGATTTCCCAACTATTTTCCCAAGGAGTGATTTGCGTTTTGCGTCATGAATGATCATGAAAGGCTGAAAGTTCACGTCTTCGTCATCTGGTTTTGGATAGTTCCAAACATATGGAACGCCTAATGCACTCATGAACCTAAGAGCATCGGCGCACTTCATTTCATGCTCATATTTTCTGCCGACAATGCTCATGGGATCTTGCGCCAATGCCAGGGCGGCGTTGATGAAAAAAACCGGCAATGCAATGAGACGGGTAAAATTTTTCATACTGGTATGAGTTTGCAAACGATATGCCTGTCCAACTGAGGCGGAATTATTCAATGGCATCAATCATTAAATTGTTTAAGAAATTGACAGTTGATAGTGAGTCAATAACTAGGCCCAGCGCCCTCGAAAGCCGCGGCTTATGACTCGATTTGAGTGATCCAAAGGATCTTTCCAATTTACTCAAAGCGCCCAACTGGGCTAAGAGTAAAAATCCATGGCGGCACAAGATTTAAAAGATATGGCAGAGCTCGTCTCCCTTTGCAAGAGACGAGGATTCGTGTTCCCCTCCAGCGAAGTCTATGGCGGCATCAACGCCTGCTGGGACTACGGGCCGCTCGGCATCGAGCTCAAGCGCAACGTCAAGGAGCTCTGGTGGCGCTCGATGGTGGATCGTCCCGACGTCGAAGGGTTGGACGCCGCAATCCTCATGCATCCGCGCGTGTGGGAGGCCTCGGGCCACGTCGCGGGCTTCGTCGATCCGCTCGTCGATTGCAAAAAGTGCAAGACGCGGTTTCGCGCCGACAAGATGGATCCCCAGGCGCTCGCCCAAAAAAAATGCCCCGAGTGCGGGGGCGAGCTTACCGAGCCCCGACAATTCAATCTGATGTTCAAAACCTTCATGGGCCCGGTCGAGGATTCGGCTTCGGTCGTCTACCTGCGTCCCGAGACCGCGCAAGGCATCTACGTCAACTTCCTCAACGTTCAGCAGTCTTCGCGGCAAAAGATCCCCTTTGGGATCGCTCAAATCGGCAAGGCGTTTCGAAACGAAATCACGCCGGGCAACTTCATCTTTCGCACACGTGAGTTCGAGCAGATGGAGATGCAGTTCTTCGTCCGCCCCGGCACCGACATGGAGTGGTTCGAAAAGTGGAAGGCCACACGCATCGAGTGGCATCTGGCCAACGGTATTCGCAAGCAGAAGCTTCGCTTTCATGAGCACGGGCCCGGGGAACTGGCGCACTACGCGCGCGCGGCGTTTGACATTGAGTATGAGTTTCCGTTCGGCTGGCAGGAGCTCGAGGGAATTCACAACCGCGGCGACTTCGACCTCGGGCGCCACCAGCAGTACAGCGGCAAGAAGCTCGAGTACTTCGATGAGGAGCTCAAATCGAGTTACTTGCCCCTGATCGTCGAGACTTCAGCGGGCTGCGATCGCACGCTTCTCGTCGCGCTCGCCGATTCGTACCGGCTCGAAGATGATCGCACCTGGCTTGCGCTCCACCCGCGGCTTGCTCCTTATAAGGTGGCGATCTTCCCGCTCATGAAAAAACCGGATTTGATGGAATACGCGGATAAAATCACCTCCGCGCTCAGCCCGCACTTTAGGATCACCACCGATGAAGCGGGTTCCATCGGCAAGCGTTACCGTCGGCAAGATGAAATCGGAACCCCCCTAGGAGTCACGATCGATTATGACACGCTCACCCAACACACCGTCACGCTCCGCAACCGAGACAGCATGGCCCAAGAACGAGTCCCCGCGGAAAAGCTCGTCGAGCACATCCAAGGGCTCTTTAAAAACTGGCAAAACCCCTGAGCTCACGGACCGCATGACCGCGGCTCACGGAGGCAAACGCCTCGTTTATGGCTTTGGAGGCGGCAAGGCGGACGGAAAAGAAACCCAATCCGCGCTTCTCGGCGGAAAGGGCGCCAACCTTCACGGGATGACTCGCCTGGGGCTTCCCGTTCCCCCTGGTTTCACGATCACGACCGAAGTCTGCAGTCATTTTTACGCGAATAAAAAATGCTATCCCAAGGCGCTTGAGAGCCAGGTGCTCCGCGCGCTCAAGCGAGTGGAGAAGCTCATGGGGCGCAGATTTGGCTCAAGCCGCTCGCCGCTTCTCGTCTCAGTGCGCTCCGGCGCTCGCGCCTCGATGCCGGGCATGATGGACACGATATTGAACTTAGGTCTTAATGACGCGACCGTCGAGGGCCTGATCGAAGAATCCGGCGACGCGCGCTTCAGCTGGGACAGCTACCGCCGTTTGGTCGCGATGTATGGCGAAGTGGTGCTGGGGCTGCACTCCTCGCTTTTTGATTCGGCATTTGAGCAGCTCAAGTCCGATCGTGGCGCGGAGCTCGATACTGAGCTTTCGGCTGAAGACCTCAAGCGCGTGGTCGTGCAGTTCAAATCGCTGATCCGCACTCAGGGTAAGCAGTTTCCCGAAGACCCCTGGGAGCAGCTCTGGGGCGCGATTGGCGCGGTCTTTGGTTCGTGGATGACGCCGCGGGCGTCGACTTACCGCAAGCTCAACTCCATTCCTGAGTCGTGGGGCACCGCGGTCAACGTGCAGGCGATGGTCTTCGGCAATCGCGGCGAGGATTGCGCGACGGGGGTGGCGTTCACGCGCGATCCGTCGACGGGTGAGAAGCGCTTTTTTGGGGAATTTTTGATCAACGCGCAAGGCGAGGATGTCGTTGCCGGCGTGCGCACTCCGCAGCCGATCAACGGGGAGTCGCGCCACGCTTCGGCTGAGAAGCTGCCGACCCTTGAGGAGTCGCTGCCCAAGGCGTATCGCGAGCTCGTCGCTGTTTACCGAAAGCTCGAGAAGCATCACCGCGACATGCAGGACATCGAGTTCACGATTGAGCGCGGTAAGCTCTACATGCTGCAAACTCGCGGTGGCAAGCGCACGGCGGCCGCGGCGCTTAAGATCGCGGTCGACATGGTCCGCGAAAAACTCATCACGCGCGATGAGGCAATCCTAAGAGTGAAGCCCGAGCAGCTCGACCAGCTGCTGCATCCGGGGCTCGATCCCAAGTTTAAAAAGACGGTTCTTGCGCGAGGCCTTCCCGCGTCTCCCGGTGCCGCTTGCGGGCAGATCGTGTTTGACCCCGACACCGCGGAGAAGTGGGTGAAGGAGCTCGGCCGCAAAGTGATTCTCGTTCGCGTCGAGACTTCGCCTGAGGACATCCATGGCATGTCAGTGGCGCAGGGAATTTTGACTGCGCGCGGGGGAATGACTTCGCACGCCGCGGTCGTCGCGCGTGGGATGGGCAAGTGCTGCGTCTCGGGGTGCAGCGCCGTGAAGATTGATTTCGGTACGCGTCGGGTTGTGATCGGCGAAAAAGAGCTCGCTGAAGGCGATGCGATTACGCTCGATGGCACGAGCGGCGAAGTGATCCTGGGCGAGGTGCCGACGATTTCGCCGACGCTCAACCAGGACTTCGCGGAATTCATGAAGTGGGTGGACGCCAAGCGCAAGATGCGCGTGCGCGCCAACGCCGATACGCCTCAGGATGCGCGCGTGGCTCGGCAGTTCGGCGCTGAGGGCATCGGGCTCTGCCGAACTGAGCACATGTTCTTTGAGGCGGATCGCATCGACGCGGTTCGCGAGATGATTTTGGCCGACACGCAGGATGGGCGGTTGGACGCGCTGGAGAAGATCCTCCCCATGCAGAAGTCCGACTTCAAGGGCATATTCCGCGAGATGAAAGGGCTTCCGGTCACGATTCGGCTGCTCGATCCGCCGCTGCACGAGTTCATTCCCCGCACGGATGAGGAGCTCTCAGCTCTTGCGGGTCGCATCGGCGCGTCGCTCGATCGGCTGAAGCGCAAAGCCGAGATGCTTCATGAGTTCAACCCGATGCTCGGTCACCGCGGTTGTCGGTTGGGCGTGAGCTTTCCTGAGATCTACCGCACGCAGGTGCGCGCGATCTTGATGGCCGCCTACGAGCTTAAGCGCGATGAGAAGATCGACGTCGTGCCTGAGATCATGATTCCGCTCGTCGGTGATTGGCGCGAGCTGCATCTCGTGGGCGAAGGTTGTCGCGAAGAGGCTCAGGAAGTATGGGAAGAATTCCGCGCGCAAGTAGCTAAGCCCGTGCGCTATCTGCTCGGCACGATGATCGAGCTCCCGCGCGCGGCACTGACCGCCGATGAGATCGCCCAGCACGCGGAGTTTTTCAGCTTCGGGACGAACGACCTGACGCAGACGACGTACGGACTTTCGCGCGATGACTCGGGGCTCTTTTTGAAGGATTACTTGGACGCCAAAGTCTACGAGCGTGATCCGTTCGCCACGCTCGATCGCGCTGGCGTGGGCCGCCTCATGCGCATCGCGGTGGAAGAGGGGCGCAAATCACGTCCCGGAATCAAGATCGGAATCTGCGGCGAGCACGGCGGGGAACCCAGCAGCGTGCATTTTTGCAATGAGCTAGGACTCGATTACGTGAGCTGCTCTCCGTACCGGGTGCCCATTGCGCGGCTAGCCGCGGCGCAGGCGGGGATGGCGGGAGAATGAAGTTCCTAACGCATCATTCGTCTAGCGAGACTTAGCCGGAATTTAATATCTCTTTCCAATTTGGAAATGTATTCCGTAATAAAAGGTTCATCTGTGCCGAGGGTTTTACCTTTTTGTTCTTGAGCATTTTTCAAAGCTTGAGCTGCTCTTTCAAGATGCTCTATTGCTCTTTTCGGGTCTTTATTCTTAAATGCTAAAGTAGCTGCTGAAATTTCAAGGTGCGCTTTGGCTGTTTTGTATGTAGCAAGGGCCAGGCCCGGCGTACTAGGTTCTGCGGGCATGCTTTTTCTAGTGTTATTGCTATACGAACCTACCGCTTCCGGCAAGGAAAAGAGATCATTTTGCATCCGTGATCGGTATTGTCCAAGTCGATCTTGCACTGTGGAAAGGTTTTGATTGTTGGCGTTTTCAACCCTTCTTTTTGCGAAGATGTACTTGTCGTCAAGCCAACTGATGAGGTCATTCAGGAAAGTCTTGTATGCACCAGATTTTGAATAATGAGGGTCACTTAGAGTGGACGCTTTTTGCGCCTCAACTACGAGCGCGTTTACCAAGGGTTCAAAGTAACGAACGGTGGTTTCGAATTCGGGGCTTTTGATATGATTAAAATAATAAGTAAGAAGGGATGCAGAAACAGTGTCGTTTTTTGAATCCTTTGCCCAGGACGCGAGGTATTTTTCCAGGGTTTCCACGGGTTTGGGTTGATGATCCAGCCATGATTTTACGGCATCTATGTTCCCGTTATTGAGCAGAACTTTTTCAGGCTGAGCACAAGGCGATTTGCAGTAACCTAACCGGTTTTTCTGAGTGATTGGGTCACTCCATTCAAAGAGACTTATGGATCCGTCAACAAAAAGAATCTTTAACTTCACCCTTTCCGGGTAACGCTCAGGGGCGATACCCGTAGGGTTCGGCAAGGGTTTATATGCGGGTTGTTCAAAGTAGCCAAGAAGCTGATGCGAATTGATCAACTCGATGGGAGTATTTTTTCCATCAACCGCTATCAAGCCTTGTGCAGGAGAAAGCTGATAACCATGCTGGTAGATCTTGGGTAGGAGGTCACTGCCTGAACCATTTTTTACTAGCCATTTTTCTATGGCAAGCCGGGCATTGGTCTGGTTGATGACTTTATCTGGGAAAACGCAGGGACCTTTGCAAAAGCCGAAGTGAGAGGTTCCATCCTGATCCCACTCGAAGAGGCTTAACCCATCATCGATGAATAAAAGCCGCGGTTTGGAGGCGATTTCGGGCTTAATGTCGGATTTTTCAAGCGGGCTTACGATGCTGCCATTCCTGCCTGGCTTTGCTGAGGATGGTCGATCTAGGAATTGAGCGAGCTGATGCGAAGTCACTAAATCCAGAGGGATGACCTCGTTCAACTTGGAAGTCAAACCAGTAGTCGTGAGGCGAAACGCCACAAAATGATCAATTACGGCAAGTTGTTTCAATTTTCTCAGAGCAATGGGCAGTTTTTTCTTTGGGTCCAACATTGGATCATTTAGAGCAGCCTTTAAGCCTTCAATGACGCGATCTGTTTTTGCGATTTCATCTTGCAGCGTTCTCGCCGCATCATCACTGAGTTTGTCGAGTTGCGTGTTATTAAGTTCCCGATTTAGCGCGATTCTTTGTTTGAATAGATTCAATCTGCTGATCTCATCGATGAGCCGGGCTCTGAGAGTATTTTTTAGATTTATGTAGTTTAAGTTATCGCGAATTCGAATCTCTTTTCCTTCTCTGGCATTTGGATTTTTGCTTTTAACTAGCCTTTGTTTTGTGGGTTTCGCGGTTTGCTGAAGGCCATCCACAAAAATCTTGAAATCGGCAAGCCTTTGGTCTCGGCCTTCAATCTTGTTTCGGATGGCGATGGGAAAGTCATTTTTAACTGATGTCGCAGATCCCTCAAATGGAGTAATCTCAATAGGTCTGGAGATTGTTAGCTCTGGTGGTGAAGTCGACTCTCGTGGGTTCTCACGTGAAGCTGGATGTGTTCCGTTAGTTGAACGGCCATTTTCTTTAGGCGCCTCATTATTTGAGGGTTTGTTTGCTTCTGGAGACGAATAACCTAAAATTCTTGTTCTGGGGTCAACGGGCTTAGAAAGTTTTTTGGTAGTTGCGTCTTTTATATAGCAAATGATGGCCTCTTTCATGCCGCCGAGTGAGGATTCTACTAAAACAGAAAACCCCAACCCCAACGCAAGAGCGAACACTCTGATGTTTTTTCCACTAATCCTGTTCATCTCACTCTCTTAACGGTCTTTTGAAGAAAGATTTTTAGGCTCGTTTTGAGCTCAAATTGACTAAGATTTGTACAGATTCGTCACGCGCTTAGTCAGGCGGATTCTAAAGCAGCCAGCTTGCGGCACCCAGGGCTCGCATGCGGGAAACTCACTGAGAAAAGCAGTGATAGCCTGAGAAAATGCCCAAGATCCAGCTAAAAAACCTTAAACCTGAGCCTAAAAATAAGGTATTCATGCGAACTCATCCTGCAGCATCCGGCAACGCAATGGAATTAAAGAAGATTTAATATTTACATCATTAATATGTAATGCGCGGTGTCGCCCTCGGTGGTATATGGCTCCCATGAAAATGAAAGCTCTGTTGCTCCCCCTGCTTTTGGCCATTGCCGCTTCGTCCTGCGCGAAGAAATCCGAGCCCCGCGCTGAACCAGCCGCCTCGCCGAGTGCTCAAAAGAATTCCATCACGGCAGAGGCTGCTCCGCTCAAAGCGAGTGCGCTGATCTTTCGCCTGAAGCCCGGGCAAAAAACCCCGATCCAAATCTCAGGCGGCGTTCCCCCGTATCAAGTGAAGCAAGTCGAAGGGAAAGGCACGCTCGAAAAAGCGGAGCAAGGCTACTTTTACACCGCCACGGAGCAGGGGCTCGAGGTCGTGCGCCTTCAAGTCACTGACGCGGCAGGATCGACCCGAGAAGTCGGGATGTTGATGACGCTCGGAGCGAGCGGAGATGAGGACCTGGCTTTCGGCAAGCGAGGAGCGATCGAGTTTCCCGCAGGATTCAAAGCGCGTGATGCGATTTTGCTCGGAGATCGGATCTTGGTCGCGGGCTATCGCCAGATCGAGCGCGAGCAGTCCGGAAAATCCAAGCCATTTTTCGCGGCGAGCTTGAACTGTTATTTAAGATCAGGTGAGCGAGATGAGCTCTTCGGCAATCAAGGCAGCAAAGAGCTGGGCGAAATCGAGGGCAGCCTCTCGAGCCTCAAGCTTCAGCTGACCGCGAAAGGCAACATCCTCGTCGTCGCTTCAGGCGGACTTTCCGCTCCCCATCTCCATCTCTGGCAGGTCGCGTACGGAAATCCAAAAAACACGAAATCCTCAGGCTACTCGACTTACAAGCTCGAAGCGGGGTCAGAGTTTGAGATCACGGCCATTCGCTCAAACTTTCCCCCGACTGATCAATACGGGAGCCTCACCTATGTTTTGGGGACGCTTCGCTCAGGTCGTGAGCGCAGCCAGATCGCCGTTTTGAAGGTGCTTGATGAGAAACTCGGCGACACGGGATTCGTCAACGACGGCTTTGGCCAAAAAGGCCTTTGGGTCGTGGAATTCGGTACGCGCGAGTGGGAAAAAGCAATGGACCTAAAGCTCGTTCAAGGAAGGCTCCAGATTTTGGGAGTGGCTGAGGATCATCAAGGACGGACGCAGTCGCTGCTCTCAGCGCATCTTGAGACATGGGGAGATCCGCAAGAAGGTTATGGGCGAGCGGGAAGAAAGATCATTCCCCTGAAAGAAGAACTCAATCACGCGGTCGCACGCTACTCGCAGTACAAGCCCGCCCCATCGGGATCGCTCTGGGATGTTGTTTTGGTGGGAGGAACGGGTCAGCCCACCCAGAGTGCGCAGGTCGGCTTGCGAGGATTGCAGTGGCAGGATGATGATCATCAGGGCGGGTTTTTGCCCGCGTTTGGTTGGGCTCCCGAAGCGGTGGCGCCGATCGATGCGCGTCGATTCGGGTGCGGGCGCGTGGGCTGCGTCGCGATTACAACCGATGCGGATTTGAACCGAGTTTTGATCACCGTAAAAAACTCGCATCCCATGGCCATCGCGGGAACGATTGGGCTCGCGATGTTCAATGCGTCGGGTCGATTGGATCAGCGCTTCGGGGAGAGGGGAGTGGTAATGGGCGTTCCCGCCGCTTCGCCAATTAAGTGGCTGCGTGCTCCCGGCGAGGAGTCGGTTTTGCTGATTCATGAGGCGGGGATTTTGAAGCGCAGGCTTTGAGGTGGGGAGGCGCTCACTTAGGCCTGAGCGCTTCTTGTGCGGCGAGCTGATTGTGGTGGAAGCAGAGGATTCTGAGGTTTGCGGGTTGGTTTGCGCCTCCTTGGGCGAGCGGACGGATGTGGTCGATCTGCAGCCGGTAGCGGGAGCTGCATCTTTTTTGATGAGTGGTGGC
>CAZLYB010000001.1:74722-278825 GCA_964563795.1 uncultured Bacteriovoracaceae bacterium | reverse complement strand
CAGCTCCAGAGTCGCGAACTCCCAAAGCGACGCATAACCCAGCTCTGCAAAGAGTTTTCTTCGGGAGATCTCCCTCAGATGCTCAATCAGAGCGAGGGTGGCTTTTCGTTCTGCAGTAACTAAGAGCTTCGTTTGAGAGAGGAGTGTTTTGGAATCGAGAGAAGTGAGTTTCATAAAAACACGCATAACACAGCTTTTTTGAAGCCCTTCACGAGCTCAAGGCTGATTCAAAAGCGATCAAAATTTTTTAAATTAAAAATTGAAAATAAAACTTCCTGAACTTAATTTTCAGGCCTTATAGAGGGCATTTCTCACGTTCTCTCCTCCTCCCGCATTTCCCTTCCCCAAAACCCGTCAACCCCAATCCCACCACACTCCCGTCCGAAATCACGCCGCGTCAAAGCCGCTGCCGCTTAAGCTCCACCGCCGCTGCGGCGGTAACTCCCCCACAAATTACGCCGCGCAATCATTTGCCCCCTCAGCTCCGCGATTGTATTTCCACAGGCTTGACAAAATTTGTCACATTCAACAAAATAGAGAGAAGAAATGTGAATTCAGGCGATTCGTTTTTATGGCGCGGCGCTTTCGCGGCGCGCTCCGACGGGAAAAAGGATTTTCCCTCGGTGATTCGCTGGACCCATGGGACGGGAGTCTATGTCGCGCCAACTGGCTGAGCTTTTGCTCAAAGACAAAGTCATCACCAATCAGCAGTTCAATGACGCCGTCCAATCGGCCAAAAACGGCAAGAGCCACATCAGGGCGCTCGTTGAATCCAAGGCGATCGTGGAGACCAAGCTCCTCTACTATTTGAGCCAAAAATTCGGCTTACCGAGCATCAATCTTACCAAATTCGAGATCCCCCCTGAAGTCATACGCCTCATCCCGCATGACGTCGCGCGCTCCAGCCAGGTGATTCCGATTCAGTCCAACAAGGGAACGGTCGTGGTTGCGGTTTGCGATCCCACGATGCTGAGCGTGATCGATGATCTGAAGTTCAGGCTCAAGATGAACGTGGAGGCGATCCTCACTTCTTACTCCGCGTTTGATTTCGCGATGTCGAAGTACTACGGCGCTTCTTCGTTCGTCGGGGCCGCTGTCGAAGGATTCAGGAAGGAGCAGGACACCCGCGTCCGGCAGGAAAAGAGCGAATCCGTCGAGGGCGACATCAACATCGAGCTCGTTCAGATCCATGACATCGACAGCGGGGGAGTCGAGCAGAACGCGCCGGTCATCACCTTGGTGAACGGGATCCTCTCGGATGCGATCCGGAGAGGGGCGAGCGACATTCACGTGGAGCCTTACGAGAAACGGTTCCGCGTGAGGATGAGGATCGACGGAATCCTGCATGACATGGCCGAGATCCCGGTTGATATGCGTCGCGCGGTGGTGGCGCGATTCAAGATCATGTCACGCATGGACATCGCGGAATCCCGGGTTCCGCAGGACGGGCGAATCAAAATCAGGGTGGGTGGGAGCGAAATCGATTTTCGCGTGAACTCCATGCCCACGCTCTTCGGCGAGAAAATCGTGCTGAGAATCCTGAGCTCGGGAAATCTGCAGTTGGATCTGCTGAAGCTTGGGTTTGAAAACGATCAGCTCGACGTCTTCAAGAAAGCGATCTACGCGCCGAACGGCATGGTGCTCGTGACCGGCCCCACGGGAAGCGGAAAGACGACCACCCTTTACTCGGCGCTCATTGATCTCAACAAAGTCGCGGACAATCTCTCAACGGCCGAGGATCCCGTCGAATACAACATGGAAGGCATCAACCAAGTCCAAATCAACCGCGATGTCGGGCTCACCTTCGCGAGCGTCCTGCGTTCTTTGCTGCGCCAGGACCCCGATGTGATTTTAGTGGGGGAAATCCGGGATTATGAAACCGCCGAAGTGGCCATTCAAGCCGCACTGACGGGACACCTCGTGCTTTCCACCCTTCACACCAATGATGCTCCCGCAACGATCACTCGCTTGGTCAATATGGGCGTGGAGCCTTTTTTGGTCGTGGCTTCGCTCAACGGGGTGGTGGCCCAGCGACTGCTTCGCACGATTTGCCCCAGTTGCAAGCAGGAGGCGACTTACCCCAAGGAGCGCCTCTCCCAAGTGGGATTCACGCCGGAAGTTTTGGCGAAAGCGCGTTACTGGAAAGGGAAAGGCTGCATGCAGTGCAGCCAGACCGGCTATCGGGGGCGCGTCGCGGTTTATGAGCTCCTGGATTTCACCCCGACTCTGAAGGAGATGGTCCTCAAGGGGGAAAGCATGATCGAGCTGAAACGCCAAGCGGTTCGCGAGGGCATGAAGACGCTGCGTATGGCGGCGTTGAGCAAGGTTCTGGAAGGCAAAACGACGCTTGAAGAAGCGCTGACCATGACCATGGAGACATGAAGATGGCGAAAGTAGGATTACCGGCGCTTTTGAAGACGATGGTGGAGCAGGATGCTTCCGACTTGCATATCGCGGTGGGCGTTCCGCCCGAGTTCCGCATCCAAGGCAAGATGGTCAAGGTGAAATCCGACCCCTTGAACAGCGCTGACGCGAAGGAGCTCTGCTACTCGGTCCTCACTGAGGCGCAGAAATCGGATTTTGAGCGAAATCTCGAGATCGACTTTTCATTCGGGATCAAGGAGCTGGCGCGATTTCGCGGGAACGTCTTCTACCAGAGAGGGAACGTCGGGGGCGTTTTCCGGAGAATTCCGCTCACGATCCCCGATTTTGACCAACTCAAGCTCCCTCAGATCTTAAAGAAAGTGATCCGTAGGCCGAATGGCCTGATCCTGGTGACTGGTCCGACGGGCAGCGGGAAAACGACCACGCTCGCTTCGATGCTGGATATCCTCAATCGCGAGGAGTTCGGGCACTTGATTACCATCGAAGATCCGATCGAGTTCATCCACCCGCACAAAAACTGCATCGTGAACCAAAGAGAAGTGGGAGTGGACACCAAGAGCTTCGCGCTCGCGCTTCGCCGAATCCTCCGTCAAGACCCCGATTTCATCTTGGTGGGGGAGTTGCGAGACGTGGAAACCATCGAGATGGCGCTCACCATGGCGGAGACTGGCCACTTGGTCTTCGCGACCCTGCACACGAACAACGCGATTCAATCAATTCACCGGATCATCAACGTGTTCCAACCCCATGAGCAGGGGCAAATCCGTCAAGTGCTCTCATTTTCGCTCCAGGCCATCATTTCGCAGCAGCTGATCCCCAAGAGTTTTGAGTCGGGACGGGCGATGGCCTGCGAAGTATTGATCCCGACGATGGCGATCCGCAACCTCATCCGCGAGGATAAAGTGCATCAGATTTATTCGCTCATGCAGGCGGGCCAGGATGAGACCGGCATGCAAACCATGAATCAGAGCTTGGTCTCGCTGGTTCGCTCTGGCGCGCTTTCGAAAGCGGATGCCCTCGAGCACAGCTGGATGCCGGAAGAGCTAATCAAGCACCTGACTGCGCTCCAGGAGAGGCGCTAAGGAATGCCCGAGTTTCAATACCAGGGCGTCGATCGCGCCGGGAAGCGAGTTTCCGGAAAGCTGAATTCCCCCAGCGAGGGCGATCTGCGCATGACCCTTCGGGGCCAGGGCGTGCGGCCAGTGAGGATTTCCAAGGTCGGCGCGCTGAATGTCGATCTCGGGCAGATGCTCAAGGCGACTGGGGGCGTGAGCCTCGCCTCCTTGCTCTCGTTCACTCGGCAGCTTCAAGTATTGTTGAGCTCAGGCATCCCAGTGGTGCAAGGGCTTGAAGTGCTGGCGGATCAGTCTCAGGAGCGCTCATTGCGATCCGCGCTGCAAGCCATCAAAGAACGAGTTTCTTCGGGTTCGTATCTCTGGGAAGCGTTTTCGAGCTACCCCAAGATTTTTCCGAAGATTTACATCGCGCTTCTGCGGGCAGGCGAGACCTCGGGATCGGTCGATCAAATGCTCAAGCGGCTCGGGAAATACTTGGAAGAAGCGGATCGCCTCAGAAAAGCGGTCAAAGGGGCCCTGCTTTACCCGGTGCTCGTCATTTTGGTGGGGATCGGGATCATCACGATGATCCTGGTTTTCGTCATTCCAAAGTTCGAGGAGCTGCTCAAGGGTTCGAATCAATCGCTGCCGGGGCCTACGCTTTTGGTCATGGGAATGTCGCATTTCGTGATCAATCATTTCATCTACCTCGCAGGCGGAGCGGCTTTTTTGGGATTCGTCTCCCTTCGCTACGTGAAGTCCGAGGAGGGCAGGGCATTCTTGGATCACGCGCTCTTTCGCGCCCCTCTTTTTGGCACCTTGATGCAGAAAGCGGGGGTTGCCCGCTTCGCACGCACGATGCAGACGCTTTTGAGCTCCGGGATCAACCTGATTGACGCCATCGACATCTGCAAGGCGACGATCAACAACGCGGTCCTGGAAGAAGCGGTCGCGAAAATCCGTATGGAAGTCGAGTCTGGGAAGACACTGGGATTGGTGATCGCACGGCTGAAGGTTTTTCCGAATATGGCGGTACAGATGATCAGCGTGGGTGAGTCCACCGGCAACTTGGATAAGATGCTCGAAAAGATCGCGGATTTTTATGAAGAGGAAGTTTCGATCCTCGTGGCGGGCCTCACGAAGCTCATCGAGCCTTTGGTGCTGGTGATCCTCGGAGCGATGGTAGGCGGCATGCTCATCGCCATGTACCTGCCCGTGTTCCGGATCGCGGGTGCTGTTTCATGAGCATGGGACCGAGCCGCCCGATCATCGGAAAATCAAAGCTCATGAAGGAGCTGAACGGCTGGATTGAGCGCGTGGCCCCTTCCAAAGCCAACGTGCTGGTCCTCGGGGAAAGCGGCACCGGCAAAGAGCTCGTCGCCCGCATGATCCACGAGCTGGGCCCGCTCAAAAGCAAGCCGTTCGTCCCCGTGAATTGCGGCGCGATCCCCGAAAACCTGATCGAGAGCGAGATGTTTGGCCACAAGAAAGGCAGCTTCACCGGCGCTGTCCAAGATAAAACGGGTCTTTTTGAGGCGGTCCAGGGCGGGACTTTGTTTCTCGATGAAGTGGGGGAGCTGCCCCTCGGGATGCAGGTGAAGCTGCTCCGGGCGATCCAGGAGCGCGTCATTCGCCGGGTCGGGGGAACCGAGGACATTCGGATCGACGTGCGCATCATCGCCGCGACGAACCGGGACTTGGAGGCCGCGGTAGCGGCGGGGACTTTTCGCGAGGATCTCTATTACCGCTTGAACGTCATCCAAATTCAAACGCCGCCGCTTCGGGATCGCAAGCAGGATTTGCCGCTCCTGGTTTCGCATTTTCTCAAGGCATGCTCGAAAAAAGCCTCGAAGTCGATTTCAGAAATCAGCGAAGAGGCGATGAAGTGCCTTTCGGCCTATCCCTGGCCCGGCAACGTGCGCGAGCTCGAGAATGTCATGGAGCGCGCGGTGATGATGGAAAATAGCTCGCGCATCGAAGTGAGCTCGCTTCCCGAGGACGTGCAAAACTCGGCGGCGGGAAAGGTGAAGCTCAATTCCGAGCCGAAACGGGCGCCTGGGGAATTGCCCAGTGGGGCGCTGCAATCTGAGCTCCGAATCCCCGCGCCTGATTTTCAGTACGGGGCGGTCAACTTGGATTCCATCATCGGCGAAATTGAGCGCATCTTCCTGATGAGCGCGCTGGAGCACGCAGGCGGAGTGAAGAAGAAGGCGGCCGAACTCCTCGGGATCAGCTTTCGCAGCATCCGCTACCGGCTCAAGAAGCTAGGCGTTGAATCGGATGAGGAAGGCGAAGCGGACAGCGAGTCGGAGTGAGACGGCGCGAACTCCCCCTCACTCCGACTCGCTGTCCGCTTCGAGAAAGGCTTGCCTCGCTCTTAAAGCCCAGGGACCACGTTGCTTAAAATTTTGTTCTGGTTGATGGTCCAGCCATCATAGGTCGTTGAGGAGGAGCTATTGATGTTCCCCACTGCCCCGGCGTTAAAAGCAGAGCTTGTAACCGATGCGGCCGAGCCGTTGGTGCCCGTCATCGTACCCACGTTGTTGAAGTTGGCCGAGCTGTTCGCCCTCGCTGAGGCTACGATGGGAACATAGCTCGTGGCGGTACCGGCAGTCGTTCCTGCTGTTGGGGCTCCCGCCGAGCAGGGAGAGATCGCAACGGTTGCTGCTGCCGAAGTATCCCAGCCCAGCCCTTTGCAGTCCCCGTCATTGCGTGGTCCGCAAGTATTGGTGCTCGCCGCTCCGATCATGAATCCCACCACGTAAAAAGTGTTTGACCCGTCTGCGGCGACGCCAATCTCTCTCAGGCAAGTCGTGAAGCTTGAGTTTTCCACCGAGAAGGCGCGCTCCGCGGTGTAAACGGCCGCGAGGTTGAGTTTCGCTTCCGTCTGCCGGGCTTTGGCCTGATATTTTTGGTAATTCGGAATGGCGATGGCGAGCAGGATCGCGATGATCCCCACCACAACCATGAGTTCAATCAAAGTAAAACCGCCATTATTCTTGAATAATTTCATGAAATCAAGCCTCCAGTAACGTACTGCGTGGGTTCATTAGATATAATTTAATTTTACAGGTGTTTCTCGGCCGTTGAAAGAAATTTATTTAACGGGGGGGTCGGCTTTGACGCGGATGCTTTCTCGGCGGCCAAAAAATTCAATAAATCATTGATATTTACCGAACTGAGGTCGTGCATCCTAGAAGTGCGCTGGCCCACTTTTTCGCCCTCTTTCACGTCGTCGCGATCTGCGCGTGGTCCCTGCCGTATTACGCTCCGACCAAGAAACGGGCGACCGCTTTTTTGAAACCCTACATGAATCTTTCGGGGCTGTGGCAAGATTGGGATATGTTCTCCCCCGAGCCTTTATCAGTGAACTCCCATCTTGAGGCTGAGATCTTCTACCGGGATGGGACGATGAGGCGGTGGGAATTTCCTCGAATGGAGCATTACGGGATTTGGGAGCGCTACGGCAAGGAGCGTTACCGCAAATGGGCCCATGACCGCGTGCGCCTGGATTCTTATTCGATCATCTGGCCGGATACGGCCCTCTTCATCGCGCGGCTGAATGACCGCGATCCCTCGAATCCCCCGGTCAACGTCAAGCTCCACCGATTCTGGGAGAACATCCCTTCGCCAGTCCCTGCGCGCTCGATCGCTTCAGTGAGGGAAACCTACGACAAGCCGCATTTGCAGTCCCGTCTTTTCTACGAGTATTCAGTGCCGGTTGCCCTCCTGGGAAAAGCGAAAGCGCCATGAATCTTCCCCGCCTGAAAAACCTGTTTAAGGCATGGGATCGATTCCTGATGGAGCCGATTTCCCCCGTTCCGATCGGAGTTTTTAGGATTCTGTTTGGGTTTCTCGTCTTAGCGAATGGGCTGCTTTTTTTGCCGGAGCTGCAAACTTGGTTCGGCCCACAGGGGGTCATGTCCCTTGAGACGGCCGCTCGGATCACCCCTGGAATTCGGGTGAACTTGCTTCAATGGATGCCGAGTACGGAATCCGCGGTCCGGATTTTCTTCTCGACTTGGCTCGTCTCGGCTTTTTGCCTCATGGTCGGTCTTTTCACGCGGATCGCCTCCATTGTTGTTTTCGTGGCGATCTGCTCGCTTCACAACCGCAATGTCCTCATTCTCCATAGCGGCGACACCCTCATGAGAGTCCTGTCTTTTTTCCTGATCTTCGCCCCCGCTGGCGCAGCGCTCTCGGTGGATCGGCTGATCGCCCTTTTCAAAGGAAGGGCCTCACCGAAACATCGGCTTTATTCACCCTGGGCGCAAAGGTTGATCCAAATCCAGCTTTCAGTGCTCTATCTTTCGACTTTTCTCTGGAAAGTGCAGGGAAACGCTTGGCTCGACGGGGTAGCGACTTACTACACTTCGAGGCTAAAAGAATTTGAGAGGTTCCCGGTTTTCGGGCTTTTCGATCATGCCTGGTTCATTCAACTCACCACCTGGGGCACCTTATTGGTGGAGTTTTCGATGGGCGTCCTCGTCTGGTTCGCGGAGCTTCGCTATGCTGTCCTAATCTCCGGGGTTTTTCTGCACCTTGGGATTGAATACTCGATGAACATCCCGCTTTTTGAGTGGATCACGCTCTCGGCCTACGCCTGCTTCATCGACGCCGACGTTTACCGCAAAGCGAAGCTGAAATTTCGCTTGGCCCTGAGGAGGTGGCTCGAGAAGCCGACGGCTTTCTATTATGACGGGGACTGCGAGTTTTGCGTGCGTTCAACGCATGTGATCCTCGCGATGGATTTTTTCAAGCTCTTGGAGCCCGTGGATTTCAGGAGATTTCCCCCCCAAAACCTCGGCTTCGAAAGTGAGAGGGCTGAAAAGGAACTCCTCGTCAGAACCCCGGAAGGAAAATGGCTGGGAGGGTATGACGCGTTTCGATGGATTTCGCATCGGTTGCCGCTCACCTGTCTGGCAAGTTGGATCCTGTATTTGCCAGGCATCCCTTTTCTGGGGAGAAGAGCGTACGCGTGGGTGGCGAATCATCGGACCTGCCTGATCCAGCGAAAGCCGGCGTGAGGGAAGGGTGGCTTTAGACACAGGGATCGGGCGGCGATGTTTTCAACCTCTTCGAAAAATGGTATTCTTGAAGGGTAATTCATTTAAAGGTGATGTGGGAAAAACCGTGGGACGTCATAAGCAGTTTCTCGCGAATTCAAATTTCAGCAATTCAGGGCAGATCGTCGTGGTTTTGCCGCTGCTGCTGGCTATTGTCCTCGGAGCAACGCTGCTCTGGAGTTACATCGGCAGTTACGGCCGTCAAAACGCGATCTCCATAAAATCCGGAATTGAGCTCAATCAAGTCGTCAACTCCGTACATCAGCGCGTGAAAAAACTCCTGATCACCCCTCTTACTTCGGGAGTGGGCGGAGCGGATTGCTCTTCGCTGAATGCCGCATTCAAGAACTTCAGGGATTTCAGCAAGACCATCGCCGGCGGGACGCTCCCGCCGCTGGTCAAGAAATGGACGTTGAGCGCGACAGATACGGATGATGGGTCTGAATTGATCAACTGTCTTTTAACGACGGTTGAGACGGGGCCCCTGGGAATTTTGGACACGATTCAAATCACGATTCGGCCAGCGTCGGACCCTGATTTTAACTCATTTACCCGGGCTGTTTCGGTCGGCATCTCAGCGATCTCGCGCCAAAAAGATAAGCCCTTTTCTAAGGATGGGCAGTCGGGAGAGCAAATCCGCACGCTCAACCTCACGACCAATTATCTTTTGAAGGTCGCCCGTTTGATCGATTACGCCTTGGTTTTTCCGCACGCGGCCTCCTTTTCGGGCGCCCGCATCAATGTGCCGGGAGCGACGAAAGCCTACCTCCAGATTGCGGGCTCAGTCTACGTGGCGAGCCGCTCGGAGCCGACTTCGCTCGATACCCTGCTGCCAGCGGCGGTTTTTGCCGCTTCCACGGGCGTAGTGTTTGATCGAGTGGTCGATTATCGAGCGAAAAGCCTTTCGAGCACTTCCGCGTTCACGGGGGGGTCCGTTGATCTGAGCGCTTTGCAGCCGATTTTCAAAGGGGGGATCAACACCGGAGTCCTCGGGCTCGATTCGATCGGCGTGCTGCCGATGGAGGACCCAGGCCCCTACGCCGGTCAGTACCAAGCTTGGAATCAAAAGATCGATTATCACAATGGCATCGATCGGCCTTTACCCGATCTTTCGCAGCAAGTCTCGCTCCCCTCGGGCGCTCCGCCCACTCCGCCATCGGCGCGAGTTTCAGCGGTAGGCGCAGGCGCGACCCAGGTCTATGTGGACTCCGCCGCTAACTTCAATTCAGCCCCGAACATCAGCATCGGCTCTCCCATTGGGAGCGCCACAGGGTTCAAGCTCGATGACACGTGCATCGCGCCTCCGGGAGCGAGCGACCCTCCTCGAATCCTGGTCTACCAAAAGCTGGTCACCGGATCTTCATTCACCATCGACTTTTCAGGCATCGACATGGTGAGCAGCGGAGGCACGCTTACGCCGTCCAATCCCGCTCTCGGCTATCCCGTTTTTTGCGGATTGATCGCGGTCGATACTCTCAACATCTACATTAAAAACAATAGTTCAGGCCCCGCTTTTAATTACGTCGTTTTCGGCAACATCGTCGCGAACCAAATCAACATCCAGGATCTGGGATCCGGCTCACAGCGCCGGTTGATCATCGCCAATCCCAACGAGCCCAGCCAGCTTCAGAACGCCGTTCTCCCTCCGGGCCAGAGCTTTGAATCAATTCAAGGGCAGTTTCAGCAAATCGCCACGAGCACCGGGCAAAATTTTTTCGTCCCGATCTTCAAGTCGCTGCCGACCAATTCGGACGCCACTTACTACGCTTATCGCCCTTACGGAGCGGTTGCCCCAAATTGCCTGGGAACTACGGTGGGTGGGGTGATTCAGCCCTCCTTATCCAATTGTAGGACGGATCCCGCCGTCGGGTACACTTACCTTTGTGACGCTTCGACGAACGCGTTTTGCCTCATTCCCTCACTGACTCCTTCAACCGCCACGATGCACCTCCAGCATTTGTTCACTTCATTCAGCGATAATCTGGCATTCTCACTGAGGTCGCTCCAATGAATCAAAAAGGGTTCACTCTGATTGAGTTATTGATCACGAGCAGTTTGCTCGTCACCGGCTTGCTCGTTGTGAGCGGCACGCTCTGGAAGCAAAATCAAAGCGCTTCGGGCTTGAGACTGCAGATGCAGGGCCGCCAGACCCTCTTTGAGATGGGGTCTTTGCTGGCGATTGCCCCGGAGTCTTTTCCTTATTTTGTGAATTCCTCGGGGCAGGGAGTGACGTATGTGGCCTGCTTCAAGGACAGCGGGGCGACGAACACGAATTCAGCCGGGTCGAGCGGATTGATCGGCGTTTTTTCAACGACGCCCGGGGATCAGCCCACGCGCGTGGGAGGATCATCCACCCCCGTCTGCTCGAGCGGCATTGAAGCGAAGATCCGGAGGAATCCAGCGGATCCAAGCCAGCTTTACGTGCAGACATTAGTTCTCCAGAGCGGGGAAGTGAATGGAGTCAGTCGATCCTATCAAAGTTCAAGCGCCTTTTATCAAGCCACGACCAGCATGGGGATCAGTTCGAGTCAAACTATGAGCACCACGCTGCCTTCAGCGGTGAGCCGCCCGAGCGTGGGAACTTCCCTGGCTACCTGGACGCCACCCCCGAGCTCCGGAGGGACGACGACTTCATCCAGCAGTTCAACGAGCACGACTGGCACCATCACAACTGGGACCATCACAACTGGGACCGGCACGAGCACCACCGGCACGAAAGACACGACCAGCTCAGATACTGGGACGACCGGGAAAGAAACGACGACGACGAGCACCACCGGCACGCGAGATACGACCACGGGCACCGTGAGCAAGTGATCGCTACTCACTGGTAAATAAAAGCGCTAAAAGTCTGCGTGCCGATTTTCCTGGCGATCGCGATGGATCCCGGCAAGTCGTCCATGAGGACTTGGGTCAGCGAACTAGCTGGCCCGCTCGAAGCGTACCTAAAGTGCTTTTGAACCAGGGAGTATTTGTTTTGCACTCCCGGGGTTCCTGCCTTTACTTTTGATCCGAGCATCAAATAGTAAGCGGTCATTTGGACCGGGATTCCTACGAATTGAACTCTGACCCCCTGCGCTTGGTAAAAAGCGGCGATTCTCCTGAGATCGACGCCTTTTTTGGTGGGATCCAAAATACTCGCCACCGGGTCAAACGCCGAGGAGGCGCCTGCGCCACTCGTGGGCGTGGAAAGCGAAAAAACTTCGGTCGCGAACGGATAAAACGATGAAAGCTGGTTGTTCGTCGCGCTGTAGGCGTTTTTCCAAAGGTATGTATCCCCTGAGCCGGACGGGGAATCTGCGGCCAGGTTGAACGGCAACGAAGGTGATGAGGGGTAGGCGGGCCAATAAGTTTGATCGAACTGCCCGATGACGGAAGTGACGGGCTCCAAACCTAACGCGAAATGACCACTCGTGGCGGTGATGGGAACCCCCGCTGTGTCGCAGGGGGGCGGCATCGAAGAGCCAGGATTGCAGGCGAGCGCCTCGGAGATGATCTGGAAGAAATAGTGGGTGGGCTGCGCCAAGTTGTAGATCAAGAGGACAGTGCCGACGAGGCTTGCCGAGGACAGGCTGGGGTTCGAGGAACGAAAGAGCGCGCGTCTCTGCTGGGCAGCGGGTGGCGACGCATTCGCCGAAGCGAGTTCATAGGTCAAGCTCACGCTCTGATCAATGCTCTTGAGGATCAGGAGCGGTGGGCTGCTTTGATCAATGAGCGGCCAAGTCGCGTAGTAGTTCCCCTGAATGACCGAAGAGCTTAGCGAAAGAGGGGGATTAGATTGGAGGGTCGCCGCATTTTTCCCGAGCGTCATGGGATAAGACTTCAAAACGGCATCCGAATCGCGGAAAAACTCGATGGCATCGGGAAATGAAGAAATAGCGGAATCGGAGCGGTCCACGCATTTCAGCAAATTCGCTGAATCCAATTTTTTGAGCAGCGGCGAAGCTCTTTCGACGGTCGCGCTGAGGGCGGCGCATGCTCCCGCCGCCTTCACCTCAATGGGAAGATGCTGGAATTGAACCGCGATGTTGGAGGATTCGATGGTGGGCACGAAAAAAGCGCTGAACCGCTTCGCATCCACTGAGTTTTCCACTTTTTCACGCAATTGCGTCGAATTGGAAAGGTACTGAAGCAATCCTTGGGTGAAAAGAAGGAGCCCGATTCCCGCGATCCCCGCGATGACCATGAGCTCCAAGAGGGTAAAGCCGTTTTTTCCAGCGATGACGAAATGAGGAGAAGGTTTTTGATCCATTCTTTCACCATTTTATTCCTATTTTCAGGCTTGGGTAATACTATCTTCAGAGATTGAAGAAAATGCCCTTCACCCGATTCAAAATATTCATCGGACTCCTCGGTTTAGCTGGCGCGCAATGGTCATTGAACGCGCAACTGACGCGAATGGACGCCGCTTGGGTCGAGCTTCCCCGGGAAAGCCGGCCGAAAACCAATCCGGAGCTTTTCAAGGCGCTGACATTCGGCCATTGGCCCGCGGCCGTGGATTGGTTTTGGATCACGGCGTTATTGGATCCCGGCCTGCAGCCGGTGGAGGCGGGGATGCACGCCTCCATTTTTCCGGATCTTGATTTGGCGACTGATTTGGATCCCGCGTTTTTTGAGGGATACGTCGCCGGCTCGAGCCTCTTGACGGTTGTGCGCAACGACAATCTGGGCGCGAAAACGCTTCTGGAAAAAGGTCAGCAGTTTCGCGCTGAAAAACTCGGGACTTACCCTTCCGCGTTTCGCGAAAAATACTGGGCGAAGGAATGGCAACTGCTCGTCGTCCTCGCCTACGTCGAGCTCTTTGAGTTCAATCACATGCCTGAGGCGGCTCGGGCTTTTTCCCAAGCCGCTCCTTTGGCGGGGGCCCCCGCTTATCTTTTGCGGCTCGCCAATCGATTGGATAAACCGGGAGGCGAGTATGAAGTGGGCAGGCGATTGCTTCGCTTGATGATGACGCAGGCATCAGGCGATCAAGAACGAAGGGAGTTGAAGCGCAAGGAGGATTCATTGATTTTGGCTCAATACCTTCATGAGCTGAATTTGAATTTTCGTTCCTACTTGAATAGCCTCCCTGAGTATCGCTCCCGCTCGCAAGTCAGTTCAGCACAGATGAACCGATGGTGGAAGAAATTCCTCAGTTACAATCAGCTCAATAGCTTGGATCCTTGGGGCGGGTTCCTACAGCTGGGAAAAAGCGGCCAGGTGATTTCTTCGACCCCTCACGTCCCCGTTTTTGGATTGGAGTAAGATGCCATGATGATGCTGGAAGTCGAAAATGTCGGGCAGTCTTTCAGGGCGGGCTTCTGGATGAAGCGGGCGGAAGTCCTCAAGGGCATCAATCTGAAAATTCCGGAGCGTAGCATTTATGGGTTTTTGGGAGCGAACGGAGCGGGCAAGACGACGTTGATTCATTTGATCACTGGATTGCGTAAACCCTCGGCGGGGAGAGTATTGGTGATGGGCAACGACGCCTCCAGCGAAAAAGCGAGGTCCTGCGTGGGCTATCTCCCAGAAAGGCCTTATTTCCATGAGCATTTGACGGGAAATGGACTGCTGCGCTACTTCGGGGTGCTCGCGGGCCTTTCCCGGGCCGAGATTCAAGCTCGTTCACCCAAGGTCCTCAAGGCAGTTGACTTGAAAGGCGCGGAGGACTTGGAGCTCCGAAATTACTCCAAGGGGATGCTTCAGAGGATTGGGATCGCGCAAGCGCTGATCCACGATCCTGAGTTCCTCGTCCTGGATGAGCCCATGAGCGGATTGGATCCTCTGGGGAGGAAGGAAATCCGGGAGCTCATCCTCACCTTGGCGTCGGAGGGGCGGACGATCTTCTTCAGCTCGCACATCATCCCCGACGTGGAAGCGATCTGCGATCAAGTGGCGGTGATCCGCAAGGGATCCCTGCTCGGCTGCGGCCCCATCGGCCAATTCCTGTCGCAAGGCCCGCTGAAAACGGAGATCGCCTTCAGCTCAGTGACCGAAGAACGGGCGGGTTCCATCGGCGAACTGGCTTCGATGAGAAAAATTCCGGGAGGAATTTGCGCGTCGGTTTCGAGCCAGGACTCGGTGAGCCGGGTGCTCGCCGAGCTGCTTCGGCTGAACGCGAAAATCCTCTGGGTGACCCCGATTCGACCGACGTTGGAATCCATTTTCGAGGAATCATAATGAATAAGGCAAAATCATCCCGGCCCAAAAAGATGGAATTCAAGCCGCCCACCCTCACTGCGGTCGCGACGGCAGTCGGCTCTTCCACATTCAGGGAAATTTTGCGCGATCGGGTGGTCTATAATATTTTCCTGATCGCGGCCTTCTTGTTCGCGATCAGCATTTTGGCGTCGAAGCTTGATTTCATGCGGCCTGAGCGGGTGCTGATCGATTTCGGCGTGTCGGCGATCAACATCGCTTTGACCCTCTTCTCGATTTTTCTGTCGGCCGGGGCGCTTCACCGGGAGATTGAGCGGCGCACGATGGTCGTCGCGCTTTCGCGGCCGATCACGCGCCTTCAATTCATCGTCGGGAAATTTTGCGGGATCGCCGCGGTTTTGATTTTAAACGGCTTTCTATTGGGGGCGATGCATTTGCTCCTCCTCCTGTCGGTGGGGGGCGGGTCAGAGCTGAGCGGAACCCTGATTTGGGCTTCCCCGCTCCTCGTTTTTCAGTCTCTGATCCTCAGCGCGCTCGCTTTGATGTTCTCCACCTTCACCACCACCTCATTGTCGATCGGGATGACCCTCGGGGTCTATTTGATCGGCAATAACGTCGTTCAATTGAGATTGCTCGCCGCAAAAACCGAGCATCTCCTGGAAAAAAAAATCTTGAACGCATTGTCCTGGGTTTTTCCCGACTTCAGTCACTTCAACTTGGGGAACAAAGTGACCTATGGATTGCCCGTAGGCTGGGACTTCGCGCTGGTCGCCATCGTTTATGCGGCGGTTTGGATCGCCCTGAGCATTGGGCTCGCTGGGTTTTTCATTCGGCGAAAGGAGCTCTAGATGGGGCTTGAGATGGGACAAGTGGAGTTTTGGCCGATTTGGCTCACGAACGTGATTTCGCTCGGGGTGGGATTGATCGTGGGGAGCTTCCTGAATGTGCTGATCGTCCGCCTGCCTTTGGGGCAACCGATCGTTTGGTCGAGGAGCCTTTGCCCGAAATGCAAGAAACCTATTCCTTGGCACGATAACATCCCCGTTTTGAGCTACCTCATGCTTTTGGGGAAGTGCCGTTCGTGCCGAGATTCCATCTCCATTCGCTATCCCGTCATTGAATTGCTCACCGCCATCACGTTTTTAGCCATGCGAGTGAGGTTGGACTGGGGGATCTTGCTTTTTTTGAGGGATTGGCCCTGCGCAGCGATCCTCATCGCGATCGCCTTCATTGACCTGGAGCATCGGATCATTCCTGATGCCTTGAGCTTGGGCGGATTGGCGCTCGGGCTTTTGAGCTCGATTTGGGTTCCAGGTCTGGGTTTTCTCTCGTCGCTGTTGGGAGCGGGCGTCGGGTTTTGCGTATTTTATCTCATGGCTTGGGCGTACGAACGGTGGTCGGGGCGCATGGGGCTCGGGGGAGGGGATATTAAGCTTTTGGCGATGCTGGGTTCCTTCATCGGGGTTTCAGGGGTCTTCTCAGTGATTTTGGTCAGCTCGGTTTTAGGGAGCCTCGTGGGGATGGGCATCGCATTTTTCGGCAGAAACCGGGATTGGCGCTCAATCGCAATTCCGTATGGGCCTTTTCTTGTGGTGGCGGGTCTGTTTTACTACCTTTGGAGCGACGCCCTATGGTTCCGATATACGATACCGATCTAGCGGAAGAGCGCTGGCAGCAGGCCGAGTGGAGGAGTTACGAGCTCTGGGAAAAAATTGAGCTTCGGGCCAGGCGGAGGCGTTGGCTGTGGATGTTCGCTGCCTTCATCGTTTTTGTTCTGCTTTCAGCGATGCCCGGGGTTTGGGAGAAATTGCCCCGATGGCAGGCGCTCGCTTTGGCCCGTCAGTTCGCCGGGGAGATCGCTTGGATCAAAAAACAGGCGAGCATTGATCGCCGCGCCTATCGGATTCAGCTCCTCCATGAAGGGGGGCACTTGTTGTACCGAGTGGAAAGATCCCTGCGCTGCATGGGGAGTCCTTTTGAGTTTGTTCGTGAAAACCGCCTGCCGCAGCCCCATGAAGGTCAGTTCTTCGCTTGGGTGAATCCCAGTCACTCCTCCCTGTGGGGGTATCCCGGGATTTTGGATTCTTATTGCTACAGCCCTTACGAGGGGAGCTCGAAAACGGAGCTTCTCGCCTTCGCTATCATTCCCAAGCGGGATTTGCCCGACAAAGACTTGACGAATCGGCCGCGAATGGATCGGGTCGCCTTCGTGTTCGTCCAGGGCGAAGACGGAAAAATCGAATTGGAATGAACTCTCCCCCGGAGAAAAGTTGACCCCAGCTGCCCAGGCTGTAAAATTTATAAAATGGCGGCAGTGCGTTTTTTATCAAAGCTCCCCGATTGGCTTTCTTTTTCCGCCGGCAACGTCGCGGTCGGGTTGAGCATCGGAACTTCCTCGATTAAACTAGCTGAACTTAAAAAATCGGGAAAGAGCTGGCGCCTGGAGCATTTCGGGATCGTTCAGCTGCCCGAAGAAGCGATCGTCAACCGGGAAATCATCAACCAAGTGGCGGTCGCTGAGGCAATCCGAAAGTTGTCGGATCAAATCCCGTTGAAAACCAAATTCGTCTGCACTTCGCTTTCAGGAACTTCGGTCATCATCAAGCGGATGTCCTTGGAAGCGCCTAACATCAAAGATCTTCAAGACCAAGTTTTTTGGGAGGCGGAGCAATACTTGCCTTTTGACGTCTCCGAGGTGGTCATGGACTACCATATGATCTCCAGGAACAAGGACAATCAAGTCGAGGTGCTCCTGGTGGCAGTGAAGCGATCCGTGCTCGAGAGTTACATGAGCACGATCGAGGATGCGGGCCTCAAGGCGCGCGTCGTGGACGTGGATTTTTTCGCGCTTCAAAATCTCTATGAGCTGATCTATCCGGCGAGCCATACTGAGGCGGTCGCACTGATCGACATCGGGGCGAGCTCGATCAAGCTCACGATCGTCCATCGGGGAACGCCGGTTTTCACGAAAGAATCGCTTCTCGGGGGAAGGCACTTGACCGCCGAGATCCAGAAGCACCTGAATCTTTCGTTCAGCGACGCCGAGTCGCTGAAGCTGAGCGTGGGAAGCGCCGGCGGTGTCCCGCAGGAGGTCAATGAGATCATTCACGTCATGTCCGAGAATTTCTCGGGCGAAATCAAGAGGGCGCTTGATTTCTACAATGCGTCATCGACGGGAGCGCCCGTGGCTTACGCCTTGTTGGCCGGGGGGGGGGCGAAAATCCCCGAGCTCTCGCGCATGGTCGAGGAGGCCATCAAGATTCCCACTCAACTGATGAATCCTTTCAGCGCGATCGGCTATGATGAATCCATCTTCACGCCGGATTACCTAGCTTCGATCGCTCCGATCGCCGCGATCCCGATCGGGCTCGCGCTGAGAGCGGGGACGAAATGATCAAGATCAACCTCGCTTCCAAGAAGCAATCCACGCTCGCCTTTGACGCGGCGGATTCGAAGCCGAGCCGGTTCAAATTCGACTTCAAATTCGAACAGCTCAAAACCAGCGGCTTGAGCCGCATCGCCCTTTCAGTGGCGGGAGCGGCCGCAGTTTGGTTCCTGCTCGATAGCTACAAGAAGGACGAGCTCGAGAAGATGGACCAAAAAATCACTGACCTGACCACCGAGCAGTCCCGGCTCAATGTGGAAATGGAAAAGGTGAAGGGCTTTGAACTCATCAAAAAAACCTTGGAAGCGGATGAGAGCACCATTCGCACTAAGATCCAGACGATCCAAAAATTGATCGCCGATCGACAAAATTCCCCCAAGATGCTCTTCACCTTGGCGAGCGGGATTCCGGGCGAGGTTTGGCTCTCCGATTTAAAGCTGGGCAAAGAGGACGTGATTTTGAAGGGTCATTCAGTGGGTTACACGCAGATTTCCGATTTCATGAAGATGATGATGGAAAGCGCGTATTTCAAGGACGTGCGCCTGCTGAGCACGCTAATTTCCAAGGACGACACCGGGGCTGAAGTCGCGCAGTTCGATCTCGCGGCGAAACGCAGATGAGGAAGGAGTAGGCGTGGAATCAGAAAGAATGGCCGGGCTGCTCCAGAAGATCCCCTTCTTCCCGCTTCTTTTTCTCTATTTGGGCTATTTAGGCTGGGATCTTTATTCATTCCAGTTCGGGCCGGATTCACCCATTCGCAGCAAACAGGAGCAGGTCGAGTCGCTTCAAGCGGGGAATCACGCGCTTCAAGTGAGGATTCAACAGGCGAGCGATTTTTACAGGAACTTGGATCAGAAGCGCGCTGAACTGAGGCTCCTGGCCCAGCAGCTCGATGAGATGAAGCTGACGTTGAGCGATCAGCTGGATGTTCCGAGCTTGATCAAGCTCATCGTGAATGAGGCGGCCAAAACCGGGCTCAGCGTCCTGGGAATTCGCCCCACCGAGAGCAAGAGCAACGAATATTACGTGGAGCAGATCTTTGAGCTGAAGTTCCGCTCGGTCTACGTTCAGCTTCTCCTGTTCATGGAAAGAATCTCGAACTCCGAGCGCGTGATCCGCGTCGATGACTTTGATTTCAGGAGGACGGGCTCAAGCATCGCGCCCTACGTCGAGCTTAATGGAACCTTGCAGGTGAAGGCTTACCGGTATTTGGGTTCCAAGGCGGACGACATCGTGCAGACCGGGATGAAAACGCTTCAAGAGGCCGCCCCAGAGCCGAAGGGGGGCAACTAAGAATGGCCCGCGCGCTCATTTTCATCCTGAGTTTCGTCAGTTTGCAGGGAGGTGGTGTTTCCTTCGCCGCGCCAGAAACCGCGCCGCCCGCCGGTTTCGCCGCGGCACCGGCTTCGCCCGCCCCCGCCAATGCGCCGCAGCCCGGCGCTTCGCCGGGGAGTTCGCCAGGGGTTTCAATGACGAGCGCCACTTCATTGCCGCCCGTCGCCCCGATCATTTCAGCGAACGCGCTCTTGAAGTTGCGCGACCCCTTCAAGCGCCCCCAGATTCAAAATACGTTGCTCGGCGCGAAAAGCGAGCTTGAAACCATCCCGGTCGAGCAGTTCAAGATGCTGGGAGTGCTCACGGGCCCCGAGAAAGTCAGGGCGATGATCGCCGGGCCGAGCGGGAAAACTTATTTCGTGTCCGAGAACATGAAGGTCGGGGTTCATCGAGGCTGGATCAAGAGGATCACGCCGCAGTCCGTGGTCGTCAGGGAAAAAATCGTGAACCTCCTGGGTAAAGAGGAAGAAGTGGATTCGGTGGTGAGCTTGCCCGAAGAATCAAAAACGAGTTGGATGAAGGCAGTGAAGTAGGAAATTTTACCAGAGGGGGAAGGAACATGAAGTTCCGAGAATATTTTCAGAGTGTCCACCAAATAGCGGGATTTTTCGCGTTTTTGAGCGCTGCCCTGCCGATCACGGCCAGCGCGGCTCCAGCGGTGATTCAGTCCCTGGCTTTTGAGGGCAAGGGGAGCGAGAGTCATCTCGAGATTCGCTCGAATCAGCCCGTGACTTTTACCCAGCGCGCGAATCAGGAGAATCAGCTGGTCATTGAAATCCCGGACGCCAAATTGGGCACGGCTGCAAAAGCGAATCGCCTACTCGACACCTCATCGATGGACAGCAAAGTGCTTCTCGTGAGCCCCAGCCAAAACGGTTCCAAGGTTCAGCTCGTTATCCAATTGAGGCAGGGCGCGGATCCCGCTTCAGTGCAGGTCGCTCAAGAGGGCAACGTGTTGAAGGTGAATGTTCCCAACGAGGGAAGCTCTTCGCCGGTCGCCTCAAGCGGGACCGATGCGGTACCCGTGCCGGGCGATGCCCCTCCCGCGCCCCTGGTCCAGCCCGCGACTGAAGAGCAAGTGAGCGTCGGAGATACGATCCCGCCCAAGGGCGATAGCGCCAGCGCGGCGCCCGCTTCTCCGGAGCCCAAGACCGCATTGGATCAATTCGCGCAAAATCAAGACACGCACCGCTTTTCGGGAAAGCCCATCACGATTCAAGTGCGGGACGCGGATTTGGCCGACGTGTTCCGCCTGATCGGGGAAGCGAGCGGTTTCAATATCTTGGTCGGCGACGATGTGAAGGGAAAAGTCACGCTCTCGCTTCAAGATGTCCCATGGGATCAGGCCCTGGACATCATCCTGCGCTCTCAGCGGCTGGGAGCCGAGCGCAATAACAATATTTTGCGCGTGGTCACTCTCACCAACCTCACCCAAGAAAAGCAGCAGGAGCTTCAGGCCAAGCTCGCCTCCGAAGCGAGCGCTCCTCGAGTGACCCGGGTTTTTCCGATCAATTACGCCAACCCGGCCGATCTGCAGCAAATTCTGACGAAATTCGGGACCACGAGCACCGCGGCGGCTGCAGGGGCCGCGAGCGGCTCAGGCGGCGGCGCGGCTGGGGCGAACCCTGGAAACCAGGCCATCGTCCAAGTGGATACTCGCACCAATAGCATCGTCGTTCGGGACATCCCCGAGAATATCGAGCGCATGAAGAAGCTGGTCGAGATCCTCGACACCCAAACTCCTCAAGTTTTGATCGAGGCGAAGGTGATCGAGGCGACCGAGGGTTTCTCAAAGAGCATCAATGGTTCGGTGGGGATGAGCAACAACAAGAACAACCAGTTCTTCGCGAGCGCAAACGGCAGCAATCCCGTGGATCCGCTCTTGGGTACGGGCGGGCTGACCGGTTCCCAAATCTCAGCCTCATCGGGCAGCCCCAGCGCGGGCGGGGCCTTCGGACTCTCGCCGTCGCTTGGCATTTTGCCCGGCATTCAGCGGTTAAACGCGCTTTTGAACATCTCTGAGAGCGAAAGCGCCGTGAAAGTGGTTGCATCCCCGAAGACCGTTGTTCTAAACAAAGAGTCCGCGTCGATCCTTCAATCAACCCCCGTGTTGATTCCAGGGGTGACGACTTTGGCGAACGGCATCCAGACGACGACCACCAGCATTGATCAGGCCAACCTGAGCCTGACCGTGACGCCGACGGTGACCAACGAAGGAAGCGTATTGATGACCCTCAACGTTGCTCGCGATATCCCGTTCCCGCTTTCCCAGCAGAGCAACGGCGTGGCGAAACGAAACCTCTCGACCAAGGTCTTGGTCGAGAGCGGCTCGACTCTGGTGATGGGCGGCGTGTACGTCCTGGATTCCAAGTATGGCGCGGGTGGATTCCCGATCCTGAGAAAGATCCCCATCTTGGGCGCTCTCTTCGGCAGCGAGACTGAATCGACGAACCGGACGGAGCTGTTCTTCTTCATCACTCCCCGCATCTTGAATACCCGAGAGGCGGGCCTGACGAGTTGAAGAAGACCAAGTACCACCCGCTCATTTACGGCTATCTCAAGAAGTACCAGGAGGATCCCAACTCCCGGGTGTTCGCGCCGCTCGCCGAAGCGTACCGCAAGGCGGGTTTGATCGACGAAGCGATCGAGATCGCGACCGACGGGTTGAAGCTCCATCCCCATTTCATCGGCGGCCGAGTCGCGCTCGCCCGAGCGCTCTTTGAGAAAAAGCGCTACACGGACGTCATTCGCGAACTGGATGTGGTGTTGGAAGACGCGCCCGACAATCTCGTGGCCCAAAGGCTGCGCGCCGAATCTTGCTTGATGCTCGGCCGCGCTCAAGAGGCGCTCGAGTCCTACAAGATGCTCCTGTACTTCAGCCCGAGCGATCAAGAGACCGCGCAGTTGGTGAAGGAGCTTGAGTCCGCGGCTTATGAGCAGGGGAACTTGCTCGTTCGCGCCGAGCAGTTCGACGTGCGCTCAGCCTCCGACGCGCTTCGGGAACCCAAGCACCCTTGGATCCGCAAAGTGGAATTCCTGCAGGGGCTGTTGCTCAGGATCGAGCGGCGGCGGGGGGCATCCAGTCCCTAACGCTTTGCCCATTCGTAGATCAGTGGAGTATAAAATTTTTAGGGACAGCGAGAAGCAGTATAACTGAAGCGATAAAAAAATTGACGAACTACCCTGTTCCTCATCGCTTGCTTATCGGAAGGGTTCAGGGAACAAGTAAGTAGCGGGAGAGGGCTATTGCGGGGGTTAAAGTGCTGATCCGTAAACGCTCTCAAAGTCGCAACTCCTGCCTCGTTTGCCTCAACTCGAATGTTGATCAATGGCCTTTTTATCTTCTATCTTTTCGTGCTTGCTGAGCGCATCGGTCCCCATTGAGTTGTACTTTTCCTTTAAAGTTTTTACAAACTAAATAATTCTCAAAGAAAAAATCACCCTGAGAGTTGCAGCATATTCTTGATTCAGCTAAATCACATGGTTTTGAGTTTTCGATTTCAGTTAGACCCATGGTTCGACAATCTCTTGCGAATTGGTAAGAAAATATTCCATCTTTTCCGCAACAGATCTTTCTTGAGGTACATTTTCGATCTTCAACAATGCGGCCACGATATAGATAACACGCTTCAGCGCCAAGATTGTAATATCCGGTGTTATTATCGTTGTATGCATCAGGACGCTTGGTGGTGCTGTTAAGACTCATTAAACAGCAAGACATTGCAGAGTCGCAGCGGCTAAGATTCCTCTCAGATCCTCGCATCTGGCTGCAGTGTTTTTGTGTTTCTAATCGGAAAAATCTGTCTGGATACTCGCAGCAAATTTTCTCTTCATCCGCCGCTGAGAGCGAAACAGAAAAAAGGCACAATACAAAAAAACCTAATCGAGCTAGAGAAGTCATATGATTTTTTTCCCATTTCTAGAGGGCCCACATCATGGCATGCCCCTGATGAGGCGTTGGAGCATACATTGATTTGGATAATTTTTAAATAAAAATAATGAATAGATGGCCTTATGCCCATTGCATCACCACCGGAAAATGCCTTGATCGCGGAGGGCTCATTTTAAATCCTCCATTACCGCACTATTTGACTTTGCCCCCGTCCCCAGGTACCAATCGAACTACCTATGATGTTCGCTACCAATCAGTTCCGAAAAGGCTTGAAAGTTCAAATAGATGGAGTCCCATTCGAGATTGTGGACTTCCAGCATGTCAGCCCTGGTAAGGGCCGCGCTTTCACGCGCACCAAACTCAAAAACATGCTCAACCAGAACGTGATTGAGCGCACGATCACCTCGGGCGACAAACTGGACGGCGCCAACACCGAGCAAAAAGAAATGCAGTACCTTTATAAGGACGCCGAAGGCTACCATTTCATGAACAACGCCTCCTACGACCAAGTTGTGCTCGATGCGGCCCAGCTCGGCGACAGCAAGGATTTTCTGCAAGAGAACCTCGTCATCAAGGTGATGTACTTTGATGAGCGCCCGATTGGCGTGGAGCTTCCGACGTTCGTCGTGCTCAAGGTGATTGAAACCGAGCCTTCTTTCCGCGGTGATACGGTGACCGGCGGCTCCAAGCCCGCCAAACTTGAGACCGGCGCCGTGATTCAAGTGCCGTTCCACATCAAAGAAGGGGATGTGATCAAAGTGGATACCCGGGATTCCTCGTACTCCGAAAAAGCGGGCAAGTGACGATGGCGAAAGCCAAATCTAAAGCGAAAAGCGGTTCTCAGCCTTCCAAAGGCGATTCCTATAAAAAAATTCGCGACCTCTCCCAGCTGATGGATGAGCATGGAATCCAGGAGCTGGAATGGGATTCACGCGGGGAGCTGATCCGCGTTCGCAAAGGAGGCGGTTTCGCCCCTGGTGCTTCAGCGATCCTTCCTAGCCCTTCTGATCGGGCCGCGGCTCTGCCCCCTCAAAAGGAAATCGCCAAACCCAATCAAAAGTCGGTCGTGTCGCCCTTCGTGGGCACTTTCTATCGGGCGGCTTCGCCCTCAGCGGCCCCTTACGTCAAGGAAGGGCAGAGCGTGCGGCGCGGTGAAGTGCTATGCATCGTGGAAGCGATGAAGCTCATGAACGAAATCGAATCCGAGCATTCCGGGAAGATCGCGGCGATCTTGGTCGAGAACGGACAGCCCGTGGAATTCGGCGAACCCCTCTTCCTCATCGAAACTTGAAAAAATCCACCCTCTTCAGAAAAGTCCTGATCGCGAACCGGGGAGAAATTGCCCTCCGGGTGATCCGCGCCTGCCGGGAGATGGGAATTTCAACAGTTGCTGTGTACTCTACCGCGGATGAGCACTCCCTCCACGTGAAGCTCGCCGATGAGGCGGTCTGCATCGGACCGCCCGCCGCCAAGCTCAGCTACTTGAACATCCCGAGCATCCTCTCCGCCGCCGAGATCACCGGGGCTGACGCGATCCATCCGGGATACGGGTTTCTCTCGGAGAACGCGGAGTTTGCGCGCCTGTGCGGCGAGTGTGGGGTGCGCTTCATCGGGCCCACGGTCCAGAACATCCGGGATATGGGCGAAAAAACGCGCGCCAGGGCTTTGGCCCGCGAGGCGGGCGTGCCCCTTTTGCCCGGAACCTTGTCGGCGGTGCCGAGCCTCGCGGAAGCGCTCACGGAAGCCGGGAAGATCGGTTACCCGGTCATTCTCAAGGCGGCGGCGGGAGGCGGCGGGCGCGGGATCCACCTCGTCTACAATGCCCAGCAGCTGCGCGCTTCGTTCGATCGCGCCGGGAGCGAGGCGAAGGCCGCTTTCGGCAATGCCGCGCTGTACGTCGAGAAGTACTGCGAGCACCCCCGTCACGTCGAAATCCAAGTGCTCTGCGACCAGCACGGAAACCGCCTCATTCTGGGCGAGCGCGATTGCACGATCCAGCGGCGCCATCAGAAAATCCTCGAAGAGGCACCCAGCTCGCTTCTGGATGATGGGCTTCGCGCTGAGATGAGCGCGGCGGCGCTCCGCCTTTGCGAGAAGGTCGCATACGAGAACGTGGGAACGGTGGAATTTCTCGTCGATTCCAAGCGAAAATTTTATTTCATGGAAATGAATACCCGGATTCAAGTCGAGCACCCGGTGACTGAAATGGTGACCGGGATTGATTTGATCAAGGAGCAAATTCGCGCCGCGGCCGGATTTCCCCTAAAAATCCGCCAAGATCAAGTAAAGATCCGCTCTCATGCGATCGAGTGCCGCATCAACGCGGAGGATTCCGAGCGCTTTACCCCTTCCCCGGGGACGATCACTGCTCTGCACGTCCCCGGCGGCTTCGGGGTGCGAGTCGACTCATTCGTTTACGATCAATACAAAGTCGTGCCTTTTTACGATTCGATGCTGGGAAAGCTCATCGTTCATGCGCCCACACGGGATGACGCGATCGCTAAAATGCGCCAAGCGCTTGACGAATTCGTGGTGGAAGGGATCCAAACCAACATCGCGTTTCAAAAGAAGATTATCGCCAGCAAACGCTTTCGGGAAGGGGATTACGACACCCATTTTTTGGAGGAGTTTCTGCCGAAATACGAGTAAAATCGATCTACTAGATGGATTTACTCGATGAGCAATTGGAGAACGCGAAGATCTTGATCAACGAAGGGTTGATCGAAGAAGGGAAGAAGACCCTTCGCGATCTTTTGCTCCGCTCCCCGGACAATTTGATCGTGCGCAAGCTCTTGGACGAAATCCACGACCAAGAACTGGAGCAACTCCTGCACGCTTCGCCTCAGCGTCCCGCCCGAGGCCATGCACCCCGTCCCATCGCCTCGATTGACGTGGATGCGGTCATCGATCAGTTGGATCGCGATTTGGGGTTGGGTTTGGGAGAGAGCGCTTCGCATTTAACGCCGCTTTTTGATCTCGAGGGTTTGCAGCAAGCGCAGAGCGCCCTCCCACCGGAAGGCCAGATGGATTTGGGCATCGCCCTCATGGAGCTCGATGAGCTTGAAGCCGCGGCGAGGATTTTCTCGGATCTCCAAAAAGCGTTCCTGCGCGCGGATGAGCCGACCTTGGATGGGATCGCTGCCGTGTGCCTGCAGGGGACCGCTCTTTCGCGCATGAAGCGCTTTCATGAGGCGATTGAGTGCTTGGAGCCGGTCGCTCGGGATCCGGGGATCGAGGCGTCTTGGAAACTGGAGCTTTATTATTTATTGGGTCGCGCTTACGAGAGAATTGGCAAAGAGAGCCAAGCGCTCTCCTGGTACGCCAAATGCCAGGAGCTCGATCCGGATTACAGGGACCTCAAAAAACGCGTTCACGGCGGAATCAGGTCCTCTTGATACGGTCATGCCGAAAAAACTGTTTTTAGTCTTCATCGCCGTCATTGGCCTCCTGGCTTCAGCAACGTTGATGTTCGTCCAGAGCCGCTCGTTCGCCCGCATGGTCAAAAAAGCCGCCGTACGATACTTGCCCGCCGATCTGGGCATAGACGGTGATTTTCAGGAATTCGCGATTCAGGCGTTCCCGCCCGGGATCTCCATTGTGAAGCCCAAGCTCGCTCTCCGCGAGAAGAATTTGGTCGATCTCCCGGCGGGAGCGAGGATCGAAGCCGATCAGATCGATTTGAGGTTTCGCCCCTTCCAGGTTTTTTCGGGAACGGTGTGGGTCAGCGAAGTGAGGATCCTCCGCGGGCAGGTGGAGATGCCGCTTGAGAAATCGAAGGCCTCCCCGAAGAAGAAGAACTCCTCTCCTTGGTCCTGGGATGATTTGTTCAAAATCAAGGTCGAGGCGATTTCCACGGAGGAGACTGAGATTCGCTTGAGCCAGCGCGGCAGCCCCTTTCTCAGCTTTAGGACTGACTTGCTTCGCCTCTCGAAGCCTACGTCGAAGGAGGAATACCTCGTTCAGGGGGAGCTTAGCCGTCCCGAGGGCGAATGGCTTCGCAAGATGGGAGTCCCCGTCCAAGTGGAACGGCTCAAAGTTCAGGCGAACATCCAAGAATCCGGGGTTCAGTTGGACTCATTGGATCTGGATTTGGTGGGGGCCAAGTTCCATGCGCAAGGAAAAATCAAAGGGGATCTCCTGAATCAAAAGGATCTTCTGCTGGATCTTCAAGTGAGGACGGAGGCGGATCTCTCCAGCCTCGTTCAGGCGAGTTCCTTCAAATCCCTGGAGCTCTCCGGAAAATCGCGCTTCGATGGGAAGCTGAAGACTCGCTTGGATCGTTTCGTGCAGGACCTCCAAATGAGCGGCGCGCTCGAATTGGATCAGGTCTCTTATCAGGGATGGAAGGCTGACCACGTCTCGGCGCAAGCGGAATGGAATGCCCAATCCTCGGGAGGCGAGCTCAGCGTCACCAAAGCGGTGATTGAATCCGCTCACCGCAGTCGCAAAGGGGGTTTCCAAAGCGCATCAGGCGGGAAGCTCGAGGTTCAAGCCTTCAAGTACCAGGTCGCGTCCACTTCCGCGGTGAGCATTCCGCTGCACTTCCATCAGGCGCACGTCCATTGGCTTGCGGGCACTGATCATTTGAAAGCTGTTTATCCGCTGGATTTTAGAGTCGATGGCTCGGCGAATGTGCAAATTTTCCCCGGAGCGGACGCGAAAGTTCAATCCCGCGTCAACTTATCCCTGAAGAACTTTGAATTCGACAATCAGAGGCTCGGCAAAGAAAAACCCTTGCGAAGGATCCTGCACGCGCCGGAGCTTCAAATCGAGGGGGAAGTCTCGGCGGATGCCTCAGGCCTGCGCCCCAACCTCGAGATTCGGCTCCCTCATTCAAAGATCAGGGCCACGGGCAAGATCGATTCCAAAAAAGGCTACGATCTCAGCGGGACTGGGATCGTGGATCTGGCCGATTTGGGCGAGATCGCCGAAAACCCCGTGAGGGGCCAGGGCAAGGCCGACATTCGAGTGCGCGGCCCCGCCAAACAACTCCTCGCCGATTTTGACCTGGATCTGAAGGATGCGTTTTACCTCAAATTCAACTTCGGGGATCTCAAAGGCAGAATCACCTGGGATGATGCGCCCGATCGCCTTTTGTTCAGCAATTGCCAGGCGAACCGAGGATTGACCCGCTATTTCGTGAACGGCCAGATCGAGCTCGGGGCGAATGAATCCATCGGCTTGGACCTCAAGCTTCCCCAGGGATCCATGCAGGATTTTTTTGAGGTCGTGGACCCGGTGATCAGCGATCTCTGGTGGTTCCCGCGCGCGATCAGCGGAAAGATGTCAGCTACCGCTCAGTTTCGAGGCGGGCTGAAGCTCAATGACATGAAAATCCGTGGGGAGATACAGGGAACCGACTGGGAGTATTTCGGGGAGCGATTCCAATCCGCGCGCCTCGTCGGGGGTTTTGATCGTGGAAAGTACTCCATCACCGAGATTTCCGCGAAAAAAAGGATCGGGACCTTGAGAGGAGAGCTTTCGTTTGATTCGATTTCCTCGAAAGTGGATTGGAGCGTCAAGACCCAGGATTTTCGCTTGGATGATTTTGACCGCGTAGCCCTACTGGACATCCCCTTGAGGGGCCGCTTTGATCTGCAGAGCCGGGGGAGCGGCAAAGGCGCCGAAGTGGAGTCAGATACCCAGATTCGCTTAGAGGATCTCACGCTGCGCGGGGCGGCGATGCCGCCCAGCCGGCTCTCCATGCAAAGTTCGGGCGGCGTCTTGAAGCTCGCCGGGACGGCGCAGGGAGATCAGGGCCGCCTCAACGCCCATTACGAATTGAATCCCGGCAAACCCAGCTCCGTTCAGCTGGAGTTGAATCGCCTGGATTTCAGCCCCTTCCTTCATCTGTTGAACCCGAAGCTCGCCCAGGATCCAGAACTGACGGGCAGAGTGAGCGGCGCGGTCGCCCTGAAATTCAAGAGCGGCGAGATTGAATATTCCTCGGGCTCCATCAAGCTCAGTCAGTACCGCCTCGCGAAAACGCTTTACCGGCTCGATCTGAATTCCCCGGTCGAGCTCTCATTGAAGGAAGGGTCGTTTGACCCGGTGACCCTATCGTTCCGGGATCGGGAGGGTGAGTTCCGACTGAGGCTGCGCGGTCGGCATGCCGCTCTCGAGGGGGATCTCCTCGGATCGGCGGATGTGGGGATCGCGGAATTTTTCACATCCGTGGTCCAGAGGTCGGGAGGGCAGGCGGATCTGCGGCTTTCCATTTCCGGAAGCGTGAAAGCCCCCGTGTTTTCAGGTCGGGTGGCGTTGGATTCGGTCGCTCTGAGAATTCCTTCGATTGACTCAGCCCTGGAGAATTTGACCGGCAGCGTGGTGGTGAAACAGGGATTACTGCAGCTTCAGAACATCCAGGGCGATCTTTCAACAGGCAGGGTTTCAGCCAATGGGGAGATTCTGCTGCACGCGGACCGTGCGCCTGAGATCAACGTGCTCGCGAAATTGAACGGGAATCGCATCAAAGTTTTCCCTTTTCAATTCGTCAAGGTGAGGGGGGACCTCAACGTTGCGGGCAAGAGCATTCCCTATCTTGTTTCCGGGAATTTGATGATCGATCAAGCGCTGAGCCGGGAAAAAATCATGCGCCAAAAACAAGGCGATACGCTGAAGGCGGTCCAGTACCTGCCCCCGAGGCGCCCTGAGCTGGAGCGCTCCGAGTCGCTTTTCCAGTTGGGAATTCAAACTCAAGCGGATCGCGGCATCATCGTGCAAAATGACCTCTTTGACGCTGAACTCAGGGGAAAGCTGCAGATCCTCAATACGATCGAGGCACCGCGGCTATTTGGGACGATCGAGATGGTGCAGGGAAAGCTTTTATTCAAGGATCGCGCGTTTCAAGTCCAATCCGCCAAAGTGGATTTTGACAATCCCGCCGTCCTCAATCCCGTCTTCAACCTTTCCGCGTGGACCGACGTCAATGGGACCAAGGTTCAGCTGTACGCGGCCGGCCGCGTAGATCGATGGAAAATCGACCTCACTTCCAATCCGGTCCTGCCTGAATCGGAGATTCTCTCGCTTTTGGCCTTGGGTTACACCTCGAGCGACGGGCGCCGGATTCGCGCCGGCAATCGCAGCGTCATGGAGCAAGGGGAGGCCGCCTCGCTTTTGCTCCATTCACTGGATTTCAACCGTGACGTGGAGAATCGAACTGGGCTTCAAATCGAACTGGATGAGTCGCTGAACACCCAATCCGCGAACAGCGTTTTCCGCCGCCAAAGCCTGAACGACACGGGCGCCTCGCCGAAAATCGTGATTAAACGAAGATTAGGCAAACGAGTCGACGTCTCCTACGGCAGCACGGTCGGCGTTGGATCCAATACTCAGCGCCAAGTCAACGCCGAGGTCAAGGTCACGCCCGCTTTCTCGGTCATCGGGGTCTGGGACAACTACGAAGGGGTGGACATCAAGGATAGCCGGACTTCCTACGGGGTGGATTTCAAATTGCAGAAACGGTTCAAATGAGGGGATCAGCCGGCGTCACCGTTTGCCTCCTTTGGGCCGCGCTCTTCGCGGCTCCCGCGCGCGCCGCTCCTTCCGTCGCGGACCAAATCAGCCGCATTGAGATCGAGGGGGTGCAGGCGCTGTCGGACGAGCAAATTCAATCGGAACTGGAAATCTTCCCGGGTGAGCGCGTGGATGCCGCGAAAATCACTCAATCCGAGGACAATTTGAAGGAGCTTTACCGCGTTCATGGTTACGAAAAATCAGCGGTGAAGTCGGTTTTTTCGCGCGGGATCCTGAGCTTCTTCATCGATGAGGGCAGCCCGACCCGAATCGCCGAGATTCGATTTTTCCCGGGCGATACTTCCATCCGGCGCAACGAAAAATTCAGGAATTATTGGAATAGGATTTCCCCGGAACTGCAGAGCAAGCTCGATCTCCCCCCGGGAAGCATTTTCGACCAGGAAAAAATCACGGCGGCCAAGCGGACTTTGCAGGCGATGCTCGCCGCCGAGGAGTTCGTGGGGGCGAGAATCGAGGACATACGGATCTTTGACGTATCGATGCCAGGAAACTTGGAAAGCAAGACCCTGGGGCCCGTTTCGAAATGGGTGCGCGTCGAGATGGACATCGATCTTGGGGACCGGGTCACTTTCGGCTTCAGGGGGAATTCCTTTTTCACTCGCGGCTACCTCTCGAGCCTGATCGAGGCGCAGCGGCTCCTCGGCTACGGCAAGGATTACAGCACCCAAATCAAGAACCGGATCCTCGATGAGTACCGCGCTTCCGGATTCGCGCGCGCGAGCGTTGAAGTCCTCACCTTCGAAAAATCGGACCGGCAAGAGCATCATACGACCTTCGTGATTCAGGAAGGGAAGCGCGTCCTGGTTGACTCGATCGAGTTTGACGGGAATATCTCATTCTCGAAGCAGGAACTCCTCAAGCAGTTCGACGAAAAATCCCCGCCGATTTTGAGGAGCGGCTATTTCGTTGAGGCTGAGATCAACCGCTCGGCGGACGCGCTCGTCGATTGGATGCGCTCCCGCGGGTATCTCTCCGCGAAACTCATCACCACTCAGGTGGGCGCGGCGACAGAAACCCCTGACTCCGTCAGAGTGCTCATCTACCTTTACGAAGGCGAGCAGACGCAGGTGCGGTCGATCATCTTGAACGGCATCCACGCCATTTCGCGCGAACGGCTGCTGGAACTCCTCAAAGTTCAGGAAGGTTCCCCCCTCAATCTCTCGGCGCTCACGGATGGGATCGCCGCCATCAAGTCGGCTTATCGCGCTTTGGGATACGCCGAGATGAAGATCCTGAACGAGGGGAGCGAGACCGTGGTGCGGTACGCGCAGCAAAATCGCACTGCCGACATTCAGCTGGTGATCGATGAGGGTGAGCAATATCGAGTGGGTCGGATCGATATCGAGGGCCTGCAGCTGACCCGCGAGCACGTCTTGAGGCGGGAGCTTTTCCTCCAAGAGGGCGATCTCCTGGAAGAGCCCAAGCTCAATGAGAGCGAGGCTCAGCTCCGGCGAATCGGGATTTTTTCATCCGTGAATGTAGATGTGACGGATGGCTCCGGTCCGACGCCGACCAAGAACGTTCGAATCGGAGTTCAAGAGGCAACGCCTGGCGTCGTGGCCGGAGGGGTCGGTTTGAGGAATGACCTCGGGATTCGGGTCTTTTCCCAAGCCGCATACACCAACTTGGGCGGGAGAAACCAGACGATCGCCCTGAACATCAATGCGAACCGGCGCTTCGAGAACTTTCACTTCGTGGAACACCAGTCCCAGCTCAGCTATATTTGGCCCTGGTTCGGAACGGTGCGTGACCTCACCTTCCGCCCTTCGATCAGTTTCGGTCGCACTCAATACTTCGAGTTTGACGCCAGCAACATCACCTTTGCGCTGACGCTCGAGAAGAAATTGCTCCGCCAACCCAATCTCACCGGGGTGTTGACCTACAGCCTCGAGAGGATCAGCCAGTTCAACGTCCGCCAAGAACTCAAGGCCATCGACGAAAAAGACCTCACGATCGGCACCATCGCCCCGAGCATCCGAATCGACATGCGGGATGACCCCTTGGCTCCGACTCAGGGGCTTTTCTCCGTTTTGGGCTTCGAGCTGGCGAATCCGGTTTTTCTGTCACAGGGAGAGCCTGATCCGGTGGGATTTTACCGCACGCAGCTGCGCTCTGATTATGTTTTGCCCCTGGGCGGCGGCATCAGCTGGTACATGAGCTTTCGCACGGGGTTGGAAAAAAATCTCGAGCGCAACGGAACCCTGCCACTGATCAAGCAGTTTTCCTTGGGGGGCTCCGGGAGCTTGCGCGGGTTTCAGGAGCAGGAACTCAGTTTGCCCGACGTTCGGGTGACGGGGTCGGTTTCATACGTGAACTACCGGACGCAGATCGATTTTCCATTCGCCGGGGCGCTCCGGTTCGGCCCGTTTCTGGATGCGGCAAATCTCCTGATGGATCGCTATTCATTCGGAGCCCTGCGGTACGGGACGGGCGCGGGTTTCCATTACCGCACCCCGGTCGGACCGGTGAATTTGGATTGGGGCTTCAAGGTGAATCCCAGGCCGGGGGAAGACCCGTACCGTTTTTATTTTTCCATTGGTCTCATTTGATTCCGAGCTTGAGATGCAAACTTTTTAGGAATCAGTGCGACTTCGTGTCTTGGGACCCTAAAGGCGCGCCATCCATGGCGCTTCCCAAACTGATTCCTAAAAAGTTTGCATCTCAAGCTCAGAATTAAATTGAGAGAGCTTCATCTGAAGAATCGAATGCATCCATTCCTCAAAAAGCCCATGCTCAACCGATTTAAATAGGTCCCAGGACTTCAATCCCAGGGCTCTTTGAGGCGCGGGCAGCTCCTCAATCCAACGCCTCATCTCGGCCAGATGCTGCTCTTCGTCCCGCAAAATCGCGGCGATTTGGCCTCCCAACCCGAGTTTTGAGAGGGTCTGTTCGTAGACGGGGTAGAATTCAAGCGCGCGCTCCTCGATCAAGAGCGTCGTGTAAAGGTAGCAAGCCCAGCTCTCCGACTTTCCGAAAACTTCGGCGACGCAATGGTCGATCCCCTGAATGTAGGCTCGGGCTTCAATGGGTTGAAGCAATGCTGATTCTTCGTAGTCGAGGGACGCCCCCAGTTTTACGGCGAGCTTTTTTAAAATCTGGGAATGGCGAATTTCTTCGGCGGCGTGCGCGATCAAATAAGGGTTCATTCGGGGCGCTGATTGGCTCTTTAAGATCTTCCGGGCCCCGATGTACTCCAGCAGGCTCAGGGTATTCAAAAAACGGCCGTGCAGGGTGGGGTCGGGCAAAATCTTTTCCAAAACTGAATTGAAAGTCATGATGCGAAAGCCTCCAGAATTTCCTCAAAGACGCCGTAAATTTTTTCCATCTCATCCTCCTGAACGCAGTAGGGAGGGACGGTATAAAGGACATTACCCAGAGGCCTGAGCAAGACTCCTCGGGCGCGAGCCCGGTTGAAGACTTCCTTCCAGATCGATTTTCCCGCAGAAAAATAATCGATTTTGAGGTCCAGTTCGATTGCGCCGATGGTTCCCAAGGATACGGCGCGCTTCACCCGGGGGTTTTGCGACAGGCTCTGGATTCTTTTCTCGGTGATGAGGGAGATGGCCTGAATTTTTTTGAGCGTGGATTCTTCATGCAAAATCCGCCAAGAAGCCACTGCCGCGGCGCAGGCCAGCGGATTCGCGGTGTAAGAATGCCCATGCAGAAACGCCTCCCGCATCTCCCGGGATGAAAAGCCCTCAAAGAGCGCGGGAGTCGCGAGTGTCGCCCCGAGCGGCAGGAACCCGCCCGTGATTCCCTTCGAAAGGCAGATCAAATCCGGCGTTTCACGGGCGTGCTCGAAGGCGAAGCAGCGGCCCGTGCGGTAGAATCCCGTGAACACCTCGTCGAAGATCACGAGGATTCCCGCCTTGCGGCAGAGCCTGACGCACTCATCCAGGAACTCAGCGCTGTGCTGCTTCATGCCCCCGGCGCCTTGGAGCAGCGGCTCGACGATCAGCGCGGCGTAATCTTCGGCTCGTTCGCTCAGCAAGCGCTCCAGTTCCTCGATTTTTCCAGGGGCGAAAAAATCCACGGGCGGCATGAGTTTCCTGAAGGAGGAATGGAATCCTTCGGGTTCGCCGACCGCCATCGCGCCGAGCGTGTCACCGTGATAGGCGTCCCGCAACGCCAAGAAGCGGCCGCGCCTGGGGTGTTTTTGGTTCCTGAAGAATTGGTAGGCGATTTTCAGGGCGGCTTCGACGGCGGTGGAGCCGTTGTCAGAGAAGAAGACGCGCGAAAGCCGCGCCGCCCGCAGAGCGGGATGCGAAGTGAGTTTCTGAGCGAGGAGGATGGCTGGTTCATGCGTGAAGCCCGCAAAGAGCACGTGCTCGAGTTTTTTCGCCTGCTCGGCGATCGCCTGCGCGATGAGAGGGTGCGCATGGCCGTGAAGGTTCACCCACCAGGATGAGATTCCATCCAGAAGCTTCTCTCCTGTGCTCAACTCCAAGTAGGCGCCTTGGGCGCGGCTCACGGGCAGGACATCGGGAGTGAGGCCGTGCTGGGTATAGGGGTGCCAAATCAGTTCCCGATCCAGCGTCAAAAGTTCCTCTAGAGTGGGGGGCATAAAATCTTTTCCAAATGGGGATGAAGGTATTCGAGCGCGTGCGATCGAACGGTTTCTGGATTCACTGCATTCAACCGTGGAATTCGGGCGATGAAGGGGAGGGAAATGCGCTGGGATAAAAAAAACTCCAACTCCGGATCCTCGTCCCCAAATAGCACGATTCCCAAAGTCTTCAGTTGCGCCGCCTGCGCCGCTTCCAGCGTCAAAAGAATGTGACTGATGCTGCCGAGGCGCGTTGAGGCCGCGATCAGGAGGGGGAGCTTCAGGCTTCGGCACAGCTCCCGGATCGTCGCGGCCGGTGAAATCGGGACGAGAAGCCCGCCGGCGCCTTCAACGACCCAAAAAGTTTTCTCGTCGGGTCGCCCCAACCCCCGCCAAGCCGTTTGAATCGAGGAAAGCTGGATCAGCGTCCCATGAAGCGCGGCCGCCCGCTCAGGCGCCATGGGCTCCGGAAACTCATAAGCTGGCTTCGGAAAGGACTCCAGTCCGCGCGACGTCAGGAAGGCGACTTGCCGGGTGTCCGAATCCGTCCCCGTCTGAACCGGTTTGAAATAGTTGGCGCGGATTCGGGACTGCTCGAGCGCTGAAAGCAGCAATGAGGATAAAACCGTCTTTCCGATCCCGGTGTCGGTTCCTGTGATGAAGACACCGGAGTCGTTCATGAAAATCGCTCCCCTAAAAAAGGCGAAAGCGCGTCGACCAGGCGATCCAATTCGGAGGTCTCTTGATTTGCGTGCAAAGTGAGCCTCAAGCGGGCGCTTCCATCCGGGACGGTGGGAGGGCGGATCGCCCGCAGATCAAAGCCCGCATTCAGGAGCTGCTCCGAGATCGAAAGCGCTTTCTGGGAATCCCCGATGATGAGCGGGAAGATCGGCCCTTCAACGGGGTGAAAAAGGGCGTAGCCCGCGAGCTTGTTTTTTAAATAGACGCAGTTTTTCTTCAAACCGCGGATGCGATCGGCCCCCACGGTTTGCCAGTGATGAATCGACTGAAACAACAGCTCGGGGAGCCAGGGAGAAGGAGCCGTAGTGAAGATCCAGGGGCGCGCCGTGTTGATGAGCCATTCTTTGAGCAGCGAGGAGCAGGCGATCCAACCGCCGGAGACGCCGAGCGCTTTACCCCCGCTTTGAGTGATCGCCAGAATCCGAGGATGGGAGAGAGGCCGCTTCTCCTCATCGAGCCGCAGGCCGGTGAGGTGGGCGTCATCGAGGATGACCCATGCGCCGAAGCGCTCCGCGAGCGCGCAGAGATCCTCAAGGGGAGCGCGATCGCCCTGCATGCTGTAAAGCCCTTCGATCGCGATGACCCGAATCGAGTCATCTTTGGGGGCGGGAGGAGCTTTCATGAGCGCGCGCTCCAAGGCCGCGAGATCCAGGTGCGGGAAAATGATTTTTTGCGCGCGGCTGAGGCGAATTCCGTCGATGATGGACGCGTGGTTGAGCTCATCCGAGAAAACCTGATCTTCCTCGCCCAGGATGGAGCTGAAAAGAGCGAGATTCGCCTGATAAGTGGAGGGAAAAATCAGCGCCGCCTGTTGACCCGAGAATTCAGCCAGGCTCCTCTCCGATTTCTCAAAAACTTCGGCGTGTCCCCGGACCAATCGGGACCCTGAGCTGCCCGTAAAAAGACTCGAGCAAGCTTCCCAGGCTTTTTTCGAGAAAGCCTCGTCTTGGGCGAATCCCAGGTAATCATTCGAGCTGAAATCAATCCCCGCCCTCTCGCGCACCGAGCGGTGGAGGTTCCGTTTTTTGAGCTGCTCGAGACGTTCAATGAATCGCGGAGGCCGCTGGAATTCCACGTTCAATTTCTCCAAGCAGTGCGAGATCAGTCGAGAGATCGGGATTCGGGCGAGTGAGGAGTTTTTCGCCGAGGAAAATCGAGTTGGCCCCGGCGAAAAACGCGAGAACCTGGGCCTCGGGGCTGAGCCCAACTCTCCCCGCTGAGAGCCGAACGCGTGAGCGAGGCATCAAAATGCGGGCGACAGCGATCGTCCTCGCGAGTTCCAACGGGGAAACGGGGGGGGCGTCCTGCAGCGGAGTCCCTTCGACGGGGATGAGCAAATTGATGGGGACCGACTCGGGGTGAGGCTCCAGGCTTGCGAGTTCAGCGAGCATTTCGCAGCGATCGACGTCCGATTCTCCCATCCCCAAAATTCCCCCGCTACAGACGGTGATTCCGGCGGAACGCACGGATCGAAGCGTTTTCAAGCGGTCATCGTAAGTGCGGGTGGAAATGATCTCGGAGTAATGATCGCGGCTGGTGTCCAGGTTGTGGTTGTACGCATCGAGGCCCGCCTCCTTGAGCCTCTGAGCTTGCGTGTCATTGAGCATTCCCAGCGTCACGCACGCTTCCAGCCCCTCGGTTTTGACCGCGCGAACCATTTCCAGAACCCGGTCAAACTCAGGCCCGTCCTTGACGTCACGCCAGGCGGCTCCCATGCAGAAGCGCTCGGCGCCGCTTTCTTTGGCTTCCCGCGCCGCTTTTTTCACTTCTTCAAGCGCAAGAAGGCCATGACGCGGGGAGGAGGTCTTGTAGTGCGCCGATTGGGGGCAGTAAGAGCAGTCTTCGGGGCATCCCCCGGTCTTGATCGAAAGCAGCGTGCACTTTTGGATCTGAGTGGGATCGTGGTGTTGGCGATGGACCCCGTGGGCCTGGTAGAGCAGCTCAAAAAGCGGGGAGCGATAGAGTTGAATCGCCTGGTCTCGGATCTGTGCGTTCATGGCGTTAGGATTGCCAAGATTTGGGCAAAAGGGGAAGGAGAAAACGAAGGCCGCAGCGGGGCAAAATCTGCTACTCTGAGGGGATCAAGATGCGGCTGCAATGGGGAAATCCTCAAAAATACGCTTTGGCCCTCGTGCTCTGCGTGGGCGCTCTTTTCGCCAACACCGTTCCCGGAGTGTTTTTATGGGACGACCAACAATTCATCGTCGATAATTTTTACCTTCGGGACTGGAAGCATTTCCCGAGTTTCTTCACCGAGAACCTGGTTGCTGGCGCGGGAATCCAAAGCCAGCTCTATCGCCCGGTCCAGCTCCTGACCCACTGGCTTGATTTCGAGGTTTGGGGGCTCGATCCTCGAGGGCATCGGCTCACCAATCTCGGCTTGCATGTTGCGGGTACCGTCCTCTTCTTTCTGGCGGCGCTCAAGCTGCTCCGGAGAATGAAGCTTCCCACTCGAATTTCACCGGAATCAGCGGCTTTTTTGAGCGTTCTTTTTTATGCCACTCATCCCCTTCAGAGCGGAGTCGTGGGATACGTCTCAGGGCGCGGGGATTTGCTCGTGGTGCTTTTCTCAGCCTGCGCCGCTCTGAGCCTTTCCGGGTTTTCTTGGTTGAGTGGGGTTTTCACCGTGCTCGCGGTTTTTTCCAAGGAAAACGCCGCGCTGCTCCCGTTCTTCCTGGTCGCTTATGAGAAGTTCTCGAATTTTCCTCAATCCAGCTGGGTTTCCTCACTCCGAAAGCGATGGATCTTTTTTTTAATCCCGGCGATTTACATCGGCCTTCGCTTGAGCGTTTTGAATTTCGGGGGGACGCTCAATTTTTACCGCACTGAAAATATCCTCACGGAGCATTACTCTTACCGATTCTTCACTTATTTGAGCACTCTCGCCCAGGGAATATGGCTTTGGGTGTGGCCGCTCGGAATCCACCACGAGCGGAGTTGGAGCGTCTATACGGAGTGGGGCCACCTGAACGTGGCGCTGGGGGGAATCGTGTTCTTTGGATTCCCGTTGTTGGCGTGGAGTTTGAGAAAAAAATCCCCGCTCGTCGCCTTGGGGTTGATTTGGTTTCAATGGGCGACTTTGCCGACCTCCAACCTGATCGTCCTGATCAACGCCCTGATCTATGATCACTGGTTTTTGGTCCCGGGATTGGGCTGGGTTTTCGCGGGTCTCGGAGTCCTGCCCAGGCTCCCTCCCCGCATTGCGTGGGGAACAGTCGGGGCGGTGGTTCTCGCTTTTTCCTTCCTCACCGTTCAATACAACCAGGTGTGGACGGCTCCGCAGTCGCTTTACCGGCACATTTTGAGGTTTGAACCGGATTCCGTTAAAATTTTAACAAACCTCGGCATGACCTATGATGACCAAGGAAATCACGAGGAAGCCAAGCGCGCCTATGCACGAGCCATCGAGTTGGGCAGCCCCTATTCGGAGACCTATCATAATCTCGCGATGACTTTGGCTCAGGAAAAGAAGTGGGACGAAGCGCTCGCGCTTTTTAGAAAAGCGCAGACGATGAATGAGGGATTTTACGCGGCATTTGAACGGGAAGGGGACGTGCTTCTCATCCAGGGGAAAGCGGCCCTAGCCATCGAGGCCTATGAAAAAGCGCTCCGCATTTTCCCCAATCCGACCACTCAATCCAAATTGGAGCGGGCTCGAAGGGCTCGCTAGCGCAGTTCATGAATCGTCCTGGAGCCGATGACCGGACTTGAACCGGTGACCTACGCTTTACGAAAGCGTTGCTCTACCAACTGAGCTACATCGGCGCGCCAAGGCGGATGCTCGGGACTCAGATTTAATAACCTAAAATAAATCGCTTACCAAGCACTTCCTTTTGGTTTAGTGGTGGCTTCCTGTGAAAGCCATCGAACCCCTCCTCAAAGTTCAAGTTTGGGTCATTTCCCAGGATCAGGTTCTGCTGCTCCGCACTTTGCCCGCGCGCGGCGAGTTCTGGCAGCCGGTGACGGGCGGGGTGGAGGCGGGAGAGAGTTTGGAAGAGGCCGCGCTGCGCGAGCTTCAAGAGGAGACGGGGATTTCGCCCCAGTCCGTCGCTCCAGAGCCGCTCCTACTCCGGAATTTTCAGTTCTCATTCCAGTATGAAAAGAGGGGAATGACTTTTAAGGAGCATGTTTTTTTCGTGGAACTCGCGGAAACTCGACAACTGATTCACTTGGATGCGCGCGAGCACCAAGGCTTTCGATGGATGAGTTCGCTCGAAGCTCAAGCCGCTCTCTTCTTTCCCATCCATCAGCGAATGGTTCGTCTCATTTTTGAAAAGCGCCGTTGACAGATCGCTTGGCTTTGGACATCATCGAGTTCCCTTCATCAACAAGGGAACTCTCGTTAATGGGAGTGTTGCTTGGAGAAAGCTGCGAGATGATCTAAAGCTCGACCCGGCAAAAAAACTCAACCTTCGTAAGGAGACCTACTGAATGAATAAAGCTCAACTGATTGAAGCGGTCGCCAAAAGCACCAAATTGACCAAAGTCGACACCGAGAGCGCGATCAACTCCGCTCTGGATGCGATTAAAAAGACCGTGAAGAAAGGTGAAGACGTCACCCTGATCGGCTTCGGCACTTTCACCAAAACGAAGCGCAAAGCCCGCATCGGCCGTAATCCTCAGACTGGTAAGGAAATCAAGATCCCAGCAGCGACGGTTCCAAAGTTCCGCGCTGGCCGCGAGTTCAAGGACGCAGTGAAGTAATCCACTCGTTCACAGTTTATTGTTTTAAGAACCCTGGTGGTTTCCTGAACGGAAATAGCCGGGGTTTTTTATTTTTACTTCCCCAGCTTTTCCTTCAACGTTTCGCATGCGGGCGCGATTTTATCCGAGGTCATGCGCTCCAGCGCGAGCTTGAGCGCCGGGAGGCAGTCCCGATCCGATGAGGAATATTTTTCAATGAGGAGTTCCGCTGGATCGCCGCCTTCCACTTGAAGGCGCATTTTTTTCGCGAGAGTTTTTCCGGCGATCGCGAATTGAACCACTGGGATGGGTTCTTCGAACACCGTGAAGGGATCTCGAATGTACCAGGCCGATCCTTTTATGGGGATCCATTTTTTGTTTTCATAAACTTCGTCTGCGAAGGGCTGGCCTTTCTCTTTCAGTGAATAGGTGCCGTCGAATTTCTGGGCATTGAAAAGGCAAACTGCTTGGGCGTCAAACGAGTAGATCAAGAACGCCGGATTTGACGCCGTGACGAGGTGAGGCCCGTCCGGAGAGTGGGCGGCGTAAGGATTTTCGGTGAGGGCGTGGATCTGAGGCTGGGAAGGATCGAAAGAAGATTTCTGACGGTCAAGAGGATCAGCTTGAGCTTGCAGCAAATCCCAGCAGGCCGTGAAATCTTTTCTCAGGGCGGCGTCTTTGAGCGAGACCTCACCCGCGTGAAGTGAGGGAGAGGCCAAAAGGAGGAGAGAAGCAAAATCCCGCATTTTCATAGTGAGACTTCTCTATAGAGAAATCTCAAAGCGGTCAATGCGGTTGCTCGCGGATGGCGGTTACATCTGAGACCAGACGGTCTGAGGAGTCACCGCTGCACGCTTTTTCGCTCCATGGATGCGCTGGATTTTTCCTCCAAGTTGTAAACATGGCAAGAGCTCGCTCGATTGGGGGAGTTGCTGATTTCAAAAACGACCGTGACGGGGTCTTTGTAGGGGTTGGCGTAATAAGGGAAAAAACTGATGGCTTCTTTGCAGGCCAGGGACACGGAGTAAAGCGTGTTCAAGGAGACGGGCACCAGGCCCTTCATTTGCGGGGAACGCGTGAGGTTCGGGTCTTCTAAGTAGCGGATTTCCACTTTCTTGACGTTGAAATCCCCGCCGCCGACGAATTGGATTCCGCCGCCGGTCGAAACGGGCCGGGGGGTATTCCTTGAGCGAAGCGCCTTCCGAGAACTCCCAGGAGATGGCCGCTTGCCCCGTCAGATACTCCGACTGCGTCGTCTTTAGGATTTTTGCGTGAATTCATCGGAAGATCGAGAGGAGGGGATGAGATGTCTTTTTGGAATGCCCAAACTTTAGACACTTGCCTGGGGTGGCTCAGCGCTGCCACACCCGCAGGGCAAGGAGTCGTTAAATCAGGCTTATTTAAATATTATTTAAAATCAATGAGTTGAGCCGGCGGTGTCATTTCGTACCCATGTGGCACCGCGGTTGCACTCCCTCCCTTCAAGTACGCGTTGCCTGAGAGCAACCTGAGCTGCGTTGAGGAGAGTTGTTTATGAAGATCGGAAAATTTTTGTTCTTAGGATTGCTCGTGACGGCGCCTGTGATGGCGGATCAAGTGATCGCTTTCGGCCCTGGTTTCGGAGCGGAAGGTAAAAACAGTCTCTTGGGCGAGATGCCCCGCGACCGGCTGAACCGGTTCTCCGAAGAGAACCAGAATTGCGCGATCAACAAGAAGAAACTCCTGCTGGGAAATCCTGTGCCGGGTTCCAATTCCCCTTCAAACGGTCCATCGAACTCCGGCGTGATCGCTTCCAACCGCGCGCAATATTAACGCGTGCGGATCAGGCTCTTGAGTTTTTCCTGTTCGCGGGAGGAGATCCGCTCCGCGGGCTCGCCCATCGGGATTTCGCGGCGTTTGGTCAGTCCGCGCTCGGTGTCCGCGTTCACTTTCGAGATCCAATGCTGAATCGAGGAACTCCAGCTCGATTTGCCGGCTGCACTTCCCTGGAACCGCAGATGCTCGGAGAGGCTTTTTCCGCCCCAACCCACCCAGTTGCCCAGGACCAGGACTAAAACCGCGAAGACCCCTGCCTTAAAGATCCAACCGAGAGCTTTGAACATAGCTGATCTCCTCCTTGAATTGATCTGGGGACTGTTCTTGAGCGCCGAGAAACAGCGCGGGAAGCCGGACCACTTCGCCTTCAAGCGTATGTGTGTATGTTTGCGAATGCCGGATCGGAAAAGCCGAGAGCAGCGTGCGGAGCTGGGACTCCTTCAGCCGCTGCGGGGGGCTGATGACGCAATCCACGGCGTGGCGAGAGGCGAGCTGGGTCGCGATCTGGCTCGCGATGATGTTGCCCACCTCCGCGTACATGGAGAAATCAAGCCCCTCGCGAACCCATAGAATAAGGACGCCCGTGAAATCGCCGTGGAAGGTGAGTCCCATGGGCTCATGATGGGGTGGTATCAAAACCGCGTCAGCGCCGCTCGGCTGATGCGATTCCGCACGTTGGATCTTTCCCAAATGATAAAAGTCGAATTCAACCGGAAAGCTCAGCTCCATCTGATTCTCCTTCTTCCCCATTGCAAACGCGCTCGAGCACTTGCAGCAGCTCTTCAGAGCGAAAGGGCTTCAAGACGTAGTCTTTTGCGCCCGCGTGAATGGCTTCAATGATCAAGTTCTCATTGCCCATCGCCGAGACCATGACGATCTTGGCGCTTGGATTTTTTTCGATGATTTTGCGGGTGGCTTCAATGCCGCTCATCTCCGGCATCACCACGTCCATCGTCACGAGGTCAGGCTTCAGCTTCTCGTAAAGATCCATGGCTTCGCGGCCCGTCGAAGCTTCTCCCACGACCCGGTAGCGAGCCTCCGAGAGAACCTGCGTGAGCGTTTGGCGAACGAAGGCCACGTCGTCCGCGATCAAGACCGTTCGGGTGGTTGCATTCTCTTTGGCCATGGCGTCAATCTTCCCCTCGGATTCAGTGTAGCTTTTTTAAGGCGCGAGAGCGAGGGGCGGAGGGCTTTTTTTTAAGGGTTTGCGAAGCGAAAAAGTCTGGAATAAGACTGATGAAAAAGGAGCAATCTCATGCTGGCTTATCAAGAATTTCAGCCGATTCAAGGCGTTGGGCTCAATCTGGATCGTCTCGGTGAGACCGACCTTGAGGAAGCAGTGAGTCGCCTTTACAGCCCCACGACCTGGGTAGTCGCTCATCGCGGCATGGATTCCCCTCAAAAAGTTCGCGCTTATCTCGCGAAGTTCATCGAGGCGGATGCGCGCGGCGAGGCGCTGACGTTGGTCGCACGCGTCCGATCGAGCGGCGAGGTCGTGGCGATCTCGCGATTCCACAGCGCGCCGGAGAATTTTCTGCGAGTGGAGATCGGATACACCTGGATCGCGGATCGATGGATGCGCACTTTCGTGAACACCGAGAAGAAATATTTGATGCTCAGACACGCCTTTGAGGCCTGGAAGGTCAAGCGCGTCGAATTTTCAGTCGACCCCATCAATGAAAAATCAAACCGAGCGATGAAGCGCCTGGGCGCGGTCATGGAGGGGACGCTCCGAAAGTGGAGATTTCTGAGCGATCAGGATCAAGGCCATCGCAATATCTACTCCATTTTGGATGATGAGTGGGAGCCGATCCGGGGAAGGCTGGAGAGGATGATGGGGAAGGATTCCAGTTCTCAGACGGTGCATTGAGGGGAGCCAGGTTTCAGTTTTCGGGTGGCGGTTTTCTGGGATCGGATCGGTTCCTGATTCTGAACTGCATACAGGACTGAATTCAATGCCAAGCCCTCACTCCATCTTCTGAATATGCACCGTATCGATCGTGCGCTCGTTCGCGGTCCTCACCGTGAGCTTGAAGGATCCTGCGGGCGTATTGAAGAAGAGCTCATCCTGAGGCTCAGGGATGCGTCCGAACTGTTGGAGCAGAAATCCGCTGAGCGTTTCGTAATCCCCCGTGGGCAGCTCCAGCTTTAAAACATCATTGAGCGTCTGAATCTCCATCTTCGCTTGGACGAGCCAGGAGTGCTCTGAGAGCTGTCGGTAATCGGTGGGAACGGCGTCGTACTCATCGTGAATCTCGCCGACGATCTCCTCGATGATGTCCTCGAAGGTGAGGATCCCCGTCGCGCCCCCGTACTCATCGACGACGATGACGAGCTCGACGTCCTCTTGCCGCATCATGCGCAGCAGATCGGTCAAGGACTGGGTCTGCGGCACGTAGTGGGCCTGAGAAACGTAACCCTGAATGGGCTGCTTCAAGTTCACCGTCGACAGCAAATCGGAGAGTTCCAGCACGCCGGTGATGTTGTCGACCCGCTCCGAATACACGGGCATGCGGGAGTGGCGGTTCTTGTCGAATTTCGCGAGGGCTTCCTCGACCGTCGTGGATTCGGCGATCGCCTCGACTTTGACGAGCGGAATCAGCGCATGGCGGGCCTCGGAGTCCTTGAACTCGAAGATCCTCTTGATGATGTGCCGCTCGCTCGCCTTGATCTCGCTCTCGCGTTTGTTGTAGCTCAACAGGGCCCGGAGTTCTTCCCGGCTGTTCCTGCGTTGCCCGGCGAGGAGCTCCTCGATCGGCCCCACCAAGCGCGAAAGCCGGGTGGTGTAAAAAGAGAGGAGGCGGGTGAAGGGGTAGAGGACCCGGTACGCCCATTCGATGGGGAGGGAAACCCAGGGCGCGAGACGGGTCGAGTGCCGTTGAAAGAGGGTCTTTGGGATCAGCTCCCCCAGGATGACGATGAGCGGGGAGGTGCAGAGGATGGCGATCCATTCCCCGTGCTCCTGAAATTTCGCGATGAAATAAAGCGAGATCAGCCCGGAGATCGCGATGACGCAGAAGCAAGTCATCAATAATGTGATGGAGAGGACCTTCTCCGGCCGTTGAAGGAGCTTGAGAGCCCGTTGAGCGCCGTGATCTCCGGCCAGCGCCTTTTTCTTCAAGGCCATGCGATCGGCCGAGAGAAGCGCGATCTCGGATCCCGAAAAAAACGCCTCGACTAAAATTAACGGCGGGATGATCTCAACCAGATGAAGCAGGGAGAGGTTCATGAGTAATCCTCTTCCTCATGGTGGTCTTCGAACAGATCCTCGAACAGGACATCCATGACATCGCTCAGGGTGATGATTCCCAGCGTCTCGGTATGGGGCTCTTGAACCACCGCCAAATGGGTTTTTCGCTGCTTGAATTTTCGAAAAAGCGCGTTCAAGCGCATTGACGGCGGCGCCAAGAGGGGCTTGCGCATGAGGTCTTCGACGGTGCGCGATCCCAGTTCGGGCTCAAGCTTCACTCGGAGCAAATCCTTGGCGTAGAGGATCCCCAGGATCCGCTTGCGGTCGGTGCTGGAGACCGGGATCCTCGAGAACTGCTGATTCCGCAACCGTTTCAAGGCTTCGGAGAGCGTCATGGTGACGTCAAACATCTGAATTTTTTGGAGCGGCGTGAACACTTCGGAGACCAACGTATTGTCGAGCTCAAAGACGTTTTTGATGAGCTCGAGCTCGTTTTGCTGAAGGGATCCCTCGCGGTTGGCTTCCTCGGCCATGAAGATGAATTCCGATTCGTTCAATGGGGCTGAGGACGGCGTGGACTGTCTGGAAATCCAATTCACCAAGCGCTTCAGGAAGCTCCGAACGGGGTAGGCGACCTCGTAGATGAAATGCAGGGGCGTGGCGGTGAGCAGGGCGATGATGCGGTTGACGCGCGCGCCGATCACTTTGGGGGTGATTTCGCAGGAGATCAGGATGATCGGCGCGGTCACCAGCATCCCGAGCGTAGCGTCGACCAGCCAGCGGGGCAGCCAATGCGAGAAAATCCTCTGAATGAAGGAATCGGTCCCCGCGATCGCTCCCGTGATGATCGCCGCGACGGCGATGTTCACGATTTCATTGATGACCAGGATGACGATGAGGAGTCCGCCCGGGTCGGCGAGGAGCCGCTTGATTTTTCGGTGCGCGGAAGGGAACTGCTCCTTGAAGGAGCGGATCTGAAAGCGCGAGAGACTGAACAGTGCGATCTCGGCCGAGGACATCAGCGCCGAGGTCAGGATCAACAAGAAACAGCTCAAGAGCTCAAGATTACCCACAGCTAAGGGGTAAGCTTATTACGAGGAGCCGGCAGCCGCAATAGCGGAGGCCTTTTTATGCGAAGGCTTGCTGCTTGGCGCCGTTCCGCGCTTTTTGATCGAGGTGATCTTGTGAGCGAGGACGACTTCAAGGACGTCATCGATCGTTTTGACCGGGACGAATTCGATTTTCGAGCGGTATTCCTCGGGGATGTCTTCCAAATCCTTTTTGTTCTTGTCCGGGATGATGATGGTCTTGATGCCATGCCTCATCGCGGCGAGCGCTTTCTCCTTCAGGCCGCCGATCGGCAGCACGCGCCCGGTGAGGGTGATCTCACCGGTCATCGCGACGTCCTTGCGCACCGGAATTCCGGTCAAGCGCGAGATGATCGCCGAAGCCATCGTGATCCCCGCCGAAGGGCCGTCTTTGGGGACGCCGCCCGCGGGAAAGTGGATGTGGATGTCAATCTCGCTAAAGTGGTCCTCATCGAGTCCGAAATCCTTCGCTCTCCATCGAATCAAGCCCAGAGCCGCTTGAGCGGACTCCTTCATGACGTCCCCCAATTGGCCGGTGAGCAGCACGCTCCCCTTGCCTTTGGTGACCGTGGATTCCACGTAGAGGATCTCGCCGCCGACCGAAGTCCACGCGAGACCGGTCGCGATCCCGACTTCGTCGCGCTCCTGCTCATCCTCGCGGACGAAAGGCGCGGGTCCGAGCAGTTTGCAGGCGAGCTCGGGAGTGATGGTCGTCTTCTCTTTTTTGCCCTCAGCCACCATTCGGGCGACTTTGCGGCAGACGTTCGCCATGTAGCGCTCGAGGTTTCTGAGCCCCGCTTCGCGCGTGTAGAGCGAGATGATGCTCCGGATCGCGTCGTCGTTGAACCCGATCATCGAGTCGCTCAAGCCGTTCTCCTGGATCTGCTTGGGGATCAGGTAGCGCTTGGAGATGAAGAATTTTTCCTCTTCCGTGTAACCCGAGAGCTGGATGACTTCCATGCGGTCCCGAAGGGCCGAGGGAATGGTGTCCAGCATGTTGCAAGTCGCCACGAACATCACGTTCGAGAGGTCGATGGAGACGTTGAGGTAATGGTCGCGGAAGGCGTAGTTCTGCTCCGGATCGAGCACTTCGAGAAGGGCCGCGGAAGGGTCGCCGCGGAAATCGCTCCCCAGTTTGTCGATTTCATCGAGCACGAAGACGGGGTTGTTGGTCCCGGCCTGCTTGAGGCCTTGGATGACGCGCCCCGGGAGCGCTCCCACGTAAGTGCGGCGATGACCGCGAATTTCGGCTTCATCCTTCACTCCACCCAAGGAGACGCGGATGAATTCCCGGCCCAAGGCGCGAGCGATGGATTTGCCGAGCGAGGTTTTTCCGACGCCGGGAGGCCCGGAAAAGCAGAGGATAGGGCCTTTCATCTTGTCCTTGAGCTTGCGCACGGCCAGGTATTCCAAGATGCGCTCTTTGATCTTCGAAAGATTGTAATGGTCCTCATCGAGGATGTGCTTGGCGCGTGAGAGGTCCAAGTTGTCCGCGGTCTGTTTGCTCCACGGCGTTTCAATCAACCAGTCAATGTAGGTGCGGAGCATCGATGCTTCCGAAGCATCGGGGTGCATGCGCTCGAGGCGGCCCAGTTGCTTGAGGGCTTCCTGCTCGACGTCAGGAGGCATTTTGCAAAGCGCGATCTTGTCGCGCAGCTCGCCGATCTCCTCGCTCTTGGGGTCGTTGTCCCCGAGCTCGGTCTTGATCGCGCGGATCTGCTCGCGCAGGAAGTATTCCTTCTGAGACTTCGTCATCTCGTCCTTGGCCTGGGAGCGGATCTTCGCTTGAAGCGTGAGGACTTCGATTTCCTTGGCTAGGATGTCGTGAATCTTGCGGAGGCGCGCGGCGGGGTCGTGCGTCTCGAGGATGTCCTGAGCGTCGCTGACTTTGAGCCCCAAGTTGGAGGCCACGAGGTCAGCGAGCCGGCCCGGCTCATTGATGTCGTCGAGCACCATGAGGATGTCCGGCGAGAGCACCTTGCCGAGGGCGATCACGCGCTCGAGCTGCTCGCGCACGGTCCGCATCATCGCTTCGACGACGGGATCGCTCACATGCTCGGCGTCCGGGATTTTGTCGATTTTCACTTCGTAAAAAGGTTGGACTTGGGAAAACTGATCGATGCGGGCTTTGCACAGCCCTTGGGTCAAAATTTTGATGCGGCCGTCGGGGAGCTTGCGCATGCGCATGATCATGGCGACGGTGCCGGTTTTGTAGATTCCCTCAGGGGAAGGGTGCTCATCGCCAATGTCCTTCTGGGAAGCCAAAAGAATCAGGCGATCGGTGCGGGAAAGGCTCTCTTCCACGCTTTTGATGGAGGAGTCTCTTCCCACGAAAAGCGGGATGATCATGTAAGGGAAAACCACGATGTCCCTGACCGGCAATAAGGGGAGATTTTGAGGGATTTCCACTTGCTCGCCGTCGTAGTTGGTGACCATTCAAACGCCTCCTCAGGCTGTATTGGTTTGTGTTCCTAAAACACGATTCGGTAGGACTGAGGAGCTGCTTTAGGTAAAAAAGCCCCTCCTGGAACAGGAGAGGCTGAAGGATTTGAGATTAATTTCTAAAGTTTTCTAAAGGCTTAGGAAGGGAGCTTTAAGCGTAAATCTTCTCGCGGTGCTCCTGCTTTTCTTTGCAGGCAATGCAGAGCGTTGAGACCGGGCGCGCGTCCAAACGGCGGGGTTCAATGGGCTCTTCGCAGTCCATGCACGTCCCGAAGGCGCCTTCGTCCATGCGCGACAAAGCTTCGTCGATCTTGGCGAGCAGCTGCCTTTCGCGGTCGCGCAGCTTGAAAATGAGGTTTTGGTTGATTTCGCTGGCCGCCAGATCGGTCTCATCAGCGAGATCATCCGGGGACATCGATATTTCGTTCTTTAGGGCGTTCTTGCTGTTGTTGAGGAGCCTTTGCTTTTCTTCGAGCAATAGCCTGCGATATTTTTCCAAGAGCTTCACATCCATGAGTATTCCCCCAAAACGTGACCTGATCCATCAAATCACTGACTAGAATTGTAACGCACTCAACCAAGTTGACAATGCTTTTATTTCTTGTAAGCCCAATCGTATGGCATCTGCTCAGAAAACCCAGTTCGGCGTCATCATCTTGGCGGCGGGGCAAGGCAAGCGCATGAACTCCCCGCTCCCCAAAGTCCTTCACGAGGTGAGCGGGAGCCCCCTCGTTTTCCATATTCTGCGGGCGGTTCAGCAAAGCGTCGCTGGGGTGTCGATCGCCATCGTGGTTGGCCATCAACGCGAGCTTGTGGAAGATGCGATCCGTTCCCGTAAGGAATTTTCGGATCTCAGTATTGAGTTCATCCATCAGGCCGAGCAGCTGGGCACGGGCCACGCGGCTCGCCAGGCGATCGAATCGGCCTGGGGCAAAAAAATGATCGACCTGCAGGCCCAGATTTTAGTGCTGCCCGGGGATCTGCCCCTCATCACTTCGGAGCTGGTTGGACAGCTGCTTCGGCCTTTAGTGCACACTGAAACACTTCGGCTCTTGACGTGCCGCTTCAAGGATCCCACAGGGTATGGACGCGTCATCCGACGCGGGACGCGTGGCGGGGTGCTGCGGATCGTGGAGGAGAAAGACGCGAATGAAAAGCAAAAGCTCATCCAAGAGGTGGCTTGTTCCATTTATCTTTTTCGCTCCTCATTCCTGCATTACGGCCTTCAAAAACTTTCGCGGAAGAACGCCCAGAAGGAATATTACCTTACCGATCTCGTCGCACAGGCGGCGATGGGCAGCAAGAAAACGGACGTGCTGCTTTGGCACTCATCCGCCGATTTGCGCGGCGTCAACGATACTTGGGAGCTGGCTCAGGCCAACCGCGCCTTCAATGAGCGTTGCTTAAAAAATTGGTCGCTCCGCGGGGTGACGTTCTTGGATCCGCAGAGCGCCTGGGTTGAGTCCACGGTGCTGCTTGATTCAGGCGTCAAAATTCATCCCAACGTCCAGCTTGAAGGTCAAACGCGCGTGGGGTCCGGGGCCTGCATTCGATCGGGTGTCGTTCTTCGAAACGTGGAAGTGGGGGAGAAAACCGAGATTCTGTCTGGGACGATCGCGCAGGATTCCAAGATCGGCGCTCACTGCCAGATCGGGCCCTACGCCCATCTCCGTCCCGGAAGTCAGGTTGGCAATCACTGTAAGGTCGGAAATTTCGTCGAACTCAAAAAAACTCGCCTTGGCGACCAAACGAGCGTGGCGCATCTTTCGTATCTCGGCGATGCTGAGGTCGGCGCGCGCGTCAACATCGGATGCGGTTTCGTGACTTGCAATTACGATGGCCGCGTGGTGAATGGGCAGCGTAAGCACCCGACTCGCATCGAAGACGATGCCTTCGTGGGGAGCGATTGCCAGACGATCGCTCCCGTCGTGATTGGGCGGGGAGCTTACGTCGCTTCAGGCAGCACGGTGACGGAAAACGTGGAGCCCGGGTCGCTTGCGATCGCGCGCTCCAGGCAAGTGAATAAAACGGGCTACGCCAAGAAGATTCGAGGGTCTTGATTCATGTGCGGAATTTTGGGTTATGTCGGCGATCGCCCAGTGGTGGATCTGCTGGTCAGAGGATTGAAGCGGCTGGAGTACCGGGGGTATGATTCCTCGGGGATCGGCTACGTCGACGGGGACCGGATCCGCATTTTGAAGTCTGAAGGAAGAATCGAGAAGCTCGAGTCTCTCGTGCGCAGCCTTGAAGCACCGCAAGCGAATTCAGCTCAAACTTCCCGCTGCGGGATCGGTCACACGCGCTGGGCGACGCACGGCAAGCCCACCACCCAGAATGCTCATCCTCACCAAGTGGGCAGCGTGGTGCTCGTTCACAATGGGATCATCGAAAACTACCAGTCCATCAAGCAAAAAATCCTCAGTCAAGGGCACCAGCCCCGTTCAGAGACCGACAGCGAATTGCTGGGCTTCCTGATTCAAGATGAAATGGAAGCCGGGCACTCCCTCGCGGAGTCGGTGCGCCGGTCCTTCGCTCTAGTCGAAGGGGCGTGCAGCGTGGTCGTTCTTTCGGAGAAAGAGCCGGGGACCATCGTGGGCGTCAGAAATGGCTCCCCTTTGGTCGCGGGCTACCAGGCCGCCCAGCATTCAGCGGTGTTGGCGAGCGACCCTCAGGCATTGCTGGAGTTCACTTCGGAAGTGCTTTTCCTGGAGCATGGCGATCTCGTGGTCGCCACTCAATCGGGATTAAAAATCCTGGGTCTTTCCGATGGAAAACCCCGGAACCGAACCTTCACTCCGATTGAAGGCTCTCTCGAGGATCTCGATAAGCAGGGTTTTGACCATTATATGTTGAAGGAAATCCACGAAGAGCCTTCGGCATTGATTCAGACCTTCAACTCGATGGCGGATCGGTCTCATGCGGTTCCTTTCTCCTTGGCGGATCAACCCGGTCTCAAGCTACTGGAGCAAGCCCGCGACTTCCATCTCGTCGCTTGTGGGACTGCCTGGCATGCGGCGCTTTTGGCGAAGTACTGGATTGAGCAGTGGGCGGGCGTGCCGGTTTCGGTCGAGTTGGCGAGCGAATTTCGGCATCGACAGCCCGTTTTCAGGGAGGGGAGCGTGGTGCTGGGGATATCTCAGTCGGGCGAGACGGCGGATACTTTGGCCGCGATTCGCGAAGCGAGGCGCCGAGGGATCCCAACCCTGGGATTGACCAACGTCCGAGGCAGCACGCTGTCGCGGGAGGCCGATCATATTTTTTACACGGCTGCTGGCCCGGAGATCGGGGTTGCCGCCACCAAGACCTTGTTGGCGCAGATGATGGCACTCATTCAAATGGCGGGATTTCTCGCCATCAAGAGAAAACAGCCTGGAGTCGAGCGCCTCCATGAGGATCTTCTTCGAACTCCGCATCGCATCTCCGATTACCTCGAAAGTGGCCTCAAAGATGAAGTGAAGCGCGTGGCCCGCCTTTTGGCCGAAAGCCGGGGGTTCTTTTTCATCGGGAGGGGATACTCGTTTCCCGTCGCGTTGGAGGCGGCGCTGAAGCTCAAAGAAATCGCCTATGTTCATGCCGAAGGTTATGCGGCCGGGGAACTCAAGCATGGTCCCATCGCCATGATCGACCCCAAGATGACGGTGATCGTCCTGGCTCCCCCCGATCGCTGGAGGGACAAGACGGTTTCCAATCTGGAGGAAGTCAAAGCGCGAGGAGCAAAAGTGTTGGGGATTGGCGATCCTCAGGATTCGGCGCTGCGCGCCCTCTGCCCTCACTGGATCAGCTTGCCTCCTCAGATTCAATCGATGGAAGAAAGCCTATTCCCCTTTTTCCTGTCGCCTGCCATTCACCTCTTGAGTTATGAATTAGCGGTGCTGAAAGGAACGGACGTGGACCGACCCCGAAATCTCGCAAAAAGCGTGACGGTCGAATAGGATGTTGCCCTTCGCTTATGGGCTCATCGCAGCGGGAATCGTTTTTCTGGCCCATCAGCTCCCGATTCAATTGACTCATCTGGTTTTCGCCCCGGCTATCCTGGGGTGCGCGTGGTTCTTCATGCAGTCCCGCTGGGGGGGCAAGCAAAGCAATCCCCCGGATTCCGGATTCGCGCCGTTCTTCGCTCATATTCATTCGCCGGTTCAAGAGGCTTGGAGCTTGCGCTGGGCGCTCCGCTCGGCGCTTTCTTTTGGACTGACGGCCTGCGGGATGCCCGTGGGTTTGGAAGGATCGTCGATCGAATGCATTCAAGCCGCGGCCATCCGCATTCGCCCCAATTTTGTGAGATGGTCGGAGCAACGCAGGCGGACCGACGCTTCTTGCGCGCTCTCGGCGAGTCTCGCCGCGACTTTCCTCGCCCCGTTCTCCGCGGTCATCGCGCCCATTGAGTTGGGGATCGGGGGACGAGTCCAGGACTCCATCTGGAGCGCGCTCACTGCGTTTGCCCTGGTTCAATGGGTGAAATGGATCGTGCCTTTCTCCACCCCTTTTGGGGGGTTCTTCGACGGAATCGTCTGGTCCAATTTATTGCAGGCTCGATTCCTCCTTTTACTGGTGCTCTTGATTCTTTGCTCTCAGGCGTTGAGCTGGGGGATCGTTTTTTATTCGCGTTTGGGCCAGCGAGGGCTGTCTGGACGGGCCCGTCCGGTATTCGCGGGCATCATGATGACCGCCATCGTTTGGATCTATCCTCCATCCCAGCTCTGGCTGCATAAACTTTTGAGCGGGATGATTTGGACGCATACCGTGGGGCAATCCTTGCAGAGTGAATTCATGCTTTTTTTCGCCCTGCTGCTTTCATTCAATCTGGTACTGATCGGCCTCGGCACGCTCGGGGTGTTTTCCCCTCTGCTCGCGCTTGGAGGCCTCTTGGGCAGCGTGCTGCACACGTTCCTCAATTCCGCGCATCCCTCATTTTTTTCCGCTTCCGCCTGGGCTGGTGCCGCGGCGCTGACGGGGGCGGTGCTGGGAACTCCGCTGACGAGCTCGATCCTCGCTTATGAGATGAGCGGTCAGTTCCCAGTGCTCATTTTATGCCTGGCGACGGGTTACGGCTCCCGATGGGTGGGGCGGTTTCTCAATCGGCGATGGGGTTCATTTGGCTTTCGGGGTTTGATTGAGGCGAATTTGGAATTCCATGGGTTGCGATGGCTGCAGGGTCGCTCCGTTTCGATCCTCGATTCCGTTGAGGTCAGCGAAGCCATGGTGACGGACTACGAGGCCGTTCACGAGAACGAGCCGATCACCGAATTGCATCGGCGCCTTTTGAGTACTCGCTATCCTTTTCTGCCGGTGGTGAACCAACAGGGTCATTATACGGGCTTACTCACGGTGGACATCGTGCAGGAAGCCTGGCAGCGCATTCAACGGGACGCCTCGCTCGCGAAGGTTCTGGAGGCCAAGGATCTGCTTTATCAGGCCGAGTTCAAGGTGCCGTCGCTCAAAGCCGGGGACAAGATGGTTTCGGCGGTCTCCCTCTTCGAGAAGTCGCCGTGCCTCCCGGTGCTTTCGCCGGAGCGGAAGGTCTTGGGGCTTTTGTTCGTTTATCACGTGCGATTGGTCTATGACCGGGAAGTCGCGCGACAATCCTTAAAAAGTTGATTGAAATATCGGCGATCCCCACTCTAAAACAGAGCTATGCAAGATTACCTGGATTCCTTGAATCCCAGTCAGCGCGAGGCGGTCCTCCATACCGAAGGCCCGCTCATGATCCTCGCGGGCGCTGGCTCGGGAAAAACGAAAACCCTCACTTCGCGCATGGTCCATCTCGTCCAGGATTTGGGGATTCCGCCCTGGCAAATCCTCGCCGTGACGTTCACCAACAAGGCCGCGCGCGAGATGCGCGAGCGCGTGCAGCGGGGCTTGGGTTCGAACGCGATCCCCGAGATCGGCACTTTTCATTCCATTTGCATCCAATGGATCCGCCGCGAGATCGCCTGCACCCCGTTCGAGAAGCCGTTCGTCATTTATGACGATTCAGACCAGCTGAGCCTCGTGAAGGCCTCGATGAATCAGCTGCAGATTGACGATAAATCCTTCAATCCCAAGGCCATTCAATCGGCGATCAATCGCTTGAAGTGCGACGCGGTTGAATATTCGGAGATGCAGCCGACCGCGCACCAGATTTTTGAGAGGCAGGTCAAGCGCGTTTACGAGCAGTATCAAAAAGAACTCTTCAAGAATCAGGCGCTCGATTTCGGCGAGATCCTCTGCATGGCGTACCGGATCTTGCGCGACTTTCCCGAAGTCAGGCGCAAGTACCAGGCGCGCTACCGCGCGATCCACGTCGATGAGTATCAGGACACCAACCGCGCTCAGTATCTGCTGCTTTCGATGCTGGCGCTGCCCAAGCACGGTGGGCACCGCAACATCTGCGTCGTGGGCGATGAGGATCAATCCATCTACAAGTGGCGCGGGGCGGACATCAACAACATCCTGGACTTCGAGAACGATTATCCCGGCGCCAAGGTCGTCAAGCTCGAGCAGAATTACCGATCCACCAAGACGATCATTCAGGCGGCGGGACAGGTCATCAAGAACAACGTCTCGCGCAAGGACAAGACGCTTTGGACGGAGAACGAAGAAGGCGTTCCCATCATCCGCGCGCAGCTGCCGGATGAGCGGATGGAAGCGGAATTCGTCGTTTCGGAGATCAAGCGTCTCGCCGAGCACGAAAGCCGCACGTTCGCCGAGTTCGCGATCTTCTACCGCACCAACGCGCAAAGCCGCCCGTTTGAGGACATTCTCCGGCGCGAGAAGATTCCCTATCAGGTCTTCGGCGGCCTTCGGTTCTACGATCGCAAGGAAGTCAAAGACGTCCTGGCTTATCTGCGCGTGATCCTCAACCCCGCGGACTCGATCAGCCTCAAGCGCATCATCAACGTGCCCGCGCGCGGGATCGGAAAAACGACGCTGGAGCGGCTGGATGCGCTGGCGCAATCCCAGGGAGCGGGGGTGTGGACGCTCCTGGAGCAGCTCACCGATCAAACTCTTTCTGATCCCAGCATCGGAGCCTCCGCGCTTAAGAAGCTCTCCGCTTTCGTGGGCCTTCTGCGCCGCCTCATGGCCTCGCAGCCCCAGTGGCTGCTCTCGGATTTGTACCATGCGATTCTCGACGAAACCGGGTACGTCCGCGCGCTCAAAGAAGAGAAGACGGACGAAGCTTCGGCGCGAGTCGAAAACTTGGAGGAGTTGAGCCGCGTGTTCCAGGAATTCGAGGAGGATTTCATGGCCAAGGAGCCGGGAGCGCCCAAGAGCCTGCTCCTGCCCGCGTTCATCGAGCAATCCGCGCTCGCCTCCGAAGGCGATCAGAACGGCGGCGAGATCACCGCGCTCAATCTGATGACGCTCCACTCTTCAAAGGGGCTGGAATTCCCCGTCGTTTTTTTGGTGGGAATGGAGGACGGGCTTTTTCCTTCCATCAAATCCTGGGAAGAGACGCCGCTTGAGGACATCGAGGAAGAGCGTCGGCTTTGCTACGTGGGGATGACGCGCGCGAGAGAGCAGCTCTATCTTTCGCACGTGCAGGTTCGCCGATTCTGGGGCGACGTGCGCTATCAGGATCCTTCGCGTTTTTTTGAGGAGATGCCCGAAGCTTTGGTGGAATTTCGGGATTACTCGCAATCGCTCAGATCTCCCGGGCATGATTCCCGCGGAGTGCGCTCTCCTCAAGGGCTCGCTCCTGCGCGGGGTTTTTCGGGCGCCCAAGCCGGAGGAGGGATGATTGGGCGGAAAATGGATCACCCCGAATATGGCTCAGGGATCGTAGTGAACCTCGAAGGTTCGGGAGAGAACAGCAAGGTCACCGTGGAGTTTGGGAGTAGGAGGCAGCAGCGCAAATTTCTGCTTCGTTACGTTGAAGGGCATCTCAGATCGTAAAGTAGATCTCTGATTTAACTCATAAAATCTTTTTCAGACATCCTGCCATTGACGCAGATGACCAGAAGCGTTAAATGAGGGGCATCTTTGCAAGTTCAATCATTATAAGAAAGGGATACCATTCTATGAAATCCTTCCATCAGGCAAGTCGTCTCATGATTTTGGGGCTTTGCCTCAGCAGCGGCTTAGCAGTCGCTGATTCTTCGGATGTCAAAGTTCATATTCAATCTCAGGTTCTGCCGGATCAAGTCGCCGAAGAGCTGGATCAGTGGCTGAATTCCTCGGACTTCAGCGCTTCATTGAGCGAAACCGCGAAAGTCGTTCAAGACGTCGCCGCGCTTCCTGAAGTTTCGGCTGAAGATGCCGCAGCTTTGAAAGAAACCGCCGATGAGCTGAACTGCCAGGCGGCCACCCAAGGCGCCCCACGGTGCGCGCGCGATTCCTCCAATGAAAAGCCCTCCAAGCCCAGCAAACTCTCTTGGCTTTGGCGCGGCCCTTGGTACGTCGCGGATAAAACTTGGGACGGCATGAAATGGACCGGGAAAAAAGCTAAAAAAGAGACCCGTGACAGCTATGGCTGGATGAAGAGCACCGTCGCGAAGAGCCGCTTGAAGCAAGGGGGCTTGAATGTTCTGGCGGGCACCTTCTTCGTCCTGAACAACACGTCGCGCGTGTTTTTCATGCCGGCGAACGCCACTCGCGGATACGTGAGCGGAATTTTGATGCATCAAACTCCGGACAAGAAGACTCGCTTCAAAGTCTGGAAGGACATTCCTGAGTCAGTTGCCGGGGCCGTCGTACAAGGGTTGCTCTGGGATCTCGTGGATCCAGCCGGTTACGTCTGGGGTCCCGCGGTCGCGGGAGTCGTCACGGACGGAGTGACCCAGTTTTACATCTGCGGCGATCAGACCGAGAAGAACCGCCTGGGTTCCATCACTCCTGGATTCTGCAAATTGGATGACAAGACGAATGAATGGCTCGTTGGAAAGCCCTCCCAAGTCGCCCACAAAGGCGGCTCTGAAACCCGCCAAGCCTTCACTTGGACTCGCCATAAGACCTGGAACGCGACCAAAGCGACGGGAAATGGCCTGAAAAAAGTGGGCAAAGGAACCGTGAACGCCATGGATTCCGTGGGAAATGCGGTGATCGGTATTTTCCACTGATCCTGGTTTCCAAAATTCAATCCTTACAAAGCCGCCTGGCCTCATCGCCAGGCGGCTTTTTCTTTTTGAGGGCTTTGCCTTCCCGCCCGAATCAGGTTAAATCCTCATTCTCATGATTGAAGTGAATGAGCAGCTGACTCGCCAGGTTGCGCGGCTTTCGCGCCTCAGTCTTTCGGATGCGGAGGTCCAGTCCATCACGACTCAGCTTCGCGACATCCTGGGCTACGTGGATCTCCTCCAGCAAGCCGACGTCGCGGGGATTGAGCCGATGACCCATCCGCTTTTGGAGTTTCAGGCGGATTCTAAAAATCCGCTGCTTCCCGCATTGCGCGAGGACCAGGTCGAGGAATTCCCCTTGGATCCGCAAGGCCATCCTCGAGTGCTGGGATCGGCCCCCCAAACTTTGTCCGACGGATTCCAAGTCCCCCCGATTTTATGAAGGGCAAGACCTCATGAGCTCCCCCCGTTCCATTTCAGAAATTCATCAGGCTTTCGAAAAAAAATCGCTCACCCCCGTGGGGCTGACCGAAAATTATTTGAAGGCAGTGCGAGCCAGCTCGCACAACGCCTTCATCACGGTATGCGAAGAGAAGGCGTTGTCGCGCGCGCGCGACGCCGAGAAGCAACTGCAATCCAATCGAAGCGCCACGGAGCTGCTTCGGGAAAAACCCCTGCTGGGGATCCCGATCGGCGTCAAAGACATTCTCACGACCGAAGGGGTCAAGACGACCTGCGGCTCGAAGATGCTCGAGAACTACATTCCTCCTTATACTGCGACCGCGGTGAAGCGGCTGGAAGACGCAGGCGCCATCGTTTTGGGGAAGCTCAACCTCGACGAGTTCGCGATGGGCGGCTCCAACGAGAATTCGGCTTATGGCCCAGTCCAGCATCCCACGCACCCGGGCTACGTGCCGGGGGGCTCAAGCGGCGGTTCCGCGACCGCGGTCGGAGCGGACCTCTGCGTCGCTTCCCTGGGGACTGACACCGGGGGCTCGATCCGCTTGCCGGCCCATTTTAGCGGGATCGTCGGCCTCAAGCCCACTTATGGACGAGTCAGCCGTTACGGGCTCGTGGCGTTCTCTTCGTCGCTCGATCAGCTGGGCCCGATGACCAACAGCGTGCGCGACGCGGCGGTCTTGCTCGAGGTGATGGCGGGTTCTGATCCTCGCGATGGAACCTGCTCCCAGGTTCCGGTGGGGCGCTACGTTCATGCGGCCGAGTCCGAGCCCGACTGGAAAAATCTCCGCATCGGCGTGCCCCAGGAGTATTTCGTGGAAGGGATTTCTGGCGAGGTGGAGTCACGGGTGCGCGCCTCGATCGAATGGCTGAAGGGCAGGGGAGCGCAAATCATCCCTATTTCGCTGCCACATACAAAATATTCTGTTTCTGTGTATTATATCGTCGCGGTCAGCGAGGCCTCCAGCAACTTGGCCCGCTTTGACGGCGTTCGCTTCGGGGTGCGCCCCGAGAGCGCGCAAAGGGCGGACGGCCTCGAGGGATTTTACGAGGCCGTCCGCTCAAATTTCGGCCCTGAGGTGAAACGCCGGATTCTGCTCGGGACTTTCTCGCTTTCGAGCGGTTACGCCGACGCTTATTACAAACGGGCCTGCCAAGTGCGGCGCCTCATCAAGAATGATTTTGATCAAGCCTTCAGGAAGGTCGACCTGATCGTGGGCCCCGTTTCGCCGACCACGGCGTTCAAGCTGGGCGAAAAGAGCAAAAACCCGCTCCAAATGTACCTCAACGACATCCTCACGATCCCGGCGAATCTCTCCGGCATTCCGGGAATCAGCGTCCCTTGCGGGAAGGATTCCTCCGGCCTGCCGATCGGGTTTCATTTGATGACGCCCGCGTTTCAGGAGGAGCGGCTGCTGCAAGTCGCCGCCGCGTTTGAGAGGGGGAGAAAATCATGAGCGTGGATTCTTCGCCCTCCAAAAACGAGGCGAACGGTTTTGAAGCCGTCATTGGCCTTGAAGTCCATTGCCAGCTCTCCACCGAAAGCAAGATCTTCTGCTCCTGCCGCGCGCGCCTGCAAGGGGAGCAAACGGTGGCGGACGTCGCCGTCAACGCGAACACGTGCCCCGTGTGCGCGGGTCATCCGGGCACGCTGCCGGTGCTCAATCGCAAGGCCGTCGATTACGCGATTCGGGCGGGATTGGCCACGCATTGCAAAATCCTCAACACGAGCGTCTTTTCCCGAAAGAATTATTTTTACCCCGACTTGCCCAAGGGATATCAGATCAGCCAGTTCGATCTTCCGATTTGCCTGGAAGGATGGCTTGAAATCGATGCGCCGCAAGGTTCAAGGCGCATCCAGATTCAGCGGATCCACCTGGAGGAGGACGCCGGTAAAAACGTCCACCTCCCGGATTGCTCGCTCGTGAACCTGAATCGGGCGGGAGTCCCCCTCATTGAGATCGTCAGCGGGCCTGATTTAAGGAGCGCTTCGGAGGCGGGGGCTTATCTTCGCTCCCTCTATGCGATCGTGACTTACCTCGGAATCTGCGACGGCAACCTCCAAGAGGGGAATTTCCGCTGCGACGCGAACGTCAGCGTGCGGCCCCGCGGCTCGGATCGCTTCGGGACGCGCGCCGAGATCAAGAACGTGAACTCCTTTCGATTCGTCGAGAAAGCGATCGAGTACGAGATTTCTCGCCAAATCAGCGTGATTCAGCAGGGCGGAAAAGTCGTTCAAGAGACCCGGACCTACGATTCCGCGCGCAATGTGACGATCTCGATGCGCTCCAAGGAAGAAGCCCAGGATTACCGCTATTTTCCGGAACCCGATTTGATGCCGCTTTTGGTTTCGGACGCGTGGATCGAAAAAGTGCGCGCCTCGCTCCCGGAGTTACCCGATCAAAAGCGCGCCCGCTACATTCAGCAGATGTCGCTTTCGCCTTACGACGCCGGCGTGCTGACTCAAAGCAAGTCCCTCGCGGAGTTTTTCGAGCAGGCGCTCGCGGCTTCCCCCGCGGCTCACGCAACCAAAGACACGCCCAAACAGCTCGCCAACTTGCTCACGGGAGAGGTCGCGCGCCTCCTCAACGAAAAAGCGATTGAACTCAAGGAGAGCCGCCTGACGCCGCAGAATCTGTCGGCGTTGGTGGGTCTCATCCAAAAAGGGGTGCTCTCGAGCACGGCGGCCAAGCAAGTGCTTCAGCTGATGTGGGAGACCGGGGATGCCGCGCAAGCCATCGTCGATCGCGAAGGGTTGGCGCAGGTGAGCGACGCCTCGAGCCTGGAGCCGATCATCGATCAAGTCATCGCCGCGCACCCCGCTCAGGCGGCGGATTATAGGGGCGGCAAAGAAAAACTGCTCGGCTTTTTCGTTGGCCAAGCGATGAAAGAGATGAAAGGAAAGGGGAATCCCTCCCTGATCCAGGATTTGATGAAGAAGAGGTTAGAGAAATGATGAAGAAAATCGCGATAGCCCTGGGAGCCTTGTTCGCCCTGATTCTGATCGCCATCGTGGTGATCCCCTTCGTGGTGGACGTCGATAAGTACCGTCCCCGCATCGTTGAGGAAGCGAATCGCCGAATCAACGGGCGCCTGGAGTTGGGGAAGCTCTCCCTCTCGCTTTGGGGGCAGGTGCGAATCCAAATCGCGAGCCTCTCGCTCGCCGATTCGCGCGGGCAATCCGTTCTGAGCGTCCAGGACGCTTATTTCCACGTGCCCTTCTCCTCGCTTCTCAGCGGATCCCCAGCGCTGACCCTCAAGATGCAGTCGCCCGTGATCACTTTGGTCAAAGATAAATCCGGAAAGCTCAACGTGATGTCGTTGATGAAAGACGGAAAATCAGCGCGGAATCACTTGAGCCCGGCGGATCGCCTCCCTTCTTCCACGACGGCGATGGCCGCCGAAGGGGGCACGGCCATGGAATTGCCCGCGATGGCCCGCCGCGCGCGCATCGGGATCGAGCTCCGCCAGGCGATCGTCAACTACCGGGACGAGCTCAGCGGCCTGAAGACGCAGATCAAAGACCTCAATCTGACGGTCCGTGACCTCTCGCTCAATCGGCCTACCGAGATTGAGCTCTGGGCCAATCTGGATACGCAGATGAGCTCCGGGGGGAAAACGACCCTCACCGTGCAGGGACCCGTTCGGATCACGGCGACGGCGAGTCCCATGATGCAGGATTCGAAGCTCAGCCAGATCGGGTTGGTCGCTCTCGCGAAATTCGAGGACATCGACATCACCGTGCCCGGAGTTTTTCATAAAAAGAAAGGCGTCCCCGCCTCAATCGACCTGGACATCACGGCGTCCGAGCAGCTCGCCAAGATCAATAAATTAAAAGCCCAGTTCTTCAATGCCATCGTGCAGGCGCAAGGCCAGATCACTCAAGTCTCCACGGCACCGGCCGTGAACCTGGATGTAGAATCCGGTTCAATCGATCTCAAGCCCTGGTCAGAGCTGCTGCCCGCGCTCCAGAGCGCGGAGCTGGGGGGCCATGTCACCTTGAAGGCGCACGCCGAAGGCCCTTCGAGCCAGCTTTCTTACCGGGCTAATCTGGGCGTAGTGGGCTTGACGGCCAAAGCTCCGGGACTGAAGGCGCAGCCCAGGATCGATGGGGACGTCAGAGTTTCTACGGACCAAATTGAAAATTTCGTTTTTACGCTCAAAGCGCCCGGCAACGATTTGAAGCTCAATGGGAAGCTCGTCTCCTTCACTCAGCCCAAGCTTCAGGCGGAGATCAGCTCGGGCGGGCTCGATTTGGATCAGCTCATGGAATTCAAGGCGCCGGCTGCGCCCGTCAAAGCGGAACCCCAAAAGACGGAGTCCTCCTCGCTCCTCGGCTTTCCGACCCCGGCCTTCGCCGCGGACCCCGCAGCGCCCTCTTACGATGCGATGCTCGCCTCGCTCCGGCAGAACAAGATCCTCCAAGCCGCTCAGGCCACGGTGGGGATCAATATTCGCGCTCTTAAGGCCCAAGGCATCAAAATTTCGGATATCCTAGGAAGGCTCGTCCTGAAGAATCTCGTAGCCACCTTGGATCAGTTTTCGATGAAGCTCTGGGGAGGCAGCACCAAGGCGAACCTGCTTTTCAATTTAGGCGCCGCTCCTCTGGCGACTTACAAGTTTTCGGCGCAAGTTGAGAATTTGGATCTGTCCCAGAGCGTCTCCTCCCAGGTGCAGATGCTGAAGAACACGATGTACGGAAAGGCGTTCATGAATGCGAGCGGAGAAGGGGCTGGGTTGGATCCCAACATCCTCATGGACCGCATCAAAGTGCGCGGCAACTTCAAGGTGAAGGACGCGGTCTTCACGAGCATCGACGTGAGCAAGATGGCGACGGAGGCCCTGAACAAAGGCATCCAAAAGGTCGGCGAGAAAATCCCGGCGGCGAAGGGCAAGGAGATCAAATCCCTCCCCAATCGCTCCTCCAAGTACGCCGAGGTGAGCTCGGATTTCACGGTGAGCGACGGGAAGTTCTCTGCACCGAACTTCGCGACCAAAGCGGAACCCAATCAAGGCATCGACCTCAAAGGCGAGACCGTGGTGGGACTCAAGGATTACTCCTTGAAAACGCGCTGGGAAGTAATCGATACTTACAACCTCACGAAGGCGAAGGACATTTCGATCGACCAGGCGGGAGTGAAAGTGGAGCATATTTTGGCGGAGGGCAGCGGCCCGGTGCGGTTTCCCGTAAGCGCCGGTTGCACGTTGAGCCAACCCTGCTATTCTTACACGGAAGTGCCTGAATTCCTCGCTAAGGTCGCGCTCGGAAACGCCGGCAAGGCGCTTCAAGGGCGGGCCAAATCAGAGGCGAAAAAACAGGTGGAATCCGTGATCGAGAAATCCGGGCTTCCCGAGCAGTTCAAGGGATTGGGCAAGAAACTTTTCCATTAACGAGAAAGGACGAGAGTCATGAAAAATTCGAAAGCTTTAGCGGGGATCGCGTTTTTGAGCGTAGGTTTGGTTTTCACGTCATGCTCGACCGAGAAGGCGAAGAACAAAGCGAAGGAATCCGCCGCTCGCTACTGGCAGGACAAGGCTTACCCCGGCAAGTCCTTTGACGTGCAGGTGATCGAAGCCGAGAAGGCGGATGATGGCCAATACCGCGTCAAGGGAATCGTGGACGGCGAGACCCGCGTCGGGACGTTCAACCCCGAGACCGAGAACTTCTCGGAAGGCTATTACTCCTTGGCTCACGAGCGCAGCGCCCGCATCGCGGAGCTCGAGCAGGAAGTGAAGTACTGGAAAGAGAAATCCGAAGCCGCGGACAAAGAAATCTACAAGCTCAAAGTCCGCCTCAATCTCGCTCAGGGCAAAAAAGGCCTGGACGCGGATGAAGCGGATGCTCCTGCTGAGAAGACCAAGAAGCAGTAGAGCGAACGCAAACAGGGCTGAAAGCTATTTCAGCTCCCCAGCCGGGAGCTTGGCCTCAAGCAGCTCCTTCAGCTCTCGAATCTTTTCCGCGGGGTGAGCGAAAGATTTCGTCAAAGCCTCGAAGTAAGCCAGCTTGGATTGAATTCCCGGCAGATTGTCCCGAGTCGCAGAATCTGCACTTTCTTTCATGCAGCACACCTGCCCTTGCGGGTATTCCACTTCATTGAGCGCGAGCCGCCTGAAAACGGAAAACGCACTGAAGTAGCGCGTTTGCTTTTGATAGACCACCGACAGCTCCGTGGGGAACCAGAGATTATCGCTCTGGACGCATTCGTCATAGTTCTCGGTGAGAGGGATCTTGATCTTGCAGAGTTGCTCCCTAAGCAGCTGGCCCATCCGGAACGAAAACCCCGAGGAATGCATAATCCACGCGTAAGGGCGCGCGGATTTTCCGGGCGCCTCCGATTCCCGCTCCTCATCAACGAGGCCGACATCCGTCATCGGGAGCTGAGGAGAAAGAGCGGAGCGGGGATCAAGGACGAGCCGATAAAGGAGCTGCTCCCCCGTAACTGAGCTCATCGCTAAAAAATAGCGCGGGCGTGCCTGCAGCCCAGGCCGGGGTTTTTCGGGCCAGGCCTCAAAGGTAAAATGCGCGACGTCCAACGGGATTGAGCGATTTTTCCCAAGGACGTATTCAAGATGAGGGGTGAAAAGTCGGCCTTGCGGATCCTTCTTCAAGCAAGCGAATCCGAAGCGCATGGCGTCAGCGGAGCGGGACGTGAAATCCATGCGGATGCGCCCTAGAATTACGAGGCCTTGGGTTTTTCGGAACGCGTTCTCGCACACGTTTTTGATCCAACGGGAGGCGTTTTTTTCGGGGGAAGCGGCTGCGCCGAGCGAAAGCCCCATGCTTGCGAACAAGAGTGACGCTAAAAATAAAATCCGCCCCATCCTCATTTTTTATAGACGTTGACGAAGCTCGTCAAGTCCAGTACCTCGAATCTATGGCCCCCTCCTCAGCGCAGACTCGAGCTTCCATCGATTTAGGGACGAACACTTGCCTTTTGCTCATCGCGCAATGCGAGCAGGGGAGCGTTACTTCGGTCTTGGAGGATCATTCCACGATCGTGCGCTTGGGCGAGGCGGTGGATCTCACCCGAAAATTTCAAGATGGCGCGATGAAGCGGACCCTCGCCTGCTTGGAGGTTTATGCGGAGCGCGCGCAAAAAGCGGGAATTCACGCGGGAGAAGTGAGGTGCTCGGCCACGAGCCAGGCCAGGGATGCGACTAACGCGCGCGAATTTTTTGAGGAAGTGGAGAGGCGGCTTGGCTTCCGGTTCAAAACCCTCTCGGGGGAGCAGGAGGCGCGGGCGACTTTTGAAGGGGCTCTCTTGCCCGGGCAGGACCCGAAGCGGAGCGCCGTCATCGACATCGGCGGGGGGAGCACCGAGATCATCAGCCATAACGGGGCGCGGAGCTTCGACATCGGATCCGTACGATTTAATGAACGTTATTTAAAATCAGATCCCGTCAGCGACGGCGAGTTCTGGGCGTGCCAGGAGGCGATCGACGGGGCTTTGGGGTCCCAGGCGGGCAGATTGGCCTCTCAGAGCTGGATCGCGGTCGCGGGAACGGCGACCACCCTCGCGCAGTGGCATTTGGGGCTTCAGGATTTTGACCGGTCCCGGATCGACGCGGAGGGGATTTTGAGCCGCGGCGATGTCCATCGGATGGTGGAGGAGCTCAAGTGGAGGAGCATCGCCGAGCGAGCCGAGATTCCGGGGGTGGGAAAGGGCCGCGCCGACGTTCTTTTGGCGGGAGCGATGATTTTATGGCGGTTCATGGAAATCGCCGGGGTCAGGGAGTGCCGCGTGAGCACGCGCGGTCTTCGTTATGGGACGCTCATGATGGACTGGGAAGCCCTGGGTAAAGGCTAGTCCAGGTCTCTGCGCAAGTTCTGCACTAGCCTTCTGTCTTTGGCGGCGAGGCGCTTTAAAAGGGATTCGCGGAAGTCTTTATCGGCGATCCTCAGCATTTCGACGATCTGCTGAAAGCCGTCGATTGCGACCAAGTTTTCAGGGTTTTCGTCGTTGGATGGGGCGTTGGGGTTCATCAGTGGGGGTTTCATAAAATTCTCCTGATTCAAGGTGGTTAAGTGACGGCGGCGCCGCGCTTCCTCTCGGACCGCTTAGCCCTCGCTTCGAGTTCCTCGGAAGCTTTTCGGTATTGATCACGCAGGGCGTTGAGCTGGGATTCGGCGTTTTTTCGGAAGGATTGAACGCGCTGCTCGTGCGATTGATGGGCTTCGTTGATCTCCTGATCAGCCATTTTTTTTTCGGATATCGATCGTTCTTCGGCTGAGGATCTCAAGGTGGCGAGTTTCTGCTCCAGGAATGAGGCTTCTTGGGAGATTTGGACGTTGTAGGCGTTCTTCATTTCCTCGAATTGGGCCTCATGCCGATCCATGAGGCCTTGAAGCTCCGCCGCATACTGCTCTTTTTGATGCCTCAGGGCGAGCTCATGTTGCCTGCGTTGCTGGGCCAAGTAGTCCTGCATCTGCTTTTCTTCAGAGTAAACGGTTTGATTAGCGGTAGCAGTTTCTGATTTCATTACGGTTAGCTAAATCTCCTATGAGTAAGAATGAGGGAGAATTAGAGCTTTGGGAATAGGCAAAAAGTGCATGTAAATATTAAATCAAATAAGTATATATAGATATTAAGAATATTGAGTAAAAACCCGAATAAGAAAATGGGAATTTATGAAGACTTACATTATTTTACAGCATCTGATTGAAAGGAAGCTTCATGAAAGAAAACACAATCAATAGCAAAAATCGTACACATGTTATCAGACAAGATCGTCATAGCCTTTCCGACCTTCGTTGTTATCTCAGCATTGGCAGCAATCAATTTGAAGTTATAAATTACAGCGCATTTGGTGTTGCAATTCAAAGTAAAGAATCTTTTCCAGAAAAATTTACCGCAGAAAATTGCTCTCTTTTGATTGAAGACAGTGAGATTGCATCACTGTCCATCAAAAAAGTTCGGGAAGAAAAATTTGGAATTGCGGACTATAGGACAGGATTTGAAATTACTTCTGAACCTCTAAGCACAGAGCGATTAGCTGTATTTCCAGAAATCTGGCAAATTACACAAAATATTTTCCTTGAGCAGGCACGACTGAAAGAAGTGCCCCTAGCATTTGTTGCAAATGTTTACAAAATGAAAGATTTGTTACAACGACTAGAGAAAAAAATTATTGAACTTCAAATTAGTAAAGATTTTCTATCAAAAAGAGAAGTAGAAGATTTTGAGTCAACGATTATCGCAGTTACTGGCAAGGCAATCTATGAGGCATGGCAATCAGCGCACGCTGATTTGGCTAATGCTCTAGAGTCTCAACAGGAAAAAACTATAAAAAATGCATTTAATTTTTTCCGAGAGCAAATGAGGAGCGTAATATACCAATCACCATTTGCCACTCGTACGCTAAAAAAGCCCAGAGGTTATGCTGGTGATTACGAGATGATGAATTTGATTTATAGAAATCAAGATATGGGAGCGACTCTTTTCGGAAGATGTATGGAGCGTTCGTTTTTGATTTGTCCGGAGCCGGAAGCAGTGCGAGAGCGCGCTAAATATATTGAGGGGAAAATCATTCAGCTTCTTCACTCTAATAAACAGGAAAAACTTAAGATACTCTCTGTCGCATCTGGCCCAGCTTTTGAAATTCAGAAACTAGCTGCTACTTTGAGCGAAGCCGAGCTAAACCGGTTAGAAGTTATCTTGCTTGATCAAGACATAGATAGCTTAAAGCATGCTCAAAAAGAAATTAGAAGATCGGCGTTAAATTTGAAAAAAAAGTTCGACGTTTCTCTAATTCATAAAACTATTAAGGAAACAATAACGTCAGGCTTACCAGAGATAGATTTTGATTTCATTTATTCAGCCGGACTTTTTGATTATTTTTCCGATGCAGTTGCGCATACAGCAGGAAAAGTTTTTATTAAACATGTTAAAAACAATGGAAAAGTAATAATTGGGAATTTCGACGTTTCTACGCCAAATAGATTTACAATGAATCTAGTATTCGATTGGAATCTAATGTACAGATCTCGGGAGGATCTTCAAAAATTATTTAAATATGAAAATACATCTCTAGAAATTGAACATGAAAAAAATGGCATAAATCTATTTTGTATTATCGATCGAAAGGGATAGGTTTTGCAATCATCTGATCTGCGTCATAGATACGATCAAGAAAGAGTTGATCGATTCAAGATTGTTGCTCGAATTGCTATGGGCTATTACTCGATGCCATTGTATATTTTGTTTTGGATTGCGGATTGGTTCTATGTGCCTCAACATAAATGGAAATTTCTCGCTGTCAGATGCCTGATTATCCCTTATTCTCTAATTTCTAATACGGTGATCCAGAGGGCCAAGACAAGAAGGCAGATTGAGATACTTTGTTCATCTATTACGCTAGCAAATGCGCTGCCGATTATTTGGATGGTATATATGAGCGGAGATGGCAATAGCCCATATTACGCGGGCTTACTAATGGTAGCTTCTGGCATGGGAAATTTTTTCCCTTGGACATGGAAATATTTTATCATTCAAATGTTGCTAATTTTTATTCCTTATTATGTGATGGCAATTTTTTTGACCAGCACGGTCTCATTAGGTGGAATGGTTTTAAATAGTTTTTTTATAATTGGAATTATTGTTATTGCATCAGTAATCCGATTTTTTGGAGAGGGGCTAGTAGTTAAGGAGTTTTTTCAACGTATTTCTAGAGAGAGAGAGTTAAAAAGTAGAGACCGTATAATTAAAAGACAAACAGCTCAAGAGATTCGACTTGAAAGATTAAGTCGTCAGTTTAGTCCTCAAGTAATAGCGAGCATTAAAAGTGGAAAGCTTGAAGTTGACCGAGCGCCAAGAAGCTCCGAGATCGCAGCTTTGGTAGTAGACATATCTGGATACACAAAGGCATGCAGAAGGTTAAGTGCTTCTTCAGTTCAATATATTCTAAATAATTTTTATAAAATATGCATACAAAGACTTTTTAAGTATGACATTACATTTGATAAAACAATGGGTGACGCAGTGTTAGGATTTTCAAATGAGCCAGAACCTCATAGGGACTATGTGCAGAGAGTAGTACAAGCTGCAGTAGAAATTTTATCGGAAATTGAAAAAATGGGATCTCGATTTCAAGAGATTTGGCAAGAGCCATTTAAGGTTAAGGTTGGCATTGCAGTTGGAAGAGCAGATGTGGGCTTTCATGGAGATGAAGGTTCTCCTAAGACCTATACAGCGTCTGGTGAAGTAATGAATTTAACGGCTCGTTTGAGCGATTGTGCTGATTCTGGAGAGATTCTAGTCACTGAAAAAGCTGCCGAGATTCTTATTAATGAGGGGAACCCACAATGGAATGTTTTTCATCTAGAAAATGCTGGAATGAGAACTCTGGATGGATACGAAGATGTTCCTCAGCAGTTGTTCAAGGTTACTTCTAAAGATCGTGTTTCAAATACTTTAGTCGATGTAGACTGCCCAACATGCCCACGAGGCCATGGTCAGTTACATTTAGATGAAAATATTAATGGGATTTTTATTTTTAAATGTAGAGTTTGCTTATATGAAGCGGGTAACGATGTTTTTGGAAGCGATCAAAAGGCGCTTAAAAAGGTTTCCTGATTATTTACTAGTTAATTAAATTTTCCTAAATTTTTTATATATTTATTCGATAAAATAAGTTAAGATTCAGTATAATTTATTTTATAATTTAAAAACATAATAATGACTTTAAATACGGAAAAAAAAATTTACGAGAAGCTTTCAGTTAGTCGTGTCACGCTTTTATTAAGCGTTCATTTGCTGGCTGTAGTCGCTTTCTTTAATTTTTCGTTTTTAGCTTTGTTTAGTTTTTTGTTTTCCTATTCTTTAATTGGATGTCTGGGTCTTACTGTTGGTTACCATCGCTTATTAACTCATAAGAGTTTTAAGGCATCATCAGTATTAAGAAATTTTTTAACATTTTTAGGCGTTCTAACATTACAAGGTGGGCCAACTCTATGGGTAGCTACGCATCGAACTCATCACTTAATGACGGATGAAATAGGAGACCCTCATTCATCACGAAGAGGTTTTTTTTGGAGTCATATAGGTTGGATGTTGCACAGAATGCCAAACGGATTTCGATTTAGCGAGCACAGTGCAAAAGCGTCTGATGTAGCAAATAATAATTTTATCAGCTTTTTAGATCGCTATTATCTTCTAGTAAATATAGTAGTGCCTTTCCTAGTTTATCTTCTTTGTAGAAGGTGGGATGTTGTTCTGTGGATGTTCCCACTTAGGATTGTATTTTTTTGGCACGCAACATGGCTGGTTAATAGCTTTGCGCATCAAGCTGAGCGTCAAATGTTTATAGGTAAAATTTCTGCCAGAAATTCACTGTGGTTAAGTATTATTATGTTTGGAGAAGGATGGCATTATAATCATCATAAATACCCAGCTTCGGCAACGTTCCAAGCAAAACGCACTGATTTTGATCCAGGCTATTGGTCTATTCTTCTTTTTAAGAAACTAAAGTTAGCTACTTTAAATTAGTTTTAATTAGAATAAAAGTTAAAATTAATCTGATAAACTTTAATTATATATTTATAGTAAACTAAATTTATCTATATCAATGATAACTAAAGTCGTAAAACTTATGTTCTAGGCTTTTTAAAAAAAGAAAAAGATGGAATGTTTGTGCATAGAATTAAAAATGCACCCAAAAAAAAGTATGTGTTTAATGGATCTCCCCATATTAATTTTCCGGCAGATGCCGATATTACTGGCTCTAGCAATAGAATAAATCCAGCAGTGACTGCAGAAACAAATTTTGATCCATAATAAAAGAGCAAGTTTGGTGCAAGACCAATAAAAATAGAATAAAAAATAATAGCTCCTCCTAAAAAGGGAGTAGCTGTTATTAACTTAATTTCATTACTCAAAAAATAATTTTCAGTGGAAGCATTTATTGCAATTGCTAAAAACAAGAAAGTAAATAAATCATAATAAAATGATATTGTGTATGAGCTGCACTCAGCCCTGCGCGCAATAGAAGTGATAATAATCCATAAAGAAATCATCAAAGCTGAAAAAAGTGGAGGAAGAAGCAAAATAAAATCTGTATTATTGGTTAGATTAGCGCCTGCTATAAGCAAAACACCTATAAACGCCGAAAAAAGTTTTAATAATGAAGCTAACGTAAGTCTTTCTGCATTAATCCATCTGTTTAGTATAATTGTCCAAATAGGATGAGTGTATACAAGAAAAGTTACTAATGAGACCGGTACTTTTTTAGAAATAGCAAAAAACTCTGTATATTGTAAAATCGCGCCAACTATCCCTAAAAAAAACAATAATATAAACTGTCTTTTTGATTTTATTTTCCATTTGCCACTATATAAAATAAGCGGAATCTGAAAAATGAGCCTTACGCTGGTATATAGTAAACAGAAGCTTAGTAATCCGACACCTCTGTCCATGATAATTTTAGAGCCGGGATGAACCAATCCAAATAAAACGGCAGCAAAAAAAACAAAAATCATATTTTTTTCTCACAAGTTCCTACCCAGCATTTTATTGCAGGGTGCTTTCCAAAAAAATATGAATCACAATGATGAGCAAGCTTATAGCATTGAATGTTGCCAGTTATCACCTCAGCTTCCTTAAGGTTGTAATGAGGAATTCTTGGAAACAGGTGATGAAGCAAATGAAAAGTATCGCTATGAGGATGCAAAAAAAAAGAGCAGATACCATAATGGGGCATATTTCTTGTGTATTTGATTATATCGCCATTTATTAATCCAGAGTGGTCTAAAAACTCACTGAAAATTCTGATGCAATGATAAAATGATGCTTTAGATAGAAACCAAAAGAAAATAATGTATATCAAATTTTTAAAGCCAAACAAAATTAACAAAAACAAACAAAAAATTATCCACCAAAGAGCAATCAGTTTTAATTCAATTTTAGAAAGCTTTGCAAGCGACCCAAAAAAAGAATCGATCCAAGCTTTTTTGCTTAATATAAGGTTTAGATAAAGCATTAAAGGATGCATGCCTTTTGAGGCATATAAATCGTAATTGTATCTCCGATGAGACTGCTCATCCGGATCAAGAAAAAAAGAACCAAGGTGCTGATGATGAAGTAGATGATTTTTTCTGTATGCTTCTATTGTGTCAAACATACAGAAAGCCGCCATTAAGTTTGTTATCTTAATATTCATTTCTTTTGAATGAAAAAGATTCATATGAGACGCATCGTGGACTAGATTAGAAAGGCCTCTTTGCCTGGATCCTATAAAAAGTAGAGATAGCGGCAAAAATAAAAGATTTTTAATTCCAAAAAAGCTAGCAGCGAATATAAACGCCCAATTAATAAAAAAAGCTAAAAAACTTAATAAGCTCGATGGTTTCTCGAGAGCCTTAATTTTTACCCCTTTAGAAGGGTCGCAAAAAATATCTGTGTATATAGAAAAATTATTATTACTTCTTTCAAAAGATTCTATAGATTTAGCTGTACTCAAAAAAACCTGCGCTTTATAAGTATTAAATTAGTAAAAAGTTAATCCAACTATTTTAATATTTATACAAGCATAAAAATGAATACTTTAAATGTCTTTAGGTTAAGATTTTATAGATTATTTTTAAGTAATTTAATTTTTTGAATTTGAGTGTAAGCGCGTTTTAGTTACGCTTCTCTTGAAGAGATTATTAGAGGATACCAAACTCAATACAGTTATATTCTGTTTAAGCTGCGTTATATGCTTTAAATATAAATAAATAGATCAAACAAAAAACGTATATCTTCGAATATATAGTTTTAAAACTAAGTGGCTATGCAGCGTTTAAATCTAAATTAATAGCTATCTTAGCATAATCAGAAGTTTGTTCGATTTCTGCACCAATTTTAATTAAATTTTCTATAGTATCCGGGTAAACGTATAGCCCTGGTCCAAGAGATTTAATTTTAGATTCAAATTTGCATATTTTAGCCATAGTATCCCCAACTATGGTCCAGGTTTTATTTACACCTTGTGAGAAATCTTTTGTTATGTCGCCGTAGGCAAGGCATTGCCTGACTCCGAATTGATTAGAATCAATTTTTCCCGCTAGAGCTTTAGTAAGTCTAATTAAAATATTTTTATAGACTGTTTCCGCTATACTAAGGAGCTCGCTAAAGTTTGTTTCCATTTTAATTGAGATAAAAAAAGCATCCCATAAAACAACATCTAGCGAGGCATTAAATTTTTGAGCGATATTTTTTAAGTCTATAGTAATTTCCTGAATTAGCTGAGACCATTGTTGATCACCAAGGATTTTATAAGCATTAGTGCTCCCTATTATATCAGAGCAAAGTAGATACCCTTCCTCATTTTCTCGTACATTCATGCCATTTTTTAACTTAAGAAGTACATGAGAAGGAATTGTCTTTGATAAAGCATCAATAATATTTTTTGATTCTTCATACTCACTAATTCTTATAAAATGTTCAAAAAAAAGCTCAGAAAAAATAGACACTTCATTTTGTAGTTTGTTATCAAATCTACTAAATTGTTCAGAATCTAAAAAAATTATAAACTCTCTTTTTTTAGAAGTTTTAGCGGTTTCAAGAAACACAGGAAAAACTAAAAGAGACCTACTTTTGGCCCAAGTTATAAACTGTGTAGAGTAATCAGATAAGTGTGGTTTTATTATATTAATATTATCTAAAACAACAGGCATTTTTTTTGATATTGCTAATGGTATTGGTGTATTTTCACTTAAATTGTTATCACTGGTAAAAGTTAGTCTGCTCAAAAAATTTGAAACATTTTTTGAGTACCTTGTTGTTTTAATGACAACAACTTTTTTGATAGATTTATCAACTTCTCCTATAAAGCCTCTAATGTTGTTTAGGCTACAAAAATTATCAAAAACATTAAAAATGCTTTCATTGCTATTGCAGTGCTTAAGTTCTTCTTCGAATTTAATCTTAATATTACTATCGCTCAGTTGATTAATCAAAATAGCTTTTGATAGAGTTCTTTCAAAACATTTTTTTAAATCAAAAAATAATGCATTATACTCAATGGCTTCTGTGGATTCAGTTATTGCTTTGTGCAAAACAATTTGCAAAAGCCCAGTTGCCTTACCAGGGTCACTAATTTTAATATAATGCGTCTTAAGATTGAAAATATCCTTCTCTATAGCTGCAGTGTTGTCATCAGCCACGTAAAATTTTCTTAAAACTTCTGGCTGCACGTTGGCAGGAGAAGTTTCTCGAATTTCCCACTTGTTTTCTTTCATTGTAAAAATTGTAAATGATTCACTACTAAATTCTTGAATATATAAGTTGCACTCTTTTATCTTAATCCCATCAAACGCTTCTATAAGTGTTTTTAAAATCAAATCTTTAGAGGATTTACATGCTTCTAAAAAGAGATTGTTTATTTTAAATGATCTAATAATTATGTTAATTCTATTAATGCTACTAAGCAGATATGATATGCCAAGGTATACTGCCGCAACGTGTATATGAGGGAAAGCAGCAAGCTGCATCCCAAATCCGTCATTTAACTTAATAAAGTTAATGATAAGGATAACAAAATAAAGTTTGGTTATTAGGTCTCTTTTAAGATCTTTTTTTATAAGACTTAATGCGCATAACACAATTCCTATTAGCGGGTAAACTTTAAGCCAATTTGGAGTAACCAAAGGTAGTGTTAATGAAATTGCTAGCGCAATTGCAGTACTTAATTTTTGATTAGCAACTCTGCTAATCAAATAAAATATTACCGGAGCGAATACACTTGCAGAGCTTAAAAGCGAGTTAATGTGAACATATATATGATCTGGGATTATTCTTGCTGTGAAAATCGCTAATGCACCTGAGCTAGTAAATAGAAACCCTGCCCAAGGGATTAAGTAAATATCTGGAAAATTCGCAGAAAGAGGAGGCAAGTTTAATTTTTTGGATAAAATTGAAATTGAAATTGAAATAGTAAAAATTAATAAAAGTACTAATCTTATTTGATAATTAAAAAAATAAACTAACTCAAAATAAGAGTTAGCGAATTTTTCGCTAGCATAAAAAGAAACCCCCGAAGTTATTCCAGCCAATGGATAGTAGACAGCGCGCCAGATCGATAAATCTAATGTTTTTTCACATTTACTGTTTTTAATATTAACGCTTAATATTGAGTTCCTTTGATCTATTTTTTGCGATTTTTCATCGATTATCGTTCCCGTGCTATCACAGGAAATTTTATATTTCGGTACTACTACGCCAAAATTTAAAATTGGTTTTAAATCGATATTTTTTTTTTCAATTTGAAATGAATATGAAAATAAACATTCATTGTTATGAATACCAATCTCATTACAACTTTTTTTAAGATTACTAGACAAAAAGTAATTGTTTTTATCTCCAGAAAGCAGTTCTAGATAGGGTGGAGTCCAAAGAGCGGAGTAGCTAACTAATAGTGTAAAGAAAGAGATGATTCCAAGATCAGCTGATGTTTTTCTCATTCGATGAGCCACATTCTTGGATCAGAGATAACGGCTTTCATTGGTTTTGGAAGGTGTTTTATAAGTGAGTTTGTAGCTACTTTGCAGTATGCTATTGAAAACCCATTTTTAAGGGCGAAGGCAACACTAGTTGAGATTACTTTTTTTAAAGTTTTTTTTGTTATTGCCTTACCTTTGTAAGGCAAGAGCCAGATTGTTTCTTGGTGATGCTGAACGCTTGTGCCTGGTGGATATTGAGAAAGTATTCCTAGAAATTTGTTACCGTCAGCTTCAATAGTAATGAAGATTCTTCGGAAATCATAATCTGAGTTTTTGATAGCAGATTTTAACCTGGGTGAAGCAAAAGAATCTTGATCGAAGCCCATAAGAGTGGAAAAGTATTTAGTTTGCCACTTTTCTAGTGAATTTTTAATTTCTTGGATAACTCCTGCGTCTCGAGCAGTAATTTCTTTTATTTTTACGCTGTCGCTATAGTTGAATTTTTTTTCTTTAAGCAATGCTATTTTATAGCAAAAAAAACTTTCGTAAATTAATGAAGATGATTCATTTTCTATTGCTCTCGTCATTTTAGCCCAGTAAGGGTGATCTGATTTCCATATTCCAAATGTTTTTGGAAAAGGACTTAACGATAAGGTGTATGAAATGAATGTTTCTAAAAATTTTTTTGAAAAGTTTTTATGTATTTGCTTTAAGTGTGATCCATAAAGATCGCATACGTGCCATAGGTTATCGCCATAGCGAACGCAGCTCATATGTCCAATAACTTCGCCACTTGTAGATTTTTCAATCCAAGTTTGAATCCAGTTCGGGTCTCTTTTTAAGGAACTGATCTCGTCATTTAAAAATTTATTTATCTGAGATGCATCACGTAAAAATGATTGTGGTGTGCCTCCTGATGAGGCAAATGATATTGCTGCTTGTTCGAACTGATCAATGGAAGTATCTATGCTAGGGTGGAACGCTTCAGTAAATTTTAAAAACCAATTTTTAATGTTTGGTGAACTTGCTAAATCAAGCTCTATTCTTATGTTTACTGCGTCTGTATTGATTATGCGCCCTTCAATGTTTAATTCCTGGAGGAATACTTTAGATCCTGCTGGGAAAGCATTAATTTCTTCGTCATAAAGAACCTTACAGAGCAAGCCGTTGATTGAGATGTCTTCTATTTTTACTTTATAAGTTCTCTCGCTGTTAAGTGCACTAGCAATCCTTATGTATTCACCTATTTCTAGTCGTCTTGATTTTCTAAAGTGCTTATTTTTTAATCCGTTTTTTGTTAGCTCTTTTTCAAGTTTGCATCCTATTTCATAGGTGAACCAATTTTTTTCTTTATTTTTAAAAATGGAATTACTTCTAACAATTTTTTTTGAGTCTATTATTAAGGAAATTTGATGTGACGAAACTAAGGCGGAAATATACGAATTATTTAGATTTGATATTTTGAGTTGAGTAGATATTAGTAAACCTAAGCCTTTTGATGAATAGTCTTTTAGAGTTACCCTCGCTCTATAGACAGCATTCCCTGTATCAATAGATCCCCAGCCACTAGCGGAGACATTAATTTTTTTCCTATGACTTTCACGTGATGCATAAAGAAAAATATTCTTAGGAGGAGCAATAAAAATATAGTTATTGTTTTTTGAAATTATTGAGCTTTTAAATTTTACAACTGTGTCACTAATGCTGAAAGATATATTAATTTCGTCATTATTATTTATTTTTTTTTCGTGTGTTTTATCTTTCTTTGAAGAGGAAATCTTAATGGCAGTTACGAAAATTTTTCTACCTTCACCCGTTTCTTTTAATTCTATAATTTTATGTAAGGATTTTGTTGAGGTTTCTTGAAGAGTTACATCTAAAAATACAGCTGAACGTAGGAGTGCTGTAATCTTTTGCTGTTCAATTATTTCCTCTAAATACAGCTCCATACCTAATTTTCGGCATTTTAAGTTATTCCTTTGAGTTAAGTCAGACTTTTGAAGCCTCGCCAATCTCTTGACGCTACCTCTGCGCTAAATTACCCAGCCCTCATGGATGCTCCGGCCCTCGATGAAGCGCTGCGCTGAGAGCGCAGTGAGATCAATGCTGCGGTAAGCGCCGTGAGTTACCAGCTCCGCAAGCGCAAGCCCGGCCGCGTAGCTGTGCATAACGCCGTGCCCTGAGAATGAATGCGCCTCATAGAGCCCGCTGCGGTCCGTCACCGCCCCAATGATCGCGGACTCATCCGGTGACACCTCATAAAGCCCGGCCCAACCTTGGAGATGCCGCAATCGCTCAAAATGCGTGGACCTCTCATAAAGCGCGGGCCAGATGCTCTCATTGAAAAAAGATTCCCCGTCATACTGGAGGTTCACTCCGCTGGGTTCGCCGGCGTTCGCAAATCCCGCGAGCCCATACGATGCCTCGGGGTGAAAGTACACGCCGCTTGAATCCACGATCATCCCGTACTGGTTCAGATCCACTTCGCGGCAGTCAAAGAGCGAAATCTGCCGCCTCACCGGTTTGCTGGGGCACTCATACCCCAGGCGTTTCGCGACTTCAGCGGCCCAAGCCCCGGCGCAGTTGATCACGCGCTTCGCGTGAAAAGTTTTCGTCTCGAAGTGGAGCTGGCTCACATCCTCTTTTTGAATCCCAAGGAGCTTGGCCGCGACGTCGCCCGCGCTCTTGCTCATTCGCGAGCTGACTTCCGATTCCTGCAGCGAGCGGTCGGCGGGGAGATAGACGCGCGCTTCGACTTCCCAGAGGCTGCTGCTCGTCGCGCCGCTCGCGCGCTTCGCGGAGTGAAGGCAGGTACGATCCTCAAAATGGGCTCCTCCCGCGCGAGCGCGTTCTCGGTAATGATTTTTCAATAAATTGGGATTAATCAATCCGTCCTTGGGCGCGAAGATCGCCCCGCCCAGGTCTTCCGTCTTGTCGAGGAAGGGGACCGCTTTGCGGAGTTGGTCCACGCTCCACGCTTCGACGGGCCAACCCAAGCTCATCTGCTGTTCACGCGCTTTGAGCGCGGCTTCGAAGCGTTCGGGCCGGTGAAGCCATAAGTATCCGCAGGGGCGGTAGCCCACTTCGCGCGCGACGGACGCGAAGTAATCAATCGACAGTTTCGACAGACGGATGTTGGTGGGTTGCGACCACGTGGCTCGGACGCCGCCCGCATTGAGCTCCGAGCTGCTCCAGGTTCCTTCGAGATCGGGATCGATCACGACGACCGAATGAACTCCCAGCGCGGTCAGGTGGAGCGCGACGCTGCTGCCGATCACTCCCGCGCCGATGATGAGGGTATCCACGGATTGAGTCTTCATTGCGGCTCAATGTGTTAAAAAAATGGGCTAAAGTCCAATCATTCGTCACTGGGGGAGGGGATTTCCGGGCCGACGCCCGAAAAGTCCTGAAGTTTTAGGTGGTTTTAAGCCATAAAACGGGCATTCTGTTTGCTAAGCACCAAGCCAGTGTGAGTGGAGGACTCAGCGATGTTTTCGGTGTACGCGGTAGGAGTGATTTTCTGCATTTTCATTTTTGGGATCGCCTGATCGATCTTTCACCTGTTAAAACGGTGAAATGACGCTGTTTCAGCAGGCTCATTCCCTGTCATTCCCATCCCCATTTTTTTCAAAAACTCAAGCGGCGCTCAGGTCAGCGGTTGAAGCCAAAGTTGCGCCGGGATTCGTAGCGGGGTTTTGGTCCGCCCGGGAGCCTCGCTCCTTTTATATTGAGGCTTTTGGGTCTCGGCGTCTTGAGCCTTCGGTCCAGCCGCTTTTTGCGGATACGGTTTTTGACCTCGCTTCCGTCAGCAAAGTATACGGAACCGCGGCGCTCGCGGCCCGCCTCGTGGATCGGGGCTGGATCCGATGGGATACCGAGCTTCGGGAATTGCTCCCTGAGTATCGCGAAACCCCCATTCGCCTGCATCATCTGCTCTCGCATACCGCTGGGTTCGCCGCGTGGGAGCCGTTTTTTTCGAAAATGGCCCAGAGCTTTGCGCCGCGGGCTTTGGCGAAGTCCTCGATTCCCGCGCGCCAGCGGAGGATGCGGGAACTGATTTTTTCGCAGGGCCTGGAGCGCCCGATGGGGGAGAGGGCCGTCTATTCCGATCTCTCGTTCATGAATCTGGGATTCGCGCTCGAAGAGGCTTGTGGTCTTCCGCTGGATCAAGCGGTCCGGCGTTTCGTCTGGGAGCCGCTCGGCGTGGAGAGCTCTCATTACTTCAGGGTGAAATCCATCGCGCTTCGGCCTCGGGTTGAAGTGGCCGCCACTGAGAAGTGCGAATGGCGCGGGGGAATCCTGCAGGGAGTCGTTCACGATGAGAACTGCTGGGCGATGGGGGGATACGGAGGGCACGCCGGCGCTTTCGGGACTGCGCGCGATCTCTTGATTTTTTCGCGAGGGCTGATGAGCGGTTTTCTTCAGAGCTCGACCCTGGAGCGAATGTGGAAGCGGGCTGAAGTCCCGCCGGGGTGCGAGCGCACTTACGGGTGGGATACGCCTTCCCGCGAAGGCTCGTCCGTCGGGGCGCTTTTTTCGGCAAGCACGGTGGGACACTTGGGCTATTCCGGAACCTCGCTTTGGATCGATGCCGAGGCGGGCCTCGCGGTGGCGCTCCTTTCGAATCGCGTTCATCCCACACGGGAGAACAAAGCGATCAAAGCATTCAGGCCGGCCTTCCACACCGTGTTTCGGGAAGAGTTCAATCGCTATAAAAACGGCTGAATTGAGGTCCGAGTTGATTTGACTCGCGCCGCCGCTTTAAGCCATGATGAAAAAGATGGACATCAAGCACGCGCATATTGTCGGGGTTGGCGGGACGCTGATGGGGGCGTTCGCGGCTTTTTTGAAACGCCAAGGCGTTCGGGTGACGGGAAGCGACCTGGCGATTTACCCTCCGATGAGCGACGTCTTGAAAAACGCGGGCGTTGAAATTTTTCAGGGGTTCTCAGCCGCGAATCTGGCGGCAAAGGGAAAACCCGATCTCGTCGTCATCGGAAACGTGATCCGGGCGGATAATCCAGAAGCCGTCGCAGCGCGCGAGCAAAAAGTCAACACCACGTCGCTTCCCGAGGCGATGGAGAAGCTTTTCCTGAAAAATACGACGAACCTCGTCGTCGCGGGCACGCATGGCAAGACGACCACCTCAAGCCTGCTCGCCTACGTGCTTAAAAAATGCGGCAAAGATCCCAGCTACTTCATCGGCGGAGTGGCGCAGGATCTCCCGCATAGTTTTCACGTCGCGAGCACGAACGGACTTTTTGTTTTGGAGGGCGATGAGTACGACACCGCGTTTTGGGATAAGGTGCCCAAATTTTTTCACTACCTGCCGGATCACGCGATTCTGACCTCGATCGAGTTTGATCACGCTGATATTTACGCCGATCTCGCTGCGGTGAAGCGCGCTTTTGATGGGCTGGTGAGCCGGATTCGCCCGAATGGTCACCTGATCGCGTGCTGGGATTACGCGGACGTGCGCGAGGTCTGCAAACCGCTGAAACCGTCGCAGCTTTTGACTTACTCGAGCGATGAGAAAAATGGCGCGCGCTATTCGCTGGGCGCGATCCGGCTCGGTGGCTCGTTCATGGAGTTTGAGATTCTCGAGGATGCGAAGTGCGTGGATGAGCTTAAACTCCAGCTCCCGGGGAGGCACAACGCGATGAACGCACTCGCGGTTTGGATCGAGTGCCGGAGATTGGGGCTGGATCCTGCGCAAGTGAGGGAGGCGGTCGCGAGTTTTAAAGGAGTCAAGCGCCGGCAGGAAGTGCGGGGCGAGGTGAGGGGAGTCACGGTGATCGATGACTTCGCCCATCATCCCACTGCGGTCAAAGAGACGCTGCAAGCGCTTCGTGGAAGATATCCCGGGCGCCGTTTGATCGCGGTTTTTGAGCCTCGGAGCGCGACTTCGCGGAGAAAGATTTTTCAGAAGCAGTACGCAGAAGCGTTTCAAGACGCGGATCAGGCATGGATCGCGCTTCCCTATGATCAGACGAAGATCCCCTCCGACCAGCAGTTCTCCACCGAAGAGCTTATCGCCGATTTACAGAAGCGATTGAAGGCACCCTCCGACGCGGTGATCATTCAGGATGTGGATCAGGGGGTGAGCGCGCTCGCTGCCTCCTGCAAAAGCGGGGATGTCGTGGCGGTGCTCTCAAACGGCGGCTTCGGGGGGTTCATCGCGAAGCTGCTGCAGGGGCTTGTGAGCAGAAGTAGCTAGTGCTTTGGAGTGGGAGGATTTGACTCACTCGAGCGATGAGCTACGCTTCAAACGCCTAGGCAGCTCCATCACAAGCCGAATTTTATTAGTGGTCTATACAGTCAGAAAGGCAAAATATGAGAAAGAAACGATCCGCATCATCAGCGCGAGGCAATCGAATCGCAAAGAGCGTAAAGCATATTTCGGATCGTGAGATCGATTATTCTGACATTCCCCCCTCAACCGAGGAGGAATTAAAGCGTGCTAGGCGCGTCGGTCGCCCCGTTAGCGGCAATGCGAAGCAGTTGATCGCCATTCGCATTGATCCTAGGCTCCTGCTTGCTCTGAGGAAAATCGCATCGAAGCAAGATAAGCCCTATCAAACTTTGATACATGAGTTGCTGGAAAAGGCGGCCAAAAAATCAGCTTAGTTGCAAACGGTTTCTTTATAAATTGGATTAATCAGAGCGCGCTCTTACCCCCTAAACCCCCGTTTTTCCGCCCCATTTTCCCCTTTAGCAGAAGGGCTTTTCCTCCGACAAGCACTCGAGGAGCTGCATGGAGGAAATTCTCAAGAAATTCGGCCGTTACTTCCTGCTCGACCGCATTGCGCAGGGCGGCATGGCCGAAATCTATCGCGCCCGCTTAGCCACGGTGGATGGGCCAGGACGGCTTCTCGTCATCAAGCGCATCTCCTCGACCTACGGCGCGCAGAACGAATTCCTCCAGATGTTCCGCTCCGAGATCAAGGTCACGATGGGCTTCAACCACAAGAACATCGTACAGCTCTACGATTTCGGCGAGGAGAAGAGCCAGCCCTACATCGTCATGGAATTCGTCGACGGCAAGAATTTGCGCCAGCTCATGTCGCGCTTCGCGCAGAATCAGGAATTCCTCCCCGTCGAGTACGCCGCTTACATCGCCGAGCAAGCCGCCTGCGGGCTGCATTACGCGCACAGCTTCCGGGACAAGATCACGGGCGCCCCGCTCAACATCGTCCACCGCGACATCAGCCCGCAGAATATTCTGGTGTCGTTCGAGGGCAACGTCAAAATCATCGACTTCGGAATCGCAAAAGCCACGGTGAATCCCGAGGCGACGCGCGCTGGCATCATCAAGGGCAAGCCCAGCTACCTCTCGCCCGAGCAGGTGACGGGTTCCGCGATCGATTACCGCTCCGACATCTTCGCGCTCGGGATCGTGCTCTGGGAAATGCTCGCCGGGCGCAAACTCTTTCAAGGCGACAACGACCTCACGGTGCTCAAGCTCATCGAGAGCTGCCAGACCTCGGTCAAACCGCCTTCGACGGTGAATTCGCAGGTTCCGCCCGAGCTCGATGAGATCTGCATGAAGGCGCTGAGCAAGCAGCCCTCGCGTCGCTTTCAGACCGCCGAGGAATTCCAGAAAACCCTGCATCGGTTCCTCCAAGCTTATGCCCCTGATTTTGACCTGGGTGAGCTGTCTTTCAGCGCCAAGGACGTCTTCAAGGTCGAGATCGTGGAGGATCGAAAACGCATCCAGCGCCTCAATGAGAAAGCCGAGCAGCTGCTCCAAAGCGCCTCCCTCGTGATCCATCACCCGCTTTCGGTCGTGGAATCCGAGGAGGAAAAACCGATCCCCCGCATTCCCGCGCCGCCGCGCGAGGAGACGACGGTCGTCGAGACGCGCCCCAAGCCGAGCGAGCCCCTGGATCTCGGGTACGCGGGCCTGCGCGAGGGGAGCATCGAGATCGAGGTTTCGCAGCTCACCCGTCAGCGGAGGCGGCAGCAAGAGGCTTCGAAGCGCGGAAAAAATGAATTCTCCTACACCGAGAAAAGCCTGGCCAAAATCTACCGACCTGATCAAGGGCCGCGTCACGGCTTGAAGTGGGTGATGCTGGGTTTCTGCGGGACGGCCGCCGCGGCGATGATTTACGCGAGCACTCAGTCCAATTCCAGAAAATGGAGTTTTGAAAAAGGCGACTTTCCTTTTTCGACGCTCGTCTCGCGGCTGCAGCGCTATCTGCCCGGCCATGCGGCGAGCATCGTGCTGGAGGGGGCGCCTCAAGAGGCCATCGTCGATGTCGATGGCGAGGTCTTCTCGCGTTCGCTTCCCGCGACGTTGAATCGGGTTCCGGCGGGGAAGCCGATCGTCGTGTCGGTCGCGGGAAAAGAGGGGAGCTTTAAAAAGGAATTGCAGCTGCAGGCAGGAGAGCGCCGCTCGATCCCCGTGACTTTAACGCGTCCCGAACCCAATGAAACGGCGGGCAGCCGCAGCGCCCCGCTTCGTACCGATCTTCCTAAATCCGTGCTTTTGAAACTCAATCTGCAGTCCACGGAGCAGCTGACGTTGCAGATCAATGGGCTTACCGTGAATCCGAGCAAACCCATTCAAGTCCCCTTGGATAAAAGCATTGAGCTCGTGGCTCAACGCCCTGGTTACAAGACGTTGAAGCGGGTTTTTACGATTGAGTCCCCTTTGGTGGCAGGGGGATTAAAAGAATGGAAAATGGATCTTCAGCTGGAACCGATCCAGTTTGGCTTTTTAACGATCGATACGGTCCCCAGTGCGGATGCAAAAGCAGTAATTGATGGGAAGACTTGGCTTAAAAGAACTCCCTTTGAAAACGAGAAGTTACCAGTTGGGACCTATACGATTCATCTCGTCAATGAGCTCTTAGGAATGGAAAAAAGCGTCTCCGTCACCATTCAAGAAGGCAAAGTCGTCACCAAATCCGAGAAATTAGACATACACAACTAAAATAGTATGAAATACGATGCTTTTTATAGTGCAATGCGCTATATCAGGGAGCGGAGTGATTCATGCCATTCAAGATTCGGTTGGCCTTAAAAATAAAAGCCGCAGTGCTCGGGATTTCGCTTCTTTCAAGCCCCCTGGCTTGGAGCGAGGACCCATTGAACGCCTGCCCGCTTCGGAACCCTTTTTACAAGAATCTCCGTGAAAGCGCGATCGCGCTCGAAAAAGTCGCGCAGCTTCCCCCGAGCTGCGGAGTCGACCAAGAGCTCCAGGCCACCCAGCAGCAGGTCAATACGGCGCTTGGTGATCTCGCGAGAATCCGCCAGGGACAAACTCCGGGCGTCGCGACTGAAGTCGAAGCCATGAGTCAAACGGCGCAAGCGGCGGCCACTGGGCTCGTGAAACTCGGGCAGGCGGCCGCGCGACTGGGTTTGGGAAATCGGGACTGCGGCCGCGCGCTGCTCGGTCCCGGCGGCTATCTTGAGACGCTCGTCGATACGATGAACGGCGTGGTGCCTTATTTATTCCTCTTCAATGACGGCAAGCCCAATACGGCGAGCCTCTTTCTCGGAACGAGCGTGGTCGGCGCGGCGGCGAAAGTTTTTCTCCTGCTTTTTCGTTCCTCGAATTTTGACATGAGCAAGACCGAGCAGCGCCAGCGCTTCATCGACAACGCCTGCGGGTATTGGCAACTCAGGCGATCCTTGGAGGTGATCCGAAAAACCGAGGACGAGCCCGAGAAGGTCTTCAAACCCCTCACTTCGGAGCAGAAAGAAATGCTGGCGCTTAAAATGCGCCTTGAAATGGACCGCGGCATTTTTGAGCAGCTGAAAGCCAATGTCAAAGCGGAAACTCCGGCGGGGCTCGTGTGCGACTATCGGCATAAGATGCTGGAATCCAGCGGCGATGATCGCCGGTTCCCGGCCGGGTTGCGCCGCGCGGTGCGCGAACTCTTCGAGGAAAATTCCTTTGAAGCCATTCAGATGAAGCGCATCGACCGATTGGGCAAACCCGTTCTCTCCGCGGATGAGGCGGCTTGCGCGGCGAACACGCGAGCCTGGATCGCTCAGATCGACGGGTTGATGGCGGCTGCCGCGAAGAAATGGGACCAGAGCGCGACGGCGCAAATCATCAAACGCTCCAATGAGCTAAGAAGTTTTTCGGCCAAGGGCTCGGAGATCGAGATGTCCGAGCTCTTGCTTCTTGAGAACTCCGTGCTCAGCTCGCTCTTCGGACGCGAGCGCCGAGGCGGAATTTTCTCCCTGTTCAACAAGCCCAAGAGCCCGGCCGAGAGCTGGGTCGAGAACAATGTCGATGAGGCCAAGCGACAGATCAAGCACTTCAAGACCGTGTATTCAAAATACCGCAAGAGCGATCAAAGCAAGCAGTTCGCGACCCGCGAGGGAAGGGAGACCAACTGCCAGAGCCTTCAAGGCGCGATTCAGCGCCTGGACGAGGCGGATCTTTACCTGGATTCGAGCCGATTCTTCTGCACCGAGTTCAGCTCCATCATCAATCAATCGAGCTTCCCGTCCATGAGCCAAGCGTGCTTCGGCGAATACGACAAAGAGGGAAAGTTGAAGGAGCAGTCAGTGCTCAAAAAGGTGACGGATGAGGTGAGGGGCCTTAAAAACAGGGCTCAGGCCCTATCGGATTTGATGGCCGCAAAAGGCTGCGTCACGGAAAAAACCCTGGATTGAAGCCGGATTCTACTTCTCGTATTTATAGCCCACGCCGTAAATCGAGATCACGTGCTTGGTGAGGCCGGGGATCTTGCGCCGGAGCGCGCGGATATGCACGTCGATCGTGCGGTCACTGGTCTTGGTCGAGTCATCCTTCCAGACCATCTTCAAAATCTCATCGCGTGAGACCACGTTTCCGCTTTGGCTCGCCAGGCAGCGCAAAATATCGAACTCAGTGAGGGTGAGCTGCGCGACCTTGCCGGCGAAGCTCACTTCGCGCGTGCTGGGCTCGATCTTGAGCTCGCCGATCTGGATGGGCTGGGAGCTGGCTTCCTGGGATTTGCGAAGGCGCGCGCGGATTCGGGCGACGAGTTCCTTGAAGTCGAAGGGCTTGGGGATGTAGTCATCGGCGCCGATGTTCAGCCCGTGCGTAATGTCGGGGATGCTGTTTTTGGCGGAGAGCAGGATGATCGGGATGCGCTTGGTGCGCTCATCCTTCTTGAGCAGGCTGCACGCGTCGTAACCGCTCAGGACGGGGAGCATGATGTCGAGGATGATCAGATCCGGGGCCCGATTGCGCGCGTAATCGATGCCGATCACGCCGTTTTCGGCCGTGAGCACCTCGAATTCCTTGCTCAGCATGGCTTCCAAGAACCTTCGAGTATCCGGGTTGTCTTCGATGATTAGGATTCGATTTCTTTCCATAGCTCCGGATCCATTTTGATCTCTTTGAAGTATTGAATCGCCGCTTGCGTCAAAACTTCCTGCCGTGTTTTAAGCTCTGCTAGGCTTTTCGGTTCCAGTAAATCCGAAATGAATGAAAACAGCGTAGTACGCGCTTTTTCAAGTTTTTTTTCCTGCTCCTGAATCTCCCGCTGCGCCGCTTCCAGCGCTTTGGGATTGCGATTGAGGAGTTTCCCTTTGAGGATTTTCACTTCCCTCTCAAGAAGCGTCATTTGAGCCTTGAGCTCCTGCATCGTTTGGGCGGAAGGAGCGCTCATGCGGGGGCCGTTGCCTTTTCCAAGAGGATCTCCGTTTTGCGCAAAAGAATCAGGAGTTCATTGGGAATGCCCGTGGTGTGGAGCTGAAGCGTCAGAGGCTTGACGTAGCCCTCACGTTGAGCCCGAAGTTGCGCTTCCAACAAAGAGACCAGGAACCTCAAATCCGACTTCTTGAGGCGCGCCTCCCTCAGCTCATTCGCGTTTTTATCGACCACCTCGGTCATTTTGAGCAATTCCTGCTTGGATTGGGTGAGCTTCGCGATGCTTTCTTGGAGTTGCCGCTGCAGCTCTAGATTCGGGTCATGAGGGGTATTGAGCGCCTGCTCGAGCGTCGTGAAGGCTTCGAGCTCGATGGGGAGCGCGAAGGGGCAGGCGATGCGAAAATCCATTCCCACCCGTCCGCGGGCGTCCTGCGTGATTCGAATCAGCTCTTTATGAAGATCGGCGTTCAGCGCGTCGGATTGCGAAATGGCGGTCAAATCGAGCAGGATCTGCATCTTTCCCGCCTCGAGAATTTTTTTGAGCCCGCCTTCGAGGAGCGGGCTGTGAGTGTGCTTGAAGTCTTCAGTGACGGAGAGAACGTAGATATTTTTTTGCACCGTTAACTTCAACTTCAAGGGGATTGCTCCTCAAGAGGATTAACTCTGTGAATAAATTCTAACATCATTTTGTTTGGAATAGTTGAAATGTGTTAAACTCTTTTCATGGCTGACGATCAGCCTTCATCACCTCCACGCACGCCGAAACCCCCGAGTGTCCCGAAACAGGCAGGATTTGCAGCGACTGGCCCGCTTCCGGGCAAAAAAAAACGCGCTCAAACCCCGGAAGATGACGCTGAGCATGGCGTCGATGGGATCGCGGACTGGTATTCCTTGGAAGGCTCGGGCAAGCGCGCGGAGCCCCTGCTTTTCAAGGCGTTTTTTGAAACATTGGCCCTTCGCATCTTCTTGCCCTCCACGAGTTTGGGGATATTGAAGGGGTTCTCGAACATCGACGTCACCGCCGAAAAAGTGGCGAACGTCCTCGGTGAGAATCCCTACTACGAAGATCAGTTCCTGAGGTGGGTGGATTCGCTCGCGCCCCGAAAAGAGCCCATCAGCCTGGAGTCCGCCATCGTGCTCGTCGGCATGCAGAACGCGCGCGATTTCGTGCTGGCGCTTCAGATCCAGCGCTGGATCCTCCGGGTTCACCTGGAATGGGCCGAAGGGGGCAAGCTCAACCTCAAGCCCAAGGAGTTCATCAAGTACGCGATCAAAACGGAAGAGATCCTCCAGGAACGCAAGAACGAATACTCCGACATGGCCTACGCCGCGGGGTTCCTGTTCGACGTGCTTTCGCAGGCCGCCGCGAAGATGAGCCCGGACTCCAAGGAGATCCAGGATTTCATCGGAAAAACTTACGAGCACGGGGTTAAATCCGCCAAGATCGCGGCGGAGATCTGCCCTATTTTTCCTCAGTTTTCATTTAAAAAATATGCGTTCACGGCCGCGCTCGTGCACGACGTGGGCAAGATCGCGATGGCCATACTGGATCCCGGTTACCTCAAATTCCAGGCGGAGTGCGCCGAGAAAAAATGGCCCCGGGCGGTCCGGCAATTCGTGGAGAAAAAGAGATTCGGGGTGGAGCACCCTGTCTTCAGCTACTTGCTCTGCAATTTATTCGGGCTGTTCAAGCCGATCGAACGCGCAGTCCTCTGCCATCACGAGCCCTATCTGCTGCAGTCGAGCAAGAAGAGCCATTATTGGCTGGCGTGCGCCGTCAGCCTTTCATCCAATATCGCGAACCAGTTCAAGAAACTCGACAAGGCGGATGACCCGATCATCGCGACTTGGAAGGGCTGGGACTTAAAGGATCTTCCCATCGATCCCAAAGCGCTCATCAAGGCGCTGGGACGCGTTGACGGGAAGTGACCGTTCCTTGATGACGAGGAGCGCCGCTTTCACTATATTCCTCCCATGGATTACCATCTCTTAGCGACTTTTAGTTTGCTCGTCGGCCTTGAGCTGGTGCTCGGCATCGACAACATCCTCTTGATCTCGATCGTCACGGATCGAGTGGCCCCGCAAGAAAGAGCCAGGGTGCGCATCATTGGGCTGGGCATGGCGCTCGCCGCGCGCTTGCTCTTGCTCATGGGAGCGAGCCATCTGGTGAAACTCAACGAACCCGTCCTGGGGAGCCTGAGTTACAAGAGCTTGGTGCTCCTGGGCGGGGGCGCTTTTCTCCTCTATAAGGCGGTGAAGGAGATTCATCATGTGGTGGAGTCGCGGCCCGATGAGGCGATCAGGGTCAGCCGGAGCATGGGGTTTGCCCAGGCGGTCGCTCAGATCTTGATGCTCGACATCGTTTTTTCGATCGACTCCGTGATCACGGCGGTGGGGCTGACGGATCAGCTCTTCGTCATTTATTCGTCCGTGATCGTGTCATTCGTGCTGGTGCTTTTGTTCGCCGGGGCGATCGCGGGCTTTGTCCAAAAGCACGCGACTCTGAAGATCTTGGCGCTCTCGTTCCTCATTACCATCGGGGTCACGCTGGGCATCGAGGGGTTGGGCGGGCACGTTCCGAAAGCCTACATCTATTTGCCGATGGGATTCGCGCTGGCCGTGGAACTGCTTCAGATGCGTTTCATGCACAATCAGCGACCGAAAAAATGATCGGGAGCTAAGCGGCCTTGCGAGGGCGCGCGCGGATGAATTCCTCGGTGATTTCCTCTTCCATCTCGTCCCAGGTCGGGTGAGCTTTCAGGAAAATCTCCACGATCTTCGCGTCGAACTGACGCCCTGAGAATCGTTTCAGCTCTTGATACGCCATCTCAAAGCTGAGTCCATTGCGGTAGGGGCGGGTCGTGGTCATCGCGTCAAAAGTATCCGCGACGAGGATGATTCGCGAATGAAGCGGGATCTGATCCCCCGGGATGCCGTCCGGATAGCCGCGCCCATCGATGCGCTCATGATGGTGAAGGATCCCGGGAACCATCGACTTGAAAAAAGGGAATTTCGTCAGCGGATTGATGATCTCCACGCTCTTGACGGGATGCTCGCGCATGATGGCTTGCTCTTCCGCGGACAGCTTCGAAGGTTTAAGGAGAATTTCATCGGGGATCCCCATTTTTCCGAGATCGTGAAAGAGGCTGGAGTACTCGATGATGCGCTGATCCGGCGCGCTTAGGCCTGCAGCTTGAGCCAGGAGGCGAGCGTGGCGAGCCACGCGGCGGCAGTGGCCGTAGGTGTAGGGATCCCGCTCCTTGAGAGCCTGCAGGAGCGCTTGAACGATTTGTTGAGCCCAATCCGGGAGTTCTTCCCAGGCCATGCGTATTCCCCTTGATGACGCAATGAGCAACGGATTTCGGCAAATGAGCCTGTTCCACCTGCTTCCCTTCTCCTTCGGCGTTTTTCTGAGGCTCCTTAAATCAACGGAGAAGTGTCTATTTTTTGCTCACTTCAACCGATAGGTAGGCCATGAAACGGTGGTTTTTGGCCGGCATGGTTTTTGGGTTCGTTTTTCTCGGGGCGCTTCGGGCGCAGGCTCGTCAGGATACCGTGCCCGGTTCGCGTTTCACTTCGGCCCGGGCTGCGGGCATGGGAGATTCCGCGGCGCCGATCGCAGATGACGTGGGATCCGCGCTCTTCAATAATCCGGCTGAATTCGGCAAGATCAAAAAAGCTCAGCTTGAGCCCATCAATTTTTCTTTTTTCGGGAACACCAATTACCTCAGCGGCTTCGGCGCGACCAATGGCTATAAGGCGACGAGCTTGAGCTCTTACCAGTCCGCGCTCGCCGAAAACCCGGGCCGATTCTCCAATGTGGGGGCGTCCCTTTTCTCGGGGTTCGGGACGCGCGGATTCGGCTTGGGAGTGCTCACCCAATCCAGCGTGGGCGCGGCCGTCGACTCGAGCGGCAATATTCGCTATCGCAGCCTATACCAGTTCATCCCGGCCGTGGGCGGGGCCATCCGCTTGGCGCAGGGAATCGTTCGCCTGGGCTACAGCGCGCAGTGGGTGCACCAAGCTTCGGGCGACGTCTCGCTGCCCGCTGGATCCAGCCCCGTGGGTTACAATCAGCAGCTTCGCCAAGGCTCCGGATTTTCGCATACCGCGGCATTCGCTTTGACGCTCCCCATGGCTTATCTGCCGTCATTCAATTTGATCGCCCGCAACATCTCGACGCTCAAATTTTCGGGGAGCTCCATCGTCCCATTCGCGAAAAATTCGCCCGGAGCGCCCGAGGCTGAGCCGATGACGATGGACGCGAGCTTCAGCCTCCAGCCTAAGCTTGGGGCCAGCAGCTTCTTCAACTGGGTGGTGACGCTTCGGGATATGAGCAACCAGTCGGGCATCTCCATGCTCGGGCGCGCGGCCACCGGGGTGGAACTGGTTTTGAGGGACACGCTCTTTGTGCGCGGGGGATGGGCGAGCGGCTACCCCACGGCCGGGATCGCGCTGAGAGCGGGCAGAGGGGAGATCGCAGCCGCATGGTACACCGAGGAGCTCGGCAAGAGCTACCATGCTCAGCCGGATACACGGTTTCTCTTTCAATTCTCGATGAGGCTTTTTTAAGATGAAATTCAAAGTCGTGATTCATTCCGGACCGATTGACGGCGGGAAAAAGTGGGAAGGCTCGCTGAAAGCGCTCTTTAGGGATCATACGGCCCTGGTGAGCGTGGCGGGGGACGGCGGCGCGAATGAGTCCGCGGGTGAGGATCTGGGCGAGATCCACTTCATTGACGCGTCGATGGCGACCGAGTGGATCCAATCGAGTTTGAAGAGCATCGACCGAAGATCCGCCGCGGTTTTTCTCATCGCCTCCGAAAAGGATCAGCCCACGCCTTTCATCCAAAATTTATTGTCGCATGAGCTGGTGGATGACGTGCTCATTTATCCATTCCGAACGCTCGACGCCTGGAGCAAGCTTCAGCGGTACAAGGAAGTCGCCGCGCGCAAGGAGCTCGACCAGTTGAACCTCGGATTTTCCGAGCTCCTCGAAAAGCTCCGCGGCGATCTCCGTTTGGTCGAGGAACTGCAGAAGAGCAAGCAGCCTCGGCGCTTTCCCGACCTGCGCGGCCTCAAAATCCATTCGCGGTATTTAGCCGGGAAAAAATCGGGCGGGGATTTTTTTGACCTCGCCGAATCCCGTGACGGCAATACGGTCGCCTTCATCCTCGCGAACTCCTCGAGCTATGGGCTCTCGAGCGCGTTGCTCGGGGTGCTGATGCGCGTGGCGCTGAAGCTCTCCGTGGGGGAGATCCCTTCGTGCGCGGAAACCGTGCAGAGGATTTGGGATGAAATCCAAGGGATCCTCAAGGAGACGGATACGCTCTCGCTCTGCTACGCGACGCTCTCGCGAAATGAGAAAATGCTCCGTTACATCAATTTCGGGAAAAGCTTTGGATTCTACTCGAGCGCTGAAGGGCATCTTCAATCCCTGGATGCGCAAGCCGCCGAGATCAATCGTCAAACGCCTTTTTCATTGCCAAAGGAGGGGAATCTCCCGCTGCACCGGGGAGGGCGGTTGATTTTTCTATCCGAGGGAATGATGAATTTGGCGGGAGGCGCTTCCAAAATTCAGTCTTTCCTGCCTAAAAAACTGCATGGCGAGCCGCTGGACTGCTTGAACGAATTGATTTACGGGGTCAAAAAAGAATTAAATACGCCGGAAGAGCTGCCAGCACGGGATTGCACGGCGGCCTTGGTTGAGATCGATGAGATCTCCCCGAACGTCATCCAGCTCCCTCTAGGCGAGAGCAAGGCGTGACTGGGACTTGAGCAGCTTCTTGAGGAACTGTTTGAGTTTTTTCATTCAATGATGATTTAATATTAGTTCCGCAAAAAAGCAAGTCCCAATTCAGAGGGCTGATTTTAAATCATCAATCAAATCAGCCACATCCTCAATTCCCACGCTGAGTCGAATGAGATTGTCATGGATTCCCAGCGCTTGCCTTTGCTCGGGCGGAACGCTCGCGTGCGTCATGATGGCGGGGTGCTCAATCAATGACTCCACGCCTCCTAAGCTCTCCGCCAACGTGAAAAGCCGGACTCGCTCCAGGAAGCGTTTCGCTTCGGGGAGCCCTCCCTTGAGAAAGCAAGTGACCATCCCGCCGAAGCCGCTCATTTGAGTCTTCGCCAAGGCATGCTGGGGATGCGAAGCCAAGCCCGGGTAGATGACCTGCTCAATGCCAGGGTGGGATTCAAGGAACTCGGCCACTTGCGTCGCGTTCTCAGCATGACGCTCCATGCGGACATGGAGGGTTTTCAGGCCGCGCATGACCAAAAAGCAGTCCCAGGGACTGGGCACGGCGCCCACGGCGTTTTGGAGGTACTGGAGCTTCTCATGCAAATCATCTTGGCTCGTGGCGACCACGCCGCCGATGACGTCACTGTGGCCGTTCATGTATTTGGTGATGCTGTGCACGACGAGATCCGCTCCGAGAACCAGCGGCTTTTGAAAATAGGGGCTCAGGAACGTGTTGTCGACGACGCAGATCGCGCGATGCGCATGTGCAAGCGATGCGAGCTGCGCGATGTCGATGATTTTGAGCATCGGATTGGTGGGACTCTCAATCCAGAGCATCCGAGTATTGGGTCTCATCGCAGCCTTGGCTTTTTCGAGTTGAGAGAGATCAACGAAGCTGAATTCAAGGCCCATGGGTTTCAAAAGTTTATCGAATAAACGGAACGTGCCTCCATAGACGTCATCGCAGCAAAGCACGTGATCCCCGGGCCGCAAAAGGCGCGCGATGGCGTCGATTGCGGCGAGCCCCGAGGAAAACGCGACCGCGTGCTTCGCATTTTCAAGAGAAGCGACGCATTCCTGATAGGCGGTGCGCGTGGGGTTGCCCGTGCGCGCGTATTCGTAGCCCAGGTGCTCGCCCGGGGATTTCTGCGCGAACGTGCTGGTTTGGTAAATCGGCACCATCACGGATCCCGTTTTCGCGTCAGGCGGCTGTCCGGCGTGAATGGCGCGCGTCCCGAAGCCAGGGTTTTTCTTCATAGGCGTTTTCCCAAGTAGGTCAAAAGATCGATTTTCGTGATGATTCCCAGGATGTCGCCCGGGCCTTTGTTTTCCGAGACCAAGGGGATTTTCCCCGCGGTCACCAGGCGGGATACTTTCTCGACGGGATCCTCCTGCGTGACGAATTCAATGGAGGCGTCGACGAAGCCCTCGAGCAGGTCCGAGGGCTTGGCTCTTCCCTCGTAGAGCGCCGAGAGCAGGGCGCTTTCGGTCACGACGCCTTTGATCCAGTTGGCTCCATCCACCACGGGGAGCTGACTGATGCCCTTTTCGCGCATGCGCTCGATGACGGCGGACAAACGCTCGTCTTCGCGCGCGGTGATGGGTTTTTCCGGTTTTTGAGGGAGGCTGAGCAGGAGATCCTTGACGCTGCCCAATGAAGGGGTTTCCAAAAATCCGGCTTCCCGCATCCAGTCATCGTTGTAAACTTTTGAGAGGTAGCGGTTCCCGCTATCCGGCAGAAGAACCAGCGCGTTCTTCCCCCGAAACGCCTTGCCTTGAGCTTCGATCCATCGGAGCGCCCCCACGACGGCTGAGCCGCTGGAGACGCCCGCATAAAGGCCCTCCTTCGTCAGCAACGAGCGGGTCATGAGAAAGGACTCCTTGTCCTCGACTTGCACCATGTCGTCGACCACCGAGAAGTCGTAGTTCTTGGGGATGAAATCCTCGCCGATTCCCTCGATCTTGTAAGTCTTGGGAAGGGTTTGGATCTTTCCGCTCTTGAAATAATCGTAGACGATCGATCCCACGGGATCGATGCCCACGACCTTCACCGAGGGTTTCTTTTCCTTCAGGGCTTTGCCGACGCCGCAAAGCGTCCCGCCGGTGCCGATTCCCGCGAAGAAGACGTCAATCTCGGGCATCTGACTCAGGATCTCCGGGCCCGTGATTTGGCTGTGCGCTTCGCGGTTCGCGAGATTGTCGTATTGGTTGACGTAAAAGGAGTTGGGCGTCTCCCGCGCCAAGCGGCGCGCGACCTGATAGTAGCTTCGCGGATCCTCGGGTTCGACTGCGGTCGGGGTGACGACCACCTTGGCGCCAAAAGCCCTGAGATTGCGAATCTTCTCGTTCGACATCTTGTCCGGCAGCACGAAAATGCAGCGGTACCCCTTGATCGCGGCCGCGATCGCGAGCCCCACCCCGGTGTTTCCGCTGGTTCCCTCGACGATCGTTCCGCCGGGCTTCAAAAGGCCCCGCTTCTCGGCGTCCTCGATGAGCCACCACCCGATCCGGTCCTTGACCGATCCTCCGGGATTCATGAATTCGAGCTTGGCGTAAAAATTCGCCGAAGAGGGCGGCGCGACGCGGTTGAGGCGCACGATCGGGGTGTTGCCAATGGCTTTCAGGACGTTTTCAAGAACGGTCATCGTGATCCAGGCCCTCGTGGATTTGGACGGGTTTCCGCTTGAGGAGAGAGCTTGCTCTCTAGATATTCAAGCAGGAGCAGCTTGTAGTATTCCATCTCACCGCTCAAAATCTGTTTTAACTGCTTCGGCATCTCGAAATCAAGCAGGCGCGAAAGCCCCAGGTTTCTACATCCCTGGAAATCCGAGGAAGTGCGATAGTCGTAAAAGATTTGGAAGAGATCCATGATCCTGATTTTTTCGCCTCGCAAATCGGCCGCGATGATCCATTCCAATCGGCTCTTCCAGGCCATGAAGCACCCATAAAGCGCTCCGGAGTCAGGGAGCCGCCGACTGATGGAATCAACCCAGGATCGCAAAGCTTGCGGGGTGAGCGATGCGAGCAGAGTCGTCGCCGAAGGTGTCGTGAGAGTGGGGGATGAATTTCGTGAGGGGGTCGCGGAGGATTTCATGGGGGCGCGAGCTGTCCGTGGGGAGATAGGGGGGGTGCGGCGTGGCGTGGGGCGGGGAGGCGCTGCGACTGAGGGTCGGTATGGAGGGTAAAGTTCGTCTTTGCGCGGCGGTAGGGCTCGAGAACCGGGCTTGAAGTTTTGCGACGGCTCGGCCTCTTCATCGGAGGCCAGCATGAGGGCGTCCAAAAGGGCTTCAACGCGCTCGTCGCCCCAGCCTTCGGGTGAGCTGCCGTCTTGCTGGGTTTCAAGCAGCTCGCTTTCTCCTTCAGCACGCGCTGAAGGAACAGAAAAGGAGTTCAAACCGAAAAAAACGAGCGGAATCAAGATCATGATGGAACGCATAAGATGCCCCTCCTTGGGTATCGTTAAGGTTGGTTGAAAGATCCGCACTCCACGGATCCAGGAAATTCAATTTTTTATGGAAAACTCAGCGGAGTCGAAGATGAATCAGTTTTTCCTCCAGGCGCCGGCTTCATCCTGAACCCAGGTTCCTGAGGGGGAGTAGTCGCGGAACGACTTCCCGAAGAAGCGTTTGATTTTATCGGCGGGCACTTTTCCCGCATTGAGGCGCTCCGTCTCGTCATAAAGCGCTTTTCGATCCTGATTCTCTTCCTTCAAAAGCGTCTCGACCTGCTTGCTCACCACGGGGTCGTTCTTAAATGACGCCGACTCGCGGACTTCAAGCAGCCCCTCCTTGGATTCGCCGAGAGCGCCCTTGGTCTTCAGCTGATTGAGTCGGCTGACGCGGCCGGCTTGGCGGTCGTGGATCTCGTTGATCTTCGGGCTCTTGAGCTGAAATTGAACGATGGGCACGTCCTGCTCCGCCGCTTGGGCCGATGCGACCAGCCACTCCAAGCTCGAGCTTGGGGCGCTCTGAGGCGTGGACGCCGGTTTGCCGCTCTTTTCCTTCGCGCGGTAGAGCTCCCTCACGTAATCGTCCGTCGCTTTTTGGACGGCGCTTTCGGGGAAGTTCACGTTCACGGTGACGCAAGCGAACGCGAGCGAAACCGCGATCAGCGAAACGGCGGCGCGTATGCGGTTATTCAGGAATCCCGCATGGAATTTCCGGGACGGACGGGGCATCTGCGTTCTCCTTGGATCTGAGTCGATCGAGTTGGATGAACAAACGGCGGGCAAAATTGCTGATCGACGTAGCATCTAGGATCAGCGGATATTGGGAACTTTTCAAGGGCATTTTGAATCGTGGACCGAAGATTAAATAACGCTTCCGCTCCTTCTCGAAGATGTCGGGAGGATCCAGCGTTTTCACTTCGAGCAATCCCGCGTCAGAGGCCAGCTCGACGCCCGCGTAATGAATGTCGTAGCCGCCGAAGAGGCGGCTCGGCCAACCGAACGCCAGCCACTGAGCGTAGCCGGGCAGCGTGCTTTCCTCGCCGGTGATGAGCTGCACGACGTTCTTCATCGCGTCGGGCGAGAACACCACTTTTCTGCGGTGCTCGGGTTTGACTTCGAGCTTGAATTCGTAGTGAGTGGGGAGCCAGCTCTGAATGACCGCGTCATGAAGCCCCGCCTCAAGCAGCCCGTCCATTTCGCCAAAATTCAGCCATTGCCCGAGCTTTCCCAAACTCACTTTTTCAAGCGTCGCGTCAAGATCGATTTCGGGCACCTGGGTTGAAGCGTCGTAGAGCGCTGGATCGGTGATTTTTAAACTTCCACCGAATATTTGAGCCGAGAGAGTCCCGGTGGTCTCGATCGCGTCATCGTTGATCAGGATTTCAGGGAACTTCGCGCTGAGGGATGCCGGAGGGATGGATTCCTCACGGCTCACGCAAAGGCGGCGCAAGAGCGGACCCAAGGGGAGCTCAGGCGTCTCCAGCGCCGAAGAGACTTTGAGGCGCGGCGTCGCCTGCGCCTCAAAGTCAATCACGCCCTCCGGCGATTTGAGGGCGAAAGGGAGGGAGGGGAATCGAAGCGGCAGCAGCTCCAGCTTCGGATCCCGGCGGATCTTGACTTTGAAGTCTTCAAGCGCCGAAAAGATGAAGCGGTACGGGGCGAGCGAACCGCGCAAGTTTTTCCATTCGATTCGCGGGGCTTTCAGTTCGAGATGCCCGCCTTCCGAGGTTGAAAAAATCCATTGAAGCCCGGCGTTCTCGACTTTGAGGGGCTGGGAAGGCAGGCTCAATCCGGCCTTGCGGAGTTCCCCCGAGATGCGCTTGATTTCAACCCCGGTGGCCGAAGCCTGCAGTTCCGCCCGCGCGTCCAGAGTGCCGCGTATTTTTTGAAATCCTGAAAGCACTTGGAGAAGGGCGGACGGCTCGCTGCTTTCGCTCAGCGATTGCTTCAGCAGGAGGTTGATTTCTTCGAGTGCGAGCGAGCGCGTTTGAAGCGAGAGATTCAATGCGGAGGATCGTTCAGCGATCTCCGCGGTGAGGAGAGCACGCGGCGAAAACTCGATTCGGAGATCCCAGTGGCGCGGATTTTGGGGCGTGGAGCTGAGATCGAGCGCAAACGGCAGCCTGAGCAAAGTGGGTTCGGAAAGCCAATCGAGCCGATTCCGAGCGAGCTTGAATGACCAGCGTTCGGAAGCGAGCTCAAAATCCAAGCGTGGCTGAGAAAGCACGGCGAGACGCGTTTCATCCTCGAAGCGGAATTCTCGCGCCGTAAGTGAGCCTTTCCAAGACTCCGCTTCGCGCTGGAGAGTAATCTCGGGCGAGGTCAATGAGAGGCCGGCGTGATTTAAAGCTTGGGAGACGAGCCGAAATTTTGGTTTTTTAAAAGAGGGCCAATCGGAATCGAAGTTCAAGCCCCATGAGCCGAGTTTCATGTCAGCGACTTGAATGTCCGTCGTTCCGCTGAAACGAAGCTCCGCGGTGCGAAGCGCGAGTTTGCCTTCAATGGCCGCACGGAACGTCCCTTCCGTGAGCGTCATTCGAATCGGCAGTTCGGCCCGCGTGAAGAGCGCCTTCCAAGAAAGGATCTCGAACTTCTCCACGCGGAAGGGAATATGCGCGGAGAGCTCGGATGCGATCTTTTTTTCGAGGCGATGGCGGAGCAAGTAGGCGCCGGCCGCCGTTAGTGCGATAGCGATGCTGGCGATGAGGAGAGCGAGGCGGAGCGTCTTGCGACGAATCGGCTTCACGGAAACAGAAAAGGGCGATTCATTTTTAGGGAAAGTTTGATGGATTCGAGGAGGATACTGAGCCCTCTGTTTTTCGCGAGTTCGCTGATGCTGTCATAGAGGGATTTTTTGATCAGCTCCTTCTTTTGTGCAATCTCGCCCGCATTCATGCTCCCGCTGATTGATCCTTTCAAGATGTCTGCAAAATACTTGATGGCCATTTGTCCCGCCGCATTTTTCCGAAGGACTTCCCAGGAAAAATCAGATTCTTGAACGAGCCCGATTTTTCCCTGCCACTGCGATCGGTACTCTTGAAATTTCTGCTTTAAGACAGGACGCAGCATTTCTCCGAACAAAGTATCCGTGAAACTGGGGGAGGAAGTGTAGTCAAAGGTCAAGGCTTCCCCTAATGACTTTTTGATTTCGTCTGGCACATCAATTTTTTGTGTTTTTCCGTTGATCAGTTTGCGAATGCTATCGGTCATGGATTTCAAGGAGTTGTCCATGGCGATCGAAAAATAACGCACAAAATAATCATATGATGTCAAATTCGAGAGGATGTTGTCGAAGACTGTAGAATCCTCCTGGGTGGTGGGCTGAAATTGAGCTGAGAGCGCCTTCTGAATTTCGGTGGCGCTGATCGCCATCATGAGATTTTGGGTGAAGGGCGAACCTGCGATGGTGGAGACGATGGCGTCGCGGCTTTTGGGCTGCAGGGCTCCGAGCGAGTTTTTGAGCGTCGTGATGCTCTTGTCGAAAATGGCGGCGCTTTGGCTCCTGGAAAAGTAAGCGTAGGCGTTATCGATCTTCTCCATCACGGTATTGATCAGGCGCATGTTGGGTTCCGTGGAGGGAGTTGGCTCGGCGGGCGTGCTGCTTCCATCCTCAGCCGAAGCGCTTGGAATCGCTTTCGCTGACTTGGAGCTGTCATTCAAGACGAGCATCACGTCAAATGCCTTCTGCTTGATCGCGGACTGCAACGGATCACCCGCGCTGACCTTTTTCCTGATCGCTTCGGTCACGGCGCGCTCGACTCGCGGTTGAATCAGGGCGACGCAGGCGTTCTGGGTCAAGCGGACGGATTCCTCGATCGTGGGGAAGGGATCCGCTTGTTTTGAAAGGGCCGCTTGCAGCTTTTCGGCGTAGCATTTCTGCGCTTGATTCTGAAAGGAACGCGCAGGCAACTCCGCCTTGCTCAATCTGCGTTTGACCCGCTGCTCCTCGATCTTGACCGCGGTGAGGTAAAAAGAGGCGAGGCTCACGGAGTCGACGATGCAGCTCGCCGCTTTCCGCATGATCTCACCCGAATCCGATTCGATATCCGCTTCGAGTTCCGAGATGATCTGGGGTTTCATGGAGGCGAAGCAGCCCTGCAGCCGCGCTTGAGAGTCGCAGTAAGCCTTCTGCTGCGTGATCTGCCCCTTCATCGGGGATTCGCATTGGATGACGGGAGCGGGCTTCTTGCTCTTTTTGACGGGTTCCGGGAAGGCCTCCGTGCGAACGCCGTTCGCGACTTTTTGCAGGATGATCGAGCGGAGCGCGGCGTGAATGATCAGCCCTTTGCAAAGCTCGGGCTTCTTGGGCTCCTTGAGGTGGCCGATGCACTCCTCGTAGACTTTTTCCTGTTCGAGGATCGAGTGCGTGAACTGCTTCCGAGCTTGCGCATCCGGCATCACTTTTTGGATCGATGCGTTCTGCATCAGCGTCCAAAAGGCGCCGATCCTGCCCGCTTCGATCGTGATGCGATCGATGCAGATCCCGAATTGAAGTTCCGGCGCGGTTTGATTTTGAAGGCAGGGGAGGAAGTGAGCGGCGAAAGCCGCTTTCAAGTCAGCGCGAATCTGGAGGTCGAGCGCCGCGTTCTTGAGCGCGAAAAGCTTCACGTAAGCTTCCTTCTCGATCACGACTTGCTCCAGAATAAGGTTCGCCGCCTGGATCTTGGCCGTGCGCTCGCAGGCGGACGCGCTTGAGCCTTTCTTGATGCAAGGGTTGTAAGTGCCGAAAAAAACAGTGTCCGAAATCTCATCAAGCTTAGCCCCATGGCCCGGAGCCTTGGGGTCGAATTGCTGGATCACGGCTGGATTCTCGCGAATCACGGCGCGCAGCACGTTCCTCGCCATCCCCTCGACGACTTGGTCTTGGCATCGGATGAGAATCCTCTCGAACTCCTGTCGATCGGTGCGTTGGAGCGTCTGTTGGTTGAAATGGGAGAGGACTTCGCCATTCCCGCTTTCGATGAGGTTCGCATCGCGGAGGCAGCTTCGAGCTTGAGCCTGGGCATCCTCTGGATTCAGACTCTTCAATCCGCGCGCTCCAATCTCATTGCGCGCCGAGGCCAAAATCAATTGGTCAAAGCTCACCACGAAACTGGAGAGCATGCAGCCCTGCAAAATGACGGGGATCTGATCGGACGAGAGGGCCCCTCGATCCAGGACATCAAAGTAACTCTCCTTGGCGCATCGTTGAAACTGAATCCAAGGCAGGGTCCTGAATTCCTGTGGCGGCGAGATCTTTGACCAGTGGTCGGCGAACTTTTGATCGAAGAGAATGGGAAAAATCTCAGCGGAAATCCGAAACGGCACCGAACGGGTGAATTTGGCCAGGCACCCCTGGATTTCATTCGAATTCTGCGCATCTTGCAGGCAGGATTGAAGGTCGGCGGTGATTCTTTCCCGCATCTCTCGCAATTGCCGATCAGGGGCCCCGCCCACTTCTTTCGCCTGCTCCTCGAGGATCGCCCCCGTGATCACTTGCGCGAATTCGAGCCGCGCGCTCTTTGCGACGCTTTGCTCGGTTTCCCTCAGGGATTTTTTTTCCGCGAGCTCCGAGTCGGCCACCTTCTGGGCGACTTCCTGGATGCGCTGCGGAGTTAAATAACGCTTGATGAAACCGCCCGGGTCGGCGTTCGGCTCATTGAGCGATGATGTGATCGCCTGGACGAGCCGCTTGCGGCGCTCGGCGACCGGCAACATCTTCCAGGCCATTCCCTTGAAATTGAAGGCGCGCGCCAGGAACGAGGGCTTGTCTTCTTTGGACGGGGCGATCTCCGGAGTGCGGGGGTCGCGATCGGGGGAGAGATCAATCACCGTGTTTTTTAAATCGCTAGCATAGACTACGCCTGAGCTCAGGCCAGGGATCTGAGCAGACGCGGTCAGCGCAATTATAATCAGCGGAAGTGTATTGTTCATGATTTTTGGTTTTGAGTAAGTTTTACCCAGGGTCAGATGAAAATCCGGAAATGTCAAATCTCCCCATAAAAAAACCGAGTCGTTTGCAATTCAGGAAAAAAATCAATAAAAAATACCACAGTGTGCATGGATGTTCTGTCCTTGGGATGTCTTTCCGCTACTTTGCCTTGTTTTACAAGGCATAAATTCATCAAGACGGGGGAACTTGAGTCATGAAATATGTAAAAAATAGTTCTGTTTATTGCGCCGTGGCGGCCTTGGCGCTCTCAGTCAACGCGCATGCGGCATGGACCGTCAAGAACGTGTTCCATTCGCAAGCCCAGGAGGCGCCCCAAAAAGGGAGTTCCGAGGTTTTGAAAGTAAATCCGGAGGAATTGAAAGCGCAGATCAAGGCCCTTCTCGGGGGCGTTCATGAAGTTTTGGCGAAAGCTTCGAGTGACGTCATTTATTATGGAATGAATGAGCAGGATCAGGCGAGATACGAGAAAGCCTATGATGTGAGCGGAAAGTCGCATGAAATTTTTCACTCCATATATTTCATGAACCCGGTGGTGCCGGAGTTCGCGGAGGCGGTGAGCGCGGCTTGCAAACGAGGGAACGATCCTGATTCCACGGTCTTCGTGGGGATGACCCTCGAGCATTCCGTGACCAAAGAGACCATGAATGCCGTGGCTTTTTGCGATAAGGCCTTCGCTTCGCAGCTTCAGAATAATTTTAATGGGAATTTGAAGGCGTTTTCGCACGTATTCGTCAATTTTGCGTTCGCTCTCTTGGAAGAGACCGCCAGCATCGATGAATGCGCCCAGTATCTGATTCATAAGCAGATGCTCGCTCTCGCCGGCGTAGAGGCGGAGAAGGCCCCTTATTTTATTGAGGGCGACAAGAAATGCTCCAAAAAAGCGGAGCCCGCCTCAAAGGCGTCGCCGCTCCCTTCTTCCAAGGACGCGGAGTAAGCTTTAAAAAGTCCGGCGGTATTGTGATCGGGAGAGTTTCATCGAGGCAGGCGCTCCATGAAACTCTCTTTTTTGAATTTTATTTCTTTTCACTTCCACGCAGACACGTTAATACTTTGTAAAACACAATGCGCGGCACAAGAATGCTCTGCAACTCGGATGGAAAGCTTAAGTTCATTTTGGCGTTATTGACGCTCGGAGTGGGTTTGGCGCTCGTGGTTGGCCTTTGGTATCTCTTTCCACGGGATAATAATCAAGGATACGCGCCGGAACAGCCCATTCCCTTCAGTCATCGCCTCCATGCGGGCACCTATAAGATGGAATGCGCTTACTGCCATGTGGGGATCGAGAAATCGCGCCATGCTTCGGTTCCTTCCTTAAATGTCTGCATGAACTGCCATAGCGTGGTCAAAGCCGACAGTCCTTATATTCAGCAGATCCAGGCGGCTTTTGCGGCAGGCAAGGCGATCGAGTGGGTTCGAGTCCATGAGCTTCCCGATTTCGTTTATTTTCCCCATAAACGGCACATCAAGGCCGAGCTCGCGTGTGAAACGTGCCACGGGAACGTTCGTCAGATGGATCGGGTGGCGCAGGTTTCAAGTTTGACGATGGGTTGGTGCATGGACTGCCATCGGGGAAAAACGACGCCGCGCGCGGTCCTTCTCAAGAAATATCCCGGAATGAAAAATCCCCATGGTCCCGTGGCTCCGGTCAATTGCAGCACCTGCCACGATTAGGAAAAGTTTAGGGTGACGATGATGAACGATGAGTCGCAGGAAAAAAAATCAAACGCTTCATCTGGGGGCAATGAGCAGGAAGCCGCTTTCGTGGCCCCTCGCCATTGGATTGGGCCAGAAGAGCTCCAAGAGGAATATTGGAAAGATCCTGGAACCACGGAAAAGCGAGGGCAGGAGTTTTACGAAAAACCGATTGAGTTGATCGATCAAATCGATCGATTGGATCAATCAGGCCTCGCGCGCCGTGATTTCATGACGGTGATGGCCGCGAGCATGGCGATGGCGGGCTTTTCCTGCGCGCGCCGACCCGTTCATAAGATCATTCCTTACGTCGTGAAGCCTGAGGAAGTGACGCCAGGGATCCCTAACTGGTACGCCTCCACCTGTCAGGAGTGTTCAGTCGGTTGCGGGATTCTGGTGAAAACGCGCGAAGGTCGGCCGATTAAACTTGAAGGCAACTCGGATCATCCGGTCAACCAAGGCGCGCTCTGCTCGCGCGGGCAAGCTTCTGTCCTCACTCTTTATGATCCGGATCGCCTAAAGTCGCCGCTTTCCAAGGTCCGCGCTGAATCCGCGCGCAAGGAAATGAGCTGGAGCGATGTCGATGCAGCGATCCAATCCCAGCTCAAGAGATGCGCCCAAGGCTCGGGTAAATTGCGCGTTCTGACCGGGACTGTTTCCAGTGATTCCACCCGGCGGTTGATCCGGGAGTTTTTGTCTCGTTTCGGTGCCGGCAAGCACGTAGAGTACGAGCCGCTTTTTCCCGAAGAGATCATCCAGGCCGGCGAGGCTTCCTATGGTTCCGCTGTCGTTCCTCATTACGCATTCGATCAAGCGGAAGTCGTAGTTTCCTTCGGCGCTGATTTCCTGGGGACCTGGCTTTCCCCGGTGGAGCACTCAGCCGCTTGGGCGAAGCGCCGGAAGCTCAATTCGAAAACGGCGTCCAAGGCGACGCTTTCGAAATTGATCTGTTTTGAGCCGATGATGAGCGTGACGGGGGCGAACGCCGATGAGCGTTACCCGATTCGCCCTCAGGACGCGGCGCAAGTCGCGCTCGCGCTCGCTCATGAGCTGATTGTCACGCAAAAACGATCTTCTTTCGCCCAGAATTCTGCGGTCACTTCCTTGCTCTCAGGTTATCAGCCCGAAGCAGTGGCTTCCCGCATGGGGTGGGATCAGGGAGCGGCGAAGCTTCGAAAAATCGCCGAGCAGCTTTGGGATGCTCGCGGCCGCGGCTTGGTGATTGGCGGCGGTCTGCAAGTCAAAACCGCTGAGGCTCAGAACCTCCAAGTCGTGATCAATCTTTTGAATTCCGCGCTTGAAAATGAAGGCAAGACCGTGGATGGAACGGGCCGGTTTCGTTCGGCTCCGGCGGGAGAAGCGGATTTTCAGGCGCTCGTCAAAGACATGAAGGCGGGCCAAGTGGAAGTGTTGATCCTTCATCGGGTCAACCCGGCCTATGTTTCGCCAAACTCCGTTTCAGGTTTTGAGGATGCGCTGAAGAGCGTCCCTCTCGTGATTTCGATCTCCGATCGGGAAGATGAAACGGCTCTTTTGTCGGATTATGTTTTGCCGGATCATCATCCCCTGGAAAATTGGGGCGACGCCCACTCCCGTCAAGGCGTCTACAGCCTTCAACAGCCTTCCATCGCCCCCATCCACTCGAGCCGGGCGTTTCAGGATTCGCTGCTCACTTGGATGCGGGCATTGGGCGCCCCCCAGAAATCAGCGAGCTGGTACGACTATTTGAGGATGGTGTGGAAAGACACGCACTATCCGAAGAGCGGGCTGTCCTCTGCGAGTTTCGATCGGTTCTGGGAAAAAGTACTGCAAGAAGGCGTGTGGATCGCCAGTGCTGAGGCGGGTTCGGCCAAACCGCGCGCATTCCGCGCGGAGAGCCTCCGGTCGGTGGCGAATGCCTCTCCGGCGCCTGCATCCGGCGCGGTCCTCGCGCTTTATGAAAAAGCCGCGATTCATGACGGCCGAAGCTCGAACAATTCCTGGCTTCAGGAATTGCCGGATCCTGTTTCCTCGGTTTGCTGGGATAACTACGCCAACGTCAGCCCGAAAATGGCGCGTGATCTCGGGATCAAGGACGATGACTGCGTTGAGCTCTCCGTTGATGGGCAAAAACTTAAACTGCCCGCTCGCGTTCAGCCCGGGCTTCAAAGCTCAGTCGTCGCCGTAGCGGTGGGTTACGGCCGGCGCTCGGCCGGTAAAGTGGGAACGGGAGTAGGGGTCGATGTTTTCCCGCTCGCGCGTTTGAAAGATCAGACTCGGGCCTATTCCGGCCAGGCGATTCAGATCCGCAAGACTCAGGAGTTCTACCGTCTCGCGGCGACGCAGTGGCATACGACGACCGAGAACCGCCCGATCATCAACGACATCAGCTTGGCGGAGTACCGAAAAAACCCCAAAGCTTCGAATCACACCGATCCTCATCTGCGATTGGATCAAGTTCCCAGCATTTGGCCTTCTCATCCTTACGAAGGTCATCGATGGGGGATGTCGATTGACTTGAATTCCTGCACGGGTTGCGGGGCTTGCGTGATCGCTTGTCAGGCTGAGAACAATGTTCCGGTCGTGGGCCGCGATCAAGTCCGCAATAGCCGGCAGATGCATTGGATCCGTATTGACCGCTACTACTCGGGTTCTCCCGAAAATCCCAACGTGCTCTTTCAACCCATGCTCTGTCAGCACTGCGAGAACGCGCCTTGCGAGACGGTTTGCCCCGTTTTGGCGACAGTGCACGACTCAGAGGGATTGAACGTTCAAGTTTACAACCGCTGCGTCGGAACGCGCTATTGCCAGAACAACTGCCCGTATAAGGTCAGGCGATTCAACTTCTTCGATCATTGGAAGACTTATTCCGGAACGATGAACATGGCGTGGAACCCGGATGTGACGGTCCGCACGCGTGGGATCATGGAGAAATGCACTTTCTGCCTGCAGAGAATCACGGCGGCCAAGGATCAAGCCAAAGATCAAGGGCTGAAGCGGGTTCCGGACGGGGCTTTCAAGACCGCCTGTCAGCAGACTTGCCCCACTCAGGCGATCTCATTCGGAGATATCAACAATCCAGAGAGCCAAGTGATGCGCGAGAAGCAGGATGCCCGCACTTTCCATTCATTGGAAGTTTTGAACACTAAACCCGTCGTTTCTTACCTGACGAAGGTGAGGAACCAAGAATCCGGATCGTCCTCGGGAGCGCATCATGGCTAGAGACGCAGAAGCCGCACACTACGTTCCTGAGGCTTTGGTCACGGGCGGCAAGCAGTATCAGGACGTCAACCAGGACGTATCGGCGCCGCTTGAGCGATTCCCCACCCGTAAATGGTGGGTGTGCTTCGTGATGGCGATTGTCGCTTTCTCGATCGGGGCGATCCTGGCCATCGACATGTTTCGCACGGGTCTCGGAGTGCTCGGACTCAATCAGCCGAACGGCTGGGGGGTCTTCATCGTCAACTTCGTGTTCTGGGTCGGGATCGGGCACGCGGGAACGCTGATTTCAGCGATCCTTTTCCTGTTCCGGCAGAAGTGGCGCACGGCGATCAATCGGTCCGCGGAAGCGATGACGATCTTCGCCGTCATGACCGCGCTTTTGTTTCCCGTCATTCACACCGGGCGCCCTTGGTACGCGATGTTCTGGTTGATCCCTTATCCGAATCAGCGTCAACTCTGGGTGAACTTCCGCTCTCCGCTGGTTTGGGACGTTTTCGCGGTGGGAACTTATTTCACGATTTCACTCGTCTTTTGGTTCGTCGGTTTGATCCCGGATTTGGCCGCAATCCGCGATCGCGCGAAGAATCCGATCCGCAAATTCATCTACACGATCCTGTCGCTCGGGTGGAGAGGTTCAAACCGGGCGTGGTCGCATTATGAAATCGCCTACTTGCTCTTGGCGGGGCTCTCCACGCCGCTCGTGCTTTCCGTGCATAGCGTGGTGTCGTTTGACTTCGCGACGTCGCAGCTCCCCGGATGGCATACGACCATCTTTCCGCCTTACTTCGTGGCGGGGGCGATCTTCTCCGGGTTCGCGATGGTGGTCACGCTCCTGGTGATCGCCCGTGAAATGTTCGGGCTGAAAAACTACATCACGCTGGGCCATCTCGAGAAGATGAACAAGATCATCCTGGCGACCGGCATGATGGTGGGCTACGCCTACGCCTGCGAATTCTTCATCGCTTGGTACAGCGGCAGCCCCTTCGAGAAATTCACCTTCATCAATCGCGCGTTCGGGCCTTATTGGTGGGCTTACTGGATCATGGCGACCTGCAATGTGATCATTCCCCAGATCTTTTGGTGGAAGAAGGCGCGGACCAGCATCCCGATCATGTTCGTCATCTCGCTTTTCGTGAACATCGGGATGTGGTTTGAGCGTTTCGTGATCACGGTGACTTCTCTTCACCGTGATTTTCTGCCATCCAGCTGGAGGTACTACGTTCCCACTTGGTACGACTGGGGCATCACGCTGGGGAGCTTTGGTTGGTTCTTCATTTGGTTCCTGCTGTTCTGCCGACTCTTGCCAGTGATCGCCATGGCCGAAGTGAAAAGCGTGATGGAGCCCAAGGAGGGCGCGCACCATGTTTAAGCAGGCTTCAAGCCAAAAGCAGCTCGAAGGGGTGATCGGTTTTTTCAATGACCCGGACGCCTTGATCGTAGCGACCCGAAAAGTCCGCGAAGCGAAGTGGCCGTCCTTTGACACCTTTACTCCGTTCCCAGTCCACGGCTTGGATACGGCTCAGGGGCTCAAGCGCTCTCCGCTGCCTTTCATCACTTTCGGTGCGGGCCTCACAGGATGTATTTTGGGGTTCAGTCTGGAGTATTGGACCAGCGTGATTGATTGGCCGCTCAACGTCGGTGGCAAGCCCATGAACTCATGGCCCGCCTTCGTGCCGGTGATGTTCGAGTGCACCATTTTGTTCGCAGGCCTTGCGACGGTCGCGGGGATGTTCCTCCTCAATCGCCTCCCGAACATCAAAAAGCGGATTCCCGATCCTTCGCTGACCCGAGATCGCTTCGCCATTTTGATCGAAGCGCCCAAACCCATTGACCTGGACGCCTGGGATGCCGAAGAAAGAGCGTTAGAGCCCAAGTTTGACGAGAAGGAAGCGATGGAATTCTTGAAGAAGTGCGGAGCGGTTGAAGTTCGCTCCTTGGTTCAGGAAGGATGGTTGAACGGATGAGCCCGGCAGCCTCCCGCAAAGTTTTTATCCTGGGATTGAGCGGCTTTTTGCTCGCGTTGAACGCGTGCAAGCACGAAAAACCCAACTTCGTTTACATGCCCGATATGGCCTATACGCCCGCGATCAAAGCCCAAGCGGAGGGCTCGATGCGTCCCCCCGTGCCTGGAACCATTCCTCGCGGGTTCACCCCCTATCCGTATCCCGATGATCCCGAGGCTTCCGGAAAGCTCCTCATCAATCCCATTCGCCCGACCAAAGCGAACCTGCTCCGCGGGCAAGCGCAGTTCAATACTTACTGCATCGTTTGTCATGGCCGTTACGGGGAAGGGGATGGCTCCGTGGTGCCGAAATTCCCCCGTCCCCCGAGTTTGCAGTCCGATAAAGTGAGGAATTGGAAGGATGGGAATCTTTTCCATGTCGTCTCCCGTGGGCAGAACTTGATGCCTAGTTACGCCTCGCAGATTTCGCAGGAAGACCGCTGGAAAGTCATTCACTACGTTCGCGCCTTGCAACGAGCCAAGCATCCCACGCCGGATGACCTCAAGGCTGCTGAAGCGCTGGCCAAAAAAGAAGGGTCACAATAGGGGAACCGATGGCTGATTCACATTCCTCCCACCATTCACCGGCTGCATTGAAAAATCCCGGGTCTTATCAGGTGTCCTCGGGTGTTCGAGGGCTTTTCCTGCTTTTCGCCGCGATCGGCGTCTTGAGTTTTCTCTTTGGGGTAAGTAAGCAGCCCCAGCACGCTTGGGCGAGCTTCGTTCAGAACCATTTTTATTTCCTGTCGCTCGGCATCGGGGGGTTGTTTTTCGCCTCGGTCCAGTGGGCTTCCAGCGCGATGTGGAGCGCCCCGGTGAGGAGGCTTGCGGAATCTTTTACGTCTTATCTTCCGGTGGCGGCGGTTGCTTTCATCGTGCTCTGCTTAGGCGGCTTGCCTCATCTTTACGAGTGGACTCACGCCGAAGCCGTCCAAGGGGATCCCATGCTCTCGGGCAAGGCGGGCTACCTGAACGTCAGCTTTTTCGTGATCCGCAATTTGATCGTCTTCGGGGCTTGGATTTACTTCGCTAAGAAGATGATCGGCAACTCGCTCGCGCAGGACGCTTCCGCTGATTTCGCGTACACCCAGAAGAACCAGAGGCTTTCGCCGGCTTTTCTGATCGTATTCGCGGTCACCTTCACCATGATGAGCTTCGATCTCTTGATGTCCATCGACGCGCGTTGGTTCAGCACGATTTACGGGGTCTATTGCTTCGCGGGTCTTTTTTACTCGACGCTCGCCCTAGTTTGCTTGCTGACCCTGAAGCTCAAGTGCAAGGGCCATCTCGATGCCTTCGTGAATGACAACCATTATCATGATCTGGGCAAGTTCATGTTCGCCTTCACCGTGTTTTGGGCTTACATCGGCTTCTCGCAGTTCATGCTGATCTGGTACGCCAACTTGCCCGAAGAAACGGGGTATTACATCCGCCGCCTCAGCGGGGGCTGGATCGGCGTGTCCCTCTTTTTGCTGGTGGGGAAATTCATCCTGCCCTTCTTCATGCTGCTTCCCCGCGACGCCAAGAGGAACCCCAAAATTTTGGGGGCAGTGGCCTGTTTCATGATGGTGGCCCAGTGGATCGACATGCTCTGGCTGGTGCAGCCCGAGTTTTACAGCGAGGGACCGCGGCTCAACTGGATCGACCTGGGCGTGACTCTGGGCTTCACGGGCCTTTTTGGCTTCTCCGTGAGCCGGTTTCTGGGGCGCCACAACGTGGTTGCGATCGGCGATCCGCGCCTCATCGAGTCAGTGACGCATCATCATCAGTAAAGAGCGCTCAAACGCGGATCGATTCCCTGAAGCCAGGCCTGGCTTTAAATCACCGACACGTTTTAAGCGCGTGTCTTAACAAGCGATTCAAAACTATTTTAGGGTCCGTGAGAGAGCAGAATCCGAGCGCGTGATTTTAATGCAAAAGCCCGAGGGGCCTTATTACCGCCACTGCGGTGCCTTACTCACCACTTTTCGTTGAGCGCTGAAATCTTAGTCACTCCAGTTTTAATCAAAGTCTCAAAGAACTTAGCGTCATAAAAAGAATAATTCGCGCTAACGGCGTGGATCTCATCAAACACTTTGAAGAAATCTAACCTCACCTTAGGCAAAAGATTTCCGTAATCTGGGATATCGTCCGCAAAAAAGCCTAAATGGCGTGCGTAATTAAATTCATAAAGACGCACAGAATCTTGGTCTGAACGAACCATGCTGACATAATTAGCCCATCGATTCTCGCACTGAGTTTTCTGCGCTGGAGTTAACCCCGAAGAAGAGTCAATGGAGCCACACATTATTTTTCTCAAGTACGGCGCTAACTTTACATAATTACCGGAGGCGAAGGTTCCTGTTTTTTGAGTGGGCTTACGAGCGAACTGATCAGGATTAGAGAGTCCTGAGAAATAAGCGACGGGAACAGTCCGTCCATCTACGGCGATTTTAGTGATTTCAGGCTGTCCCGTTGGATCCAAGTTGAAGATGAGTCGAGAAACGAAAAGGCTTTGATCCGTGCCTTCTCCAAAAACCGCTGCAACAGCGTACTGAGGATGAGAAATGCCTTGTTGATCTACAATGGGAGTAAGCTTTTGAACATCAAACGATCCTTGGATGGTCGGATTTTGCGAAGCCTCCGTGGGGTAGGAAATATTGTTGGCATTGACCTGTAATTCAAGGCCGGGGAGAGTTTCTTCAGTGAATGGGTAGGTGGTGCATGCCAGCGAAAGAGCTACCGTATTGCTGGGCACGATCTCGTTTGAGAAATTCAGTAAAGGGATTCGAAGTGTTTCTTGCGCAAAAAATATCTGATCTGGATTTTGTGAGGCAATTCTTGAAGCCTCTTGCCTTGCTGCCTTACAAAGACTATTGAGCAGCGGGTATCTTCCGGCGGGTTCAGCGAACAGAGTTTGAGCTCCTAAAAGCGGGGTTCCTAGAATCAACAGGCATGCAATTTTTTTTGAAAAACTCATAAAATGCGTTCTCCTCGATTGAAGCGAAGCTTTCAAACTTATTGAAGTTGGTCAAACCATAAAACATGAGTTCTGAGCTTTCGAAGCCACCTCTTGGGTAGCGCCAGGGATGGCGCGCTTTTAGGGTCCCAAGACACGAAGTCGCACTGATTTTTGAATTTTATTTCAGAGGTGGTTGCGGAGGTTCAGATTCAACGCACCCAAATTGGCGCGAGCAAACGATACGACCAGAGATCCACCGACGCCGCGAAGAGGTAAATCATCACGCTTGCATTGACCCATAAGAAAAAGCGAAGCCATTCGCCGCTTTCGGGTTTTTTCAAAAAGGCGCGGAGTTTGAGCAGCAGCTGAACACTCATGAGCAAAGTGATCACCAAATAAAGCGCGCTCACTTTCAGAAAAAACGGCGCGGTGAGGCCAAGGCCAACATAGCCCAGGCACCAGAGCAGGATCTGATTCAATGTCACTTCGGTCCCATGAGCGACGGGCAGAGTGGGGATTCCCCCGATGCGGTAGTCGTGCCGATATCGCAGGGCGAGCACCCAGAAATGCGGCATCTGCCAGAAAAAAAGCAGCAAAAAGAGGTAAAGTCCCGCGGGTTTCCACGCGCTGTCGGCCGCCGCGGCGTACCCCATGAGCACGGGGAGGGCGCCAGGGATCGCGCCGGGGATCGCGGCGTAAGCCCATTTTTTCTTCCACCAAATCGTGTAGAGCCCATTGTAAAGGAGGACGGTGAGCGCTCCCAGGATGCACGCATCCTTCTGGGCATTTCCCAGCAGAAACAATCCCACGAGCATCGAGATGAGCGAGAACCGTAACGCCGCAGCTCTCGAAATTTGACCGCTGGGGAGGGGCCGGGTCGCGGTGCGGGGCATGCTCTTGTCCAGTTGAATCTCTTGAATTTGATTCAGCGCGGAGGATCCGCAGGCTAAAAACAGCGTTCCCAGCAAAGTGAGAATCAGCTTGGTCCATGGCCACAGGGTTTCATGAGGAAAGCCGATCAAAAAACCGCAGAGCGTGCTGAGCAAAACGAAAGTGACGATCCCGGATTTAGAGAGTTCCCGGTAAAGCCGAAATCGTTCCCCGTTGAGGTAAGATTTCATGCGGGGACTTTGCGATCCGAAAAAAGCCAATCAAAGGCACCAGCACGCGCCGCAATAAAAACGAGCATTCCCCACAAGCCATACCCGAATGCCGCATGCAAGCCGCGCAGAGTCGTGTCCAGTCCACTGAAAACCGTAATGATTCCGAGAAACACTTGAGATACTCCCAGAATCAGCATCAACAACGCAGGCCGAATCAGCGAGGGCTGAATGGTCTTTCGAGCGGTGATGAAGAGATGGATGAAAACCCCGAGCAGAAGCACGCCCCACCAGCGGTGGAAGAAGACCACCGTGGTTTCAAAAATCCAGGATGAAGGGAGAAAGTCCCCGGGAGAACATTCCGGGAAGCTTGAGCACGCCAACCCGGCATGACCGTGCCTCGTCAGTGCGCCGAATGCGACTTGGATCAGCATGCCGATCAGCGCCGAAACGCTTAAGCGCTTGAGCTTCCCTTGTAGCAGCGCCGTGGTCTCCACGGGCGTGTTCCAGTGAAAATGGCAGGCGAGCGCGATGAGCCCCGCCCAAACGAGATTGGCGATGAGAACATGGATGGTGCTGATCGAAATCGACAGTCCCAGCATTACCGTGATTCCCCCCAAAATCACTTGGACTCCCAATAAAATCAATAATGCGACGCCGAATCGTTTCAGCGTTTTGTAAAACTCAGGGCGCTTGAAGATGCGCACCATCAAAACGAGGATCAAAGCCGTTGCCGTGAAAGCTAACAGGCGGTGCCCCCACTCCAAGATCACTTCACGGCTGATGGGGGGAAGAACTGTTCCATGGCAGAGAGGCCAGTCCGGGCAGGCGAGCCCAGATCCGGTGGCGCTAACCATATTCCCCCAAACCATCAAAAAGTAAGTCACGAAAACCGTAATCCAAGAGAGCCGGGATAAAGAGTTTCTCATGGGCACTTTCTTTATCATTGCACCCCCTCGTACTCGAGCTTATTCTTGACTAGCTCCGCCACCGAAACTATGAGTAAGGAAACATGTTTTTCACCCTGAGGATGATGCAACGAGTGCCGCTTTTTGCCTCAAGCGCGCGCTGTTTTTTATTGATGATGCTTGCGATGGCAGGAGCCCTCTCATCTTCTCCGGCCCTTTTTGCCGCGGATTCCCCGGAAGCCTTGAAAGATGTGGGGATCGTCGAAAAGTTGGGGCAGGGCGTCCCCCTCCAGGAACTACATTTCCGCGATGAAAAGGGCCAGCAAGTCCAGCTCTCGAAGTTTTTTCACAGCGGCAAGCCCGTCCTCTTGAATTTGGTTTATTACGAGTGCCCGAGCCTCTGCAATTTCATCCTGAATGGCCTGGTGCAATCCTTGAAGCCGCTCGATTGGTCGGTGGGCCAGAAGTTCGAGGTCATTGAAGTCAGCATCAACCCGCGCGAGAATGCTGAGCTCGCGGCAGCCAAGAAACAAGCTTACCTGTCGGCTTATGGCCGCTCCAGCTCTCCTGAGGCGACGGCTCAAATCGATGGGAGTTGGCATTTCCTCACGGGCGAGGAAGCGCAGATCCAAAAACTCGCGGAGGCGGTGGGGTTCAAGTACAAGTACGATGAAAAAGAAAAGCAGTACGCCCACACGGCGGCGACTTTCGTCCTGACCCCCGAAGGCAAACTTTCGCGCATCCTGTACGGGATCGAGCACAACGAAAAAAACCTCAAACTCGCCCTGCTTGAAGCATCCGACGGCCGGATCGGCACCATCATCGACCGATTCCTGCTGTTTTGTTACCGCTACGATTCGGAGATGCGCCGCTACTCGCTCGTCGCCACCCGGGTCATGCAGGCCGGGGGAGCGGGCACATTGGTCGTTTTTGGGGCTTATTTAGCGATTTTTTGGAACCGCCAGCGTCGAAATGGCGTTGAAGCGGAGAAGGGAGATAAATCTTGATTTTCAATGAGGCGTGGGCTGGAGGCTCTCTTCCCCTGCAAGGATCGACGCTCGCATCGAGCTGGGATCATTTGTATCTTTTTCTGGTTTGGATCAGCGTCTTCTTTTTCATTTTAGTGGTGGGGGCGATGATTTACTTCGCCGTCAAGTACCACCATTCGGTCGTCAAGAAGACCCAGTACATCACGGGCAGCCATATTCTGGAGGGGATTTGGATCGTCGTCCCCACGATCTTGCTGCTGGGAATTTTCGCGTGGGGCTATTTCGTTTATCACGAGATGGTTCAACCTCCCGCCGACGCCTATGAAATCCGCGTCATCGGAAGGCAGTGGTCTTGGCAATTTCAATACGACACCGGTAAAACGACGAATGGCGATCTTTACGTCCCCTTGAATCGCCCGGTCCGGCTCGTCATGACTTCCGAGGACGTGCTTCACAGTTTTTTCATCCCCAACTTTAGGATTAAGCAGGACGTCGTTCCCAAGATGTACACGAGCGTCTGGTTCGAAGCTACGGTTCCAGGTCGGCACCAGATTTACTGTGCCGAATATTGCGGCACCTCCCACTCTGGGATGCTGGGGAACGTGGTTGTTCTGGATGAGCATCAGTGGAAAGACTGGATCAGCGGGAGGAAACTCGGCGAGATTCCCCGGGCTGATCAGATGATGGCGGTCCAAGAGGGCGGGCCCCAACCCGCAACGGCTGAAAAACCCGCTGCCGAACAGGCGGGATTAACCCTGGTCTCCATGTCACATCGAGGGAAAACGCTTTTTAACTCCCGGGGCTGTGTGGCCTGCCATTCAATGGAGAATACCCGCAAAATCGGCCCGGGCTTGAAGGATCTCTACGGAAGTTCAGTGCGCTTGAACAACGGCAAATCCGTCGTCGCCAATGATCAATACTTGCGCAACTCGATCATGAACCCGATGGGCGAAATCGTGGAAGGATATCCTTCCTCAATGCCCATGTATGAAGGACAGCTCAGCGGAGCCGAAGTGAATGATTTAATCGCGTTCATTCGAAGCCTGAGTTCCAAGCAAAACCAGTCTTTTTAAAGGAGAGGCTTCCATGTCGGCATCGACGAATTACCTGAATCATGAGCGCGGCCTCTGGTCGTGGCTGAGCACTCTCGATCATAAGCGGATCGGGGTGATGTATCTTTTCACGGTTCTCTTGTTTTTCTTGGTCGGGGGAATCTTCGCGCTCCTAATCCGCCTGGAGCTCTTCAGTCCGGGGCAGACGCTCATGGGTCCCGACACTTACAACAAGATTTTCACCTATCATGGCGCGATCATGGTGTTTCTCGTGATCATCCCGGCGATTCCCGCGGCGCTGGGGAACTTCATCCTGCCCATGATCGTGGGTGCGAAGGACGTGGCGTTTCCGCGGCTCAATCTGGCTTCGTATTACATCTTCGTCCTGGGGGCGATTTTCGCGATCGCGGCACTTTTTCTGCGCGGGGCGGACACGGGCTGGACCTTTTACACGCCCTATTCCATCCGCACCAACACCACGGTGATCTTGGTTTTGATGGGGGCGTTCATCGCGGGATTCTCCTCCATTTTGACCGGGCTGAACTTCATCGTGACGGTGCACAAGCTCCGGGCGCCGGGGCTCACCTGGTCGCGGCTCCCGCTTTTCGGTTGGGCGCTTTACGCGACGAGCATCATCCAAGTGCTCGCGACGCCCGTGCTCGCGATCACGCTGTTGCTCCTCATCATGGAGCGCGTCGCGCAGATCGGGATCTTTGACCCCAAGATCGGCGGCGACCCGGTGCTCTTCCAGCACTTCTTCTGGTTCTACTCGCACCCTGCGGTGTACATCATGATTTTGCCCTCGATGGGGATCATCTCGGAAGTGATCCCCGTCTTCTGCCGCAAGCCCATCTTCGGTTACCGAGCGATCGCTTATTCCTCATTCGGGATCGCGCTCATCGCGTTCATCGTCTGGGGGCATCATCTTTTCGTGAGCGGGCAGTCGGAGTTCTCGAACTTCATCTTCTCGTTGCTCACGATGTTCGTCGCGGTGCCGACCGGAGTGAAGGTGTTCAGCTGGGTGGGAACGATGTATCGCGGCTCCATTCACATGAACGCGCCGTTCCTCTACGCCTTGGCGTTTTTGGAGCTTTTCATGATCGGCGGTCTCACGGGCGTGTTCTTGGCGACGCTCGCCGTGGACGTTCACCTCACGGATACTTACTTCGTGGTCGCGCACTTTCATTACGTGATGGTGGGCGGGACGCTCATGGGCTTGCTTGCTGGGCTCCATTACTGGTTCCCCAAGATGACGGGGCGCATGTACCCCGAAAAACCCGCGATGATCGCCTGGCTGCTCATCATCATCGGTTTCAACGTGACGTTCTTCCCGCAGTTCATTCTGGGAGCGCAGGGGATGCCTCGCCGGTACTGGGACTACCTGCCGGAATTCACGCGCCTGAATCAAATCTCCACGGTGGGCTCTTGGCTCATCGGCGTGGGCTTCCTTTATACGGCGATTTATCTGTGGAAGGCGATGCGGCATGGACCTGCGGCCTCCGCTAATCCTTGGGAGGCGCTGACGCTGGAGTGGCAAACGCCTTCGCCGCCCCCGCACGAAAACTTCGTCAAAACGCCAGTGGTCACCAGCTGGCCCTATGAGTATCGGACTCGGAGAGGAGCTCATGTCTAGTTCAACGACCCCAGGAGTGCGTCACCACGCGCATCACTTTGAGAGCGCTGAAGATGAATTCGAGGCGTCCAAGCAGGGGATGTGGCTCTTTCTCGTCACCGAAGTGCTCATGCTCGGTGGCCTCTTCGTCGCGTACGGGCTTTTTCGGGGAATGTACCCCGAGATGTTCAAAGCGGCGCATCACATGCTCTCGGTCAAAATGGGGGCGACCAACACGGTCATCCTGATCACGAGCAGCTTGACGATGGTGCTCGGAGTGATCGCGGCTCAGCGGGGGCAGAATAAGAAAGCCGCCGCCTACTTGGGCGTGACGTTGATTTTGGCGGCCGGGTTCTTGGTGGTGAAGTATTTTGAGTACAGTGAGAAATTCCATCATGGATTGCTGCCGGGGGGCTATTTCAATCATCCAGAATTGAGCAACGTGCATCCCAAGGCGCCGCTGTTCTTCTCTCTCTACTTCATGATGACGGGCATTCACGGCCTGCACGTGATCGTGGGCATGGGACTGATCGCTTGGATCATGATTCGCTGCCTGAAGAACGAATTCACTCCGGGCTATTACACGCCCGTGGAGCTTGTGGGCTTTTACTGGCACTTCGTGGACTTGGTCTGGATTTATCTTTTTCCGTTACTTTACCTGGTGGGTTGACCGATGGCGCATCATTCTAATCATCAAACAAATGGGCATGGCGGGGCTTCGGGGCACCATGAGGGAATCGACGTCAAAGGCGCGCTTTTAATCGGGGCGGCGCTCATCGTCCTAACGGTCATCACGGTGGCCGTTGCCGGGGTGGATTTGGGTCGATTCAACTTTTTGGTGGCGATGTTCGTGGCCACCATCAAGGGGTTGCTCGTAGCGCTGTTTTTCATGAACCTCAAATTTGACCGCAAAGAAAACGCGATCATTTTCGGGACGTCTTTTTTGTTCCTCGTGATCTTCATCGTGCTCACTGGGGCGGACTTATTCTTTCGCGGCGATGTTTACGTCAAAGGGCCGCTCGTCGCGGAATCCAAGTCCAAACTGGTGAATGGCTGGGTCTCCACGCCGAAGCTCGTCGCGGGCGGGCATGAGATTTTCAAGGTCCAGTGCGCTTCGTGCCACGGCGATTTAGGGCAGGGGAACGGATTGGCCTCGGCGGGATTGAACCCGAAGCCCCGAAATTTTACGCAGGCCCAAGGATGGAAGAACGGCCGCAAGCCGAGCCAAGTCTTTAAGACGCTGAAAGAGGGCTTAGGCGGAATGCCCTCTTTCTCGAGCCTCCCGAGCGACGATCGCTGGATGGTGGCTCATTACATCCTCTCGCTCGGGCCGGCCGCTGAAGCGGATACGCCCGGGGATTTAGCTAAGATCGGGATCGACCCATCGAAGGGTGGCGAGGCCTCAGAGGGCAGTACCGAAATTTCGATTGACCTGGCCATCGATCGAATCGCCGTTGAGTGAGGCGTCATTGCCAGTGGGGATGGTGGGAGCGCAGTGGGAGAGAGGGAAAGGTCTTTTTACAAAACCTCCTGGATCAGTCTTAAGAAAAAGTTCATTTTGATCTTCAGCATTGTTGGAAGAAGATCTCTCGGTCCAGTAGCACTGATTTCCTGAGAACGTGACGCCAATTTTTCCAACAAAAACTTCTTCTACGTCCCCATTTTTATTAAATTTTTGAATTCTTAACTTGCAGCTCGTATCGTAACAGCGAGTATCGAATGCGGAGACGCGAGGGTATCCATTATTCTTTAGGATTTTTTCAACCAGCCGCTCAACACATTTTTCTCTTCGAGTTTCACCGTTTTGGCTTTTATCTTGATAAGGTCTATTATCGCATCCAGCCCAGGCGGCGCCGTTTTGAAGTCCAACTAAAATCGCTAAAGTTACTAAAATTTTTGTTTTCATCCCACACTCCTTTATAACCGGCACCTTGGTGCCGGCGCATTCGCTAACGTCATAAGCAAGCCCTATGATTCAGGGAGATACTTTTTCTCCCAGTACTTTTCAGTTTGAGCGCTGGGCTTGCATCATCCCAGCCGCAGCCTTGGGTCCCCCATCCGACAAGAATGAATCCTGTCCAGGAGATTTTCACACCATTTTCAACTGTGTCAGTTTTTAACTTACAACGTCCTCTTCTGTGATTAGTGCAGTTGCTGACTGAATAGTTTGTGTGTGTAGTATATCCTTTTCTTTCCATCACAAATTGCGCCAATCTCTCAGCGCATGATTCATAAGTCTCGTTACCATCACTCCAAAGTTCTATAAAAGCCGGGTCCGGGCATCTGCTTCTTTTTATTTGCTCGTTTGCATGGACAGGAGTGCTTTGATTTGCGCTGAACATAAGACCAAGGAACAACAGTAAAAATCGCGGCTTCATTTGCTTCCTTTCATCATTATATGTCAGAAATATATCAGAATCGTGTATTAAACGAGTTTCGCGGAGTTGGCAAGCCTCGGCCTGAGATGAATCAACCCAGCCGAAGCCCCTGAAACCACAAGCAAAACCAGTGCTGCCGCCATGAAGGGGCTGCGTGGGCTCGAATGATCGTAGAGCCATCCCGCGCAGGGGGGGCCGACGACCCGAGCGAGGCTTCCCGCTGATTGAAACAGCCCCAGAATCGCGCCGCGCTGAGCGGGCGGAGCATCGAGCGAAGTGAGGCTCGAAAGCGAGGGATGAAGGATCCCATGCCCGAGCGCCATCACGCAAAGCGAACCGATGGAGAACCCGATCGCCTGGGAGAGGCTCAGCGCCCCGAGCCCGATCGCGCAAAGCAGGCTCCCGGCGAGGATCAGTCGCACCTCGCCGAAGCGGCGCGCCAGCCGGCCAATCGCGCCCCCCTGAACGAGAGCCATGATCACGCCGATCATCGCGAGCAGCATCCCCGAGGCGCGAGCGTCATAGTGATAAGTGGAATTCATGTAGAGCGCGAAGACCACTTCCATCTGGGTGAGCGCGAAGGTGGAGAGAAAGAAGAGCCCAATCGCATGCGCCGAGAATGAGCGACGCCCGTCTCCGGTGCTTAAGCTCCGCAGTGCGGATAGTTGCCAACGCTTCGTCCGGCGCGCGGCGCGCTCGGCTGCCGAAAGCGGCGGCTCGCGCAAAAGCCACAGCGCTAAAACGAAGTTCACGGCCGCAAGCCCCGCCGCGAAAAGCATCGGCGTGGAGTAGCTATGCGCCGAGAGCACCCCTCCGATCGCGGGCCCGAAGATAAAGCCCATCCCAAAGCCCGCCCCGATGATGCCCATTCCCTTGGCGCGGTTTTCTTCGGTCGTCACATCCGCGATGTAGGCGTACGCGGTGGAGATGTTCGCGCCAAACGCTCCCGCCAGCAAGCGGCCCAAGAAAAGCCAAAGCAGGCTATGCGCCTGCGAGAGCAAAAGCAGCGAGCCCATGGTGCCGAGGATGCTCACGAGCAGCACGGGCCTGCGCCCAATGCGATCTGAGAGGCTTCCCCAAAGCGGCGCGACGAGCAGCTGCATCAGCGAATAGCTCGTCATGAGCCAACCCAGCTGCCAGGCGTCCGCGCCCAGGGACTGAGCGTAATAAGGCAAAATGGGAATGACGATCCCGAATCCGAGAAGGTCGATGAACACGACGAGGAACAAGCTGAGCAGGGCGCCCTTGGAAGCGGAATTCATGGGTTGGCTGTATCACGAAGTGGCCGGTGCAGCCACGCCACGGCGAGGGCGGTTGCGATTCCCCCTAAAACCGCTGTCAGCACATCCGTGGGAAAATGCCTGCCCGATAAAACGCGCCCTAAGCCCGTCGCAGCCACTAAAATGAATCCCAGGGAAAAAATAGAACGCCTCCACAGAGGAGAAGCCGCGTGACGCGTGAGTAAAACCAGCGCTGCGGTGAGAATGGCGGCGGAGAAGCTCGTGTGACCCGAATAAAAAGACGTGTAGTGCGCGGGATCGGAACCCAATCGCGAAGGATCCGCGTAAACAAAGGGGCGGGCCCTCTGAAACGTCACCCGTACCGCTTCGGTGATCGCTCCATTCCACAGCAACGTATGCAAGAGAACGGTGAATCCCCTCAGAAAAACAGCGGATCCGAGTCGTTTACGGAGAGAAAACGTCGCCCAGATGAGGAATGCAAGCACTCCAGAGAAATTCTGCGCCCAGAGAGAAAGCTCCTCTGCCCACCCCAGTTCATAGTGAAGAAAGGGCCGATCCAGCCAAAAAACATCCTGAGCGATGCAGTGCAGATCCGGTTGATCCCGGCATCGCGGTGCGATCAACCAGGAGCGAAGCCGAGTCAATCCAATCCAAATGAGTAGGGGAAGGAGCGTGAGGAAAAAATCGAAGCGCCTCAAAGGGCGCAAAGGGCTTTTCAAAAGCCGCTTCATTTTTAAGACCTTACACGATAGAACTCGCCAAAAGAAGGAGAATGATTTTATGTCAATGACCCCTGCTACCCCCATTAAAGTAGGAGCTGCAGCTCCCGCATTCCGCGCCAACGCATACATCGCCGGGCAATTCAAAGAAGTCAGCCTCAAAGATTTTTCCGGAAAATGGGTTTGCCTGTTTTTCTACCCTTTGGACTTCACCTTCGTTTGCCCCACCGAGATCCGCGCGTTCGCCGAAAAAGAGAATGAGTTCAAGGAACTCGGCTGCCAAGTTTTGGCTTGCAGCACGGACAGCGAATATTCGCACAAAGCCTGGTTCGAGCGCGATCTCCAGCAAGTGAAGTATCCGGTGCTCGCGGACACCGCCCACCAGATCTCACGTGATTTCGGCGTGCTCGTCGAGGAGAAGGGAATCGCGCTGCGCGGCACTTTCTTGATCGACCCCAAGGGCACTTTGCAATGGATGAACATCAACGCACTGAACGTCGGCCGTTCGGTCGATGAAGTCGTGCGCACGCTTCAGGCTTTGAAGACCGGAGAGCTCTGCCCCGCCGATTGGAAGCCTGGGAAGCCCACGCTGAAGTAACAGAGAGAGTCACCAGTGCGCTGCCATTGCCGTGAAAGGCAGGGGCAGCGCCGGGTGTTCGCTAGTTCAGTTCAAAGTGCGAAAATCCCAGGACGATGCAAGAAGAATAGTGGTCTTTGTTGGGATCAAGCCGCGAGAGGTTTTTATAGCAATCCCCGTAGCTCTCGGGGGCGGATTTGCAGTCGTTGAAGCCATGACCAAAGCGGCGTCCTGAGGCGAGGCAAGCGCTCAGTCCTTCCTTCGCATAGGCGCACTCAGTGGCGCTGATGCCACCTAAGCTTAAGCAATCCAGATACCCCCCTTGAATGGCCGATCGATTTTCATGGGAAACGTTGCTCGCGCAAGAGGCATAGCCGGTTGCCGCGTTCATACAGGTATTGTGCCAGTAGACATTGTTCAATCCGTCGTCTTTATGTTTGTTCCTGCAGGCTCCATAGCCGCCCATGGCTTTTGAGCAAGTCGCATGGAGGCTGATGATCCGGGCAGCGGTGGGATCCTTTTTATTCCAAATGATGCATTGCCCATAGCCGCCCTGAGCGTCGAGGCAGTCAGTATGGGTGTTTTCTGTAGACGCGGCCCTGCAGTCGCCATAACCAGCCTTCGCGAATTGGCATTGGTTATGGGCTTTTTGGAGCGCTTCACTGTATCTGAGATTTAAACCTTGCTCTTTCATGTCTTCGATTTGCCTGAACACGCACGACCCATAGCCTGAAAGGTGGTAATCCATGATGGAGTTCTTGGGCTGGCAGCCCGATCCCGTGCCGCCGTAAGCAAGGCAGGTCGTTAAGCTGTCGGAAATAGAGGGGATTTTGTCATCCGAAAATGCGGGAATTGCAATCATCCAGGCCAGCGCCACCGATAAAGCGAGCTTCATAGTCGGTTTTTATAAATAAAAAAAGTGTATTTATCAAGAATAATCGCGCTTGATTCGCGCTTCCAGGAGCTCGTACCCGGCAGCCAGAGCCGAAATCCGGGCGATCGTCCCATAGACCAGCTCAAGCAGGGGCAGTTTCTCCTCATCTTCGCGCTTCAAATCGGACATGCAGAGCTTCTTGAACACCATGCCCTGGGAGTTGAGGTTGTCCTCGACCCCCCGTTGGGTATTGGTCCTGAGGAACCCGCCCGCGAGCTCATTCCCGAAAAGATAGATCACTGGCTCAGCCGCCAACCGGTCCACTAGGGTGGAGGTGGGGATGCCCTCCTGCACGACCACGCTTTCGATTTTGGAGCGGTTTTTTCCGACGCTCATCTTGTTTTTCTCGCGCCGATTGAGGGAAAGGAGTTCTTCGGCCGAGTGGGCCACGAGAATCCCCATTCCGTAAGTGCCCGCGTTGTTTTTGACGAAAACGAAGGGTTTAGTTTGGATCTTCCGCTCCTGGTAAGCGGCCTGAGTGCGCGCCAAAATCTTGGAGACCGATTCGGCCACGCGCTCGAGCCCTTGCTCCTCATTGAAGTTCACGGGCGTGACTTCCTCGGTCTCGACCTGCAGCAGCCACGGATCGATGCCGATCAGCTGGGAGAATTCGCCCGCGAGGCGGTTGTAATGGAGAAAATGCGCGCTTTTTTTGCGTGAATGCCAGCCCAGGACATGGCTGGGGATGATCGGTTGCTCGATGGAGTCGAGCGGCTCAGGATGCCCCGAAGAAAAGTCGTTATTGAGGATGATGAGATCGGGGTCGAAGTTCCCCAGGAGCGCGCGATTTTTCGAAAGAGTCAACGGGGTCGCTCGGATGGGCTTCCCCGACTGCGAGGTCAGCTCAAGGGACTCAGAAGCTTCGCTCCGCAGGGAGCTTTCGTCATACCAGCCGATTCGGACTTCAAAACCCGCTTCCTCAAGAAGGTGCGACAGCGTGTGGAGATTCTCGAGATAGTAAAGATTTTGGGTGTTTTTTTCGGGGAGGATTGCGAGTTTTTGAATGGAGGCGGGGAACCCGGGCTTTCCCGCCAAGCGATGGATCTGATCACGGATGAGTTGCGGCGCGACTCTGAGGTCCTCGGGGCAGATGTTGTTGAATCCCGCAGGATAAAGGTTGCTGTCGACGGGGGCGATTTTGAATCCCGCATCCCTCAGGTCGATTGAGCAGTAAAAGGGGAGGGCGGCCTCCGCCGCCTTGGACTCATACCATTGCTCCAAAGAGGATTTATTCTGTTTTATTTTTTCGGCCAAGGCCTTCTTAATTTTGAGGGACATGAGCTGGATTTTTTTCCGGGATGCTAGACGAGGGAGAAAGCTCGTTCAATCGTTTCTTCAAAGCGGGGGAAGTCGAAGCGTCAATCCCCGCTTTCAGCTTAGCCTGGCACTCCATGAGGGACTGGTTGGCGAGTTCCGAGAGATACCGTTTCAACTCAAGCTGAGATCTCTTCTTTCGGTCCGCGGGGGGCGGCGGCGAGGAACACGCTTTCAGGTAATCTTGAAACGAATTTTTGATCCTTTCCTCAAGGTCGCCCGCTTCTCGAGGCGCTGATTGAGCCAGGTTGACCATCTCGAGCAAACAGTCGCCGCGCCGTGAAAGCTGATCCTGAAACTGCGCTTCGAGCAAAGGCCCTTTGCTCGGCAAGACCTTACAGGCTTCCGCCTTCATTTGCACTGAGATCGACACGGCTTCCGCTTTGAGGGCGGGCGGCAGGTCCGAGCGCAGAGCCTGATCGAGCAGATCTTGCGCGGGTTTGAGGTGTCCACGCAGCAAAAGCGCCTGGGCCTGCAGGAGACTCGCCTCAGGCTGCAGAGGGACGAGGCGAACGCTTTGAGCGCTCAGATGAGCCTCCTGAAATCGTTGGAGCTTCAAGTAACAGCGACTGAGCAGCAGAAGGGCCTTTTGCCGCTCAGTCGAATGGGAAGGATCCGACCGAGCTTCAGTGAAATAGCGCAAGGGGGAGAGCGCTTCTTGGTAGAGCCCCTGTGAGAAGTAGGCTTGCCCGAGCTTCCAGTGCGCTTCGAGGGATTTCGCGGGCGTGGGTTGGCCGGGATAGCGGCGGGTGAGTTTATCCAGGAAGAAAACAGCTTGCGGCAAGTCCTTCTGATCGAAGAACTGCGTGCCCTGTTCCCACAGAAACAAAGGGCTTTCCGCTCGCGCGGGCTGAAGGCTAAAGAGGGCCCAGAGAAAGAGCCACATAGAGGAGATCCTGTAAGGAGTGGACGTCGCGCGTCAGTTCGGGCAATTGCAGGACGGGAGAGAGCGAATTTTTTTGAAGCTGTTCGATCACGCGGCGTTCTCGGTTTTGAAGTTGTCCCATGAGCTCCAGGGCGGGGTCAGGATGAGTGGTTGCCCCCTTTTGAAGATAGCCCAAAGTCCGGTTGAACACCATGGCTTCAAATCTCAGTTTTTTTGCGCGAAGCGCTTCGATGAATTGAAGGCTCTGGGGGATGGTCTCGGGATAAGGTCCCGCCACCATGACAAAACCGGTTTGAGGGGAGTGCAAAAGCCCTTGGATGCGTCTCACGCGTTGCAGGAAACTTTCCTCAAGCTCAGCGAGTGAGCCAAAGAAATCCAAAAGATTGCCCACGAAGCCGGAACCGGTCATTTTTTCGAGTAGCCCGAGGATTTTTCGAGCCCCCCCTGAGATGCCTTTGAGGAACCACTTCTGAGTCGGCAGCAAAACCCAGCGTACGAGCTTCTGATCGAAGAGCTGGGTCATGAGCTCAGGGGCATTGAGAAAGGCCAGCGTATTCTGGCTGGGGGGCGTATCCAGGATGATGCAGTCAAATCGGCCGAGTTCACTGAGCGCGAGAAGCTTCTCAAGCGCCATGTATTCATTGGCGCCGGAGAACTCCCGCGAGAGGATTTTGAACAAAGAGTTATTCAGAATCCGCTCTCGAATCGGGCCTTCGGGGGCGAGGCGGGAGAAGAATGAAGTGAGGGTCAAATGGCTGTCCGGCAGCAGGGCGTGCAACTCGCCCAGGGCGCGCCCTCCCCATGCGCCTTGAGGGAGGGATTGGCGCAGTTGTTCAGTCAGGGACTGCGGTTGGTCACCGAGGCTTTCCAGGCCCAAGGAGGTCTTGAGCCGCTTTGCTGGATCGATCGTCACTACGAGCGCTTTTTTCCCGAGCAAAGCGGCGCGCACCGCGAGCGTCGCGCTCAGCGTCGTCTTGCCCACGCCGCCGGTGCCGCAAGTGATGAGAATCGAGTTTCTTTTGATGCAGTCATCGAGCTGGGACAAACCAACCTCGCTTGATCAGTTCATGCATGAGATTTTCCTCAATGGGCTCAAGAGCCCAGGGCAATATTTCGTGAGGGAGCGTTTTTTTTTCGAGGGACTTTTGGATTTGCTCCGTCTCAGAGAGCCTTCGCAGGGCGATGTATTCCTCGAGCGTGGAAACCAGGAGAGGGGCCGTTTCCAGGTCTGCGAGCGCGCTTGGTTGATTCGCCCGACCGGGCATGCAGCGATTGACGACGAAAGCGGGCGGATTGCCGGGCAGCACTTTTTCGAGCTGCTCCGCATGCTCCAGCGCTTCTTGAAGGGGCATTTCTTCGGGCAGAGCGACAATCATGAGGCCGACTTTGGAGGGACTCGAATAAAAATCCAGCAGCATCTGGGTCTCCCGCTGAATCGGCCCGCCGTGGAAAAGCTTCAAGAAGTTATGGAGGCTCTGGAACAGCGCGAGACTGTACCCGGTCGACGGCAAATCCACGATGACGCGATCGTAGAGTTTGCTCTCGCTCCAAACTTTGCCCAGCTTGAGAAGCTCGGGGACCCCGGGGGCCGCCTTGATCAAATATTGAATGAGGTGATTCCTCAAAAAAAGATCGGCAAGTTTTGAGATTCGGATTTTGCTGCGCGCATACTCCCCGAAGATCGCGAGAATGTCGCAGTGCAAGATCGTGAGGTGAGGCAATGCCTCAGGGAATGAGGAAGAAGACTCCGGCTCAAAGGAAACATAGAGGGTTCGTACTTTGGAACGCGCAAATCCGCGTGCGAGGACGTGAGCGAGCGTCGTTTTGCCGACGCCTCCTTTTCCCCCGACCATTAAAACGGGTCGGTTGAGGAGGTCTTGAGGGGAGGGGAATCGATGAAGAATCACTGGCACACCAGATCATATTGGCGCAGAGGTTTCAACTTGAGGTGTATTTAGGGACAAGTTAAGCTGGAAATCATGAAAACTTTCACCAAAATTCAGTCCCTTTTCTGCGGGGTGGGGCTTCTTGCCCTAGCCGTTTTCGTTTCGGGCTGCGGCCCGAAAGCCTTCACGAAGGGGGAGTACGATGACCCCACACGTGTCGAGCTCTTGGATGACAAATTCAATGAAGCCGACATGCAGCAGATGGCCGACACGGTCATCAAAGCGATGGTGGCTTGCGACTACGTCGCCAAAGCTCCCAAACCTCCGATGGTCATCGTGGAAAAAGTTCAGAATCGCACTGAAGAGCATATTGATACGGTTTCGATGACCGATAAAATTCGCACCGCGCTGATCAAGACGAAGAAGGTTCGCTTCATCAATAAGACCGAGCGCGGCACCCTGGATGAGGAATATGATTATCATGCCGGCGGCAACGTCTCGGGCCCCACGCAAAAGAAGCGCGGCGGGCAGATCGGGGCGGATTATATCCTGAGCGGATCCATGGCCACCAACGTGCAGCAAGTGGGCAATGACAAATTCATCTACTACAAGCTCACGATGAATCTCACGAACCTCGAATCCTCCACCATCGATTGCACCGAAGAGCGTGAGATCCGCAAGAAATACAGAAAGCGCAGCGTCGGGCTCTAAGATTTGTTTCGCGAAGCTTTCGCACTCCTCGCTCTTTTCTCTGTGGCGGGGTGCGGGTCGGCACGCGTCTCCGATCGAAAGGCGGATGAGCTCTTTAGGAGCGGAAAATACGCGGAGGCGTCCTCGCACTTGCGCGAGGGCCTTCAAAAACAGGGGGAAAACGGCCGGGATCGGCTGATCTACCTCTTTGACTTGGGGCTAGCCCTCCATCAGGCCGGCGATTACGGCGAAAGCATTAAAATTTTCCGCGAGGCGGATCGCCTGGCGGAAATCAAGGATTACACTAGCCTCGCCGAAGAAGGGGCGACCCTCCTCGTCTCGGAGAACATCAAGGACTACAAAGGTGAGGACTTCGAGAACGTGCTGATCAGCACTTACCTCGCCATGAACTACGCGGCGCTCGGGGATCTTGAAGGCGCGCTGGTCGAAGCGCGCAGGGTGAATCGAAAGCTCTACATGATGGTCAGCGAGGGAAAGCGAAAGTACAAGCAGAATGCGTTCGCCCGCTACCTCTCCGGCATCCTGTATGAGACGGAGCGCAATTGGAACGACGCTTACGTCGATTACAAGCAGACCCGGGAGTTGATCCCGGATTTTCCCGGTCTTGGGCGGGATCTGTGGCGGCTGGCGAAGCTCACTAAAAATGCCGAGGACCAAGCGCGATGGCAAAAAGAGTACTCGCTCACGGAGACCGATCGGGAAGAGGCGATGAGGATCGCTCCCAAGCGAGGGCGCATGGAGCTGGGCGAAATCGTGATTCTTTACCAGAACGGAATTTCACCCATAAAACAACCCAACCCTTCTTTTCGACAAGTCCCCAAGTTTTTCCCGAGGTCAAATCCGGTTCCCAGGGCTTCGGTTGAAATGGATGCCCGCCCCGTGGGGCCGACCGCAATGCTTCATGACATCGAGCAAACCGCTGTCGAGAATCTGGATGAGAAGTACGCGGGCCTGATCGCCAAAAAAATCGCAGGCGTCGTCGCGAAGGAAGTGATCGCTCATCAAGTCGAAGAGCAGTCCAAAAGTCCGCTCCTGGGGCTGCTCACTCGCGCCGCGCTCTACGCCAGCGATCAGGCTGATCTCAGGTCATGGAATCTCCTGCCCAAGGACTTGCAGATGATTCGGGTCCCCGCCAGCCCCGGGGCTCATACGATCCGCGTGCTCCCGGAGGGAGCTTCGCCGCTCCCTGAGAAGACGGTTCAAGTGGAGGCCGGACAGCGCGTGTTCTTATCCTTTAGGTACACGCCGTAGAACAGCGAGGGCTGATTAGCGGAGCCGGGCTAAGAGCTCGTGAATCGTCCGCTCATCGATCGGGTAGTAGACTTGAGCTGCGATCTGGTCGTTATCCCCGGGAATTCGGAGTTCTCCAGACAGGCCGATCACGGCTTTTACTTGTTTTACAGGGGCGCCTTGAACGAACTCGGAGCCTGCGTCTTGCGAAGTATTGTAAGCAGAAACGGAGATGCCCGTGACGCGGCCATCTTCAGCGACATTCAGTTTGGAGGGAACCAACGTTTTACCGTCGACGGGATGAGCTTTTTCAAAATAAGCGATGTCGTTCGTTGCCGGCAAAACCTTGAAAATGATGAGCCCCTTCAAGGAGGCTTGCTCGCTTCTGAGTTGAGCCTCGGACTGATTGGACCAAACCAAGTCCGGCGCGCTGACGTTGATGAGAGCACTCGTGAGTTGGTCACTGTCCTTAGATGCTTTCATGTCGGCAGTCATGGAAACAATGGCTTTGGCGGTCCCGTTCTCCGCATTCAAAGCTTTGTTCTGGGCGGCTAGAGCGGCATCCGGGGTGCTGCTCGCGGCGGCCGTTGAATCCGCAGTGGAGGGTTTACTTTGAGCGGGTTTGGTTTTCGCAGGGCTGCATGAAGCTGCGAGCAAGAACGCTAAAACAGGGGCCACGGAGGCTTTGAAAACGGGATTTAATTTCATAAAAAACTCCTATCCATATGAAGAAACTCAGTCGTGTATAGCGCTACTGGGGCGTTTTGGTCAAATTTCGAATCATGAAGAAATGTTGAAGGGTGATGAAAAAAACAAGCCCGAACCGCTTTCGCGGTCCGGGCCGTTTAAAGTTCAGCGGGATTCCAAGGTGGGATTATTTTTTGATCTCAGCTGCAAGTCCAACGATATAGTCCTTCTGCGACTTGTCGAGCCGATGATAAACCGAAGTGACGCCTTCGGAATCTTCACCCAATTGAAGGATGAGTTCGCCTTTTTCACCGATTTTAGCGTTTACGGTGCTATGGGTATTGCGTTTCGCGAACTCATTTTCGTTTCCATTGTAATAGGAGAGGTTGATCCCAGTCACGCCAGCGCTCGTGCGTTCCAGGCTCGCGGGAACCAAAACCGTTTCATCGCCGACGGGGCGCGCGCCTTCCACGTAGTTCATCTCGCCGCTTTCGGAGTTTACTGAGAAAATTGTGAGATTATCGGAATTACGTTTGCCGGCAGGAGTGTTGGACCAATAGATTTCCTTGTTGGAGAGCGCTTCAGTGAGCGCTTTTCGGTCGATGATCAAATCCGCGGCTGCCATCGCATCACCAGCGGCCATCGCTTTTTCTCGGGCTTGATTCTTCGTTTTTTTGTTCATATCGGCAACCATGAGGCTGACGGCCTTCAAAGTTCCGTTTTCAGCCGCGAGCCTTTGATTGTCGGCTTTGAGTTTTTCATCCCCGGCGTTGAGCCCTGAGGTTGCCGCGGGGGCTGCTGCGGGAGCATCGCCTTTCGCGGGTTTGGTTTTTGCGGGGCTGCAAGAAGCCGCGAATAAAAGGGCTAAGATCGGGGTGGTGGAAACTTGAAAGAAACGGCTGAACTTCATAAAAACTCCTCCAGTTAAATAAGCGCTCTTGAATGAGCAGCGGAGAGGATATAGCTCTTATAAAGTGTTTTAGTCAACTAACGAATCTTTAAGACTCTGCCAAGATAAAAAGCCCCCTCATTCAGAGAATGAAGGGGCTTTTAAGGTCATTGCCGTGAGTTAAAGCCAGTGAAAGGAATTACTGCCCCTTCACTTGCTCCAACGCCTGATCTTTGGTGACGGGGTAATAAATGAGGGGTTTGGAACTGGGGTTGAACTGAAGAGTGAGCATCAGCGCTCCTTCGTTTGAAAAACTGATGGAGGCTGTGCCCAAAGACTCAGTCGGCGCATCAGAGAGAGCGATTTGCACGACTGTTTCCCCATTGCTTACGGTTTCGAGTTGAAGCGGGAAAAGCTGGGTGGACTGCTCCGGGCTTGCCAAGTCGTAGGGATAAACGATGCTCTGATCCGCTTTGACTTCGAAAATTAAGAGTGCGGGATCGCCGAGGCCAGGATGAGCAACAGCGGGATTGACCGAGGACCAAAGCGTGCTTTTCAGCTTCGCGATGGGCGCGGTGATGACCGCGGCATTTGCGATGGGCGCGCGGCGGGCCTTGCTATTCGCGGCGTCAGCAGCTGTGATGTTGGTGGTTCCGTCTCCAGCGGGCGGGGTCGTCGCCGCGGGGGCGGCCGCTGTTTTATCGGGAGTACCGGGTTTATCCTTGGTTTTTGCGGGACTGCAGGATGCGCCGAGAATGACGGCAAGCACCGTCGTGAGGGCCAAGCGAGTTGAGTTTGATTTCATTTTAATTCTCCTTCGTGGTTTGGGGATTTTTCGTTTTTGAAAGTTCCTGGATTCGCTCAGCGACTTGAGCTTCGCTCACTTGAGTCATCCAAGAGTAAAAAGTCGAGATGTAATGATCCGGGGAGGGTTTTGCAACGTAGATATCGGGTCGAAAACTCGGAGTTTCAATCTGAAAACGATTCTGACCCTCTTCTTTTTTAATGGGGGAAACCCCGACGAAGCTGACATGGTGACTCGAGGGATAAATGCTGAAAAGCTGTTTGTTTAATGGTTTTTCGCGAGGGTCATAGACGAAATAATGGGACTGATAGTCCTCGCTGTATTCCAATCGATCCGGGGCGATGAGTCGATCATCCCCTTCGAACAAAACTTTGATCGTCCCGTCTTCTTGAATGCGGATTAACCAGGGAGCGACGGCTTGGTCTCCGCCCAGCTCGCGATCCGTGGTCTGCCAAACGCCGATATAGGGGGCGAGGGGGGATTGCGCCTCAAGCCGGGAAGCCGCTGCAGGAGACGGAGCTTTTGAAGGTTCCTGAGGTTTCGTTGAAGAATTGGAGCCGCAGGCGCTGAAACTCAAGAAAAACAAGCTCCAGATGACCCATCGCTGATAAAAACCCATGACCCACCTCTTTAAGGGCGAGGATATAGCGTTGAATCACGATTTCCGTCAACTTTTCATTTTTTCGGAAGAGGCGCGCGTACTTGCAAGGTGACCGCATGAATGGGGAGGTTTTGAGCGATGAAAAGTTTTTCAAAAAGAGTGACCTCGGGAATCTCGAGATCCTGAGGTTGCGCGACCTGGCAGTGGCGGTCCCAAGTCTGTTCCAAAATCTGCCAATGCGAGTTGGACTTTTCAATCGCCTGGAGCATCGCTTCGAAGTATCCCCGGTGATCCGTCCTGATCTCAAAAGTGCCACCGGGCTTCATTAACGAGGCCCATCGCTGGAGTCGTTCCGCCGTGAAGATTCGATTTTTTCGCTGAGCGCGCTTGGGCCAAGGGTCAGGAAAAAAAAGGTAGAGGCGGTCAATCTCGCCTTCACCGAACATCCAGTGCAACCGCTCGGAGTGGGCTCTCAGGAAGAAAAGATTTTTCAGACCTCGCTTGCGGGCTTTTTCGGCTCCGCGGGCGATTCCCTTGAATTTCCAATCCACGCCGATGAATGCGTCTTGCGGATGCCCTGCCGCCCATTCCAAAGCGACGTGACCCGCGTTGCAGCCCAGCTCGACGTGAATTCGCTGCGCCTCCGGAAAAACATTCCGCCAAGCTCCCCGGTGTTTTTCAGTGAATTCATCTGAGAGGACGCCTGGCTGCTCGACCCGAAGCTTGGACCAGTAGGGATTTCGAGAAGGAGGGTAACGATAGTCGGTGTGATCGACGGGGAGTCGATTTTTAGGGGGAGAAGAACTTACTTCTTGCCGAGGATCTTGTACATCCCCGTTCCGCACGTTTCGCATTTGCCTTGCATGGCATCGCGACCATTTTTCATGGTCACTTTTTGCGCGTCTTTCATGGGTTTCTTGGCTTTGCATTTTACACAATACGCTTCGGTCGATTCAGGTGATTGCATAGGGTCGCAATATCGCCTAAGATTTCGGCCTTGGCAAGGAATCTCTAAAATGCGCGAAGAAAAGCACGTCTGTCATCGGTACGCACACCAATCTTTTTTGCAAAGCCCCTCGGGCGGGAGGCGGTCCTTTCTCCTGACGGGTTCTCGGCCTCATTATGCCCCGGATCTGCCGTTTCGAATGAACCATCTCAAGCTCGAGGTCGAGGTCGATCCGATCGGAAAACGGCTTCAAGGCGTGGCGACTTACCGAGTGACCGCGGTCGCCGAATCGCAAACCGCGCTCAGGCTCGATCAGATGGGGCTGCGTATCGAAAGCGTCACGGTTCAGGGGAAGAAAACCCCCTTTGAAACAGGGGATCAAAGCCTGCGGATCGCATTGGAAACCCCGCCTCAGCCGGGCGAGGAGATTGAATTCTCGGTCAGCTATTCCGTTCAGGATCCCAAGCGGGGGCTTTATTTCATCGCGCCGGATCGGGATTACCCCGGAAAACTCCATCAAGTTTATTCGCAAGGGCAGGATGAGGATAACCGGTATTGGTTTCCCGCTTTTGATTACCCCAATCAAAAAGTCGCCACTGAATTGATGGCGCGCGTGCCCGCCGGGTACACGGCGATTTCAAATGGGGCGCTCATTTCGTCGAAACAGGAGAAGACGGGAAATTCCTACCACTACCGCCTCGCGATCCCGCAAGTGACTTACCTCGTGACCTTGGTGGTGGGGCAGTTCGAGGAGATTCGCGAGACGGGTCCACGGCAGCTTCCCATCCAGTATTTCACTCCGAAGGGCCGCGAAGCCGATACGAAGCGCGCCTTTGGGAATACGCCCCAAATGATCGAAGCGTTTGAGCGCAAGACCGGGGTTCCTTACCCATATGAAAAATACAGTCAGGTGGCGGTGCAGGATTTCATCTTCGGCGGAATGGAGAACACCTCGGCCACCACTCAGACGGATCTCGTGCTGCACGATGAACGCGCTCACTTGGATTTTTCGGGGGATCCCCTGGTTTCGCATGAGCTCGCTCATCAATGGTTCGGGGATTTGCTGACGTGCCGGGATTGGTCGCACGGTTGGCTCAACGAAGGGTTCGCGACGTTCATGGAGCGCGTGTGGATCGAGGAGAACAAGGACCCTGACGGGGGTCACGAAGAAGCGAAGTACTACACTTACCAGGATTGGAAGGAGTATGTGGCCGAGGACAGCGGCCGCTATCGGCGTCCCATCGTGTGCAATCAGTATCTGGAGCCCATAGATCTTTTTGACGCCCACCTTTATCAGAAAGGCGGGCTCGTCCTGAATCTCATTCGGGGTGTGCTCGGCGAGCAAGGCTTCTGGAAAGCGATCCGGCTTTACTTGGAGCGGCACCGCGAAAAAAGCGTGGAGACGCTGGATTTGATCCGGGCGATCGAGGACGCGACGGGCAAGAATCTCCGGCGTCTTTTCGATGAATGGGTTTTCGGCGACGGTTACCCCGAGTTTGAGTTGAGCTACGAATGGAAAGAGCCAGTCGGCCACGCGGCCTACGCGGAGCTCGTCATCGAGCAGAAGCAGGCGGCTCCGAAGGAAGGGGAGGCGAAGATTTTTCATCTTCCCGCGATTTTGGAGTTCACTTTCGCGGATGGAAAAACGCAGCGCCAGCAGATTGAGCTCAAGGAGGCGCGCGAGCGCGTTTTCGTTCAAGTGGCGCAAAAGCCCGTGCGGGTCCGCTTCGATCCCGGTTGGACGATTCCCAAGACGCTCAAGTTCACCCGTCCCCAAGCCATGCTGATCGATCAGCTCAAAAGCGATCCCGACTGCATGGGGCGCATCGAGGCGGCGCATGAATTGAAGAAAACCCCTGACGCGCGCGCCTTGGAAGCGTTGCAGTCCGCGCTACTGGCGGATTCGTTCTGGGGCGTCCAAGCCGAGATCGCCGAGGCATTGGCGGAGACCCGAACGGATGCCGCACACCAGGCGCTGGTCGCCGGCCTTCAAGTGAAGCATCCCAAGGCGCGGAGGGCGATCGTCCGCGCGCTCGCCGCTTTTCCGCCAACCGAGGAGTCGGTGAACGGTTTGCGCGCCCTCGCGGAGAAGGATCCCAGTTATTTCGTGGAAGCGGACGCGACGCGCGCGTGGGCAAGATCCGCGTTGCGCCCGAGCTCCAGGACGGCTCTCGCGGATGAGAAGAAAGTCTCCGAAGTGGAAAGCTTTCTTCTCAAGCAGTTTAAAAAGGAGAGTTACCGGGGCGTGATGCAGTCCGCGGTTCTGAGCGGCTTGTCCATGCTGCCGGGGATGGATCGAATGGAGCGGCCCGCTGCGCTTGAGCTGGTCCTGAGATCTTGCGAGCGGGGGAGACCCGCCGATGAGCGTTCCGCGGCGGTGGAAGCGCTCGGCCAAATCGGTTCCACGGCGGTTCCGGCGTTGAAGCGGCGGATCACCGAGGTTTTCTCAAGTTTGGCGGATGAGAATGACTTTAGACTTCGGATGAGTTTGCTCCGAGCGATCCAAGGCGCGGGCCTGGTGGAAACAATCCCCGCCCTCGAACGCATCCGGGCGACCGACGGGGATGGCCGGGTGAAGCGCGGTTCCCTGGTGCTGCAGCAGGATTTACAGTCCTCGGGCAGCGCTCCCGAGGGTCTCGCGGGACTGAAGGCGATGGTGGAGAAACTGCAGGATGAGAATCAGAAGATCAAGGCTCAGCTTGAGGAGCTAGGCAGGGAGAAGGGGCGTTCATCCTCTTAGCGTTCGCGTCGATAGGTATTTTCGGAAAGAATCAGCTCATTCATGATTCGGGTGACCCGATCCCTGTCGAGCGATAGATTCGAAAATGTGGAGCGAAGCGCCTCTTCGACTTTGAGTTGATGAGGACTTCCCCTGAAGTGCCGAAGAATCACAGCCAAGAAGTACTCGACGTCTGAGATCATCATTTGGCGAGGTTTTTCGCCTTGAGGATTGAGCCGTGCCCGTACTTTTGAGAAGCTGGGTCGATACCGATTCAAATCATCCAGTAAATTCACTAGTTCCGCGGAAAAACCCTCTCTAGGAAGTGCTCGGCGCAATTCCCATAAGACAGGCGAGTAGATCAGCGAGGCGGTATGGGGATCATTCGTGGGAATATGAACTAATGCGATCGGCTGGCGATTTCGAGCGTTCAAGTCCTCTGGCGAAGAGAGATTGCGAAGGCTGAAGCCTCTCCCCGTTTCCCCGATGACTGGGTTTGAGCTGATATCAGCTGCCATGACGTCGCATAGGGCTTCTTCCAGGTGCCCGGCATTCATTAAAAACGCATCTTTTGAAAAACTAGCGGCCAAAATTAAGTGAGCTCTCTCATGACCGCTCACCGTTCGATCTTGGAGAAAACCGGATTGCCCCGGAGCGAGGGGCTCAAAGTACATGAAGCCTTTGATCGTGCGAGAAAAAAAATTTCTCTTTTCGATCAAGGCGACTCCCGGACCGCGATTGAGATGCGGAGGATCCCAGGTGACCCGCTCCCCAACTGGGCTGATATAAATTTCCGTTGTTGGGGGCTTCTTCAATCCTCTCTGATTCCAGTAATCGTCAAAGCGGTTGAGGTCTTGGACAAGCGCCTCGATTCCATCCTGCTTTACTTCTGGCTTTGCTTTGACCTGGAAACCCCCCATTTGATAGCGAGTGGGTTCACTGTCCAAAGCTCCAAGGATGAGATTGGCAATCTCGCTTTTGGTCCGCTCCAAAATGGGTTGAACCAGGCCCTCTTGGGGTGACTTCGGTCGAATATTAACGCACGCGTGAATATCCTCGCGGGACACAAAAATCCGGCGTGGCGATCCATTGGCGGTTTCTTCAAAAATAAAACGGATTTTCGGAGTGCCATAATTCTCGAAACCCACCAATCGCCATCGCTTGAGCTCAACGGATCCATTCAGTTGGACCCAGTACTCCTCAAATACGTGACCTTCGTTAAGTTCAGGGTTTCGATCTGACCAGGTGCGTCCTATAGCACCCCGAACATTCTTTGTGAGAACTTGGTTTAAAGCCCATTGCCGTGTTTTTTCGAGGAAGCACTTGATGGGGTTTGAATACGGGGCGCCTTCCGCATGGGGCACGCTGAGCGCAACAATGGAAGTGGTCAGAATAAAGGAGAGGAGACGATTGCGCATCGTCATACGGATCGACAGTAAAGCGCAATAACTTCACTCGCTGCCATGAATTTGCTGAGTGCCTGCCAGGATGCGTTGCCGCTTATTCCTCGGGTGATTCGGGTTCGCCGGGGCGCGTCGAGCTCTCCGGCTGGAGCGGGATCTCCCGCCGCGTAACGGTCACTTCCTGCGAGATCTCGCGTTGGTCTGGATAGACGAACCGTACTTGGATCACGCTCTCGCGGTTTTTGAGCGGAATGTACTCGGTTTGAAACGTCCCTTCGCTGTACTGGCTGAAAACGGTGGCGTTCTCCGCTTGCGTGTCATTCTTGATTTTTACGATAGTTCGGGGTCGCAGGGCTTCCTGTTTTGGGTCGTAACCGCAGATTTTTCCGATCAGGCGAATCTTGCTGCCGAGCGTGTTCTTCCCGATCCGAGGCTCGCAATTGAGGTTGAAAAAATCGAGCCCATTCATGATCGAAGCGATTTGCCGCTGTTTATTGGCTGGTCCCGCTTCATGAAGCGGGCTGGCCGCCAGCGGGATGAGCGCGCTTTCTTTGGGTGAGGGGATCTTGACGTACAAAAGTTGGTAGAGGGAGTTCAGGAAAATCACCAGCATTCCCGAAAAAATCAAGATTTCCACGGGGTTGACTTTAAAGCGCAAGGCTGGCTTTTTTTTCATCATACCTATGTTTTTTATCGGTTTTTCAAAGCTGAACTTAAACAGTCGCTGCTGAAATGTGCTAAATACACTTTTCCAATGGATATCCTGGGCCAATCCTCATTCATCGTTTCCACCACGAGCTTTGCATTCGGGATGTCGACGCTTGCGCAGAACGTCAAAAATCGCCTTTTCTTGGCGTTCGCTGCCATGGCTTCCTTGATCTCCGCCTGGGCATTTTCCTTCTTCCTCAGCATCATTCGCCCTGATTCGATCGCTTACAAGATTCACCTGATTTTCAATATTTGGCTGGCCCCTCTCGCGCTGAACCTGATCCGCGAGATGTTTCAAATGAGGAGGGGAGTGAGCCGCTTTTTGTGGCAGGCGAGCTTGATTTTGGCCGGAGGGCTTTCGATCGCGCTCAGTCTCACGCAATGGCAGGAGAATCCAGTTTTTCTGCAGCTGGTTTATTTTGGCCCGATCTTGGTGGGCATCCAGCTCGTCGCGATGCTGCTCTGGGGCCAGAAAGCGCAGCTGGTCGGGACGAGCCCGTTTCAGGAGAAGGTCATTTGCCTTTGGGGGGTCCTGGTGCTGGCGACTTCCGTGATGGATCACGTCCCTTGGATGGGGAGGATCATCCCGTCGCTCGGCAATCTCGGCCTCGCCATCTACGTTTTTTTTCTGAGCCAAGCGATCACCCGCCAGAAGCTCCTGAATTTTGAGGCGCTCGCCACGCGATTTTTCGTATTGGCGGTGCTGGCATTTTTATTGACGATTTTTTATTTGATCCTCGTCGCCTGGATCGAGAACAGCCCGCCGCTTTTTTTCCTCAATTCCTTCATCGCCTCTTTTTTGATCTTGATGATCCTTCAGCCTCTGCAGGACGCGGTGAGCCGCTTCACCCACCGCCTGCTTACGAAAAAGCACCGGCGGCTTGAGGAGCTGATGCTTCAGGCCCAGGGTGACCTGGATGGAGTGGTCGACGCGGGCGTCCTCGTGGAGCGGGTTTTCTCAGTTTTGCAAAAAGCTCTGGAGCCCGGCTGCATGAGTTTTTTCATCCTCAGCGCGGATGGATCCCGGTATCGTTTGATGCAGGCGGTGGAGGGGACGGAGAAGAAGAAGTTCTCGGACTGGCCCGCCCATCTGCGCGAAGTCGCGCCGAACAACTCGCTATTGGTCGCATGCAAAAAAAGGCAGGAGAAAGGGGGGCTTCCGATCTTGTTCGATCAGATGCTCGAAACCGAAGCACAGCAATCCGCGACGCAGCTGGAGCGTGAACGCTGTTTGACGCTGGTGAAAGAGCTTCATGCGCTCAAATCCAACATCATGATCCCCTTCTTTGACGGCGACAAGATCCAGGGCCTCGTCACCTTAGGAGTGACAGCGCCCCCCGAACCTTGGGGAAGGAGCTGGGTCATGCTTCCCGTGTTCTATCCTTATGCCCAGAAGGCGGGACAGACGATGCGGCACTTCCAGGAAATCGCCCGGCAGCGCGAAAAAGACCGCCTCGCGGCGTTGGGTGAGATGGCGGCTGGCCTGGCTCATGAGATTCGCAACCCCTTGGGCGCGATCAAAGGAGCTGCCCAATATTTGGATCCCTCCCCTCAGGACCCCGAGAGCCGATTTCTGCAAATCATCGTGGAGGAGGTGGATCGGTTGAATCGGGTCGTCTCCCAATTTCTGGATTACTCCAAGCCCGATCCCGCGGATTTTGAGAGGGTCGATCTTTTTCGCGTGATCCAAAAAACAGTGGAAATGCTGCAGCCTCAAATCATCCCAGAGGCTCGGATCAGCATCCAGGGCGAGGAGGGGGTTTATTTCGTCTCAGGTTCGTTCGAGCAGTTTCAGCAAGTCATCTTGAACTTCATTCAGAATAGCCTGCAAGCCATTCAGGGGCGGGCATCCCCGGAAGTTCGGATCACCTTGCGAAAGAAGGAGGATGCCGGTTCCCAGCGGAAAGTGCTCCTCACGATCGAGGACAATGGGGTTGGGATCGCCGCGGAGAATTTGAGCAAGCTTTTCATCCCGTTTTTCACAACGACGCCCCGAGGAACGGGGCTGGGGCTCAGCATTTCCCAGAAGCTCATCGAGGCTCATGGGGGGAGGATCGAGGTGGAGTCCGAGGTCGGGGTCTTTTCACGATTTTCAGTTTGGTTGCCGCATGCCTGAATCCATCAATGCCTTCATCATCGACGATGAAAAAAACATCACCACCGTGCTCGAGGCGATTCTCCGGAAAGCGGGGTATCATTGCGTCGCTTTCAATGACGGCGCGGAGGCGATGCGCGCGCTTTCTGAGCGCATCGCCCGGGGCCAGGGGCCGCAAGTGGTCATTACGGATCTCTACATGCCCGCGGTCGGCGGGATGGAAGTCCTGGAGTCCTGCCGGTCGCTGGATCCAAGGCTTCCGGTCGTATTCATCACGGCTTATGGGAGCGTCAGCGCGGCCGTGACCGCGCTGAAGCAGGGAGCGTTTGATTTCATCACGAAGCCTTTTGAGCAACGAGACTTGCTGAAAATCGTCGGTCATGCGATCGCGACCTTCAACGAGCGCCGAGCAGAGCCCCTGAGACTGCTCCCTCATACCGCGGCTCAATGGGACGCGGTTTCCGCTTCGCACCATAAAAAAGATCGCCTCCTGGTGGGTCAAAGCGCCGCGATCCAGGAGATCTCCAAAATCATCGAAAAAGTCGCTTCCTCGAACGCCGCCATTTTGATTACCGGGGAAAGCGGGACGGGCAAGGAGCTGGTCGCGCAGGAGATTCACCGTCACTCGACGCGGGCGATCCAGCCTTGGATCAAGATTCATTGCGCCGCGATCCCCGGAGAACAGCTCGATGGAGAACTCTTTGGCGAAGGCCACGCCAAGCCGGGGAGGTTCGAGCTCGCGCGGGGAGGCACTCTTTTTTTGGATGAAATCGGGGAAATGCCGCTGGCAACTCAGGGAAAGCTTCTGCAAGCGCTTACAGAGGATGTTCGAATCATTTCGGCCTCCCGCGACCCCCTGGAGAGCCGGGTCCAGTCAGGGGGCTTTAGGAGCGATCTCTACTATCGACTCAACGTCATTCCGATTCACATTCCGGCGCTGCGTGAAAGAAAGCAGGACCTTGAACCCTTGGTTCAGTATTTTCTCGGGCGGTTTAATCAAAAACTCGGCCGAAAGGTCACGGGAATCACGACGGGGGCCGTTGAGATGCTTAAGCGCTATGAGTGGCCTGGGAATATTCGCCAGCTTGAGAATGTCCTGGAGCGCATGGTGCTCATGGCGGAAGGCCCCATCCTCGGTGAAAGGGATCTCCCTGAGGAGATGATCCACGTTCAGAGCCACGATTCGGAGCTGGGCGAATCCACGAACTTCAAGGAAACGGTTCGCCGTCAAACGCAATCCCTGGAAAAAGACCTGATCGCCCGAGCGCTGGAAGAAACGCATGGCAACGTGACCCGAGCCGCGGCACAGCTCGGAATTTCAAGGAAAGGCCTGCAGCTCAAGCTTCGCGAGCTCGGTTTGCGTCGAGACTCAGGGGAAAAGCCCTCGTAACAGCATCGCGCGATTGAGCCGGTCCACGCCGGCGATCATCGCCGCCGTTTTCATCTCGCATTTGTAGCGGCTTTGGATGTCGATGACCTTCTTGAAGGCGTTTTCCATGACTTCCGCCAATTTGGCGTTCACTTCGTTTTCGCTCCAAAAGAAGTTCTGGATGCCCTGGACCCACTCAAAGTAGGAGACGATCACGCCGCCCGCGTTGCAGAGGATGTCGGGAATGATGAACGTGTTGCGCTCCTCAAGCTCCTTGAGCGCTTCGGAAGTGATCGGGCCGTTCGCCCCTTCCGCGATGATCTTGGCCTTCACCTTCGAGACATTGCTCTTGGTGATGACGCCGTCGATCGCTGCGGGAATGAGCACGTCCACGGGAAGCGCGAGCAGATCCTCATTGCTGATCGGCTCAGCTTCCGGATAGCCTTTGATGACCCCGCCAGAGCGCGCCGCGTACTTTAAAACCTCAGGGATGTTCAATCCATTTTTATTGTGAATGCCCCCGGAGACATCGCTCACCGCGACCACTTTCGCGCCGAGCTGGAAAATTTCGAGCGCTGCGACTGCCCCCACTTTGCCGAATCCGTGAACGGAGACGGTGGTGGTGCCGTCGATCTTGGGCGACGGGCGCCCAATCTGATGAAGGTGTTTCGCGGCGTGCTGAATCGTGTAAACGACGCCTCGTCCCGTGCTTTCAGCGCGCCCGAGGGAGCCGCCGATTTCAATGGGTTTCCCCGTCACCACACCGGGAATCGCGAACCCCCGCTCTTGGGAGTAAGTATCCATCATCCACGCCATGTGCTGTCCGTCCGTTCCCACGTCAGGAGCGGGGACGTCCTTGTCTGGACCGATGATCATATTGATTTCGGTCGTGTAACGGCGGGTAAGGGATTGCTGCTCCTGTCGCGAAAGCTGCGAGGGATCGACGCGGATCCCGCCTTTGGCGCCTCCCAGAGGAAGGCCGACGAGCGAACACTTGAAGGTCATGAGCATGGCGAGCCCAGCGACTTCCGAAAGATTCACGTCTTGATGGAATCGAATTCCGCCCTTGCCGGGTCCGAGGGTCATGTTGTGCTGAACGCGGTATCCCTCGAAAACCCGGATGCTGCCGTCATCCAGTCGGATGGGGACGCTGACGATCAAAGCTCTCTTCGGGACCTTCAAACGTTCCGCGATATTGGGATCAAGATTCATGGACCGCGCGGCTTGATCTAATTGAAGAACCGCGTTGCGGTAAAGATCGCTGGTGTCCCAGAGCTGGGAACTGAGGGATCCTTGGGGTCCGTGAGATGAGTGAGCCATGCAATATTCTCCTGTTTTGAGGCCTACCTTAACGAGGTTTGCCAGGTGAATCAAGGTTGTCCTGCGATGGAGCTCTTGTTACCATCGAAATGGGGTAGCAAGCATGAACCGGATTCGATTGGCAGTTTTATACGGGGGGCGTTCCGAAGAGCACGAGGTTTCGTTGCGTTCCGCCGCTTCCGTTCTCTCATTGCTGGATCCCTCGCGTTTTGAGCTTTTTCCGATCGCGATCGATCCCGCTGGCCGCTGGAAATGGGTGGATCGCGCGCGTCTTCCGCAAAAAGGGCAGCCTCTGCTAATTCCCGACGACTCCCCTGAGGTCATTTTGCAGCCCCATCCCACGGCAAAGGGGGGAGGGCTCCTCTTTTTCAAGGAAGGAAATCAATCTCAGGAGTTGGATGCAGTTTTTCCCGCGCTTCACGGGACTTTTTGCGAGGATGGAACGCTTCAAGGCTTGTTGGACTTAGCTGGGGTGGCTTACGTCGGAGCAGGAGTGCTCAGCTCCGCTCTTTGCATGGATAAAGAAGTGGCAAAGCGCCTGGCGGAGCAGCGAGGATTGCCCGTAGTCCCTTCGCTCACGGTGTTTAAGGAGAAGTTTGAAGAGAGATTCGCGGCTTTCTCTGAAGAAGCGGATCGAAAAGTGGGATTCCCTCTGTTCGTGAAGCCCGCCAACTCAGGATCGAGCGTCGGCGTCCGCAAAGTGAAGTCGGAGCGGGATTTGAAATCAGCGCTCGAATACGCCTTTCAATTCGATCTCAAGGCTTTGGTGGAAAAAGCGATTCCCGCCCGTGAAATCGAGGTCTCGGTGCTGGAGAGCGCGCAACCCGGCGCGCTGCCCGAAGTGAGCATTCCCGGGGAGATTGCTCCTCGGCATGAGTTCTACTCTTATGAAGCGAAGTACCTCGATGATCAAGGGGCGGAGCTTCTGATTCCCGCAAAACTGGACGCCTCGCAGATTCAGGAGGTCCAGTCGCTGGCGCGCGCCGCGTTCATCGCGCTGGAGTGCGAGGGAATGGCGCGGATCGATTTTTTCCTCGACCGTGAAACGAGCCGGTTCTATTTCAATGAGTCGAATACACTTCCGGGATTTACTTCGATCAGCATGTACCCAAAACTCTGGGAAGCGAGCGGGCTGGCTCCTCAGGCGCTTCTGTCGCGCCTCGTCGATCTCGCCCTCGCCCGCCACGCGCGGCGAAAAAATCTTCTTCGGGTTTACTCCGCGAAAAAGCCGTGCTAGCGTTTTGATTTCCTGTGGGGGGAAATCATGCACCAATCTTTTTCATCAAGCGCCTTCCGGCGCTTTGTGGGTTTGTGTTGTTTCGCGTTGTGCCTTTCGGCGAAAGCGAAAGCGGCTTGGGTCATTGAGATGGAGGAAGAGCTGGTCGATCGCTCTTCCTCCAAGCCCGTTGTCAAAGCGGCGCGACTGAAGAAGATTTACACGCAAAAAAACAGCGTAACGGCGGATTTGCTGAAGATCGACTTTAAGGAACCCTTTTGCGAATTGACTTGGAGCGACCTCAGCCGAATCCCTTTGGAGACGCTGGCTCAAGCCTCCCTGACCGGCCCCAAACTGAAAATTCAACCTTCCCCTCCTTACTACGCTGAGCGCTTTTTGGGTGCGGCGCGGGTAGCGGGGGTGGGCGTGCTGCTTCAACCCGCGGCGGGCACGAGTTTCGACGCAGGTCTTCAAAAAATAGAATGCCTTTATCCCTCGAGTTCCATCCCCGTCGGTCTTCAGATCGCATTTCCCACTGAAGCGCTGCAGGCGGCGCTGGGAAGTTTCGGGGCGCAGCGAGTGGACGGAATCTGGCAGCAAGCGGGAGTGCCAGCGCACTTTGAAGGGGATCCGGAGCGCGCGGCGCTTGAACTGGCACGCGTGAAAAAGGAGTCCGAGATTCTTTTTCAGCAAGCGGTTGAAAAACAAGCGCTGGAGCTTGAGCATTCGCCTGCGGGAAAGGCGACTGATTTTTCCGGGTCAAACGAGCTTTTCAACCGCCTTCAAAGCCAAGTTTTGGATGAGCTGCTGAAAAAGCCGCATCAAGCGCTGGTGGAATATTTCGATGATCTTTCCAGTCGAATCAAAGCTGCCCGAAGAAAGGCGACGCTTGAGGCTGCCGCGCTTTGGGAGGAGTTGAACCCCAATGGGCCGACCTTCAAGGCGAATCGCGCTTCGAGCGGAAAGAACGTCTCCGCCGGGGGATTCAGTTTTGAAATCCCGACGCAGGAGCCGGATTACATGGTCTCCGAGATCCGCGGGTGGCTGGAGTTTTTTCAATCCGTCAACCCGGTCTTGTACAAAGGCAAAGCTCGAAATTTCAAGGATGGGACGCCGATGACGGGCTATGAGTTGACCCGCCGGGCATTCCAACGCTCGGCTCCTTACACGGAAACGGCGCGCGCTCTCAATCGTTTTTTCGGGGTGCCGGAAGATCTCATCTGGCTGCTCCAACAAGAGAGCGGATGGGTTGAGGATGCCGTCTCGACCGCTAAAGCGGTGGGGTTGGGGCAGTTCATGCCGGAAACCGCCAAAGAGTATGGCCTCATCCGTTACTTGGGGAGGACGGTCATCTCCATGCGAGTCCCCGTGGCCGATCGCCGAGGAAGGCCGCGCCGCGACGAGAACCATCAAATCATCTATCGGACCGTGCAGGTGGAGCAACCGAAGTACGACGATCTCAGAAAGGATCCTTTCGAATCGATGAGGGCCTCCGCTGAATACCTCACGTGCTTGGCTCGGCTCTTTGACGGGGATTTTTTGTTGGCGATGTCGTCTTACAACGGGGGAGCGGGGACGATGAAAGCCGCGATCAAAAAGGCGGCCGCGCGAAATTTGAAAGCTGATTTCTTCACTCTCTCCAAGCATTTTTTGATTCGGAGCATTTACTCCAGCGGGAAGTTGCTCACCGAAACGATGGAATACATTCCAGCGATCCTGGGAACGGTGGAAATCGCGCGCCGACCTGATCGCTATGGGCACCAAGTCCCGCCATCAGCGCCGATGAACGACGCATTCCGAGAAAAGTTCGAGGAGCTGCAAGCCTCGGTGAGAGGACCCCGGTGCAAGTAAAGCAGGTTTCAACGGGAGCGGCTTCTGCGGCTCAGAGTCCCCCGGAGCCCGTCCCCGAGGAGATGAAACGCGATCAGGCTCAGCATCAAGATCAATCCTGGGAATAAAATCAGGTGCAGATCGCTCCTCATCGCTCGAAATCCCTCGTTGGCGAGAGTTCCCCAGCTCGTGAGGGGGGGCTGCAGGCCAAGCCCCAAGAACGATAAAAAGCTCTCCGCCATGATGTTGGCCGGGATTTGCAAGCTGAGCGAAACGATGACGGGCCCAATCAGGTTCGGCAGGATTTGGCGCCAAAGAATGGGGAGGCTTCGCATCCCCAGCGCCCGCGCGGCTTCGACATAAGCCATTTCCCGCTCCTTGAGGGTGAGCCCACGGACGAGCCGAGCCTGGTAGATCCATGCGCTGAAAGTGATCGCGGTGACGATTCCCATGAACCCGCGGCCAAAAACGAGCATGAGCAAGATCGCGAGAAGGAGCGTCGGAAAAATATAGAAGAAATCGACGATTCTCATCAAGACGGAATCCACCCAGCCGCGGTAATAGCCGGCCATTAAACCGGTCGCGGTGCCGAGCACCAAGGAGGCGAGCGCTGAAAGGATGCCGACGGTGAGTGACATCCGCGCCCCATGGAGGATGCGGCTATGCAGATCCCTTCCCAAGCCGTCGGTGCCCATCCAGTGCTGCCAGCTCGGGGATTCAAGCTTATGCTCAAGGTCAATCGCGTCGTAGGCATAAGGCGAAAGAAGCGGGGCTGACAAAGCCGCCAGGCTAATGAGGGCCAAAAAAATCAGTCCGGCTCGGGCGTAAGGCGTTTTACCTAAGTCATGCCAGAACGTCCTCAATCGCGATCTCATTTGGATTCCTGTGAAAAGCGAATTCTGGGATCAATCCATCCATAGGCCAGGTCCACTAAAAGTTGGCAAGAGAGCAAGATCACGCCAAAGGCGAATGAGACCCCCATCACGAGGGGATAATCGCGATTCAAAATGCCCTGCACGAAATGTTTCCCGAGCCCGGGAATCTGAAAAATCGTTTCCACGATGAAAGAGCCAGTCAAGAGGGCGGCGGCGATGGGGGCCATGAGCGTGATGACTGGGATCAAGGAGTTTTTCAGCGCGTGCTTCAAGAGGATGGAGCGAATGGAAAGGCCCTTGGCTTGAGCAGTTCGTATGAAGTCGGCGTGCAACGTTTCAATCATCGAGGCCCGCGTGAGCTGCGCGACCATCGCGATCGGGCGGATGGCGAGAGTGAGCGCGGGAAGAATCGCGGACTGCGGCCCTTCCCAAAGCGCGGCGGGAAGCCACTCCAAACGGAGCGCGAACACGAAAATGAGCAGGCTCGCGAGCAGGAAAGGCGGGATGCTGTTGCCGATCAAGGAGAAAAAAGAAAGCAGCCAATCCGGCCACTCCTCTTGCCTCCAGGCGCTGAGGCACCCCATGCAGATCCCGAGGGGCACGGCGATCGCGAGTGACAAGAACCCCAAGGCGAAGGACTGCGGAAGCGCTTGCCCAATGATCTCCGAAACAGTCCTGGGATAATACTGAATCGATTCCTTGAAATCGCCCTTCGCTGCTGCCTTCAACCATGAAAAATATTGCTCGATCAGCGGACGATCCAGTCCATATTGTTTTTCCCGATTCGCCTGAATTTCGGCGGGCCAAGCCCGCTCAGAGTCGAACGGGCCTCCAGGCGCGAGTCTCAAGACGAAAAACAAAAGCGTCATCAGCGAGAGCAGAGTGAGGATGGACGCGTAGACCTTTTTCAGGAAAAAAGGGATCAGGCTCATGAGGATCTCGAGGTCTTCAGCGAGACGTCGGGGTAATGGACCCAGCCGTGCGAAGCGGGGAGCTTTCCGGGGCGTTTCGCGCATTGGTCGCTTTCGGCGAGAAGTGCGGTGTAAGCGCAGATGAAAGCGTCAAACGCGGAGAGGCTTCGAGTGAGTTTTTGGATGTCCCTCTCGTAGATGAAGATCGCGTCATGCGCTGCGAGCGCATGGAGGATTTCCTCCCTGAAATGGGAGCCTTCGTCCAGCTGGCGATATCCCGAGATCGCGCGCTTGCTCAAGCCCAACTGGAGGGCCAGCATCGCCACTGAAAGCTTGGGCCAGATTTCGATCAAAAGGCCTGGATCGAGATGGCGCTTCAGGAATTGCAAGCGCGCCGTCAGAGGCGCTTTGCCGCCTCCCAGCGCCTCGTCGATCTCGAACCGATGGCTCTCGGGAAGCCTGGGAATGAGGTTTCGCTTCACCCAGAGTTCTACCGGCCGTTGAGTGTAAGGCGTAATGGGTTCGCGTGATTTCGCCTGCGATCTCATCCATTTTACGGCGGGAACGGAGCATTTTTTGGGGAGGGGGCAGGTTTTTCGAGTGCAGGAAATGCAGGGGGGTAGCTCAAGCGGGATATTGATGCCGATCGACCTCAAGCCGGGCTTCAACTCGGCCAGGAGCTCAAGAAGCGCTTCATCGCTGCTTTGCTTGGGCTCCCGGTCCTCCTGCTTCGGAACCAGTTGATCGTAAATCTCGAGGAGGAACGTCTTTCGCTCGTGAGGATAGTATTCCAGGACAGCCAGCGTCGTTTTGTTGTTTTTGGCTCCCGAGAGATCGACCCCGATGAATCGCCTGGGTTCAAGCACGCTGTGTCCGGACTTCAAGTCCTTGGGATGAGGCATTGAACGCGAGCGGGCGGATCCCGCGGCTCGAGAAAATGTCCTGGATTTGATCCCGCAAAGCCCGGTCTTCCGCGATTTTCAGCTCCGGCGAATACACGATGAAGCAACCCCCTCCGCCCGCTCCGCAGACTCTGCCCGAGAGTCGCGCCTGCTTGCGCGCCAGGCTGAACGCCTCATTCATCCGCGGGGTGACGATGCCGGGGGCGAGGGAGCAGCGAACTTCCCATTCGCGCTCCATGGCGAGACTGGCCTCGACCCAACGGCTATTTTGAAGCGCGCCCTCGAGATCAAGCGTCGCATCGGCGATCGCCTGGAATTTATCGCGCACGTCGTGTGACCGATCGATGAACTTTTTAAACAAATCCCAGTTATTGATCCCTGAATTCCTCGACTCCCCGGAGAAAAAAAGCAGCATCCGGCTTTGGATCTCTTTTTGGGTCGTCTCTGGAAACGGGATTCTCCTCTGCTGATTGGGCATCCAGTGAATGCTCTGCAATCCCCCGTAGGTGGCGCCGTAATAGTCTTGCAGACCCGCAGGCACTTGGATGACCGTGGTCTCCACGTCGCGCGCGACTGCGATCAGCGTTTCACCGTCTTTTTCGAGGTCCAAGGGGCGATCCCAAGCCCAGCTGGCCAGCGCCCCGGTCAACGCGATGTTCAAGCTGGAGGAGCCCCCGATTCCGGCTCCCGCGGGGCTTTTCGCACGAGTGGAAATGCGGAGATCCTGCTCTTTGAGGGGGCTGGGAGCTTGCGGCGCGAAATGGCGTAGGAGTTTGAGCGACAAATCGAGCTGGGGAGGGATGGAGTGCTCCTCAAAGAGGCGCTCCCAACTCAGCGTCCTGCTCTCATTTTGATCTTCGGATCGAAGCGCGATCTCGGCCTTCCCGCGATTCTTCGCGGGTTCGCATTGGAGCTCGACTTCCGCGTAAAGATCGATCGCGAGATTGATGGTCAGAGGATTTTTGAGGAAAAGATAGAGGGGCCACAGATCCAGCGTTCCCCCTCCCAGGTCGATGCGTGTCGGGGCTTTCGCGTGGATGGTCTTAATGGCCATGCTCGATGTATCCCACGTAGGGCAATCCCCGGAATTTTCCCGCGTAATCGATCCCGTAACCCACGGCGAATTCGCTGCCGATCTTGAATCCGAGGTAATCCACTTCGATGGGAGCCTTCAAGCTATCGGGTTTGAGGAGCAATGCGCAGGTTTTGAGGCTAGCAGGTCTGCGGGCTTTCAAGGAATTCAAGATGTAGGAGAGGGTCAGCCCGCTGTCCACGATATCCTCGAAGACGATCACGTGCCGCCCTTCCAGCGGTTCATTCAAATCCAACGTGACTTTCACCTCGCCTGAAGAAACCTTGCGGTTCCCGTAACTCGACACTCCCAAGAATTCGCAGGCCATCGGGGGTTCGATCAGGCGGATGATATCCGAAAAAAAGATGAAGCTTCCCTTCAGGACGCAGACCGCGGTGATTTCCATCCCATGGTAGTCATGGTTGATCTCATGAGCTAATTCGCCGAGGCGCGCGTGCAACTTGACTTCCGGGATGAGCACTTTCGGCATGTTCTTCGATTCGTCAGACATAGGCATTGTTCAGCACCTCTCCAAATCCACCCCCGCCGGGGATGATGTAATGTTGATCATTCAAGCCGCGCTCCCGCTCCCAGTGCTCGCCGGGAATCGAATCCAGCACGTCGGGAGGCGAGAGACCCCGATCCAGTCGAATTGCGTAAATGACGAGATCAGGATGCTTTGAAGTCACTTTTTTGAGGTATTCGGGCGTCACGATGCAGTGCATGGAAACGTACTTCATCGCCTTTCCCTGCCTTTTGTAGAGGTCAAGGGCCTCCACCAAAGTGGATCCCGTCGCTCCCATCGGATCAGGAAAAAGCACCAGATGGTCTTCAATGGACCCTCCGATCTTGTGGCCGGAGACTTGGCTGCCCGTGACTTGATGAGTGGCATCGGTGGTTCGCCCGATGCTGATGTGGTCCTGCCGGACCGTGGGGGGATTCATGAACGCGTTCAGGGCCATGTAGCACACGTGGGAAGGCACGGTGCCCGCGCGGGCGAGATTCACCGAGACCGTGGGCGTGGCCGGATGGATGGCCTGCCCCTGGTAAAGGCCCTCGGGGTGAGAGGCCGCCATCCGAGTTCGCACGGAAACCGCCTGCCTGGGAAATTCCCGGTTCACCACGACGTGGAGCAGGGATTCGTAGAGTGAGCTGATGAGCTCGTTCAACATAGGTTGTTGAACATCTTCGGAGCACAGCTTCGCGAGTCGGGTGAGGAGCAGGGGATCCGAAAGAATATGGACTTGTTTCCCGTAGCGATGCTGGATCTCCGAGCAATGGAAGGCGATCTCCCGGAACTGAGAATCAGCCTTGGGGAGTTGCTGAGGGGGAGTCATGGGAATCCTTGGGAGTGCTTTTTACTTTGAATGAAAGGTAGGGGTGATGCGGCTGAGGCTCGGGCTCATGGCAGAAGCGGCAGCGCGCTTCGTAGGTTTCCTGGGCGCCGACGACGATCAGATTCTGATCATGTTCCTCGGTCGTAGCGAGCTTCTGGGTGCGTGAGGCGGGATCGCCGCACACCATGCAAACCGCCGAGAGCTTGGTGACTGCTTCCGCAACCGCGAGGAGGCGCGGCATCGGGCCGAAGGGTTGTCCCCGGAAATCCAAATCCAAACCCGCCAAGATCACGCGAATGCCCCGGTAAGCTAGCTTTTGGCAGACGTCGACGATTGCTTCGTCGAAGAATTGGGCCTCATCGACTCCCACGACGCGGGTGTTATCCTCGACTCGTTCGAGAATCTCCCGAGCCGAGTTCAATGCGGTGGATGTGGCGCGATTCGCGTCATGGCTTTGAACATGTTCCAGTCCGTAACGGACATCGAGCTGAGGTTTGAAGACCTGGACTTTTTGCCGGGCAATCTGGGCTCGCCTCACTCGCCGGAGAAGTTCTTCCGTTTTTCCGCTGAACATGCTGCCGCAGATGATCTCAATGGTCCCGTGCGCGTGTTTTTGAAACATCCTTCAGAATCCTTACCATACTTTCTAGGGTTTTTTGGAATAGAGGAGCTGTTCCCCATCCCGGACTAATCGGCTCAAGTTGCCGGCATCCGTGGATCGACACCCATTGGTGGTTTGCACCGCGGATCCGACTCGGATGGTGACGGTGAAAGGCGTTCGGCACGGGGGGACGGATTCATCTATCTGCCCCACCGCCGTTCCCTGGTGATTTTGAGCGAAGGTCACCGCCTTCTTGAGGAAGTCCAAGTAACTTTCCTTGGGAAGATCCTTTTCCTTCAAAATTTCTCGGTCCAAGAAGGACTTGCCGCTGAATGAGCTCCCTCGGCCCTGCGCGATCAACCGATACTGGCTTCGCGCAAGAACATACGAGATATCCACGCTGCTTTCCGCATCCGGCTTGATTTGTTCCACGGAAATCTTGGAATTGCCCTGAGCAGGAAAGTTTTTTCCAGCAGTTTCCTTGGATTCCTCGGAGTTCTTTCCTAAAATCGTCGCGCACGCCGCGGCCGAGATGACCAGAATGAGGAGCGCAATTCGAGCTTTCATGGGGATTTCAAACCTTTCTGATCGGTGAAACCGCAGGCATCCCTGGGTTTTTCTGCGGGAGCGCAGCCTAAAACTTCGCGGATGACGGGCGCATTGCCGAAGATCTTCTCAATGCGGACCCGGGGAGAGGGGTGTAGGCGGATATCGATCAAATCAGCGTCCTCCTGCTCACAAAGATCTTTCACCGAATTGATCACTGAATGCGCGAAAGATGCGCCGTCATAGGTCTTTTGTGCGTCCCGGAGCGCTACCGCGGTGATTTGCACCGCGACCCAATCCGCAAAAGTCTCCGAGAGCTGATCGTTTTCACCGCATTCGAGGCGGGAGGCCCGCAAGGTGACCAGCCCTTCACGGACGAAGCAGGCCCCGAGCCGATCATAGGCGGGGATCGCGATTCGCGCGCTCCTCAGCTCGCACGGATCGATGGAATGGGCTAACTCATGGGCCATGGTAAAAATCATATTAAAACGGGATTTCGCTGTAAATAAATAAGCGCCTCCCACCCGCATGCGCGTTTCCCCTTGGAGCATTCTTTCGTAGAAGACCTCATTCTTGGTGAAGAGATCCGGCTCGTCTTGATAGAGTGACGCGGGCGGCGGAAGTTGGAGTTGCACGCTGTGAACGCGCGTCTTGAGCTGCCTTTTCTCGAGATCGGTGAATACCGGGTCGGGCTGCCGGTCAATCCATTCCTCCATCTGGGCATTGACCCAGGCATACACTTCGATCACCCGCTTTCTCCTGCGATCCGTGTAAATCTGCCGCGCGAGCTCTTCATCGATTTGGCTCGAATTCCAGCTAGGGTGATTTTTGAGGATCGTCTCGTAGATCTGAAACGCCTCGAGCTCCCCTTGTCGATCCGTCGCGACCGAGCCCGTGGGATCGGAGATCACTCCGTTCGCTTCGCAGACGGAGTGATAGATCGCCTGGCAAAGCCCCTCAGAAAGGCTCGAGGAAGGAGAAGGTGAGGCGAGCTGCGGGGGAGAGGGGGGATGAGGAACGGGGATCCAAGGAGCGATCATCTTGCGATTTGCGAGCAAAAGGAGTGAAACCGCAACGAGCGCGACGAATCCCCCTGCGAATACACCCCATTTTTTCAAGTTCATGCAAAAAGCGCGGAGAAAAGCTTGAGGAAAATGAATAAAATCCCCATCAGTCCGATCAATAAAAACCCAAAAAAGAGGAGCTTGGGGAAAATAGCGATCGCAACGGCGCGCCCCGTGCTCACTTGATACCACTCCCTCGCGCCGATCGTGGTAACGATCACGATCCCCAGCGCAGCGGCGAAAGGACCGATGAAGGGAATCGCCGATAAAATGGAGGGAGTCAGCCCGAAGCAGATCAGCTGCACGGTCGAAGAATAGTCAGCGCGTGGAGCGTTTCGAGGGACGAGCAATTTCACCCCGACGAGGACTAGAAGAGAGGTGAATAAAATCGAGAGGAGCGTGAAGAAAGGATCCAAGATCACCGACCCCGCCCCCACGAACCAGTGCCAAACCCGGTCCCTCCATTCTAGGAGTTCCGCGGCGCGGCCTGGGTGGCTGATTTCGAGATCCCAGCGATTTCCCCACTGGAATAAACGGCCTGCCCAGCTTTCGAAGGAATGGAGCATCGAAAAAGCCCAGAGCGATTGGAGCGCTTTGCCCAGCCAATGCGTTACCAATGCAAAAGTGAGCGCATAAGCCGTGGAAGGTCGCTGTTGCGAAAACCGCCTAAAGAAAGCAGCGGGCCGCGATATGATTTCCCAAACGTCTTTGAAGTAGCGACTGATCCATTCACCTGTTCCTTCGCTCGGCGGCAGGGAAAGCTCGCTCATGGCGCCGACGCCGGGACGGGAGAGGCGTGGACTTCAAGGTCAGCGCGCTTCCAAGGCAGCGCTTTTTTTAGCGACGCGTCCAAGGCCAGAATTTCGCCCGTCCTGGATTTGAGCGAGCGCGCGTAGAGCGCATCCCGGTGCTGCCAAAACAGGTAACGGGCTTGATCCTCGTTTTTGGCCGTGCCGAGTTTGAGGGTGACTCCCTCCTCGATCCCCGGGATCTTGCTGGAAGCGGGGAGGTAGTCTTTGATTCGATCTCCCGAGAGCTGGTCCAAAAGGGATTGCACTTTTGAGGTATCCAAGGGGAAGGTCGGCTGTCCTTCGACTTTCCAGGCTCCATCTTTTGAAAGGAGCGCAAAATCACCGGGGCCCCACGATTTGCCCGAAAAGGTGATTTTTTGGATCATAAAACGGTCCTCGGAGGAAAGCAGCTTCGAGTAACGCAGATCTTTCGGCGCCCGATCGATGGGGCGCAATGCGCTCACTTCGATTTCAAACACGGGCGAGGCCAGCGAAGAAGTCACATAGAGTTTTTGCCCGGGCTTTGAGGGGGAGCCGGTTTGAAAGAAGCGAAACGTCGCGGGTTCGGCCCCTTTTTTGATGAGTTTCAGAGTGAGGATCAGTTTAGCGCGAGAGAGGATCCCTTTGGCTTTTGGGTCATTTTGGGTTTCGGCGACAAAGGACTTGGCCGTGAGGTAAGTGGCCGCCGAGAGTAATTCCTCGATCCGATCCGGATCACCGGAAAAAGTCGCCCCCGCGATTCCAAGTTCCCAGGATGCGTCTTTTCTCGCGGCGCTGAGCTTTCCCTTAGAACCCTGGAACTCAAAGGATTCAACGTCCGTGGAGCTCCATTCAGTGAACCGTTTGTCCCGCCAGTAAGTGAGGTCTTTATCGAGGTTGGCGGCGAAAAAGCCCGGAATCAAGTAAACGCGATTCTCGTTCGGCTTCGAATCCGCCCCCTCTCCCTGGGTCTGAGACAGCAGAGCGTAGACGTTGTCCCCGATCGGATGAGTTTGACCTAAATAGACGGCAAGCGTCTGGGGGGCCTCTGATCCGCTTTGATAGCTCAGGGCAAGGGAGCGCGCGGTTTTGGCGCCCCTCGACTTCGAGTCCAACCCGTATTCTTCGAGGAGTCGCTGACGCTTCTCAGGAGTCTCGGAGGCGAGATCGATCGAATCCGCGAAGGCCAGATGTCCCGCCGCTGAAAGCAATGAGGCCGCATTGGAAGCATCCCCCTTGGTTTTCAAGGGCTCAATCAATTCCCACTGGCCGTTCGCGCCGAGTTTGCACTGCTTTTGCTGAAGGCCTAAGCACTTCAGCAGGAAGGTCTGGTGTGTTCCCGCGATTTTGATCGACTGAACCTGAGCTTCTTCCGGGAGGGCGAAAAGTTTTTTCGAGGACTCTTCAGCGGATTCTTTCTTGGGTTTGTGCTTGAACTCCAGCCAATAAGCCCCAAAACCCAAAACACTGAGCAAGATCGCCAAAAGCAGGGGTTTTTTCCAACTGACCATAGTCATGAGTTACAACCTCCTGCGATAGGCCCAAATGATGATTCCCCCCACTGCGATGAGAAACGGCAGAACAAAAACGGTGACGAGAAAAATCGAAGTGCCCGCTTTTTGGGACAGCTCGATTTTGCTGGGTCCATCCTCTTTCGATCGGATTGAAATGAGGCTCTCGTCCTCCAAGATCCAGGAAACTGAATTGAGGAAGAAATCCAAATTGCTCCCGAGCCGGGAGAATTGGTTGTTCGCGAAACCTGAATTCCCAAAAACGACAATGCGCGTGGTTTTCGTCGCTTTGGATTCCGGTTTTTTTCCTTCGACGGCGATGGCGGTCGTCAAAGGACCGGGTTGATTCTGGCCTTCCTTGAACTGGACTCGCCCCGAAGCGAGCTCCTTCATGTCCGTGACGTTGAAGCTGCGCGGGGTCGTCTTCGACAGCCACTGAGCTTTCAGCCCTGGGGGGGCTTGCGTGATGACATCGAGCGGACGGGTAAAGGGGAAAAAACAATTCGCCTGAAAATCGCGGGTAATGGGGCTTTCTTTGGAATAAGTCGCAATCAGAGGAATGGCGGCATCGACGCCCAAAAGCTTTGAGACGGGATCGATGATCAGTCCCGGAAGCGCGCGCACATGCCACCCCTCAAGAATGGAGAGCAGCTCTCTGACCGGCTCTTCTCCTTTGAGGTTTTGATCTAGCGCGAAGAGGGCGCGCCCGCCTTCTTCAAGGTACTTCTGGATCAATTGCACTTCGGGCGCCAAAAAGCCTCGATTTGGCCCGAGAACGACGAGGGCATCGCAAAACTCGGGGAGCTTCCCCTCCTGAGAGAGGTTGACGTCCTTGAGCTCATAGCTCTGGTCATTGAGCGCCTTTTTAGCGGAATCATAGCCATCCGCCTCCGACGAGCTGAAGCTCTTCTCATTATGGCCCGTGACGGCGCAGAGCGTGGGGCTTCGGTCCTTCAGCAGTTTGATCAGCGCGTTCGTGATTTTTTCCTCGGTAGGATCCTCGACTTTGGAATCCTTCGCCCCCACGATCAGCTGAAGGGTTCCTTCTTTTTTGATCCCGTTCTGCTTGGTTCGCGTGGGCTCCCGATAAGGATCGACGTTCTCAATCTCGATTTTGGAGTTGAGCGCTTTGTAGTTTTGCAAGAGCGGGGCGATCTTATCCCGCTGCGTGAAGGAGGCGTAAACGACGATCTTGACGTTTTGGGAGAGGCCCCGGGCCAGTTTTGAGGATTGATCCGAGAGCGTATGAACTTGGTTGGACGTCAGGTCCAACTGCTTCGGATAGCGATAGCCGAGGAAGTTGATGACGCAAACGATGGCGATGACCAGCAGCACGGTGACTGCGGACTGCAACCCAAACGCGGCGCTTCGCCCCTTCAGAGCCTTCTTGTGACGGCGAAGCAATCCAGCGCACGAAGCGATCATCAGCGCGCCGAAGACGATGCTGAGCCAAGCCATCTCCGCGTAAACGACGCGCGAGAATAAAAGGCCAAGAAAGCTGAGCACGAGACCGACCCAAAGCAGAAAATTCATGATGACCTCTTACCTCCACCGATAGGAATCGAGAACCCGATGCGTGAGAAATAAGCCGATCCCGATGAATGAAAGATAAAAAAGGAGATCTGAGCTGTTGATCACGCCCTGTCCAAAAGCTTTATAGTGACCGATCAAAGAGAGGTAATTGATCACGTCTCCCAGGACGGGTCCCGCGGATTGCGTGGCCCAGCTGATGAGCCAAAAAAACAATCCGCCGGCGAACGTGAGCGCACCGGCCACAATCTGATTCTCCGTGACCGATGAAAAAAGAATTCCCAGGGAGAGGTAGCAGCTGCTCAACAGCAGCGTGCCCAGGTAACTGGTCGCGATCGGCCCTGCGTCCGGGTTCCCGAAGAGGAAGAGCACGGCCGGGTAAATGAGGGTCGCCCCCAGCATCACCATGACGAGCAGCAGGGAGGCGAGAAATTTTCCCAGGACCACTTGCGCCAGCGTGATGGGGGAAGTGAGCAGGAGCTCAAGCGTGTGATTCTTCTTTTCTTCAGCGAACAGCCTCATGGTGATGAAGGGCACGAGGAAGAGGAAGATGACGTTCATGTTGCCGTACACCGGCTGGATGATCCCCTCGGTGATGCTCCCCCCGCGTCCCATGCTGTACTGCTGAAACTGCATGTTCTGCATCCGGAAGTGCTCCAAGTTGAAAAAGAACATCCATCCCATGATGAGCAAAAACGCGGAAATCACGATGTAAGCGATGGGGGAGGTGAAATAGGAGCGGAAATCCCGCATTGCGATGGTCCAAGTGCTTTTCATGAGGGGTTCCCTTCGCTGGGTTCAATCGTCGTGAGCTGGAGGAAGATCTCCTCGAGGCTGAGTTTCTCCGTGGAGAACTCCAGGACGCCCATGCCGTTCTGGACCGCGGTCTCAACGACGCGGTCCCTGACTTCGCCGGCCTCCGGCAGGATTTCAACCGTGAGCTGCGTCCCGTTGCCCGTGATGGAGCGGACCCCTTGGATTTTCCGGAGCGCGTCCAAGCCGGTGGCGGAGGAGTTTTTTACATTAAGATGGTAGATCAGTCCTTTTTTCATCCGAGCAGTGAGATGCTCGATGGAGTCTTCGGCGACGATGCGGCCGCGGTTGATCACGATGATGCGCTGGCAGGTGGCCGTGACTTCAGGCAGAATGTGCGAACTCAGGATCACGGTGTGCTCGCCCTGAAGGCCCCGGATGAGCTGCCGGATCTCGATGATCTGCTTGGGATCGAGCCCCACCGTCGGCTCATCGAGGATCAACACGGCAGGGTTGTGGATCAACGCCTGCGCGAGCCCCACGCGCTGCCTGAACCCTTTGGAGAGATTCCCGATCAAGCGCTTCCTCACGTCGGTGAGGCCGGTTTTTTCGAGCGCTGCCTGAACCGAACGGCCCACCTCTTTGGAGGCGACTCCGTGGAGCCGCGCGCAGAAGGCGAGGTAATCTTGCACCGCCATCTCGAGATAAACGGGGGGATTCTCGGGAAGAAAGCCGACATTTTTTTTCACGTCCAAGGGGCGCTCAAAAACATCGAATCCCGCCACGCTGGCCTTGCCTTCGGACGCCGGCATGAAGGCGGTGAGGATCTTCATCGTCGTGCTCTTGCCCGCGCCGTTCGGGCCGAGGAAGCCGACGATTTCCCCGCGCTTGACCTCGAAGCTGAGGTCTTGAATAGCCGCACGAGGGCCGTAGAATTTCGAGAGATGCGAAACTTGGATCATAGGGGACCCTATTTTCTGAATTTTTCGTGAGATTGCAAGAGAGATTGAAGGCGTTGCGTAACGGATTCGACGGCTTTCGACATCGAAGCGGTGATGGCCACCCCGGCGGCGTAAGGATGCCCGCCTCCTCCGAGTTCAAAGGCGATCTGATTGATGGGGACTTTTCCCTTGGATTTTATGGAGATCCGGATCTGCCCATCTTCTTCTTCCCGGAAAAGGCAGACGATGTCGGCATCCTTCAGCAAAAGGAGCAAGTTCAAAAAGGAAAGCGTGTCATCGGCCGAGGCTTGATGCTTTTTGCGGAGATCCAGGCCCATCTCCAGCCAAGCGATTCGGCCGTTGAATTGCGATTTCACGTTCTGAAGCATCGTACCGAGCAATTGAACGTGGCTCACTTCTTTGGAGGAGAAAATGGATTGATAAATTTCCTCGGGATTCACGCCGAGCTCGATGGTCTCCGCCGCGATGCGATGGGCGAGGGGAGTGGTGCGCGCATAACGAAAACTGTTGGTGTCCGTCATGATCGAAACGTAAAGTCCCAGCGCGACATCGCGGTTGATCTTCGCGAAGCTTAAATCCTCAAAGACCCGGTAAGCGAGCTCACCGATGCTGCTCGAAGTCTCGTCGGAGACGAGCATGGCGTGCGGCGGGTAATGAATCTGATTTTGCTGCTCCAAGTCAGGATGGTGATCTAGGAAAACGATTTTCTTCGCGCGGAGTGAAAGCTCCTGCCAGAGCTTGCCGAGCCGCTTGGGATCATTGGTGTCCACGATGATCCAGAGGTCGCAGGTGTCCCAGAGCTCGACTTCGCCGGGCCCGAGCAGGATCGTGCCCTTGGGGTCCAAGAAGCGGTAGCGCTTTGGCAGAGGATCGGGATTGTAGACGCGGCACGCCTTTCGGGCGCGTTTTAAGTAGTGATAGAGCGCGGTTTCAGTGCCTAATCCATCCCCATCCGGGAGCGAATGCGTTGAGATGAGCACTCTTTTGGCTTGCTCCAGCCAGAGCTTGAACTTTTGGAACTCTTTGGACTTGGAGAGGATCTGAGGTTGTTTTTTCGTGCTCAAGCCTATCCCTTCTCTGGCCGATGGAACTCCAGAGGTTTCACTCCAACCCATGAAGCTCACTAAACCCAATGCGATTGATCCACTTTACACTATCTTTGAACAACATCTCTACAACTTTCAAGATTCGGATTTGGATCGAAAGACGTTTATTGATCAGGTCGTTTCTGACTACCTGAGTTATTTGCGGAAGAAGCAAATCGCCGTGCCGCTGTCGCTCCAAAACATCATCGCGGAAGAACTTTCGGATCAGGTCAATGCGATGCTGGTCAAAAAGATCTACGGAAATTTGACGATCCGGGATTTCAGGAAGCGCGTGCCCATGACGCAGAGACGTCAGGCGCGGGTGAAGTACGCGAAGCTGAGCCGAGGCTGAGCGGCGAAGCATGAAACATTTCATTCCATTTTTTTTCATTTTTTTGTTTGGCGTCCTGAACGCCCGCGCGGATCAATGCCCGGATTCCTCGGTCACCCTCGATTGGCTCAAGGAGGTGAGTGAATCCGTTGCGACTCAAGATGATTTCATGAAGGCGCTGGCAAAAAACAAAGAGCGCTTCAATGTGTTCACGTTGATGAGGAGCAGCTCGGCGATCCCATTGAACGCCGGGATCAGCGATGAGTTTCCAGGCCCCCTCCTTGCCAGCCGGGACGGGAGCGTCGTGATTCGATGGTCTTGCGATCCTGGTCAGCCGACGTCTTATGGCATCGTCGACGCTTTTCAGTTCAAGGGGCAATCTGATCTTAAAAAGCCCTATGACGTGGTTCGGTTGGATTTTCGAAAAGGCGCTCAGAAATGGCAGCAATCTCCCCGGGATTGCCTGAGTTGTCACTCAACTCAGCCATTGCGATCCGCAAAGCTCAAAGATTTCGTTCCGATTTGGGGAAACTATCCGCTGTGGAAAGGGGCCATCGGATCGCATGATGATTTTTTGCAGCCCCAGACTCCGGAAACGACTACCAAAGAGTATGTGGATAGCGATGAGGTCGTCGCTCTTAAAGAAAAAGAAAGGGCTGCGCTTCGTAATGCGAAGCAGAGGGCGAAAGCTGGGGATCCCTGTTATGCGGTTTTGCCCTGGGCTGATTTAGATTTGGAGAGTCCCAGTCCTTATGCGACTGAATACAAGGGATACAAGTTGAACGCCCGGCCCAATTTCTTATTCTCGATGATGTTCGCGGGGCAGGCGTTGAGCCGTTCGCCCCTTCCTCAAAAAATCAGTGGTAAAGCTGCTCGCGCGCAACTGCTTTGCTCACTGATCCCTCCTGGATATGGCGGCAAGCGTTTCGATCTGGGGTGCAGTCGGGAGCTTTCTGGAAAATTGGAGAAGTTCTGTAACAAAGTTCTCACGGAACAATGGGAGCGATCGTTTTTTCCATCGCCCTCGGTGATCCAAGCGCCAGGAGTTCCTTTGGGACAGGATTATGAACCAGGTGCTATCGGTCCTTTAACCTATCTTCAAAGAAGACGCTGGATGCATCAAGCGATTTCACGACATTCCAAAAGCGGGGAGCTTTTGGAGTTGCTGGAAACGGCTCCTATCTACAGCAAAAAAAGCCATTCAGCGATTCAGGGTTGTTTCTCTGTGATGTTTGAGGGGAATGAGCGTTTCAAGGACGGCTATTCCACGAAGACTTGCGATTGGTATCGGAGCGAGTTGATTGAATTGGGCGTGTGGTGAAACTGGGGTTGGGACTTGAATTGCGAAAAGCTGCCGCCGTTGCAGCGGTGGTAGAGGGTGCGGCTTTGCAGGAGTGGCGCTGGCGACGTAGTTGCGTGGGGGCTTCGTAGGGGCAGCAGCGCCGATGGCGATCGGCATTGACGCGGCGTGATTTCGGACGGGTGGAATGCGGAATTATTGTTGACGGGTTTTGGGAAAAGGGAAATTTCAGTATTGAGGAATGCTGATTCAATTCCCCTCATTCGCTTGGATTTGGCCTTGGTTTGCTTGAGTTCTTTCTTTTCTTTTTAAACTCATTTCCTGATTCTTCCAACTCTTCTTGAGCCAGTGAAAGGCCTCAAAAAACCCATGTTATGTGAGTTTTCATGAAACTCACTTCTCTTGAGTCCAAAGCACTCCTCTCTCAAACGAAGCTCTTAGTAGCCGAAGAACGCAAAGCCACGCTCGCTCTGATTGAACATCTGAGGGAAATCAGCCGGCGAAGACTCTTTGCGGAGCTGGGCTACGCGTCACTCTGGGAGTTTGCGATTCTGGAGCTGGGGTTGAGTGAAGGAGCAGCGCAGAGGAGAATTCAGGCTATGAGGCTGATCAACGATGTACCGGAGGCGTTGCAGTCTTTGGAGGATGGAAAGCTTTCACTTTCCAATGCAGCGAAGCTTCAGAGCTTTCGACAAGCCGAGAAGAAGTTAGGGAAAAAACCAGGAGGGAAAGAGTTGCTGAAACAAGTGGAGTCTCTGTCCCAAAGAGAATGCGAGAAGAAGCTCTTTGAAATTTCCCCGAAAGCTATCCCCAAAGAAAATGAAAGAATCGTCTCTCAAGAGGGGGAAATAGAACTGAAGTTCGTCATCTCCCCAGAGCTGCATGAGAAGTTGCAGAGGCTCAGGGGTCTTCTTGCCCACTCTCATCCTGAAGCCTCTTTTGCAGAGCTCCTCGAGTACATGACGGATGTGGCACTAAAGACGCTTGAAAAGAAGAAAGGGCTTGTTCCGCAACCCACCGCCGCTGCGGCGGTAATCCCACAACTGCCCGAAGGCCAGAGAGCCCACCTTCCCCTGGCTCTCCAAAGATCCGTTTGGGCGAAGAGTCAGGGCCAGTGCGAAGCTACCACCCACCAAAAGTGCTGCAGCTCCCGATATCGGCTCCAGATCGACCACATCCGTCCACTCGCTCAAGGCGGTGCCAATGACCTCGAAAATCTCCGCATCCTCTGCTTTCATCATAATCAGCTCGGACAATTCACTTCGACTTCTCTCCCGCCAGAACCTCAAATCATCGAAGCCAGCAAATCCAAGACGCCCATCAGCCCTCGAGCCGTTTTCGTGGAGTCCCCCAAGCATGCGGAAACTTTGGCGCTCGATCCATCCGCTGCGAGATACTGAGCGTGGATCCAATTTCGGTTGCAGCGGGCGCTTGCTTCCAATGAAGTGGGGAGCGCTCTGAGTTTCGAAAGGAGGTATTCAACATCGGCAGACGCGATTTTTCGGGTCTTCGAAGCCCCTGAGTTCGTTGAAAATGAGAGGGATCTGGCCTCTCCAGTGTTCGTCATTCGGAATTCAGAGAATTTCTCCCCATACATGACGCTGATGCGGGCGGCTTCACCGGTCTCCCCTGATTGAGCTGTCGGAGCGGAGAGCAAAAAAACGAGAGCCAGGAACGTGATTTTTTTATGGAGCGTGCGAGTCATGATCCTCATTTTGCACCTGGCGCTTTCGGGGAGCAGTAAGTGGATTGGGCGGGGGGCTTGGGATCGCAGCCCATTTGTTTTCGGATTTTTGGATGAGTGAGGATGATTTTATTCACTCGATCGCTTTCTTCGGGGTGCACGTCAAGCCCAGCGGACATGAAGGATTGCTCCGGATTCGCGTGATTGCAGGAGCCCCTGAACACATTGGAGTATCCCAGTCGATACTGCTTTTCGGTGAGATCAGGGTAGTGAAGGCTCATGTACTCCGGCAAAACTTCCGCTGCGATCCAATCCGAGAACGTTTCACCGATTTGATCCCCCGTGCAGAACGGCGAATCAGGTGTCTCAATAATTTGGGGAGGAGTTTTTCCGCCGGGGATGGGGAAAGGAAAGGGGAATGGCGTAGGAGGAGCGGGCGTTTTCTGTTTCGATAAAGCCTCCGCCAGGTCATCTTGCAAGGATTGAAGTTGGTCCTCCAAATCTTCTTTTTTGCGCTGCAGTTCCTTCTTCCGTTCTTCCGTCAAACCAGCCGCCTTGAGATCCGTTTCGACCGCCTTGATGCGAGCCTCTGTCATCGATATTTTTTTCCGCAATTCCCGGATCATTTTGTCGTCAGCCGGAGGATCAACCACGATTCCCCCGAGGGTGATGTCGGGGAATACGCTCTTTTTCGCTTTCACCGACTGATCGCCGCGCAGACATGGGATCAACCCTTGGAATGGGAACTCCGCCTCGCATTGATCGGTGTTCTTGGGGTCCGAATATTTGAAGCGAAAGTCCGACGGCCCCTTCGTGATGTTGCATGGGTCGACGCCGTGGGTGAGCTCATGCGCGATGACGGAGACGATCTGAAATTCGCTCTGGTTGCCGAGCAAGAATCCGTTGCAGTACTTGAAGGTGTTGCTCTCGGGATTGTAAAATGCGTTGGGGATGAGCAGCGGGGAGATCGACGGCGCGGGGGAATCGGTGGGAGCGCTCCTCATCAGCTGAGCGCAGTCTGTGCCCTTGAACTCGATCGCGTCGATCTTGGCGTCGAGCAGTTTCATTGTTTTTTCATTCGAAACGCGGGATTGAACGATGCCTCTCAGGATTTTTTTCACGTCCGGGAAAATGACGTTTTCGAGTTTGGAGATGATCTTGAAGTCTTGGAGCTGGGAACGGACGTGGTTTGACAGTTCTTGCTCGGTTTTTTGATAGGTCGGGCTTTGAATGAGCAGGTCAATGTCGCGCGCTTTCGCCCGAAAAAGGCCCCCCATCCCCCCGAGCCCTCCGAATCCCATGAGGCTGGGGTCGATTCCGGAGAAGATTCTTTTCTCCGCCACTTCTGCGAGCCCTTGGGCGAGCAAAGCGGTGCATTCCTTCGCCTTGAAGTCGTCTTCGCAAGCGGGGGAGTAAGTGAGGCCCAGCGCGGAGAGGGCGATCTTTTTGAAGTAGTCGCTTCGCGGTTGCGCTAAGGCCGCGTTGAACTGCTTTAAGAAATGAGGAGTCGACTGCTGGCGCACTCGAGCGACTTTTTCGCCGGCCATTCCTGATGTGCTCGCCACTCCAGTGCCGTCATCGTAACGACCGGGAGCGCATGTGAATCGGTAAATATCGCCGCAAAGCCCGTCCACTTGAGGCGTTCTGTCGCTGTATGCGGCGATGCTGCAGCTCGATGGCGCATAAAGCCCCGCGTTCATGCGCCGAAGTTCCGCATTGAGCTGGTTCATCTCGAAATGATCCCAGAGTTCAGCGGCGGGTGATTCGTGGTTGGAGAGGATGAAACCCAGTAAAACGAAGACTGAAAAACGGTAAAACATGCTGAATGATAGATCGGGGAATATCTTCTCGAAAATGAGCCAAAATCTGGAGGTTTTTTTTGAATTAATTAATAAGAAGAAATTAATGCAGGGCGTATCTTCACAAACTGAAATGCCCGCGGCGATCGAGAAGATTATCGCCCCCTTCGCCCCCGCTTCTTAATGTACTGCAGGATCAGCCGCGCGATGTTGAGCCCTGTCGCCTGCTCGATCCCCTCGAACCCGGGCGAGCTGTTGAGCTCCAAAATCATCGGGCCCTCCGAGCTATCCATCAGATCCACGCCCGCGATCTCAAGCCCCAGCGCCTGAGCGGCTCGCACCGCCGCCTTCTCGTGAGTCTTGGGTAGGCGGATCAGCTGACCTTCGCCGCCGCGGTGGATGTTGGAGCGGAACTCGCCCTCGGGCGCCTGGCGCGTCATCGCCGCCACCACGCGATCGCCGATCACGAACGCCCGGTAATCGCGGCCCGCGGCTTCTGAAATGAATCTTTGAATCAGCACGTCCTGATTGAGCGATCGCAGCGTATCCAAAACACTTCGCAGGGCGATCGGCGTGTGGATGAGCATCACGCCCACGCCTTGCGTGCCCTGGAGAAGCTTCAAGACGACGGGGAATCCTTGCGTCGCTTCCAGCGCTTGGCGAAGTGAGTGGGGGCCTCGATTGAGGATGGTGGGAGGAACTTTGAGCCCCGCCTCGGCGAGGATCTGGATGCAGCGAAATTTGTCGCGCGACTCAGCGATCGATTGGGAGCAGTTGATGGGCCTCACGCCCAGGATCTCGAATTGCTTCACGACGGCGAGACCGTAGTGCGTGATGGAGGCGCCAATGCGGGGAAGCAAAACATCGTAGCGGGGCAGCTTCGCGGAGCCGACGACGATCTCGGTCCGCTTTTTCTGAACGACGAGCTGGCAGTCGAGGGGATTGATGACGTCGCATGAGACGCCAACCTTTCCCGCTTCCTGGAGCAGCCGCTGAATGCTGTGCAGGCCCCGGTTGCGGGAAAGGATGGCGAGTTTCATGACTAGGTTTTAAGCCGCTCGTTTACGATTCTTGGGCGAGCGGTGCAAGTGATTCTTCACGATCTCCTTGTGCTTTCGGATCTGCCGCTCGATCTTCTCGAAGGCCTGATCGATGGCGGATCTGAAATCCCCCGCCTCAGCATGGCCGAAGTAATCCATGTGATTGCCGAGGAGGTGGCAATGGGCGGAGCGTTGCTGCTTTTCGGAGTCGAGATTCCACGTGACGGAAATTCGCCCGCGGAAATACTTCTTGAGGCGCTCCGACTTCTCAGTGACATGATCCCTCAGCTGATCGCTGGGATCCATGTGTTTGAAGCTGATATTGAGTTGCATGGCAACGGCCCTCCTTTGTTGTCCGCCCCCTCGCGGGGACGGGGTTAGATGACCTTCTTACGCTTCCCGGAAGACAGGATCCCCAGCATGTCGCGGTACTTCGCGACGGTGCGCCGGGCGATATCGATGTTTTCCGTTCGCAGTAAATCGACGAGCTTCTGATCCGAGATCGGGTTCTTGGGATCTTCTTTTGAGATGAGCTGCCTCAGCTTTTCCTTGACCGCTTCGCTGGCCAGGGAATCCGATCCGTCCGCGGCTTGAATGCTCGAGTTGAAGAAGTATTTCAGCTCGAAGATCCCCACCGGAGTGTGCACGAACTTATTGGTCGTCACGCGCGAGATCGTGGATTCGTGCATGCCGACGTCGGCCGCCACATCCTTCAGGATCATCGGTTTGAGCTGTTGGACGCCCTTCTCAAAAAACTCCCGTTGCCGTTTCACGATGGCTTCCGTCACCTTGTAGATCGTCTTTTGCCGATTGTGGATCGAGCGGATCAGCCAGACCGCTGCGCGCAGCTTGTCCTGGACGTATTCCTTGGTGACTTTGCCGTCCTCTTTTTTGGATGCGGCCGCTGAGAGGAGGTTTTTGTAATAGGGGGAGATCCTGAGCTTCGGCATCCCATCCTCGTTGAGGACAATGACGAACTCCTCGGCGAGCTTGTAAACGTAGATGTCCGGCGTGATGTATTGCGTGTCGCTGGTGTGGAATGACCGGCCGGGCTTGGGTTCGAATTCAAGGATCAGTCGCGTCGCTTGAATGATCTTCTCCAAGGGGTTGCCCGTCGCTTTGGCGATCGAAGCGTAATTTTTCTTCTCGAGTTCCCCCATATGGCTCTCGATGATTTGTTCCACGAGGGGCTGGCGGGGCTGCATGAGGCGGGCTTGGATGGCCAGGCATTCCTGGAGCGATCGGGAGGCGACCCCCAGCGGGTCGAAATTCTGGATCATCTTCAGAATCTCTTCGGCGTCCTCGATGTCGAGCTCGGATTCACGCGCGAGTTCCTCGAACGACGTATTCAAATAACCATCATCCGAGAGGTTGCCGATGACGAGTTGCCCCAGTTTTTGCTCCTGCTCGGTGAGCGAAAGCATCGAAAGCTGCCACATCAAATGCTCTTCGAGCGTGCTGGTCTTGGTGAGCGCGTTCTCAAAGCTAGGCAATTCGTCGTTGATTTCGCGCATCGAGGGGAGGGAGCTGGAGGAGGAGTTGAATTCCTCGACGTAAGACTCCCAGTTGAATTCATCTTCCTTGGTGGGAGCGAGATTCTCTTCCTGAGCGGGAGAAGCGCGATCCGACGCCTCTTCATCGCGCTGTTGCTGGGCCTCGGGGTTATCCGAGACCTCCAACCGCTCAAGCTCCTCGCCGGAGTTCTCACCCTCCTGAGTCTCGGCGACTTCCTCGAGGATGGGGTTCTCCATGACTTCTTGGGTGATCACGTCCGCGAGTTCAAGTCGATTCAGCTGCAGCAGTTTGATCGCCTGCTGAAGCTGAGGGGTCATGACCAGCTGTTGACTTAGTCTAAGACTCTGCTTGATCTCCAGCGCCATGGTGTTGCCTTAGTCTGTTCCTTTCAAAACTGAAAATCTCAAAACTGAAAATCTTCGCCCAAATAGGTTTCTCGGGCGGCACGACTGTTGACGATGTCGTGGGGCGTGCCCTTCTCTAAGATTTTACCATCACTCAGCAAATAACCCAAATCGCAAATTTCCAATGTTTCTCGCACGTTATGATCTGTTATTAAGATTCCTATTTGTTTCTTTTTTAGGATTTGAATCATGCGTTGGATGTCGGAAACCGCTTTAGGGTCGATGCCCGCGAAAGGCTCATCGAGGAGGAGAAAAGTGGGGTTCAGAGCCAGCGCGCGAGCCACCTCGACGCGGCGGCGCTCCCCCCCCGAGAGCGTGTAGGCTTTTTGCTTGGCGATCGCATTGATGTTAAAATCATCGAGGAGGCGATGGAGGCGATCGCTTTTTTCATTTTCGGAAATGGGCAGGGTTTCGAGGACGGCCAGGATATTTTCTTCGGCGGACATCCTTCGAAACGCTGAAGCTTCTTGGGGGAGGTAGGCGACCCCATGCTGGGCGCGCTTATGCATCGGCCAGTCGCGGATGTCATTCCCATTGAGGAGCACTTTCCCCCCGTCCGCCCGCACGAGGCCCACGACCATGTAAAATGAAGTGGTTTTACCGGCGCCGTTCGGGCCAAGCAATCCCACGACTTGCCCGGACTCCACCTCGAAGCTCACTTTTTTGACCACGGGTCGGTTTTTGTAGGACTTTTCCAAGTCTATCGCCTGAAGACGGTGCGGGGCGCTGGCTGGGGCTTCCTGAGCAGTGGGATGATTCATGGAGATGAACTTCCTTGGCTGTAAGCGTTGCTGTGCTCGACTTCCACGATATCTTGGTTCCGCCTGAGTTTGATGCGATCGCCGGTCACCGTATCATGATCTTCGTAGACTTGAGGGAACTGAGTCAAGGTAATGACGTCTGAATCCGAGTCAAAGTCAGCCCGACCCCCCGTTCCATAGCGGATGCGTCCGGTGGATTTGGTTTTTTCCCGGATCAAGACGTCCTCGTTGAGCACGAGGTACTTCAATGAAGTCGAGGCTGCGCCGCTGTAGTCCAGGTCAACCGAGCGGCTCCTCGCGCTCAAGGAAGGTTGCGTGATCCTGACGAACCGTTGGCCCAAGGGGCGGGACGCGTTCATCGTGAACGTCGTTTTTTTCCGGTCTTTTTGAATGACCGAGTGATCGGATTCGATCACCGTTTTTTCGCCATGGTTGTCCAAAACATTGAAGACGACCGCCGCGGGCAAGTTGATGAGCCCCGCTTTCATGTCATAATTCAATCCCGAGCTATTGAAGAAAATATGCTTCCCATCGGCTTGTTTCCCGTCGCCGTCCACCGGGTATTCCTTCGGGATCTCGATGGTCTTTTGAAGGGAGAGGTAGCGCATGTACTGGCTTCTTACGACGAATCCATCCGGGAAAGTGGCCGTGACGGATCCGAAAACCTCAAGGTCTTTGGCGTTCATCGCGTACTTGGCCTGTTCGCCCGTGATGATGGTGGGCTTTTCGGCCTCATTATCGAGCAAGTAGGCGGTGACCTGGAAGGAGTGGACCAAATTTTCGGGATTGTAGAGATGGGCGGTCGCCGCCTGGAGTTTCCACTGCTTTTTGCCCTGATGGGTGGAGACGTAGTGAAAATCTTCGACGGTGTAATCCGGGATGCGATCCCGGGGGATGCCCTTGAGGAAATGCGGGGATGCCGATTGGGGGGAGGGGATCTCCGCGTTCGGCTCGAATGAAACCGTGGGAGTCTCCTCCACCGAGGAGGGCGAAAGCACCACGATTTCAGTAATTATAAACAATAAAAGTGCAATGAGCGCCCAGGGGCGTCCACGAATCTTGAATGATGCCGGTATTGAAAGCTTCACTTTACTCCAAAATACTGCTTCTACCCAAAATTTCCTATCGAATCGTCTATGATCAGTGTACTTTCCAATGGGTTTTTATGGATTTAAAACAATACGAGTCAAGGAAGCAAGACCACCTCATTCATGCTTTAAATCCCGCCCACCAAGCTCAGGGGTTGGGGGGCTTGGACGCTATTTCTCTGACTCATGAAGCGCTGCCGGATCTGAATTTCGAGGAAATCCACTTAGAAAGCAAGATCTTCGGCAAAACTCTCGCCACTCCTCTCTATATCGCCGGCATGACGGCGGGTCATGAAGAAGCTGGGGAGCTCAATCAAGTCTTGGCTCAAGCTTGTCAAAAGCGAGGATGGATTTTCGGCGTAGGCTCCCAAAGACGAGAGCTCGAAGAGGGCGGCTCCTCTCCTGACTGGGATCAATGGCCCGCTTTGAGAGAACGGGCTCCGGGTGCCTTGTTCATCGCTAATCTTGGAATTTCCCAAGTCATTCAGACTCCCCCTCGTAAAATTCGGCCCCTCCTGGAGAAAATGGGCGCGGACGCCTTGGTAATTCACTTCAATGCTTTGCAAGAAGTCATTCAGCCGGAGGGAACTCCCCATTTTCGAGGGGTTTGGGAAGCATTGCGCAGGATTGAAGAGGAACTTCAGTTTCCTTGGATGATCAAAGAGACGGGGTGCGGCTTCTCGGAGCGCACGCTTCAAAAACTCGCCGAGCTCGTTTCACAGTTTTCTTTTTTCAAAGCGGTGGACGTGAGCGGTCTCGGGGGAACTCACTGGGGACGGATCGAGGGTGCGCGCTCGCCTCAAGGATCGATTTTTTCTGAAGCTTCCCGGACATTCGCGGACTGGGGAATTCCGACGACTGAATCCGTTTTGAGCGCGGTCCGCTCTCTTCCACGCGGGGTGGAGGTTTGGGCTTCGGGAGGCGTGCGTTCGGGTTTGGATGCCGCTAAGTTAATCGCGTTGGGAGCCCATCGCGTGGGTTACGCGCAAGCGGCTTTGCAAGCGGCCCGATCGGGGAGCGAGGCGTTGCATTCATGGATGGAAGCTCGGGAGTACGAGTTGCGAGTCGCCCTGTTTTGCACGGGGTGCCGATCCCCGGAAGAGCTTCGCCAAAAGGAGAAGGTGTGGAACCGGAATCGAAACCTCTGACAGGATTGCACCGCATGTCCCGAGCCGAGCGATTGGAGCAGGTTCAGCGATTTTGCGACCTCACGGAGCAGGAGGTGGGGCTTCTCTCCGGCGAGTTGCCGGTTGCTCCGGAGATCGCCGAGCATTTGATCGAGAACGTGTTGGGCTATTTCCCCATCCCGTTCGGGGTAGCGACTGGCTTCGTGGTTGATGGGCGCAGTCTACTGATACCGATGGCGGTTGAGGAGACCTCGATCATCGCGGCGGCGAGCTCGGCCGCGAAGTGGGTCTCACGCGAAGGAAAAATCAGCACCCGGGCCCACGGGCGATTGATCATTGGCCAAGTCCAAATTCCTTCGATTCGGGATCGAGCCCGCGCTCGCCAAATCTTGAACGATCAAAAGCAGAAGCTGATTGATTTCGCCAATTCCTGCTTTCCGAGCCTGATGAATCACGGAGGCGGCATTTATGACCTCGTGATCCGTGAGATTGAGGATTCGGAGATGTTCGTCATTCACGTCCTCTGCGATCCGGGCGACGCCATGGGCGCCAATCTCATCAATCAAGTTTGCGAAGCGCTGAAGCCCAGAATCGAGGAATTGACCGCTGAGCGGGTCGGGCTCTGCATCCTTTCCAACCTGGTCGATACCAAACGAGTGAGCGCTGAGGTGGTCATCCGAAACATCGATCCTCAGGTGGGTCGAGGAATCGCGGAAGCCACTCATTTCGCGCAGGTGGATCCTTATCGCGCCGCGACTCACAACAAAGGCATCCTCAATGGGATCGACCCCATTCTGATCGCGACCGGCAACGACTGGAGGGCGGTTGAAGCCGGCGTTCATGCGTATGCTTCCAGGAGCGGAAAATACCAGCCCTTGAGCGAGTGGAAGCTCGAGGGGAATGACCTGAAGGGGAGGATCGAAATCCCCATGGCGGTCGGGATCGTCGGGGGAGTGACCCGAATTCACCCGATCGCGCGGATCGCATTGAAGATGTTGGGGGTGCAGCATGCCGAAGACTTGGGAAGAATTTGCGCTGCGGTCGGGTTAGTCCAGAATCTCGGGGCGCTCAAGGCTTTGGCGACCGTGGGCATCGTCAAAGGGCATATGCAGCTGCACGCTGCCAATCTCGCGCTCGCCGCGGGCGCGGAAGTTCATGAGATCCATCGGGTTCGGGATCGGCTCACCGAGGTCCTGCGCGTCGAAAAACGAATCAACCTCACGCGAGCTAAAGAAGTTTTGGAGTCCATCCGTGTCGCAAGCCAGAATAGCGTCCAAATTTGAGCTCAGCGCTCCGGGCAAGGTTTTTTTGCTCGGTGAGTACGCGGTCCTGGCTGATCAGCCCGCTGTCATCGCCACTTTAGGCCCCCGGTTCAGGCTCAAGTCCTCGCTTGATGGGGGGGATCGAGATGCCGAAACGCGCTTCGTGCCCCATCCCCAAAGTCCCGTGGGGCGATTGATGGACTGGGCAGATCGGATGGGTTCTCCGCCGCTGGATTTTGAATTTGAAGATCCTCATTTCGGTCATGGGGGATTTGGGAGTTCTTCAGCGCAGTTCCTCTTGGCTTACTGGGCTTTTGCGGAGCAGCAGGGTTGGTCGCGGGACTGGGTCAGCATCTGGAAGCTTTACCGGGAACTGTGCAATCATGCCGGAGTGATCCCCAGCGGAGCGGATCTGATCGCTCAGTACCATGGGGGCGTCACTCAGGTTAATTTTCAAACTTTGGAAAATCGATCCTTGGATCAGTCTTTTGACTGGAGCCAGGTTTTAGTGTTTTCGGCGACCGAGCAACTCGGCCGAAAAACCGAGACTCATCGGCATCTCCTCGAAGTCGGCAGGCGCATTTCCACCCAAGGCTTCGCGGAGCAGTTGTCCGAGCCATTGAAAAAAGGCTTGAACGCGATTGAAGCCCGAAACGCCGCCTCTTTAGGCGCCGCATGGCGGGATTACGCGGATGCATTGAACGAGATGGGCTTGGAAGATGAGCGGACTCATCATGAGCGCAGGCGATTTGAGCAGGACTCTGGGGTCTGGGGCGCGAAGGGCTGCGGAGCGAATCAATCCGACGCGCTCGTGGTTCTTTTGAAAAACCGAGGATCCGCCCGTCGTTCAGTCTTGGCGCTTGCCGGAAAAATGGATTTGAAGCTGGTCGCCGATGGTCTTGCTCCTGAGCCCGGACTTGCGCAGGAACAGTGATTCATGCACCCCGAAGTTTTTACGGCGTGCGCGCCTTCCAACATCGCATTGATCAAATACATGGGAAAGGGCGACGCTTCGCTCAATCTGCCCGCGAATCGCAGCATTTCGCTGACCCTGACGGAATCCTGCACGGTGGTTGAGTTGACGAAATGCGCCGCTCCTTCGGGATCTGTATTTAAACACCTGGAGTGGATCCCTGAACTGCCCCGAAACCTTCCTGCTTTGAGTCATTCCCGGACTTTTCGCGTTCCCGATCTTGGCGCCGGGGATCTTCAGCGCATCAATCATTTCCTTGAGAAGGCCAGTCCGCAGATCCAATCGCTTTTCTCGGCGGAAAAAAATGCAGGGAGTTTTTTTCAGATGAGGACGGCGAACTCTTTCCCGTCGAACGCGGGGGTCGCCTCAAGTGCTTCGAGCTTCGCCGCGCTCACTTTCGCAGCGGCTCAGGGGATGTTTTCCGGGAAGCGCGAGGGTTTTCGACAGCTTTGGGAAGCCCAGCCCCATCTGAAGGCGGGCTTGTCGAAAATCTCGCGACAGGGTTCTGGAAGCTCCTGCCGCTCTTGGTATGGGCCCTGGGTTTCTTGGGAAGGGGAGGCGGCGACACCCTTGCATGCCCCCCACTCAAAGATGGGCGAATTATCCCATTTCCTCATTTTGGTCTCCAGCCAGGCAAAGAGGGTCCCCTCCAGCCAGGCGCATCTTCGCGCGCTCAGCTCCCCGCTCTGGAAAGAGCGGTCTGATCGGGCCAACCAACGGGCCTCTCAAATGCAGCGGGCGATTGAAGGCGGAGAGTTCGAGGCGATCGCTGAACTCGCGTGGCGGGAGGCTTGGGAAATGCACAGCCTCTTTCATACCGCGCAACCCCCTTTCAGTTATTGGGAGACGGGGACGTTGGAGGCTTTGCTGAAGTTTCAGCGGTTATTTGAACAAAATGAGTTTAAAGTCATCGTGACTTTGGATGCCGGGGCGAATGTCCACGTTTTTACGCCCCCAGGCGACCACCTCCGCTGGAAGGGCTGGCTTGAAAGCTCTTTCCCGCATTTTGAGATCCAGGAGGATCGGACGGGGCCAGGGGTGCGATGGTGTTGAGGCCGTGGTCGCCCTATGAGACTTACGTTCCCGCAAAATGGGTTTTGGCGGGGGAGCACACCGTTCTGCGGGGCGGAATGTCGGTAGCGCTTCCCTACCCCGAATTGGGGCTGCGCCTCACTTTTGAGCCTCGGGAGAGCGGGGGCCTTCAAATTGAGCCGAGTTCCATTGAACCCACTCTTCGAAGATTGCTCCAATCCCTCCAGCAGCTTCAGCCCGCTCAACCTCAGGGGCGTCTCAAGATCGAGAGCTCAATTCCGGTGGGAGCGGGGCTCGGTTCTTCCGCTGCCCTCTGTGTGGCGCTGACGCGGTGGTTTTTGGATCCGTGGGAGGCTTCCTCGCAGGAAATCTGCGCGAAAGCCACTCATCTCGAGGATTTTTTTCATGGCACTAGCAGTGGGATGGACGTCGCAGTCACCCATCTCGCGAGGCCAATTCTTTTTGACCTCAGCCGGGGGGCATTGCCCCTGGGACTGGAAAGGAAACTCCCTTCTTTTACGTTCCATGACAGCGGGCTCCGGACTTCCACGCGGGAATGCGTTGAAAAGGTGGCCCGTTGGCGTGAAGCCGACCCTCATCAGGCCCGGATTTTCGATGATCAGATGAGAACCGCCGCCGCCGATGCGTGCGAGGGTTTGAAACGTTACGATGGAGGCCATGCTGAATCGGGTCTCCAGCTCATTGCTCAGGCGATGAGCCATGCCCAGGGCTGTTTTGAGGCGTGGGGACTTTTGCCGGAATCGGTAGCGCTTTTAGCCTCCAAGCTCAAGGCTCAGGGGGCGCGGGGCGTGAAGCTGACCGGCGCCGGCGCCGGAGGGATGCTGGTTGCACTTTGGGGAGATTCGCCCTATAACAACGATCTTGCCAAAATACGGCACTGACCTGAGAGGAGGTGAGACCCGATGCCTGGAATTTATATTCGTGAAGGCGACTCATTTGAAGCTGCTTTGAAAAAATTCAAGAAGCAATGTGAAAAGGCTGGGATCCTTTCAGAAGTTCGCAAGCGCGAATCTTATGAAAAGCCTTCCGTGAAACGGAAGAAGAAGGACGCAGCCGCTCGCAAGCGACTCGTAAAAAAGAAGTTCACACGTACTTGAGGTAGGTTGAGCATGGCTACTTTGAAAGAGCAAGTTGCTGAACTGACGAAGTCTTCGATGAAGTCCGGCGAAAAGGCGACCCTCGCTTTTTGCCGGACCCTTCATTCCGCGATCCGCAAAAAAGAAATCGACGACCGAATCGACCTGGATGATGCGGGAGTCATCAAGATCGTCACTTCCCTCGTGAAGCAACGGCAGGATTCGATCGATCAGTTTCGCAAGGGCGGGCGGGAAGATTTAGTCGAGAAAGAAGAAGCCGAGCTCAAGTTTCTTCAAGGTTTTTTGCCGGCCCAAATGGGCGAAGCCGAGCTTCGTGATTTGGTGAGTTGGGCGGTGAAAGAATCCGGAGCTTCAGGCCCCAAAGACATGGGCAATGTCATGAAGCTTCTGTTGCCGAAGGTCCAGGGCAAGGCTGATGGCAAATGGGTAAGTCAGCTCGTCAAAGAGAAACTGGGGTAACGTCATCCTCTTCATCCCGGATCACACTCGGGACGCGACTGCCAGAATCCTTTTACTCTCAATCGACGGAACAAGTCGCGCGACGGCTTTTGGGACGGTGTCTTTTTTTTAAATCGGATGCTTCTCAGGAAGAATGGGTCGGCGGGCGCATCATCGAAACCGAAGCGTACTGGGGGGATGATCCCGCTTCGCATTCCTCTTGCGGTCCCACGCCTCGCAACTCGGTGATGTTCGGATCCCCGGGAAGAGCTTATGTCTATCGAATTTACGGGATGTACACGATGCTCAATTTCGTCACGGAATCCGAGGGGAGAGGAGGAGCGGTTTTGATCCGGGCTTTGGAGCCGCTCGAGGGCATCCCCATGATGAGGGAGCGGCGGCGCGTTGCGCGAGCCCCGCGTGAGCTCGCTTCCGGGCCGGGCAAGCTTTGCCAGGCGCTGGGGGTCGAGATGCGCCATAACGGCGAATCTCTTTTAGGGCGACATTTCTGGGTGGGGGAGGATGATTTCAAGGTCCGTTCCATCTCGGTTTCGCCGCGAATCGGCATTCAGCGCGCCCGCGAGCGGGAGTTGCGGTTTTTTTTGACGGGGCACGAAGGGATCAGCCGAGCTCCCGAGAATCGGCAGGCTCGCCTTTTATGAGCGGAAAAATCCCTGAAAATTTCATCCAGGAACTAAAGCGTCGCGTGAGCCTCTTGGAGCTGGTCGGTGAGCACGTCGTGCTCAAGAAGTCAGGGTCGAACTATTCCGGTCTTTGCCCCTTTCATCAAGAGCGCACGCCATCCTTCAGCGTGAGCGAGGAAAAAAGCCTCTATCATTGCTATGGCTGCAAAAAGGGCGGTGATTTGATCCGTTTCGCGATGGATCTCTATGGGTTGAGCTTCACGGAGGCCCTTGAGAGCCTGGCCGAGCGCGCCCGGATGCCCTTGCCCGCACAGTGGCAGGCCAGCAGTCACGCTTCGAGCGAACGCCAGGAAAAACTCCAGCTCGCCCACAAACTCAATCGATTCATCGCCGCCTTTTATCATCAAAACCTGCGAACCCACCCGCCATCAGTTTCTTACTTCAATCAGCGCGGCGTGGGGGAATCTGAGATCCGAGACTTTTACCTCGGCTCCGCCCCAGCCGCCTGGGATGGGCTGGTCGGTTATTTAAAGTCGAAAAAAGCCCCCTTGGAATTAGCCCGGGAGTTAGGCGTGATTCGGCCGTCAGAGCGTAATCCCGGGGATCATTTCGATTTATTTCGGGGGCGCGTGATGTTCCCCATCTTGGACTCCCAGGGCCGCATTAGTGGATTCGGGGGTAGGACTTTGGGAGAAGACACCCCGAAATATTTGAATTCCTCGGATTCGTTCGTGTTTCAAAAAGGGAAGCTCCTGTTTGCACTTTATCAGGCCCAAAAGCACATCCGAGAGCAGGATGAGGTGGTGATCGTGGAAGGGTATTTCGATGTGCTCACCCTTCAAGCGGCCGGGTTCAAGAACATCATCTCAACCGCTGGAACATCGTTGACCGTGGAGCATTTAAAAATTCTCAGCCGGCTCACTTCGCGAATCACTCTGCTTTTCGACGGGGATGAGGCGGGCGTTTCCGCGACCGAGCGGGCGATGGAACAGGGGCTTGCCCTCGGCATGGTTCTCAGGGGGGCATTTCTTCCCCAGAATCAGGACCCTGACGAGATGCTTTTGCAAAAGGGAAGCTGGAAGCCAGGCGGGCGCGAGGCGCTTACGGCCTTGCTCCAGCAGGCGGAACCTCTCCTGGATTTGAGGCTCCGGGAGAGCGCTCAGCGCGCCTTGCAGGGGCCCGAGCAAAAGACGCAGATGATTAAAAAAATCGCGTCCTGGCTCACGCAATATCAGGATCCCGTGGGGCGGCAAGTCCGTTTGGAATGGCTGAAGAAAGAGGGGGGAATCGACCCTTATTTGCTTCAGCAAGCGGGTCTGCCGTTGCCGAATGCCGGGGGAAATATTCGCATAAAGCCTCAACAGGTGGTGAAGCCTTTGCCAGTGGCGGGCATTCCCCCTCTCTCCACTGGGGATCGGATCATCCTTCGTGCTCTCCTCAGGAGGGAGCTTTTCGAGCCCATTTTGAAGAAAGCTGGGGATCATTTGCCACCAGGTGAAGCGCTCGTTAGCCTGCTTGAAGAAGAGAATTTGCACCCATGCTTGCATGACCCGAATTTCAAGGCAGATCAGCTTCTTGCGAGCGAAAATGAGCCTAGTATTCGTGCTGCTTTGACCGAAGCAATGATCGAAGAGCCGGGAGTGGATTTCGAAGGAGAGCTGAAGATCTCCTTGGATCGAGCGCTTGTTCGAAGATGGGCACAGTTTTCGCAAAAGGTGAGGGCGGCATTGGCCCAAGCAGAAGTCCAAAAGGATGCGGATTTACAGGCCAAATTGATGAAAGATTACCTTGACGTGCAACGTAAAATAAAGGAGTTTAACAATTTCATATGACTAAGCTGAAAGAGCCCGCGGCTCAGACCTCCGTCGAAGGTAAAACTTCAGTCAACAAGAACCATAAAGAAATCAAAAAACTCCTCGACCTTGGCGTCCAGAGAGGTTTTCTCACTTATATCGAAGTGAACGAGCTCTTGCCTTTGGAAATCATCGTTCCGGAGGCGGTGGATGAGATTCTGGGATTACTCGCTGAAAACGAAATTGAAATCATTGACGCCACGAAGCGACCCAAGGATTCCGAGGATGAAGAAGAGAGCGAAGAGACTCCGCTGGGTTTGGCTCCTCAGCTTGGAACGGAAGAAACGGCAGCCTCTTCGGAAGAAGCTCCGAGCGCGGAGTATGCGCGAGGCGCGGATCCCGTTAAACTTTATTTGAAGAAAATGGGGAGCGTTTCGCTCTTGACCCGCGAGGGCGAAGTCGAGATCGCAAAACGGATCGAGGAAGGTGAAGTCGAAATCCTCCGGGCCCTCCTCGCTTCCAAGTTAGGAACGCTTGCGATCGTCGATCTGGGCGAGCGTTTGGCCACTGCCCGCACCAAAGTCAAGGACGTGATTCGCGGCGTGGATGAAGAAATTTCGGTGGACGACGAGAAAAAATACCTCGAGAAAGTCCTATTCGCGATTTCCAAAGTGAAATCGCTCGTAAATTATCAAGAAAAGTCTTTTGGCCCTGAGTACAAGAAGCTCCCGTTGAAGAAAAAGGAAGACGCGCAAAAGGAACTCAAGCGTCGCGAGCGCCAGGTTGAATCCGCGTTTCAGGATATCGCTTTCAACCGCAAAACGATCAACGCCCTCTCGGCCAAAATCAAGGCTTACTGGGGCCGCGGCAAGGAGTACCTCGAAGAACAGCGAAAAGTTTACGCGTTCCTGGGCATCCGCGAAGAGAAGGAGATGCACGAGCTCTCCAAGGAGTTCAAGCGCTCCCCAGAGAAGCACCCAGCGCTTTTCAGGCAGTACGACGTGAACGAAGCGAAGCTCACCCAGCTGATTCAATCGGATGACGAAGTCAGCAAGAAGATCCTGCGCCTCGAAGAGGAAGCGGGCCTTCCCATCGATGAGTTGCGCGGAATCCACGATACGCTCACCATTGGCGAGCGCAAAGCGGATCAGGCCAAGAGCGAGCTCGTGGAAGCGAATCTCAGGCTCGTGGTCTCGATCGCCAAGAAGTACACGAACCGCGGGTTGCAATTCCTGGATCTGATCCAGGAGGGCAATATCGGCTTGATGAAAGCGGTAGATAAGTTCGAGTATCGCCGTGGTTACAAGTTCTCAACCTACGCTACGTGGTGGATTCGCCAAGCGATCACGCGAGCGATCGCGGATCAAGCCCGTACGATCCGCATCCCGGTGCACATGATCGAGACGATCAACAAGCTCATCCGGACGTCGCGTCTCTTGATCCAAAGCCTCGGCCGCGAGCCGACGCCCGAAGAGATCGCCGTCAAGATGGAGCTGCCTGTGGATAAAGTCCGCAAGGTCCTGAAGATCGCCAAGGAGCCGATCTCGCTCGAAACGCCGATCGGTGAGGAAGAGGATTCTTACCTGGGCGATTTCATCGAAGACAAAAAGATCATCAACCCCGCTGAAGCGGTGATGAACATCAATCTTTCGGAACAGACCCGCAAGGTGCTCGCGACCCTCACGCCGCGCGAAGAGAAAGTTCTCCGCATGCGTTTTGGGATCGGAGAAAAGTCAGATCACACGCTCGAGGAAGTGGGGCAGGATTTCTTCGTGACCCGCGAGCGCATCCGTCAGATCGAGGCCAAGGCGCTGCGCAAGCTCCGCCATCCCTCGCGCGCGAAATTGCTGAAGGCATTCGTAGACTCTTAAGTCGCCCTCAAAAAAACTGGTGTCGGGGCCCAGGCATCCTGCCTTCACGCGCGCCCTGCGGGCTTGCGCCATCCATGGCGCGCGAGGCCCCTCACAGTTTTTTTGAGGGCATCGAACTAAAACTCTTTAAGAGTGGTTAGAGGGTTTCCTTAAATCGTCACTACCGTGCGGTCTTTTGAATGCTCGGTCTCTTTGCTGGGCGATTGAATGAACTGCCCGTCGTAGAAGCGGGCCAGCACTTCAGCGCGCGTTTCCTGGTCCACGAGGATCTCGTATCCCATTCCCGTCAGTTCTTCGATCGTGCCCACTCGAATCGTCATGCTCCTAGGTATTGCAGGGGCAGGGCCATCGCTCGGGGCTTGAATTTCAAGGACTTAGACGAGGCAAAGTCGGCTAAAATCCAGGTGCTCCCGGACCTAGCCAGGTGGCCGCCGACACATACTAAACATATTATGTGTAAGCTATAATAAGAGCATGCTGTACGTATGTGTAAGGGCGCGAAATGCCTTGCGTCTGCTCGCAATTCTATGCTTCTCGCTTCAATGCGCGAGCTGCAAAGTGAAGATCTATGCGCCTTCTACATCTGTGCAAACTTCTGCTTCCGCCACGGTTGAGTCGCTGCCCGTCGGCGCCATTCTTCCTTTTGATTTGGCCGCATGCCCAACCGGTTGGACGGATTTCACTTTGGCGAACGGTCGCGTTCTCGTAGGGGTGGGTTCCGGAAACACGGACGCCGACGGGACGGCGCTGACTTCTAGGGCGCTTGGGGATGTGGGCGGGCGAGAGTATACGACCGGAATCCCGGCTTATTCGGGGGCAGGGGATAGCATGGCTACCGGCCCCACCCTTGTTCTCTCAGCTCCTACTTCCCAGGCATTCAAGGCTGCGGTAGCTGATACGACGCTCTCGGGGGCAAAAGCGGATAGCAACATGCTCCCCTTTATTGCCAGGCTTTATTGCAAAAAAACGCTGAGTTCAACTTCGGCTCCCGATGGAGCGAGCGCATGGTTCGATGCCGCCTCCTGCTCGGCGTCGGGATGGCAGAGCGACACGGCTGTCTCTGGAAGGGCGATCCTAGGATCAGGAGCTGGCAATAATGACGCGGACGTTGCTGCCCTGACTGCTCGCGCATTGAACGCGACAGGAGGGCGGGAGTTTACCACTGGGATTCCGGCAGTATCAGCGGTGCCGGCGGATAGCTCAACGCCTGGGCCCGGAGTACACCTTGCGGATATCAGCGCCAATCCAACCAATCTTTTTCGAGGTGGAGCAGCTACGACATCAGTTTCGGGCGCTTTGGCAGATAGCAATCTCCCGCCTTATTTCGTGTTAAATGCCTGCAAGAAAACATTAGGAGCTGTAGCCACGATTGATTCCGGCATGGTCGTGGCATTTGAAAGTGCCAGTTGCCCCACAGGGTGGAGCAGTTTTTCGAGTTCGGCGGGACGAGTCTTGATCGGGGATGGCACTGGCAATACTGATGCTGATGGAACGGCACTGACTGCGCGAGTGTACGCTCAAAGCGGAGGAAGAGAGTTTACGACAGGGCTTCCCGCAGTCAACTTCTTGGGTTCGGATTCTATCGCCGATCCAACATTCTCGTTGGCACGTTCAAATGGTTTCTCCGCCTACAGTGTGAACACTGCGGATACCACGATCTCCGGCGCAAAGGCCGACAGCAACATGCCGCCCTTCGTCGCGGTGCTTTTTTGTAAGAAGGATTAATCATTGAATCGTAGATCTGAGATGGCCGAGCTGGTGGTACGGCTGGGGCTTCACTCTCACAAAATCGCGTGCTAGGCTCACGCCTTCCAGCCGATTTCAGGCGGGGCCCATAGCTCAGCTGGTTAGAGCGGTCGGCTCATAACCGATTGGTCCCAGGTTCAAGTCCTGGTGGGCCCACCAACCTCTTCCTTTTACCCCTCCCCACTCGAACTCCTGCGCACATCCTGTGCTCTTTTCTTTTCCCTTCCATGGAGAAAAGAAGTCGTTCGAGTGGGGAGGGGTAAAAGGAAGTTCTCACAGGCCCACCAAGACTTGAAACAAGCAAGCCGGCCTGCAAAAGCAGGCGGTGCAGTATGCCCAATATTCAATGACTTAATGCGCAGAATCATTCGTAAAACCATTTAATATTATTAAATAATTGATAATGAATGACCGAAAAAGTTGAGTGAGAATTTTTGGAGGCGATAAGCTTTACAGGTTTTTATCGATTTTTCTGCTTATCTCACGTTTTTCCTTGCCTGCTCTTCAAGTGATTCACCCTACGGTGGCAGTAGCTGAAGATGAAGATTTGGTGCTCCTAAAGCTTGAAAACTACTTTGAATCCGCTTCTTTTGATTATGAGCAATTGAAAATCAAGCTTTCTGAGCTGATCCGCTTGAACCGAATTACGCCAAAGATAGCGATCAGCCTGCTCAACATATTGAAAATTCATGATCGAGAGGCGAGGGCATTTGCGGCGGTCGCTCTCGCGAGGATGACGCAAAGCGATTTTAAAGGCAAAACTAAGGAAGTCTTCGATTTAAAAAAAGCCTTTGCGCGGGCTCGCCCCAAACTGGCTGAAGTGCTGCTTTTTGACGTGGCTCTCTCAAAAATTGGCTATAGGGATTCTTTTCACAATGAGCTCAAAAGCAAAGCTCCGGAATTGAATCAAGCAATCAAAGAAGTTTTTTTCAGCAATGGTCAAAAATCCCAGGAGCTCATCAGCGCAGCGCATCAGACTCTTCAGAGCGTGGGCTTGAACGCAGTTTTTGATATTTCAGCCTATGGAAACAGGATTGGGCGGATTGTGAGCCAGCGAATGGGCCTGGCTTTTTCATCCTTCCTCGACCCGGGGGCTCATGATTTGAAATCGCTTGAGCGTTTTAGTCACGTCGCTAGTTGGGTGGAATACCTCAGGCTGCCCTCGCCGCAAGCACAGCTTGCTTTGGTTAAAGTTCTTGTTCGCCGCGGCGAATTAGAACCCGATCCCAGCTCGGAATTGGGCAAGGAGTTGGCGGTAACGCGAACGAAGGCCATGTACGTTTTGATCAAAAATCCACCTTCTTCGACCGAAGCTTACCAAGAATTGGTCCGCATCAAAAAATCAGATTGGCCCAAAAGCGCCACCGGCAGCAGCCAGTTCGGCATGAGGTCCTCGATTCTGTCTGAAATGGCGATTGAACACCCAGATTTTTTCCCGGATATTTTGGAAGCAATAGTTCCAGATCTTCAAAAAGGAGGAGATCATGCGGGCATCTTAACGGCCCTCCTTAAAGCGTCGCAAATCCCAAATTCTTTGCGCGCTGATCTTGAGCGTTTTTTGGCATTTTCTTGGGTTCAGAAAAAGCTCATTATCGCAAATTACAGGGTTGGAGCTGGGCAAGAAAAGTCCATCGAGCTGGAGAAAACTCTATCGCTTCAAAAAAAGCTGTCGACCTCGATCATTCACCCGAAAAACCTTGCAGACGGCTCGTGGGATGCTCTCGTAAAATTGGGAGTAGTTCGGGGTGATGCCTTGGAACCTAACCTATCCCAGGTAACGTCTGCGCAAGAAAAGATTCTAGCCGCGTTTTACCTGGAGAATTCGATGGCAGTGCACTTCATAAAGGATGCAAACAAGGCGCGGCAAATCAAAGGAATGACCCTGCGTTTTATGGTCGACACGCTGGATAGCTGCTGCAAAAGCGAGGCGGAGATCTGGCAGTCCGGCGCAGTTTTAGAAGGACTGCCCATTTTGATGAACGATGAGATTTCCACGGCAAAGGAAGAAATTGAATTGAAATCAAAAACTCCGATTGGAAAAGATCCATCGCTGAAAATGGCGATGGTCTCTTTAGTCAATCGAACATCAAAGGATAAAAATACCTCAAGATTAACTGACGATGAAATGTTCGTGAGGGCTCTCGGCAAAGACGCGAGGGAAAAAGCGCTGACGTTGATCCGCACTCAGGTTTTGGAGGGAGGAGATCGAGACCCAGTGTTTCTGAAGGTTTTTGATAGTCTCGAGGAAAATTTTTTAACTCGAATTCAGATTTTAAACAAAATTGGTGGGATTACCCCAAAACATCAAGCTCAAGTGGCGGATTGGATTGAGTCCTTGATTCATGGAAATAATGGATACTCGTTAAAAAGGGATATCTTGATTGAGACCTGGCCTGAGGTCGAGCGCATGCAGCTGGATGAGCATGCTAGAGCGAGAATTTATCGTATTTTCAATGAAGGCGATACTGGAGAGGGTGAGAGGCTGTTCGAGGCGCTTAATCAAAAATATCCCTCATTAAAAGAAGATTTTAAGCCTTTGCCCGTAGAGGAATCAACTATTGTTCATAAATCTCTCAGTAAGGGCAATCCAGAAAACCCAGGAATTACTAAGCTTGGTCGCTCTGGATCGAAGTTGAGTAATATTTTTAGTTCCTTTTTGAATATTTGCAAAAAACTCAAGAAGAAGTGAAAGAGCGGATCAATTCAAAGCCCCGCTTTACCGGACTTTTGAAAGCATTTAATTATTTAGTGATTGCATAATATTCTAGAATGGGGAATTGGGCCGTTTGTATGACTTCTATTGGCATGGTAAGGGAACAGTGCCATGTTTTTCAAAAGTGCCTTAGTGGGGAGCGGCTTTGGATTCGTTCTTTCTTGCGTTTTGCTGGCGTTCGCCGACGTTCAGATCCCGGCGATGGTGAACCCGCTCGCGGATTTTGCTTGTGAACTGCGAGTGAGTTACGGGCCAAGCGCTCCGCGGGGGGAGCGGGATGAGGTGTTTTGCTCAGGCACGTTCCTCAAATCGAATCTCTTCGTGACCGCAGGCCATTGCCTGCTCGGCAAGCGGATGGCAGGAGATCTTTCGCAGCACGTTCATGAGCGATTTTACGTATCTTGCCCTGGCGGCCGCCTCGCGAACGTCAAAGCGGCGATGGTTCATCCCTCGTTTTTTGAGCAAAGCTGCTTTGATTCTCGGGGTCAGTTGGACCCGAAGCCCCATTTTTCCCTGACTGACCCGAAAAACGACATCGCCGCGCTCATGACGGAAGTCATCTCGGGCACGAGCCGTTTCCCGCAGCTTCCGCCTGAAGCCCCTCTGGGGTTTCTCAAAAAAAGCTCTTGTTCTATCCTCAGTTTTTCGCCGTCCATTTGCAGGCCCACTCAGGCGTTTTCTGACGAAGCTTCGTGTTTTCGGGCAGGCTTGAGCGTTGGCCCTGGCGAAGTTCCTTTTCTCAGGGTGGAATCAGGTCGGTTCGCTGAAGGGGACTCGGGGGGAGGCGTGATTTGCCCGGACGGGAGAGGGGGACTGAGCTTAGAAGGAATCTATGTGACCACAGCAAGCCCCCGGTCAGCGGTTTCAACCACTATGCAGAGTGGATTTCTGCGCCCGCTGCTTCGTTTTTCAGAGGCGGAATTCATGGCCGCTGCCCGGAAAATCACTTATTCTCGGCGTTCTTTTCAAGCTTTGGAGAGGCTGGATTTTTTGAATGCCCGGCTCAAAGCGGCTGGTTCCGGCGCTCGCGTGGTCTGTTTTGGCAGGTCCTCTCAGTGTCTCAGCGCTGTTCTCGCCTTGGGTACGGCGATCTCAAGGTCAGGAGGGTTTGTTGAATGGCTTCAGCGTCTGGGGATCAAGGTCATTGAGATCCATGAAAAAGTGTTGAGAACAAAGTACGTCATTGAGCGGAGCGCTCCCGCTCTCTTGATTCTCAGTCCGGATGTTACGTCCTCAGATCTCGTCTCATTTGAGCGCTCAAGCCGCTGAACGCGCGTAACTCAAGGCACCTTGATCTGGATCTCACCGATTCCACTTCGCAGTTCAGGACCGAATCCACGGAGTGAGCCGGAGTCGCAAATCCCGCGAATCCAAAAAAAATGAGGAACGAAAAAGTGAAAAAATTCTTGATTTCAGCCATGGGCGAGGTTTTTAAATAAAAAATAAATAATTGTCAATCATTTGAAGACGGAAAGGGGCAATATGGGGTTTGTCTGGCTTAATTCCCCTGTTCTGGGGCAATTTTACTTGAGATCAGGCTGATTCCTGCGTTTTCTCCTCTCAGATGAGGTGGCTTTATTATTGCACAGGGTAATTCTCATGATTGAAAAGGAGAGTTTGAGTCATGATTTCCAATAATGAAGGCAAAATTACCCCTTATATTATCGCATGGCTGCTCGGAGTGCCGGGCGGCCTTCTCTTCATCATCTTTTTAATCCGTGGATGTCAGTAAGCCCTCAACCCAATCAACTCAGGAGACCCCCATGAAAACTCGCGCTCGACAGAAAAAACCGCTTCAGAATAAGTTTTACCGCTCCGTCGCCTCGGTCACGAAAGTCGCATTACTGGCCTTGAGCGTATTTTTGATCCGGGATCGCGTTTCTGGCATGAAGACGGCGATTGCCGAGGAAACCACCTCTGATAAAATTCAGAACGAAGCGGGGGACGCCAAAACGAAGGCTCGCAAAGCGGGGCGCGCCGTTAAGCGCAAAGCCCGCAAGGCGACCGGCAATGACAGCCTCATGAAGGACGCTGAAGATAAAGCGAAGGATATCGGGGACGATATTTCAAACGACGCGGATAAGCTGAAACGCAAAGTGGATTGAGTTTCTTTTCCAGCGCTTCAGCGGGATCAATCGATGCAAACGTTCCGGGAACGCGGCTGCAAATCCCCTGTGGATTTAATTGCATCGCGTTCCCGGCATATTCGGAGGTCTATTTTTGAAGCCTTTTTTGCTATAACTCGGTCCGCTCATGCTGACGCTCACTCCTCAAGGGCTTTATTGCGCTGCCGGAAATTTTTACATCGACCCCAGCGGTCCTGTTGAAAACGCCGTGATCACCCATGCGCACAGCGATCATGCGAGGCGCGGGAGCCAGAGGTACTACTGCGCCAAGGTGGGAACTGATCTGCTCCGGTGCCGCCTGGGACAATCCATTCGAGTCTCTGATTTTGATTACCGCGAGTTTTTTTCGCTCGGAGGAGTGAAGCTTTCTTTTCATCCGGCGGGCCATATTTTGGGGTCCTCCCAGGTCCGCATGGAAGAAGGCGGAGAAGTTTGGGTGGCCTCCGGTGATTACAAAAGGGAGTCGGATCCCACTTGCGAAGCCTTTGAAGCAGTGCCCTGCGATGTGTTCATCACTGAGGCGACTTTTGGAACCCCTTCCTTCGTTTGGCCAGAAGGGCAGGATGTGGGGCTGGAAATTTTCAATTGGTGGTCAGAAAATGCTCGCAGGGGAGTCAATAGCGTCTTATTCGCTTATTCTTTGGGGAAGACTCAGCGCGTCCTGGGATTGCTCAAGCGCTTTGGGGGACCGCCCATTTATTGTCACTCCGCAGCGGAAGCGCTGAACGCGTGCTACCGCAAGCAAGGTGTCGCGCTCGCGCCGACCCTCTCGTTGGAAAGCCTGCCCGCGGATCATTCATTGGCGGGGGAGTTGATCATCGCCCCTCAGTCCTTCCTCAGGCATCGCCAGGCGGGCGTCCTGGGCCAAAACTATGAGACGGCTTTCGTTTCAGGCTGGATGGCTCGGGAGACCCGCGGCTATGACCGGGGTTTTCTGCTCTCGGATCACGCGGATTGGAGCGCATTGCTGAAAACCGTCGCTGAGACCGGCGCGAAGCGGGTGTATGTTCAGCATCGCGGGCAGGGGGCGTTGGTCAAGAAATTGAGGGTTTTGGGATTGCAAGCGTTTCCCGATTCGGATTTGCGAGCCCGAGTTCCCGAGCAGATGTCATTTTTCTAAATGCTGAAGAAAGTATCGATGGGCATCACTGAGTTCGCTTTGCCAGTCCCCCGGCGGGGCAGCATCGATGCGTACTCGGGGCTGGGGCGCTCTCAACAGCAGCTGGGCCAGGAGATTCACCTGAAGGTCCAATCGCGCCGCAAGGCGGAGCACCCCGAGTATCAGTCCGAGGTGAGCCTCTCCCACGAGTTTGATGAAGGCGCTTATCGCTTTGAGGTTCGGGGGAGGATGGACGGGTTTTTCCCGGGCTCCACCCCAAAAATCGAGGAAATCAAATCCTCCTTCAATGTTTACGCTTTGCTTCACCATCTCAAGGAGTCAGGGGATCACCCCTATTGTTTGCAGCTGAGGACCTATGGTTATTTATATTGGCTAAAAAACGGCGTCATTCCCGCCCTCAATTTGCATTTGGTTTCAACGCGAAACGGGCAGGCGCTCGATCTGGAGTTGGAGCTCGATGCGAACGGCTATGAGGAGTGGCTCAAGTCGCGCTTGGCTGAATTGGTCGAAGAAGCGCGCCAAGACGAGAAGCGAATCAAGCGTCGAGCGAAGGCGGCGGAGGCTCTCGTTTTTCCATTTGAACGGCCACGCAGGGGCCAGGCCGAGCTGATCCAAACTATCGAAGAAGGGATGGAAGAAGGAAAGTCCATGCTGCTTCAGGCCCCCACGGGGCTGGGCAAGACGATGGGTGTTCTCTATCCCGTGTTGAAAGAGGCGCTCTCCCGGGGGCAAAAAGTCATTTACGCCACCCCCAAGAATAGCCAGCATTTCGCCGCTGAAGACGCCCTGGGGAGGCTTCAGGAGCGAGGCCCTCATTTAAAGTCCCTCACGCTCACCGCGAAAAAAAAACTGTGCCTCAAAGAAGAGCCTCATTGCGATCCGGAGTATTGCGAATACGCCAAGGATCACTACTCCAAGCTCGCGGAGCACGGGGTCGTCCAGGAGCTGCTCAAGAAGAGGAGTTTGACCGCGAAAACGTTCCGCAAGATCGCCCAATCCCACCAAGTCTGCCCGTTTGAGATTCAATTCGAAGCGCTTCGGGAGGCGGACCTCGTGGTCTGCGATTACAATTACGTTTTTTCCCCGCGCGCGGCGCCCGGCAAGCTGACCGCGAACGGCTTGCTAAAAACCGGAAAACCCAACTTGATCGTGGATGAAGCGCATAATTTGCCCGCGCGCGCGCAGGAATACTATTCAGCCACGCTTTCAACGGCGGCGTTGAGGCAGTTTCAAAAAGAAACGCAAAACCTCCCGGGTCAATTCAAGCTCGAGGCCCGGAATTTAATCGACCAATGCATCCAGCTCATCGAAGCGGAGCGCGGAGATGAGCTTGAAAAATCCCACCCTGTTGCCCCCAAACTCAATCGTTTTTTGTCCCTAGATCAGGAGCTCAAGGCGTTTCTCTCCTCATATCTCGCGTCGGATGCGGAGATCCACGCTGGAAATCCGGTGATGAACCTGTATTTTTACTGGTCGAGCTTCGTCGCGGCCTTGGAATACGCGCTCGGGGATCCTGAGAAGTTTTTCACGCTCTTTTCGCCCCATCCGCCGGCTTTGCGCATCACGTGCTGCGACGCCTCTGATGCGCTGAATGAGAGTTACTCGGAATACGCTCAGAGAGTGGCCTTCTCCGCGACGCTCAAGCCCTTTGAGTTTTACAGCCGTCTCATGGGGCTCGAGCCCAAAAAACTCAAAACCGCCGAGTTCGCCTCCCCGTTTCCCGCGTCCAACCGAAAGATCATCGTCATTCCCCAGCTTTCATCGAAATTCTCCGACCGCGAAAGAAATTATCCGAAGATCGCCGAAGCGCTTTCGAGGATCGGGGCGCTGCGACGGGGAAATTACATCGCCTTCTTCCCGAGTTTCAGTTTTTTGGAACGGGTTCTCGAGCGGTTCGAAGCACCCGCTGGATTTGCGGTGCTCCGTCAGGAACGATCCATGACCAAGGAGGGAATCGAATCCATCCTCGAAAGCTTACGGGATCCGGAGGCCGCGAATTTTCTTTTCGCGGTTCAGGGAGGGGTTTTCTCGGAAGGAGTCGATTACCCCGGCTCCATGGTCATCGGCGCGTTCGTCGTGGGAACTCCGCTGCCCAACTTTGATTTGGAACGGGAAAAAATGCGCGAGTACTACGAGAAACACTACGCATCGGGATTTGATTATGCTTACGCGTACCCCGCGATGGCTAAAGCGGTTCAAGCCGCCGGCCGGGTCATTCGCTCCGAAACCGATCGCGGGATTATCGTACTCATGGATGGGCGCTTCATTCAAAAGAGCTACGCCCAATCCATGCCGCAGGACTGGTTTGATCTCGACCCGCGGGAGCTGACCTCTCAAAGCATCTTGAAGGAGATCTCGGACTTTTGGTCGAATGATCTTTAGCGGATCGGGTCCCCGGTCCCGAATTTCTGCGGAGCCTGGTCGTATTGTTTTTTCGCCTCCGGAAGCCATTCGCTCAACTGACCACGGCGGCTTTCGTCAGAGGGGTGGGTGGAGAGGAGCTCCGGCGGTTTTTTTCCTTGGCTGGCCGCTCCCATTCTCTCCCAAAGCTGAATCGCCTCAGCGGGGTCATAGCCGGCTTTAGCCATGTACATCTGCCCCGCGTGATCGGCCTCGGATTCATCACCGCGCGAATACTTGAGCGTGAAAAAAGTCACCGCGAGACCGGCGGCCGCGCCCCCTAGGCCCGTGATCAGTTTGCAGGAACTGGTCTTGCAAAGGAGCTGGCCCCCCACGGCGGTGGCTCCCCCGACTACCAGGCCAAGAAGATTCGCATTCATGGAGCGGGCATATTGCTGTTTGCCGTGGCGTAGAGTCGCGTGCGCAACTTCGTGCCCCAGGACTGCGGCGAGCGCGCCCTCGGTTTTGAGGACGGGCATGATGCCGGTGTAGACGGCGATTTTTCCGCCGGGCATGCACCAGGCGTTGATCTCGGGGTTGTCGATCAGGACGTATTCCCACTTGAAGTTTTCGCCGGAAGCTTTCGCGATGCGCGCGGCCACTCGCTGAACCATGGCGTTCCACTCGGGGTTGGCGGAGATTTTGGATTTCGCCTTGACGTCGGTATAGGCTTTCGCGGCTTCAGCGTTGATTTCCTCGTCGCTGGGTTCTTTGACCACGCCGCCGGTGGCGCAACCCGCGAGGGACGCGCCGATAGCGAGGAGGAGTGCAAGAGCGGATGTTTTCATAAGATGAGCATTGAGCATCACGGGATCCTTTCAAAAAAAAAGATTGATCCCTTCCTATCACGATTATGAAGTGATGATGAAGTCCTCGATTTTTTTGGCGAGGCGCAAGATCTTTTGATAAGCCCTGGTCAAGAATTGAGGATAATCATGAAGTTTGTAACTGGCGTAATGGCTGTTTCTTGTCTGTTTTTAACTGCTTGCGGGAAGGATGAGTCCTCAAACGCAAAAAACTCTGGCAACACAGCGGCTCAAGCGAGCGCAACGAATGCCGCCTCCTGCGAAACCCCGAATTTCATGACGAATGTCCCGGCAGAATGGCAACTTGCTACCTTCGATTCGCTCAAGGATGGTAAGAACAGCTACTACGTTTTGAGGGAAGTTCAGGCGACCAATATCATTGAGTCCGTAAATAGCGAGAAGGCTACGATCACCGCCAGAACCATATTGGAGTCAAATAGCGAGGGTACAGCAGTTACCCAGAAAGTCACTTGCGCGAATTGGCAAGGAGCTATGGCTCATGAGATCGATATCAAAATTCCGACGGTCATTTCTCGGATGGATGGTTCTGTTTCGAAAGAGCGACGGTTGATTTTGAATATGGATGAAGCCACCGCGTCCGAGACGCGCACTGGGGATTTCGTCAAAATGACGATGCGGGTGTTGCCTCATTCTGAATTGCAGCAAACTTCATATGCTTCGAATAGGATTTCCAAGAGACGCCCCAAAGGCGATGAATCCGCCATTGCTTATCGCTATTACTGGGACTCATCATCTCGTGATTTGATCCTCATGATTCAAGCTGTGAGCAAAGTATCGCCAAGCAAAAAAACGGAAATCAAGGCTGGCTCTGTGAACCTCGTGCTTCGCTACAAGCCGGCGTTGACCCGCTAAGACCGCGCTATTCAGACTCCTTCGGGCTTGATAAAGTGAGGTGATGAATCCTTCGCTTGATCCCAGGCCCGAGGCGTCTCAGCGTTTTAGCCTGCTCTCCGTCCTCAAAGCCCGCTGCCCTGCTTGTCAAGGAAGTACGCTCCTCAAAGGATGGTTCTCTCTTCATCGACGCTGCGAAAAATGCGGCCATGATTTTTACCCCGAACCCGGCTATTTCCTGGGTGCGATGGTCATCTCATTCCTGCTGACGGCGCTCCTCACCATCCCGCCCCTCGTGGTCTTGAAGCTCTTGGACGTGGAGCTGTGGATCCTCCTGGTCTTTCCATTCGTGGAATTCCTGTTTTTGGGGACCTTTCTCTTCTATTACGCGCGGATTCTGTGGATTCACCTCGAATACCGTATGACCAACACTTTGAAGGGCCGATAAGCGTCAAAAAAACGAAAAATTTGCTTTTATGACCTTCTTTTTATAAACACCTGAGGATCCGTGTGGTTCTCGATTTAAAATAAAGGAAGTTCAAAAAATGTCCCAAGCATCCGCTCTCGTGGCCCGTCGCTCCTCCAAAGAAGACACCTCCGGGATTGGAGGTCATCCCAAGGGACTGACTACTCTGTTCTTCACCGAGATGTGGGAGCGATTCAGTTACTACGGGATGCGGGCGATTTTGGTGCTTTACCTTGTGGCTCCGACGGAGAAGGGCGGCCTGGGCTTTGACACCGTGAAAGCTACTGCGCTTTATGGCATGTACACGGGCTCCGTCTACATGACGAGCCTGTTCGGCGGGGCGATCGCGGATCGTTTCATCGGGGCCAAGCTCGCGGTCTTGATCGGCGGGATCATCATCGCGCTCGGTCATTTTTCGATGGCGCTCGCGGACCTGCCGTTCATCTACACGGGCCTCGTCTTGATCGTGATTGGGACCGGCTTTTTGAAACCCAACGTCAGCACGATGGTGGGAGAGCTCTATGACGCCGACGACCATCGCCGGGACGCCGGGTTCTCGGTGTTTTACATGGGGATCAACCTGGGTGGGTTCATCGCGCCCCTTATCTGCGGATACCTGGGCCAGAAGATCAATTGGCACTGGGGGTTTGCGGCGGCGGGCGTCGGGATGACCTTGGGGTTAGTGCAGTACTCATTGAACAAACACCGCCTCGCTGAGGTCGGCAATCCCAACAAGAAGGCGCGTCAATCGAATGGATCTTCGAACGTTAAAGAGGCTTGGACCTCAGACGAGCTTAAGCGCATCGCCGTGATCGGCATTCTCTTCTTTTTCTCCTGCTTGTTTTGGATGGCGTTTGAGCAGGCGGGCTCGAGCCTCAATCTTTTCGCTGACGAAAAAACGAGCAACTCCATCTTTGGTTGGGAGTTCCCCTCCAGCTGGCTGCAGTCGGTGAACTCGCTGTTCATCATCGCCTTCGCCCCGATTCTCTCGTGGCTGTGGATCAAGCTTGGCAAGCGCCAGCCCTCGAGCCCCGCCAAATTCGCGTACGGCCTCTTGTTCACGGGATTGGGTTTCGTCGTCGTAGCACTCGCCTCGATGGCGGCGGGCGCCGGGAAGGTCGGTCCGCAATGGCTGATCCTCGTTTATTTTTGCCATACGATCGGTGAACTCTGCCTGAGCCCGGTGGGTCTCAGCACGGTGACTCAGCTCGCTCCCAAGCGGGTGGTGGGCTTGATGATGGGCGTGTTCTTCTTCTCGCTTTCGGTGGGGAATTACGCCGCCGGTTGGGTCGCGGGATTTTACCAGTCCGGGACGCAGGGCGCGCTCGCTCAGCTCTTCGGATGGGTGGCCTTCACGACGATCGCCGCTGCGGCGGTGCTTTGGGCGATGATTCCTTGGATCAAAAAACTCAGCCATGAAGAAAAATCCGCCTAACCCCTGATTCAGGACACTGATGGGGAAGGGGGGATTAGGCTTTAAAAAGCGGGTTTCTTTTCTTCTTTTGTCCCTGCTTTTGAGTGGGCTCGATTCTCGGGCTTGGGCCCATGAGAGCTGCATCGATGCCCTTACTGCGAAGCAATGGGCGGAGCAAAACAAGGTTGTCTTTCAAAGTCCAGGCCGCATGGATCAGCCTCTGCAGGCAGCGGAGCTCATCGCTCAGACCGACGCCAATGTCCTGTTGGACGGGGAAACAGGCGCAGGCAAAGAGGTCATCGCCCGAATGATCCATGACTTGAGCCAACGTCGAGCTCACCCTTATGGAATCGTGGACAGTACGAATGTCCCTGGCAAGGGATATGCCTTTTTTTTTGGCTCTAAAAAAGGCGCTTTTACCGATGCGGAGACTGAAGTCGGGGTTTTTGAAGCCGCTCAAGGTGGAACGGTCTTCATCGATGAGATTGGCAAATTGAGCTTAGAAGCCCAAAAAACCGTAGTTGCTTTCATTAAGATGCAGGCCTCTCTACGATACGTCGCCCCTTTGGGGGATGAGGCGCATCCCCGCAACGCGAACATCCGGATCATTGCGGCCACGAATATTGACCTGGAGCGGGAAGTTCAAGAAGGCCGTTTTAGACGCGAACTTTTTGACGCGCTCAGCGGGGCAGTGATCCGTTTAGCCCCTCTCAGGGAGCGCAAGGCGGAGATCCTCCCGCTTGCGATGAAATTTTTAAAGGAGTTCAATGAGGAATTCGGGCGAGAAATCGCTGAGTTCAGCCCGGAGGCTCGACTCATTCTGGAAGGGTATGCTTGGCCTGGCAATGTGAGGGAACTGAAGCATCTGATTCAGCTGGCGGTCATTCACTCACGTGCCGATGCGCGTGAGCTGAATTTTGAGCGTGGAGAAGGAGCGGAGCCGGTGATGATCCGCGATAGGCGGGTGGACCGGACGATTGCTTTGGAAAACATGGCGCCTCAACTGATGAAGCAGGGTTTATACGGCTTTGTGGAAAGTCCCAGCATGCACTCCGTGCTTGCGGACATTTGGAGGGTCACCCGAGCGGATCGGGACGTTTTGATCATAGGCGAGGCAGGCCTGGGAAAAGAGAAGATCGCGAACGCCGCGCATGAGGTCGGTCTCCGCTCGTCCAGGAAAATGATCGTAGTTCAATGCGGGGCGCTCGAGCCGAACTTGATTCAGTCCATCCTTTTTGGGCACGGTAAAGGCGCGTTCACTGGCGCCATCTCCGAAAAGAATGGATTGATCGCCGAGGCTGATGGTTCGGACCTCCTGATCAATGGCATCGATGAGTTGGACCTTGAGACGCAAGGCCGCCTTCTTCGTTTCCTGAATGACCGCCCGAATCAGAGAAAAATCCAGAGAATGGGCAGGGGGCAGCGCGAGATTCCGGTCAATGTCCGCGTGATCGCCACTTCGAGCCAGGATCTCAGGGAGTTGATTCGAAAGGGAAAGTTCAGGGAAGACCTCTTCTTTCGCCTAGGGCAAGGAGGGGAGCACAGGATCTTGCCACTCAGGGATCGGCCTGAGGACATATGGGCTCTGGCGCGTCATTCACTGAATGAATGGAATGAAACGTATGGGAAAGCCTATGGCAGGAGATTCATGGGATTCGATGCGGAGGCCCAAACTTTTTTCGCGAGCTACTCTTGGCCAGGCAATATCTCTCAATTGAATGCAGTGATCCACCGGAATTGCGCTGATCCAGGCAATTCAGGCGCCTGGCTACATTTTTTCGACAAGCCGAATTGCTTGGGAACTTGTGAGCCGGCTGCCCCCTCGCGGGCTCCGATTTCTTTGCTGGAAGCGAGTTCCGGTAATTTCTTCCAAAAAGTCGCTTCTTATGACCTCGACTCCTTCAGGAAAGTTTTGCTTCAAGGGGCCTTGATTTTAAAGGGAGGAAATCAAACCGCCGCAGCGAGCAGGCTCGGCATGTGCAAACAGTTCTTAAATAGGCAAGTCAAGAGCTATGGGCTCAATGAATGGTTGTCGGGGTTAAAGTTTTTTCAGTTCAAGGATTTTGATTTACCACTGGCGCTAGCGGCGAAATATTTAGAAGATCATTCAACTGAAAATATTGAAGAAATTTCCGATCAATTCATCCTCTTCGTCCTGGATCAGAGACAGCACCATAAAATGGATGCAGCGAGCTCCTTGGGCAGGAGCCGATCCTGGTTGGATAATAAATTGAAGCGCATCGAGAGGCAGAGATCCGCGGATTCCAGGTGATCTCCCTTATTTGCAAATCCCGCTCGGAGTCGCGTACAGGGATTGAGGGCGGATTCCCGGGACTTTCTGCTCTGTTGGCGCCCCAACGGACGCGATCGAGAGCTCGCTCAACCCCGGCGCCCGCGCCGAGTTATTGTAGTTGAAGTCGAATTCCTCGTAGGAATCGGCGGGATTTTCTTTTCTGAAGGCATCGTAGTTCTCGAAGAGTTTCCCGAAGATATCCGCCGAAAAAACGAAATACTTCCAGGACCAGTCCTGCGAGTGGCCCACCGGTTCGTCGGTCGTGAAGATCCGCGAGTTTTTCGCCCAGGGGAGCTGGATGACGTTGTCGAAATATTTTCGCACGATCTCGGGAGGGCGGGTGTCCACGATCCATTGCTGCGCATTCGACACGTCGAGCGCTTTGACCGTTTGGCCGGAATTCCTCAAGGCTTGGCCCAGGCTGCGGAACATCTTATCCCCCAGCAGATCGCCCACGAGAACGTGGAGTTTCCCGTCCGCGATGAAGCGCCTCAGCCGGTCGTAAAGCTCGTCATTCCCGAAAAACGCCTCCTTGGACCAAGGCTGCGAGAAGAATTTTTGAATCCCCCCGAGCTCCTCAAAAAAAGTTTCTTCCCTGAAATAGAGGTAGCTGAGGATGTCTTTCGGGAACAGGAGGGGCGAGTGATAACTTTTTTTGACGAGCTGATACCGCTTCGTGAGGGCCGTGGCGTAGTCCGGGGAAAGAGAGGGGAGCGAAAGCCTCAGCCGCCTGAGATTCCGATAGTAATCCAGTGAAGAGGTGCTGTTGGCGATCTGACCGAGCTCCTTCACGAACGCTGATTCACCAATCTTACCCTCCCGGAAGCTCTGAAAGAGCTGCTTTTGCTTCTTCCCCGTAAGGAGGTAGCTCAAGTATTCGAAGCGGTTTTTGGCTTTCAGGATGAGAGCGCGATTGAGGTGATTGAACGCGGTCGTCGTCACGTCAAAATCGTACTGAAAAAACGCCGTGAAGAGCCCGGATGCGGCCATGTTCAATCCGCGGAAAGTTCCCACGGAGGCGAGTACGCCCGGCTCATTCGGATCCAAGCACCGGAGCTGAACGTAGTTCTCATGCTCGTTGGGGTTGATGAATTCGCCCGTGTAGGCCTCGTACTCATCCTCGAGGATCGTGCTGCCTTGGTACTCCAGCGTCCCGTCCCAGATTTTCTGCTCGGCTCGCGCCGCTGAAAAAGAGAATAAGGCAGCCCCCGCTAAAATAAATAGCTTAACCGAAGAGCGATGATTCATGATTTCCCCCGCCCATCAGTCAATCGCAAAATCAGGATTAGTCAATGGGAATTTGACCGTGGGGGGGATGGAGGATAAAAGGTTACATGTGAGGGGCAGATTTTTTCCGAAGATTTTTTTTGGGAGCTTGCTCTTACCATTGGCTCTGGCTGAAGCCAAAGATCGCAAGATCCCGAACGGAGTCCAGTTCCGAGTGGCTCAAGGATACACCTGCGCAGCCCTGCTTCGCTTGAATTGGGGGGCATCACCGCAAAAGAAACCTTCATTTTTTGATGATGATTCATTCAACCTATTGAACCAATGGATCGACACCCAAGTGCGAGGAGCGCTGAGAGGCCGTTCTTTCGCCAAGGAGAAAGTTTCTTTCGAGGCGCTGATCGGCGAATCCGAGCCGGTGATCTCAACGGTCGACCTTCAAAAAGAATTAGCGAGGCTCGAGCCCAGTCAGGCTTTCCTTTTTCTGGCCGGGCATCTTCATCAGCTTTCCTTGGAGCAGCTCCGCCAGGCGCATCTTTTCATCAAGCCGGGATCTGATCATCGGGCGACAGGAAAGGTTTTGGACCTGCTCAACCGGAGAATCATCAGCATGATCCTCATCATGGAGGAGAACATGGCATTGGATCAGCTGCTCTCAAGGCTCGAGTTTATCGAGAGGCGATTGATTGAGGATCGATTTTCTTTTGGCCGATTTGAGGGGAATCCCTGGTCTGATCTCGATCGCTCACGGTTGGAGCCCGCGATCATTCAGGAATGGGATGAGACCTCGAGGGCTGCGGCTATTCTGAGCGTTCGAGTCGAGCAAGGGAAGTCGATTTTGACCCGAGGCTATCGATACCCCAAGCGGGGTAGTCCAGTAAAGCAATCAGCTCGTCCCGTCATATCCCAGCCGGAATTGTTGGAGGACTTTCCAGAGCTCAATTCGAACCGGCAGGCCTCCTTTCAAACGCTCATTCAAACGGAGTGGAATGAGCCGGTCTTTAAGACGAGCGAGATTGAGCGTCTTCTCAATCAGGGGGCTCGATCGCAAGTGCAGGAGTTCTTCTTTTTTCATCTCCATCAACTGTCGCGTTCTCAAATTTCTTACCTCATGAATCGAGAGCTTCCTCAATGGATTGAGACATTGCTCCATGAGCGATTTGAGGATTTTACGCTGATTGATAGGATTGAAGCAGCTTTGCAGACCTATCATGATTCCCTCCGCTGGCTTGAAGCTTTGATGAAAGATAAAAATCAAAAAATTCCTGAGGAGGAGTTCAAGCGGCTCATCGCAACTTTGGCGCGGGGCGTGACGAAAAATTCCCTGGCGCATCTGAAGGAGTATTTGACGAGTTTTGGCAGAATCCTCAAGCAAGAGCTTTTCAGGATGGATGAGGATCAGTTTTATCAAGTCGCGCTCCAAGTTCATCGAGTTCTCAAAGAGGTGGATGGAATCACTGAGGAGCATCTTAATCCGTTCATCGCGGCATTGATGGGCTATTCAAGAACCATCTGGGTGCCTCAGAAGAAAGTTCAAAATTTGTTCCTTCAAATTTTAGGTCGATCCGTGGAAGATAAGACGCGGTATTGGGGAACCAATGAGAATCAGTTGTTGAGTTTTTGGGGCAACTTGGGTTCGGAAATTGATTCCACGGAGAGAATCTTAAAGGAGCTCAAAAGAGAGCTGCCGCAAGGGAAGCTGAAAATGGGGCTGAACTAAGTTTCATCCGTTCACTCATACCTCAGTGCATCGATCGGGTGCAGCAGCGAAGCCTTCTTTGCGGGATAAATCCCGAACACTACGCCGATGAACGCGGAGAAGAAAAAGGCCAGCGCCACCGACTGCGGCGAGATCGAGGTCGCCCAGCCCGAGAGGCTCGAGAGCGCGAGCGTGATGGCCCAACCCAAGACGATGCCGATCACGCCCCCCACGACGCTGACTACGACGGACTCGGCTAGGAACTGAAGCAAAATGTCAGAACGTCTGGCGCCGATGGCTTTTCTGAGGCCAATCTCCTTGGTGCGTTCGGTGACGGAGACGAGCATGATGTTCATGATGCCGATTCCGCCCACGAGAAGCGAGATCGCGGCGATCGAGGCCAGCAGAGCCGACATCGTCTGACTGCTCTGGGCGAGCGCGGCTTGAATGTCCGCCATGTTGCGGATCTGAAACGCGTCGTCCCGTTGTGAGAAGGGGACGCGATGCCGCTGCGCCATGAGTTCCAGTACTTGATTTTGCGTGGATTCGATCCGCTCCGCGTCCCTCACTTCGATGTCGATGGAGTCCACGTAGTTTTTTCCAAGCAACCGATGCATGGCGGTGAGAAGCGGGATGAGGATGACGTCATCCTGATCTCTCCAGCCGTTGGCGCCTTTTTCAGGCAGGATTCCGATCACCTGAAATCCGATCTTGTTGATCTTGATCATTTCGCCGATCGGATTCTGATCGCCGAAAAGTTCCCGGACCAGCGTCATTCCGATCACGGCGACGCGCGCTCTTTTCTTGTTCTCTTCCTCGGTGAAGAATCGCCCGATCTCGGGCTGCGCCGCATGCATTCGGGCATAGCTGGGCGCGGCGCCCAGGGTTTGCGTGCTCCAGTTCTTGTTGAGGTAGGAAGCCTGACCCCGGCCGTTCACCGTGGGGCCGACGAATCGAATGGACGGGATTTTATCGAGGAGCGCGTCCGAGTCCTCGGAGGTGAGGCGCGTGGTCGTGCCCGCCTCCTGCGAAACGCCGCCCACGCGCACGGCGCCCGGGCGGAGGACGAGAAGATTGGAGCCGAGAGAGGCGAGCTGGCTTTCGATGGCTTTTTGAGCGCCCCGACCGAGCGCGAGCATCGCGACGACCGCGGCCACTCCGATCAAAATGCCCAGCATCGAAAGCCCGGTGCGAATTTTGTTGGAAGCGAGCGTCTTGAATCCCTCGTGAAAATGCTCCATCACGGTTCCTATGAAGCTGCTCGAAGGAGCGGCTGTGGGCGCGCCGCCCGCGCTCGGGGACCGAGATTGGAGCGGGAGCCTGCGCTCATCGGATTGGACGGTCCCATCGCGCATGCGGATGAGGCGATGGGCTTGGCTCCCGATTTCTTCCTCATGAGTCACGATGAGGACGGTGATGCCTTGCTCGTTGAGCTCCTTGAGCGCGCGCATGATTTCTTTTTCGCTGACGGAATCGAGGTTGCCGGTCGGTTCATCTGCCAGGATCATGCGAGGCTGGTTGATGAGCGATCGGGCGATGGCCACGCGCTGCTGCTGCCCGCCGGAGAGCTCATTGGGTTTGTGCGAGGATCGGGGACCCAAGCCCACACGCTCGAGCAGGGTTTTTGAGCGCGAAGCGCTTCCTGATTTTTTGGAATAAAGCAGGGGCAGCGCGACGTTCTCTTCGGCCGTCATGCGGGGGAGCAGATTGAACTGCTGGAAGATGAAACCAATCTCATCGCGCCTCAGGACCGCGAGTTCATCTTCGGAGCGTTTCGAGACTTCTTTGCCGTTGAGCAAATAAGAGCCAGAGGAGGGAATATCCAGAAGCCCTAAGATGTGGGTCAGCGTGGATTTTCCACTCCCCGAGGGGCCCATGATCGCGACAAAATCCCCATCCTCGATCTTGAGTGAAACTCCGCGCAGCGCCTGAACCAGGTTGTCGCCCATGCGGTAGCTTTTGGTGAGATCGCGGATCTCGATCATCGGCTTTAGCGCCCCCCGCGGCCGCCGCCGCGAGTGCCCATCGGCGAGAAGGGGCTCGAGCTCTGTTGAGCGCGCCCTTTTTTCGCTTCAAACTGAGGGACGAGTACGCGGTCATTTTCGGAAAGACCCGAGAGGATTTCGGTCCGCTTGCCGTCGGTGAGCCCGGTTTTGATGGATCGAGAGGAGGGTTGACCTTCACCGTTTGGCGCGAGGACTGATGCGGCTCCGTTTTCAAAGCGAATGGCTTCGCTGGGGATCATGAGCACGTCTTTTTTGGATTGCGTCGTGAAGCTCACGTTGGCGGTCATCCCGCTTCGCATGGTTTCCGGAGTGGACTCCGGGAGCACGTCAACGAGATACGTCGTGACGTTGTTGACGGTCTTGGCTTCAAAAGCGATCTGATCGACTTTGGCTGCGATCTTTTGATCGGAGTAAGCGTCCAGAATCATCTCAGCGGGCTGCCCGAGTTTAATCTGAGAGATATCGGTCTCATCCACCTGTGCTTTGACCGTGAGTCGATCCGACATGACGAGAATGGCATCGGTGCTCGTGAAGGTTTGGCCAGGCTCGACGTTTCTGAGGATGATCGTGCCTCGGATGGGAGCGACTACAGGGGTAGGGCGATAAAGATTTTCCCAGCGTTTGAGTTCTTCGGCGCCTTCCGCGCGCGCGGCATCGAGCAGCGCCGCGCGCTCCGTCGAGCTCATCCAAGCGAGAATCTGCCCTTTTGAAACGGATTGGCCTTCCTTTACCAAGACCTGTTCGACCCGGCCTGCGATGGGAGGTTTGATCTCGAGGCGATTCTCAGGCTGCACGGTACCTGTGGCCAGGATGATGACCGCAAGATCCCCGCGCTGCACGGTGATCTCGCGGTAGGTGGTCTTTGGGTTTCGGCTGCGACTCCCGATCCAGAAGCCTACCACGGCGACTAGCACCGCCAGGGTCAAGATGAGCCATTTCTTTCGGGAGGATCGCTTGGGTTGTTCACTCATGGGATGACTCCTCTGCCTTGCGCTTGCTCCCAAGCGGCTTCTGAAAGCACTCGGTCGCGTTTGCTTTGAAGGTAGGATTTTTGGCGGGTGATCAGGTCGCTTTCGATGATGTCCCAGTCCTCGAAGGTGAGCAATCCGTTGTTGTATTTTTTGCGCGCGATCTCAGCGCGTACTTGCGAGGCTTTGAGAAAGCTCGCATCCACTTTGAATTTCGCCTCCGACTCCAGAAAAGCCGCGTAGGCCTGCTCGAGCTTCGTGAGCAGCAGCCTGCTGACGTTGAAGCGCGAACTCTCGGAGCTCGCCCAGGCGGCCGAAGCGCTTCGGGTCGCGAAAAGATCTCGGCCCCCGTTGAAGAGCGGGATGCTGAGATTTACGCCGATGGACCAGCGATTGGTGTCTTGAGGAAAAAATTCGTCGCCCTGCTTGCTTGCGGTGCCCGTCACGTTCAGGCTCGGAAAGAATGCCGAGCGCGCGACCGTGACGGAGGCGCCGGCCGCTTCTTCGAGCGCTTGCGCCTGCGCGTAATCCGGGGTGCCGAGCGCAAGCGATTTGAATTCGGGTCTGGGCTGCGGCGGCGCGGAGGTGGGGACATTCCCCGAGAGTTGCATCGGCTGAGAGTCGCCGAGATCCAACTCCCCGGGACTGATCACGCGCGAGAGCTGCGCGCTGGCCATGTGCTTTAAGTCATTCGCTTGAAGGTCATCGTAGCGCGCTTGATCGAGGTAGGCCTGCGAAAGCAGGACCGAGCCCTGATTCTCGCGCCCGCTCGCGAAACGCAGGCGCACGAGATTGAGATTCTCCTGCCTGCGTTGGATGATTTGAAGCGTGAGCTTGGAATATTCCTGCGAATAAAGCAGCCCCTCGTAAGCCGCTTTCAAATCATAGCTCACCTGCGCTTTGACGGTTTGAAGCGCGGCCAGGCTCGCCTTGGCATTCGCGCGCGCCTGCTTGAATTTACCGAGATCTTGAAAGCCCGAGAAAAGATTTTGAGTCCCCGTGAGTGAAGCGGTGTAGGCATCGCTGGTGAGAGTCGTGCCCGTGATCACGGATTGGGAGTTGGAATGATTCCACCCGAGATTGCCTGAGATCTGAGGGAAGAAGCCATTGAGCGCCGCTCCTTGTTGAAGGCGCTGCGCTTCGGCAGTAGCGGCGCTGGCTTTCAGCGCGGCGCTGTTGCGTGAGGCGAGCTCTACGCAGTCCTGCCAGCTCAGCGGAGCTTCGGCGCAAAAGGCAGGTGAGGCGATGAGGAAGAGGAGCCATTTTTTCATGGGCTCCTTT
>CAZLYB010000001.1:0-74622 GCA_964563795.1 uncultured Bacteriovoracaceae bacterium | reverse complement strand
AGCGCCTGATCAAAGTCGGCGATCAGGTCTTCCACGGCTTCAATCCCCACGGCGACCCGGATCAATCCCTCGTTCAGGCCTGCGGCGCGTTGCTCTTCGGCGGAGAGGCCTTTGTGGGAGCTCTGAGCGGGCAGAGTGATCAGGGTTTCGATTCCGCCGAGGCTGACGGCTTGGACAGGGAGTCTGACGTTTTGAAGTAGACGCCGTGCGGCAGACACTCCCGCTTTGAGCTCAAAGCTCACGACGCCGCCAAATCCGCGAAAGAGTTTTTTGGCGCGTTCATGGTGGGGGTGGCTTAGAAGGCCGGGGTGGTAAACATGCGCCACTTGAGGCTGGGCTTCGAGAAAGCGCGCGAGCGCGAGAGAAGTCTCATTTTGCGCGCGCACGCGGAGCACGAGCGTGCGAATGCCGCGCTCGAGCAGAAAGCACGCATGGGGATCGAGGCATCCGCCCAGATGATTCAGTCGGTGACAAATCTGATGAATGAGCTCGCTTCGGCCGAGGATCGCCCCGGCGACGAGATCGGAGTGCCCGTTCAAATATTTAGTCGCGCTATGGAGCGAGAGATCAAACCCGAACTCAATGGCGCTGAAATTGACGGGACTCGCGAACGTGTTGTCGATGACGCTCGTGATGCGATTTTTTTTAGCGAATGCGAGCACCCCCTCGAGGTCGCTGATCTGGAGCGTGGGATTGCTCATGGATTCGACGTAGATCAGGCGAGTCTCGGGTCGCAGCAGCGCCGCCCAGCTCTTGGGATCCGTCGCGTCGATCCAGCTGGAGGAGATGCCGTAGCGCGGAAGATCCTGCGTGATGAAGGAATGCGTTCCGCCGTAAAGATTTTTTTGAACGAGCAGATGATCGCCCGCTTTGAGGAGCGAAAGGAGTGTCGTGGAAATGGCCGCCATGCCGCTTGAGGTGACGAGCGCATCCTCCGCGCCTTCAAGCGAGGCGAGCAACCGATGGAGCCTGAGATGGGAAGGGGAATTGTTGAGCCGGAGGTATCGAATCGCGTCGTAGGAGCCTTCACTGCCGGTGCACTCGTAGGTCGAGGATTGAAAGATCGGGGTGACGACCGCCCCATGAATGCGTTCCAAATCCCCTGGGCCGTGAATCGCGCGCGTTTCGAGTTTCATGGGAATGAATCAACCATAAGGGCAGGAAAACTGCTATATCAAGAAGTTCGTATCAAAATCTAATGAGCTAGATTAAATCATTCACTGACTACATTCACATCCTCATCAGTGAAAGCTCATGGAATTCTTTTGACGTCCTTTTTTTATCGATTTAACTTTTTTTCAGCTTGAGTAAGTACTCACCAACAGTCAGAACAGGGGAAAACCATGATCATCGCTGCTCGATTCCGATCTTTTTCCATTACTCTCTTATTTTTCGCATTGCTTGGAAGTTCGATCGCCTACTCTGAAGATCAACTCCAGAATCCAGAACTTCAGAGCAGCGCGAACGCAGTTCACTCCCCTGCACCATCGTCTGACTCTTCCTCATCGAAACTGCAAATCTCCGGTCTCTTTGACTTTTACTATTCCTACAATAAAAACAGGCCACGCACGCCGAGCCCCATCTCAAGCACCTCAGTACCGAGCGCCAGCATCCCAAACGGGAACAACCAGCTCAGGTACTACGATATTTACCATAATCAAATCGCTCTCAATCTCGCAGAGCTCACGCTCCGCAAAACGAGCCCTGAAGTCAGTTTTTTGGTCGATCTCGACTTTGGGGGGTTCGCGGATCAAAACGCGGCGGTTGCAAGCCCCAGCACGGCCCCCACCAATCAGGTCGTCGATGAAGTCTCAAAGCACATTGGACAGGCATTCATCACCTACACTCCTTCATCAGCCCCGAATCTCACCATTGAAATCGGGAAAATGCCGACCCACGTCGGCTACGAACTCATGAAGCCGCGCGATAATTGGCAGTATTCCAGATCCACGGCGTTTGGATTTGGAGGGCCTTTTTGGCATACCGGAATTCATGTGGGTTACGCCGTCGTCCCCCAAAAATTAATCCCCAGCCTTTACATCTATAATAGTTGGAACTCGATCTACGACAACAATTCCGGCAAAACGCTCGGGGCTCAACTCAAAATGGTTCCTTCAAATGAGCTCAGCGTGATCTATAACTTCATCGGTGGCCCTGAGCAGGCTGGAAACAACGCAAATTACAAGACGATTCACGAAATCAACACGGTGTACACGCTTGGACCCAAAACAGCGTTCGCCCTTGAGCTACTTGCGGGGCATGAAAAAAACGCGCTAATTGGTAGTACTCTTGCCAACCCCTCTTGGCGCGCTATGAGCTTGCATGCAAAATTTCAGCTTTCGCCTGCCTACACCCTGAGCCCGAGGTTTGAGGTCTTTAGGGATACTCATGGCTATACAGTGGGCGGCCCCTCCCAAACGATTTACGGGTATACTTTGACCAATGGTTTTACGCTCGCCACTGGTCTCGAGACACGCCTTGAATTTCGCTACGATGATTCGACCTATCGCCAGCGGTTCGAAGCTCATGACGGAACCACGAAGAGCCAGCTCACCGGGACACTGGGAGTGATTTACAGTCTCTAGAGGGCGTGTTTCTAAGGTCGCTGCAGATCATATAAGAATAACGGCGGCAGGAGTTATCATTTTTGTACCGCAATTTTTGATCAGAATGTTTCGGTCCTTTCCTTCATGAGTAGAGACTACTTCGGTAGGGCAACTGATCTTCAAACTATTTTTATGCTCAGTATCCAGAGCTGGAAGAATTGGGCTGTTCGCCTGGAGTTGGGCGATGAAAAAAATGCTGATGGTTCAAATAAAACGGGGATTTTATTCCCCATGCCACGCTCTCTTTATGAGAGTGAGACCTACAAAAAAATCGTGAGTGATGAACAAAACCAAAGCCCTTTTGCGCGAAAAGGGTACCTTTTCAGTGGACATTACACTATGGAATGCAATGCAAGAGAAACGATCTGCAAAATCATCATGGACCGTCCCAACCTGTAAACTGAAATGAAGAACTCACCTCACTTCTTTTTTTGGGGGCATGGGTTCACCCAATGTTTAGAAAATCGCAAAACTCTTTGGTCCTACAATGCCTTTCTAAAGGCGCATGATGGCAGTGAATTTACAGGCAAACTTCCCAGACTATAAATCCATGAGAATTTCGCACGAAGCTATTTTGGTTTCACCCCTTATTCGCTGCAGCTATACGGGCCGTCAACAGCATTAATTCCCTGACCGTTCGAAGCCGAGACTGAATAGTACCCTATCTGGAAAGGACCAACTGATGCGTTGTTCTTGTAGGAATAATACTGTTGAGCACAGACTGTGACCAATTCTCCTAAAGATCTGGCTTTTATCTTGATGTTTCGAGTCGAAGCAATCGGAAGCGCGCTCGAACAATCCAGTGACCACCAAGCTAAACTGATAGAACAGTTTGCGGTGATTTCTTCGGGCTCAGAGTTTTTGTCTGGTCCATTCGTATCACTGGTGCCAGGTAATGGGTTTGATGGGAGTGACGAGAAAGAATTTGTTGCAGGCCCTTTGGTGAGCCTGTTGCTATAGCCCCAAGCGTGAGCATATGTAGAGGTGAGCATCCATGTCAGGCTAAGGAGCGTAAGGTTAAGGCAAAAGTTAATCTTAATGAAACGCATGATTCCCCCTGTTCGTTCTTGCAAGAACGATAAAGCAGGAGACATGCCAGGCATTTTTATCTGTGAAAACAAGGTGCTGTACTATTTAAGGCCTGCACATTGATTTGACAATGTTAGATGTGTAGACGGGGCTGCAGTGACACAGTGGCGTATTTTCTTTGCCGAACCCTGCATCAATCAAGGATTGACTTTAAATCAGTACTAACTTAGTACTAATTCCCTCATTATGATTCGGATACGAAAACTCACTGATTACGGGATCGTGCTTTTGACGCATCTGGCGCGCCAAGACGCAGCTACGCTCACGGCGCGGGATCTTTCCCGAGCGGTGCGGCTTCCTCTTCCCACGGTCGGAAAGCTTTTAAAAGCGCTTTCGCAGGGCAGCCTCTTGACCTCCGTGCGGGGCGCCGCGGGCGGATATCGGCTCGCCAAGCCCGCCGAATCCATCACGGTGGCGGAAATGATCTCGCTCCTCGAGGGGCCGATCGCGATCACCGAGTGCGCGGCGCTGGATCAGTGCTGCGGGATCGAAAAAACCTGCCCGAGCAAAAGCCATCTTCAACGCATCAACCAAATCATCTCGCGATCCCTGGGACAAGTGACGCTGGCTGATCTCATGAGGAGCCCAGGCACATGACCGCTGAAGCAAAAAAGCAATCCTCGACGAGCGATCTCGAGAAGTTCACGTCGCAAGACTACCAATATGGGTTCGTCACCGACATCGAATCCGAGAGCATTCCCCATGGACTCAATGAAGACGTGATTCGTCTCATCTCCAGCAAAAAAGGGGAGCCCGAGTTTCTGCTCCAGTGGCGCCTCAAGGCCTATCAGGCCTGGCTCAAGATGAAGGAGCCGCATTGGGCGAACGCGACTTACCCCGAAATTAATTATCAAGACATCATTTATTACTCGGCCCCTAAGTCCCAAAAAGAAGGCCCCAAGAGCCTCGATGAAGTAGACCCGGAGCTTCGCAAGATGTTCGGCAAGCTCGGCATCTCGCTCGAAGAGCAAAAGCGGCTCACGGGTGTTGCGGTGGATGCGGTCATCGACAGCGTCTCGGTAGCGACAACGTTTAAATCGAAGCTTGCGGAGCTTGGGATTATTTTTTGCTCCTTCTCGGAGGCTGTGCGCGAGCATCCGGAGCTCGTGCGCAAGTACTTGGGCACAGTCGTTCCGGTGACCGACAATTTTTACGCCGCACTCAACTCCGCCGTCTTTAGCGACGGGTCGTTCTGCTACATTCCCAAGGGCGTGAAGTGCCCCATGGAGCTTTCGACTTATTTTCGCATCAACGCGGCCAACACGGGCCAGTTCGAGCGCACGCTGCTGATCGCCGATGAAGGCGCACGCGTGAGTTACCTTGAAGGGTGCACGGCTCCCCGGCGTGATACCAATCAGTTGCACGCCGCGGTCGTGGAGCTCATCGCGCTTGAAGGCGCGCAGATCCAGTATTCCACCGTACAGAATTGGTATCCTGGCGACCGCGAAGGCAAGGGCGGGATTTACAACTTCGTGACCAAGCGCGGGCTCTGCCGTGGGAAGGCCTCGAAGATCTCCTGGACGCAGGTGGAGACCGGATCCGCCATCACCTGGAAGTACCCGAGCGTGATCTTAGAGGGCGAGAACTCGGTTGGCGAATTTTACTCGGTTGCGGTGGCGAACCATTATCAGCAGGCCGATACCGGCACCAAGATGATCCACATCGGTCGCGGCTCGACGAGCACGATCATCTCCAAGGGCATTTCAGCGGGGCAGGGGCAGAACACCTATCGCGGAATGGTCTCGATCCATCCCAAAGCCGAGGGCGCGCGCAACTTCTCGCAATGCGATTCGCTGCTCATGGGAAGCCGCTGCGGGGCGCACACGTTTCCCACGATCGAATCGCGCAATCCCACCGCTCAGATCGAGCATGAGGCGACGACCTCGAAGATCAGCGAGGATCAGCTCTTTTACTGCCGTAGCCGAGGGATCTCGACTGAGGACGCGATCTCGATGATCGTCAACGGATTTTGCAGGGATGTGTTGAAGAAACTGCCGATGGAATTTGCGGTCGAAGCGCAAAAACTCCTGGGAGTCAGCTTGGAAGGAAGCGTAGGATGAGTTCTTTATTATCAATCAAAAATTTAAACGCGGCCGTCACCGGAAAGCAGATCCTCAAGGGTCTGAACCTCGAGATCGAAGGCGGCCAGGTGCACGCCGTCATGGGCCCCAATGGCTCGGGCAAGAGCACGCTCGCGAACGTGCTCTCCGGTCGCGATGGATTTGAATCTATCAGCGGCGAGGTGCTTTTTCGGGGCAAAGATCTTTTGGGGCTATCGCCTGAGGAGCGCGCGCGCGAAGGCGTGTTCCTCGCGTTTCAGTACCCGGTTGAGATCCCGGGCGTGGGGAATCTTTACTTCCTGCGCGCCGCGGTCAATGCGGTGAGAAAACATCGCGGGCTCCCGGAGTACGACGCGCTCGATTTCTTGAATTTGGCTAAAGCTAAAATGAAGAGTTTGCAAATGGATCAGCGCTTCATCGAGCGCTCGGTCAATCAGGGGTTTTCGGGCGGCGAGAAAAAGCGCAATGAGATCCTTCAGCTCTCGATGCTCGAGCCCAAGCTCGCCATCCTCGATGAGACGGATTCGGGACTCGACATCGACGCGCTCAAGATCGTGGCTGAGGGCGTGAACGCTTCGCGCTCCCCGGAGCGAGGCATCCTCGTGATCACGCACTATCAGCGCCTACTGGATTACATTCAGCCTGATTACGTCCACGTGCTTGTGGACGGAAAGATCGTCCGCTCCGGCGATCGGGGACTGGCGATTGAACTCGAAAAAAGCGGCTATCAAAACCTTCAATCGCAGGCTGGTCATGCAAGCTGAGTGGCTCGCGCCCCTGCGCCAAAAGAGTTTGAAAGACTTTGAACGGGCCGGCCTTCCTTCGGCTCGCAGCGAGGCTTGGCGGTACACGGCTCTTTCGGGATTGACTCGAGGCATTTTGGCACCGGCTTCGCAAAAGCCGTCTGAACCTTCTAGCGAGGAATCCCAAGAATTAAAAAAAGCCGGCGGCTATTTTGGAAGCTTGCGCCAGGCGCTCGAAACGAAGCCCCAGCAAATCCCAGAGGCGGTGTGGAATCAGATTCGGATGCTCCTCGAATCTGAGCAGCTGGGTGAGGGAGCCCAAGAAGGTCTAAAAGACGGGTTTAAATCACTCAATAGCGCTTATTGGGCGGACGGCGTGCTCGCATGGGTTCCGCCAAACGTAAAACTTTCTCAACCGCTCTTCATCCAAAATGCGAGCGCCTCCAGCTCGAGCGCTTACCGGAGAAATCTCCTGATTTTAGGTGAGCGGGCCGAGGCCCAGGTGCTGGAGCAGATCGCTGATGAGAAGGAGAGCCCCTCCGAGGCGTTCCTGCGAAGCACGGTCACGCAGATCGCGCTCGATCGCGAAAGCCAGCTTCATCATTGCGCGCTCGTTGAGGGTCAGAGCGGAAATTACTTCCTTCATGACATGCGGGTGACCCAAAAGCGTTCGAGCCGGTTCGATGCCCATTGGGTCGCGGTCGGCACGAATTGGGTGCGCCAGGAGCTTCGCTGTATCTTGGAAGAACCCGAGGCTTATTGCAATCTTCAGGGATTTTACGCCGCGCGCTCCTCCGAGCAGCGCGATCATCATACGATCGTTGATCACCGCGCGCCTCATTGCGAAAGCCGGCAGCTTTATCACGGAGTACTCGATGACCGCGCTCATGGCTCATTCCTGGGACATGTCCACGTGCGCCCAGACGCGCAAAAAACCGAGGCGAGGCAGCTCAATAAAAATCTTCTTCTGAGCGCGAGCGCTCGCGCAGATGTGAGGCCGCAGCTTCAAATTCTGGCCGATGACGTCAAATGCTCGCACGGAGCGACGGTGGGGAGGCTCGATCCGCAGGCGCTCTTTTACCTGCGCTCGCGCGGAGTGGGCCTCCGCGAGGCGACGACGATTTTGGTCGAGGCGTTCGCGCGCGGGATGATGGAATCGATCCTGCACGCCGAGATTCGCGCGCGTGCGATGCAAGCGTTTGCGGATTGGACTTTAGGAGTGTCGCAGCCATGAGTTCCTGGGACGTGCGGAAAATCCGCGAGGACTTCCCCATCTTGAACGCTTCCGTCCATGGAAAGTCGCTCGCTTACCTCGATAACGCGGCCACGAGCCAGAAACCGCGCGCCGTGCTCGATGCGATGGCGCGATTTTACACGGAGGAGAACTCCAACGTCCATCGTGGCGCGCACCATCTTTCGGAGCGCGCGACCGCGGCTTATGAGCGCGCGCGCACCATCGTTCAAAAGCACCTGAACGCGGCCCACCTCGACGAGGTCGTTTTCACGCGCGGGACGACGGAGAGCGCGAACCTCGTGGCGCAGGGGTTTTCTTACTCGTTAAAATCCCAGGACGCAGTCGTCGTGACTTCGATGGAGCACCATTCGAATTGGGTTCCCTGGCAGCTTGCGGCGCAGCGCTCGGGCGCCGTTTTTCGGGTGATCCCGATGGATGCCCGCGGGAACCTCCGCTGGCGCGAGACCCTGGACGCGTGGTCGGATCGCGCAAAGATCCTGGCCATCACTCATGTCTCCAACGTGCTGGGCACGATCAATCCGCTGAAAGAAATCATTCAAGCGGCCCATGCGCGGGGGATCGCCGTGTTCGTCGACGGGGCCCAGGCCATTCCCCACCTCAAAGTGGATGTTCAAGAGCTGGGCTGCGATTTTTACGCGTTCTCCTCGCACAAAGCTTATGGGCCCACCGGCATTGGCGCGCTCTATGGGCGTCGCGAATGGCTGGATCGGCTCCCTCCCTATCAATCAGGCGGGGGAATGATCCAGCACGTGAGCGAGAAGGGAACGACCTTTCAAAAAGCTCCGATGAAGTTCGAAGCCGGTACGCCTTCGATCGCGGAAGCGGTCGGTTTAGGCGTGGCGCTGAACTATTTGAATGGGTTGAATCTCCCTGATGTTCAAGCGTACGAAGCGGATCTCCTCAAATACGGAGCGCATCTGCTTTCAAAAATTCCGGGTTTGCGCATGCTGGGCGCTCCTGAGCATCGGGCCAGCCTTCTCACATTCACGCTGGAAGGCGTGCATGCACATGACGTCGCGACCATCCTCGATCGCAAAGGGGTCGCGATCCGCGCGGGCCATCACTGCGCGCAGCCGCTCGCCGATCATTTCGGGGTGAGCTCCTCGGTGCGCGCTTCGTTTTCTTTTTACAACACGGCCGAGGAGATCGACCGGCTCGCCCAGGGTCTCAGCTCCGTACGGGAGATGTTTCACTGATGAGGGAACGATGAGCGAGCTCGGGGATCTGTATCAAGAAGTGATCCTAGATCACTCCAAATCACCGAAGAATTTCGGGGAACTTCCCGAGTTCAACCGCAAGGCCGAAGGATTCAACCCGCTCTGCGGGGACCGGGTCACGGTGTTTCTCCGCTTGGAGGGCGATCGCATCCAGGACATTCGCTTTCAGGGATCGGGCTGCGCGATTTCGACCGCCTCGGCGTCGATGATGACCGAAAGCCTCAAAGGCAAAACGTTGGAAGAAGCGCAGAAGATCTTCCATGGATTTCAGTTGCTCACGACCGGGCAGGAGCCCGGGATGGAGCTCGGCAAGCTCGCGGTTTTTTCGGGTGTCGGGGAATTTCCGGCCCGCGTGAAGTGCGCCACCCTCGCGTGGCACGCGCTGCATTCTGCCGTGGAGAGCGGCGCCTCAGGAGTTCAGTCATGAGCGCGTTCAGCGGGGCGGATCGAAAAAACATCACGCTGCTTCGCGATTGCGAGGCGGTAGAAATCCCTGCCGGCGGAAACTGCCTGCTTGCGGGCGGATCCGACGTCGTGCTGATGCAGGCGCTCGGCAACCATTACACGGTCTACGCGTCCAACGGATCACTCTATCGAATCTCCGAAAAAGACGCGGATGCTCTGGGCCTTGCCAAAACCGGTGAGAGCGCAAGCGCGGGAGATGAAAAGGCGCCCCAGAGCGCGCGCGAAATGGCCGAAGTCGTCATGGAAAAGCTCAAGCAGTGCTATGACCCGGAGATCCCGGTCAACATCGTGGATCTCGGGCTCATCTACTTATGCGAAGCGATGGCGCTCCCTGACGGCGGTTACCGCGTCGATGTGCGCATGACTCTCACCGCGCCGGGATGCGGGATGGGACCTGTCTTAAAGTCCGATGTGGAAAAACAAATCGCTTCAATCCCGAATGTACGGGAGTCCTTCGTGGAGCTGGTCTTTGATCCGCCGTGGGAGCGCGAGCGCATGTCCGAAGCGGCGCGTCTTCAGCTCGGGATGCTTTAGGCGAGATGCGGCTCGGGAATTACGAAATCGTTCATTCCCCCGAAGGGCTTGCGCGCATTCGCCAGCTCAGCTCCGGGGAGCTTATGCACCCGCTCGCGGAACCGCTTCACGAGAGCGTCGAGCTTTACGTCAAGCCAAGTGGCCTGCTCGATCGACTCGCACAACCCATCAAGGATCCGCTCGTGCTCTGGGATGTGGGGCTCGGAGCGGCGACCAACGCGATGGCGGCGATCCTCTCGGTGGAGTGCGTGAAGAAGCCCATTCGTCCTCTTGAATTGATCAGCTTCGAAAACGACCTGGATGGCTTGAGGCTCGCTTTGAGCCAGGCTGATCAGTTCTCTCATCTTCGAAATCACGAAGCGCCTGGCATGCTCCTTGAGAAAAAGCTCTGGCACTCCGCTAAACTGAAGATTCGTTGGAGCGGCATCGAAGGCGATTTTTTAGAAACTTGTAGGAATGCCCCCCAACCGGAAATCATTTTTTATGATCCCTTTTCTCCTCGATCGGATCCAGCCCTTTGGGGTGGGGATGCCTTCCGCCTGATTGCCCGTCGTGTTCTCCCCGATGCAGTTCTCGTGACTTACGGCGCCGCCTCTCACGCGCGCGCAGCGCTTGCTTCCTCGGGTTTTCGCTGGAGTAGGGCAGCGGGGCTAGGGCCTAAGCGGGAGACGACGATTGCGGTATTTTCTCCTGAGGATCAAAATGTCACTTTGGATGGCAGAGTCGATAGAGATGCCCACCCAGTTGATCAGCAAGTGTGACCATCTCGGTCGGAGCTGAACCCAGAAGATCCAACGCCGCTTGCGACTCACGGAGACTCCCGAGAGAGATGGCGTAAAATCTCCTCTGATCCGCTCGTGAGAGCTTAGCGGAGCCCTCAGCGACGTTGAGCGCAACCGAGCTCGAGGAGCGAAGTAGTTGATCCTTAAGATAGCTCGGAAGCTTGAGCGTCTTGACTAACCGATGGAATTGAACAGCGAAAGGAGATGAGCTTTTCGAAGAGCAACTGTTCCCCAAACAGGACCGTCATCAGTCGCCAGACAGAAAACAGCTCTGACAGAAAATCGAAAACAGGGATTAAGAAAAAGCCCTACCGCCGCTGCGGCGGTAATTTTCGCGCTCTTGAATTCTTCCCTTTTCCCTGTTTTTTGACCGGCTCAGGGGCAGGTTCAAGCTCCTGGGAGGATCCTCCTCCCCCGATCTCAATGATCTTCTCCTTGAGCCGTTTGGGTATATCGAGCCCGATTTTGATGGGATCCATATCCGGCCCTTGCGGCTTCCATTCCGCGACCATCGGCCGTGAAAGACCCTCATCCGAAAAAATGAAGGGCTTCGGGAACCAACCCGCCTGCGGAGCTCGCCAAATCTTCGGGATCAAATCCACTTTCTCAAAAACTCTAAATACATCCACTCCGATGGAGAGGATGTAGTTGCGGTAGTGCTGACTGAGATCAAAAGCGAAGCCCGTGGTGAAAACCCACGGTTTGGTCTCAATGCCGATCGTCCCATGGTAGCGGCTCGGCGAATGGGCGATGCGGGAATGCTCATAATAGCTTCCCAGAAAGAATGTCCCCGAGAATTCATGAAAATCTGCGAAGACGTAAGCTGCGCCCAAGTGAGGTTGAAACGTCGTATTTTGACCCACGGCGACTCTTTGGTCTCTCAGGAGACGCGCTGACGGAGTCGTTCCCACGACTCTCAGAGTGAAATCCGTCCTAAAAAATCGATTGGGAATCCATCCCGTTCCCAGCGAACCAACCCAGGGCACGAACACCCCTTGATAAAGCCCGGCGATGAGCGGCGAGGTCTCGCCCTCCGAAGCGGGCGGGACATGAATCGGAGTTTTAAACCCCAGGCCGATCAGAAGGCGTCTGGGGAGCCGGTACATGGCCCCCAGCGTGGCGCCTAGGGCATAGGAGTGATGCGCATTGCTCGTGGAGGGGGAGTCGGATTCGACGCCCTGCTCGGATTGCGCCAAATTCAAGCTCAACCCTAGCGAGAGCCGGTTATCAAAGAATACCCGGGCCGCGGCCGCGCGAAACTCATTCAAATTCACGTTCAACCGGGCCGCGCTCCCTGAAGGAAGAAGATAAGTGTCGTCTTCGCGATAAGAGGAAAGATACCCCAAGCTCAGCGCCCAAGGATAAATGACGAGAGCCGCCCCGATGCTGTTTGAAACGATGGGGCTGTCAAAATCCTGGATGGCGGCATCAAAGACCTGGTTGCTCGCGAAGTTGATGTCCCCTTGGTTCATCGTCATCGCCAAGCCGGCGGGATTGTCCGCAGCCGCCAAAAAGGTGTCCGCGAGCCCCGTTGTCGCCCCGGCCATCCCGACTGTGCGGATATCCCCGCGCACCGTCGTGCCATAGCCGCTGTAGGGGGTCGTCCGCGCGGGATAGGGAAGCGGAGAGGCGCATCGCGCTTCGTGGGGGCAGAATGAAGCGAAAATCCCGCTCAAGATGAGGATGGCAGTTGAAATCGCCGCGGATTTTCGTTGAAATGGGGGAAGGTCTTCACTTTTCATGTGGCACTTCCTCGCTCAAACACTCCGCTCCCGGAATTCATGGTGGGTATTCGCACTTCTCGCGAGCCTTCCGATCGTCTTACTTTCCATCAATACTGTTCCCCTCCCATTGTTCAAGGAAAAAGCTTTTCTCGAGGCGCTTTCCGCGCTCCCGTACTTTCTCTTCGGTTTGACGGCCTTTTTAGGAAGCAAGATCAACCAGCCCCGCGTGGTGCTCGTCATGTCGCTGTTTTTGACGGCGTATCTCTGGGGAGGGGCGCTCATCCCGCTGCGCGACGTCACGAACGCCCAGCGGAACCAAATTCTCGCGATTGCTTTGCCCGCTTCGCTGTGGATGCTTTTCACGCTCCCCAATGCCCGGGTTCTGAGTCAGAAGGGCGCCCTGCTCATCCTCGCCGCGTTCCTGCCGGTGCTTCTCCTCGCGACGATGACCCTGCTCGGATGGGGATTCATTCAGAGGATCATTGCCTGGCAGTGGTTGTTTTACTCGCCGGTCTGGAGGCTCTCTGATTCAAGCCTCTTATTAATGGCGGGTTTCGCGAGCCGAATTCCCCTGCAGAAGGACCGGCACTTCAGGGATTTCGCCTTGGGCGTTTTTTTCGCGCTAATCCCGATTTTCTTCTTCCTGAACGAATCGGCGGCGCGAGTCACCGTCAAGTTCATGAAGATGGGGTCTTCATTGGCTTACGCTTCGGCCGGGTTCATCGTGCTTTATTCAATTTACAGAATGTATTGGGAGCGTGTTTACATCGATGAGTTGACCGGGATCCCCAATCGCCGGGCCTTGGACGAAAGGCTTCAGGGCATTCCCCCCGAATCAACGCTCGCCATGGTGGATATCGATCATTTCAAGAGTTTCAATGACACCTACGGGCATGATGAAGGGGATAACGTGCTTCGGTTCGTGGCGCAATTTTTCCATAAAAGCTTTCCCGCGTCATTTTACCGGTACGGGGGCGAGGAGTTCTGCCTCGTGTTCGAGGAAAAGGGGATTCAAGAGATCATCACGCGCGTGGATCAAGTCCGGCAATCGCTTTCCGAGCGGGATTTCACCATCCGCTCGCCCCAAACCTCGCTTCGAATCATCCCAGCCCAGAAAAAAGCCCACCGTGTGAGGCGCGCCATCAAGCCCGTCCTCAAGGATGCTTCACTGAGGCCTACGCCGGGGCATAAAGTGCATGTGACCGTGAGCATCGGCTTGGCCACCCAAAGCCAAGATTTGGTGAGCCCCGCTGAGGTGATGAAGGCCGCTGACCAGGCCCTGTATCAAGCCAAGAAAAGCGGACGGAATCGCTTGATCGTGGCCGGCTGATTCCGTTCGTTAATCCGAGGACAGGCCGATGCATTTGACGAGGACCCGCTTCTCGCGGAGGCCGTCGAACTCAGCGTAAAAAATCCTCTGCCAGGTTCCAAAATCGAGCTTCCAGTCGGTGATCGGCGCGGTCAGGGCGTGGCCCGTCAGGTAGGACTTGAGGTGCGCGTCGCCATTGTCCTCGCCGGTTTGGTGGTGCGCGTAGTTTTTCCCGAACGGGGCGAGCGATTCCAGCCAAAGGCTCAAATCCGCAAGCAGCCCGGATTCGGCGTCGTTCACGTAAAGGCCCGAAGTGATGTGCATGGCGCTGATGAAGCAGAGCCCATCCTGAATCTCGGAGCGCTCGATGCTCTCCTCCACCTGCTCAGTGAGATTTACCAGCGCGTAGCGGCTGGGAATCTTGAGGGACAAGTACTCCGTGTGATGAGTGGTGGGGCCTTTTTGGATTCGGGCGACTTCATGGTGCTTGAGGAATCCGGGGCAGCCGTGGGGCTCTAAAAGCCAATCCGAGGGTTTCAGCATGCGCTGACTTTAGCCCGGGCTCAAAGCGGGGTCAACGCGCGGGTGTTCCTGATGCTGGAGATGATTGAGGAGATCGATGGCTTGGTCCGCGCTGAGATTGGGCTGAGGATCAGCCAAGAGATCTTTGACGTAAGATTTCTTCCGCATTCCCGCGAGCACGCAGCTCAAACCGGGCAGGGAGCGGTAAACGCGGGTCGCTTTGCGCGAGAGGCTGGTGGAACCCGAAAGCGCGGGGCAAAGCGAGTTCAACTGCGCCGAAATTTTCTCGGAACGTAGGGAGGCCTGCGAGTCCAAGAGTGCCCCGACGGATTTTAAAAGAGTTTTGAGCGCCTGCCGGTGATCGACCGCCCAGTCGGCGAACGCCTCGTCGCCCTGAAGGAGCGCGTAGTTTTTTTCGAGGCTGGGCTCGATTTGATGCTCCAGGAGCTGGCGCCAAACTTCGGGGTCCTGGATGCGCGAAAGATTTTGCTTCAAGATGTGAGCCCAGGCGACTTGGTTGAGCTGAAGCAATTCGCCCGCCGGATATCTTGATTCGAGTTCAAGCGCCGGGAGGAAGTCGCGCTGGAGGCGTTGGGCGGGGGACTCGCTTCCCTCCGTGTTTTGGGAGTCGGCGGAATGGTTCGAAAAATCGGCGAGACGGACGAGCTCGCCCTCGAGGAACGCGTTCAGGGGGCGATTGCTCAGGGTTCCCAATCCATTCTGAAGGGCGAGCTGCAAAACCGTTCCGCCCAGGTTGTTCTGGTCCAGAACCGCGCCTGGTTCGAAAAGATTGAGCGGAAACTGGATAACCGAAAAGCGATGATCATCCCCCAGTCCCTTTGCGATCTCGAGGATCACTTCAAGCGAAGTAAATTCAGGGGATTCTCTCGATTCTACGAAAGTATTTGAGGAGACCCCGTAATGCTGGATGCGGCCGCGCTTCACCTCGGATTCGAGGTATTCGAAGGCCTGCTGAATGCGGTCGTAATACTCGGCGTGATCGCCCCCGGCCTTCAAGAAGTATTCAGGGTTGTGCAGGAGCAGGACGTCCAGGCACTCCACACCCAGTCGCTCGAGGGAGGAGGAGATTTGATTTTCCAAAAAATCAGGATGAATGCAGTGCCAGCAATCTGGGCTGTATTGCACGACATCCTCAAAGGGCCGCCCTTCGGCGGCGCGCTTGCGCGCAGTTTTGAGATTCGCGCCCTGGATGTAACCCGCTTTGGTGACGAGGATGATTTCTTCGCGCTCAAGCTCCCGACGATTGAACAAGGAGGCCAGGACTTTTCCGATGAGCCGCTCTGACTCGCCATCGGCGTAATTCGCGCTGGTATCGATGAGGTTGCACCAGTTGAGGAGCGCGTACTGGAGCGCTTCCGAGTGGGCAGGATGCCGCAAGTCGATGCGGTATCCCCCGAACCCGACGGGAGAGACCGCCCAGCCGGTGCGACCGAACTCCCGCGGCGCATAAGTCGATTTTCTGGATGCGAAATACCTAAAAGTTCCGCTTGGTTGAGCGCCCATGGAGGGGGTATATCACGATCTAGGGAGAGGTGCGTGATTTTATTTTAAATATATGATATTTAAAATAAAATTTTGGTACTCCTCGACTTATAAAGGATGAAGATTTGATCATGGGAACACGGGTTTTCGCTTTTTTGGGATTGGCTTTTTTTCTAGCCGCTTGCGGCAAGCCGGAGGATTCCCCCTCCCGTTCTCAAGCGCCCAATGCAACGCCTGACGCCGTTTCTGAGGCGAAGACCCCCGCTGTTGCGCGGCCCCCCCTTGAAAAACCCTCCCCCAAAGCGATTTTAATCGGTGAGATCAAGTCAGAGCCGCTCCCACCTTCGAGCCCGAGTGTCCGGAAGGGCTCGCCCTCGCTCCCTTCACTCAGCCGCGAGGATCAGCTTTTGCTTGAGGCGATGAATCAGGTTCGGGCGGAATACTGCGTGCGCTCAGATCCCAAGGCCCATGAATTTTGTCAAACTCACGGGTATCGCCCGATCCAGGAGCCACTCGCGGTTTCGGTTCGCCTCACTCAGTCCGCGCGCTGGTACGCGCAGGACATGGCGGGATTGCCAGGCGAGGTTTGGGCCAAGCATGAAGATTCTAAAAGTCGGAATTTTAAAGCGCGACTCGGATTTTTTGAGTACCCGTACCGGGCGGGTGAGAACATTGGCCAAGTCAGCGTGCAGGGGGGCGCGTCGGATGGAAGCGATCTTCCGCTCCTCGGCGCCTATAAAATGCTGCAGGGCTGGATTGGAAGCGCTTCGCATTTGACCAATCTCCTGAATCCACGCTTCAAAACGGTCGGCATCGGTCATTTTTGCGCGGACATATACTATGAAAAAGTAAGCCGCGCTTTGTACTCTTGTTTTTGGGTCACTGATTTTGGTTTTTACCTCGAAGAAGTCTTGGATTGAATGCCGACTGCAAGAGCAGGCGGTGCGGTTCCGCGAGTCCCGGGATGTGGGCTAAAAACCGCCGCGCTTCCAGGATTTTTTCCTCAGGGATGCTGGTTTGCCAATTCAGGATGCCGGATTCTTCGGTTTTTTTTGCGTACCTGAGGTTGGAATCCCTCATCTCGCCCTCGAAATAATCCCCCACGAAGCTCAACTGAAAACGGACGAGCCTTTCCTCTTTTACGATGTAGAAAAGCTCGCAATCGCCGGAGCCAAAGAACCAGTGGGGTTCGCCGTCCTGGAATTTTCGAAGCTTGGCCCGGGGGATGGGTTTCATTTCCATCGCCTCGATTTCCGCGCGGAAGGATCGAAAGGCGATGGATTTCAGTTCCGAAATGCTCTTGCTCTCGGGGGAATCATCCCGGCAGCATTCGCAACCGGTGCAAGGTTGGCAGCCCAGGGTTTCACCCTGATGATGGACGATCTTGAGGCAAAGCGGGGTGCTCAGTCGCTCAGGTCCCATGTCCACGATCAGATCCCCTTGGAGCGTTTCACCGGGAGTGGGAAGGCGTGGAAAAGTTTTGCTCAGCAATCCGATGCCAGTGCGGCTCAGATTGACGATCGGGATCAGCAGCTGAAGGTCATTTTGCTTGAGGACGAAGCGGATCCTGCTTCCTTCCAAGGGTCGGATCCGGTGTGCTCTCGCGGGCCAGGGGAGAAAGGGCAGGATTTTTCGAATCCATGGGATCATCCTGCCTCTTTCGTTACCTGATTACTGGATGACTTTAAAGTCCACCCTTCGATTTTCGATCAACTGACGCTCTGGGGAGAGGTTCGCGGCCTCAGCCTTCGGGCGGCGCTTGCCGTAACCGATCGGGGTGAGCAGGTCGTTCTCGATGCCTTGTGAGCCGAGGTAGTTTTTCACCGACTCCGCGCGCGCGAGGGAGAGTTTCAAGTTGTATTCATCCGTTCCGAGGATGTTGGCGTGCCCTTCGATGTGAATCAAGCGGATCTGCTGCCGGTTAGCCTTGATGACGCTCGCGACTTCACCCAGCAAATTCTGCGCTGAGGGGGTCAGGATGTCCGAGTTGTGCTCGAATTTGATCTCTTCATTGATGTTGATCTGAGTAGGCGTGAAAATCACTCGAGGCGCCGCGGTCGTCATGACGATCGGGGCTTCCGCGACCACTGGCACCGTCTTGGCCACCGCGAAAGGGGCGAATTTCAAGCCGGTCAGAATTCGGTAATCGGCGCTGGACGCGGTTGTCGTGCTGCCGATGCTGCCGCCGCCGAACACAGCGAGCTCAGGCGAGGCTTGATAGCGGGCGCCCGCGTAATATTCGCTGGTGTTCTCAAAACGTCTGACGGGGATCACGAGGCTTCCCGCGGCTTCAGTGTTAATTGACCAGGCGCGGCTCACTGGGATTTCAAGCCCCAGGCTCAGCGGCAATCGCTGGCGATTGTCGACTTCGCGCAGGATGGACCCGGGGGAGTTTCGGTAGCCGGCGTTCGCTGCGGCTCGGACGGGTCCGAAGTCCCGCTCCAAAGCGACCAGCGCGCCCCAGCCGACCGTTCCGCTCGAAACGAACAGCCCCTTATCGCCGGTTGGAAGGCGAACTTCCGGGATCAACGCTACGTTAAAAGGCCTGCGGTTTTGGGTGAGGTAGAATTTTGAGAACAGTCTGGAGTCACCGAGCGCGAATGAATTGGGCTGATCCGTTCTTTGCACGAGGTGCATGGGGAGGGCAGCGTGGATGGAGAATCTCCCGTTCCACTCGATCCCCGGCATGAGGTCCAAGGTCTGCAAGTTGGAGACGACGGTATTCAGCCGCTGGGAGCGGCTCCCATCGAGTTCCACCAAGGGGCGATGCAGGTAGTTGTAGTCGACTGCGAGCAGGTACCGGCGATAGCGATCCGTCTCCAGTCCCGCGGGGCGGTCGGTCACGGCGCCTTCGGTCAGGGCGTAATGAGAGCTCGTCGAGGGGCTCAAGGTCTGGACGTTGATGTTGTCCGCTTGAGCAACAGCGCCTGCGAGGATTGCGAAACTCGAAACCGCTCGAAAAATAGCCTTCTTCATAAGAATCAACTCTCCACTTCAAAATCAATCTTGATGGTTGGGACGCCAATGACGGTGAGGTCGTCAGCCGCCACTAAATAAAACACCTTGTCCTGAAGCAGCTTGATCCAATCCGCCTGGGTCAAGGGGGGTTTGGCGGAGTTGCGGAGAGGAGCGTCGAAAAGTTTCAATAGATCAAATGAGAAGTATTGCTCCGGGATTTTATAGCCCTTGTTTCTGGCGTTCGGCACTGAGGCGCCTTCCATGACGTCCGCAAACTCCCTGTTGAGCAGGGGCTTGTAGTCCGTGTTCGCCGCATTCTTCCAGCCGGGCTCATTGAAGAAAATGCCCGAGCAGGTTTGCTTCGCGACCACGCAAAGAAGCTCAGTGCGCTTTTGGTGGTCTTCGGCGTACTTATACAGGGCGATGGTGAGCATGATGCTGTTGATCTTAGTGATTTTCGCGCTCGAAATTTCCGCGGGGATGTCAAATGGGATCAGGACTTGAGCGTCCCTGATTCTCTCGGACGCTTTAGGTTCCGTTCCACTCCCAAACTCGATTTTATCGTTGATCCCATGCACGGGGATGTTGATCCAGCGGCGGTTCTTTGCCACGCTCCTGAAGCCATGGTAAGGCAGCGACCATTCACGATGCTGGATGTAGTATTCGTCGCCAATGCTTTCGGGGGTGAAGGTTTCGGGGTTGAACGGGGATGCGTCCAGTCCATCAATTTTATCCCCGCCGGATTTATGGAGAGGCCGAGCGACGAGGGTGTCGGGAGGGGTAATTTTTTTTAGGGGAACGGAGTCCGCTATCTCAACGGCTGGAGCGGAGATTTTTTCTTCGATCAGCTTGGGCTGAGGAGCGGGCGTCGCATTGGCTGTTTCAGCGTTCGTGCTTTGCGCGCTTTCGCCGCCGCTTTTGCCTTGATCCTTGGTGAAGTGGTAATTTTGCCCACAAGCGCTCAAGAGTGAAAGGGAGGCTAAGACGGTGAGCGCCATGAACGCGGAACGCGTTTTGCTTTTTTGAACCATAAAAACTCCTTGTAAGTTCGCCCACGCTTTAACATTAATTTTTAAACAATGTCAATAAACTATTTAGACGTGGTTGATTCGACCCCTTCTTATCATTTTCCACGAAGCGGAGGGGGATTGCTTAATGGACTTTTTTAGTCTGCTTAATGAGAAGCCTGTTCAAGGCTAACTTCGAATCGCCTGTCGCCAGAGTTTCAAGGATTGATTCTTCATCCTTGCGCACTGGTGCGGCTCGAGATGAGTGGAGTTTTTTCCCAGGATGGGATTCATGAGATTTTTTTGATCCTCGAAATGCTCAAGCCCCAGCGCATGGGCGATCTCATGGGCGGCGAGCCCCGCGTGCTCGGCGACCCCCTCTTCGATGACGGTTCCCCGGGGCATCTGGGGATCCAAGGAGGGCAGCGGCGTCCACGCCTGAGCCTGTCCCAAGCTGTGGTGATCCCATTGCCCCGTATGGACGACGAGCAATCGCCGCGGGTCTTGAAACGCTTTTCGAATGGCGTTGAACTCGCTGAAGGAGTCGATTTCGTAGGGCACTTGATAATCAGACACGGGAGCGGCCTCAAATCGCTCTAAAAGAAGTTCAATTCCGCAGTTTTTCAAAAAACGGTTCGCTCCCTGAATCAGTTGAACCGCTTCATTCGGGGTGAGCGCGGTTTCTCCGGTCGCGGGTGAGATCAGCTCCACGAATTTGAGGGCAAGTCGAAGGTCGGGCGTGGCGGTTTTGCCCAGAAAGACGCGATGACCCATCCCTCGAGGTGGAGCAACCGCGAGGATTCCAGGATGTTGGTTCAAGGAATTCTCGGGGAATCGGGCGCTTTCACCCGATATCAAAGGGGAGGACAAGGGGAGGAACATCAAAAAACCAGCAATCACTCCGGTAAGAAGGTTCATGCGCCCTTAAATCCTCGTTCGATTCGAGGAATGTTTCAACGATAATAAAAGATGCTTGATCAAGGGGCGGGCCAAGAGCCAGTGATGTCGGGCTTCGACCGCCTTCCTGGAGTTCTGCCCGAGCTTGAGGCGAAGCTCCTGGTCAGAGAGCGCTTTAAATAGGGAAGATGAAAAAACGTTGGCGTCGTCGCTCACCAACGCTTCGTGCGTCGGCGAGAGGGTGAGGCTGGCTGCCCCATGCGCGGTAGTGACAATGGCCTGGGAGCAGGCCATCGCTTGCAGCAAGGCGTAGTTTTTGAAGGAGGGCTTTCGATGCGGGAAGCATGCCACCGTATTGGAACCGAAGTGGGGCTCGCTCGAACCTGGGCGATCACAGGGAATGACCCGTATATTTTTGAGCGGTCTTTTGAGGCGGGGCTCAATCTCGTGAAAGAACCAGTTCAATGAACGTTGTGCATCATGGGGCGACTGACCTTCGGTTACCACAAGGAGCGTGGGGGGAGAGGAGCCATCCAGGCGTGGAGTGAATTCTTCCGCGTCGATCAGCGGGGGAATCAGGGTCACTGGCGCCCGAGTTTTTTTGCGGGAGATCCGGGCGGCATCCCGCTCTCGGCTCACCAAAATGGACCGAGCTTGCGAAGTCAGGCTTTTTCTCGTGACCCACCTCCAGAGGAGCGAGGCTCTTTGCAAAACGGAAAGACCCTGTTCGTTTCGCGGGGAGTAATCCAAGACGAAAAAGGCGGGCGAAGAGAAAGCGCCCGGGGAGGGGATGAACGTTTCGGCGTTGACCCAGCGAAGCGCGGAAGGTTCACAGGATCCTTGGGACGCCCATTCCTGCGGGAGCCGCGTTTCCACCATCGGCACGGCTTCTCGCAGGAGCTTGAAAAAATAATGCTCCCTGAGGTCTTTCCGGTTCTCCACTTCTTCGCGGGAGTGCTTCGTGAAAAAGAGGACCCTGGAAAACGGTTCAGAGGGAGAAGTGGGCGGCTTCGGCATCTGATTTGAAGGTTTGAACCGTTTCCAGGCTCAACTGTTTGAGATCTTTGCCGAAGGCTCGGCTCTTCTTGAGCATGTCCAAAGGCGCCGTGATGATGGCGCATCCCATCTCCCGGGCTTGAGCGATGTTGAAAGGTTCGCGGCAACTGGCCCAGAGCAGCTCGATCGAGGAATCCGCCTTTTCGCAGATGCTCAGCGCCTCCCGCATTAACGGCAAGGGATCGACTCCGCTGTCGGCGATTCTCCCCGCGAAAATCGAGAGGATAGAAGGAGCCCCTCCTTGAAGAGCCGCGGCGACTTCGGCGGTTTGCTGAAGGGTGTAGACCGCGGTGACATTGAGCTTGATGTTCTGATGGGAAAGTTCTTGGATCAGGGGGGCGCACGAAACGCCCTTTGAGTTGGTGACGGGGATTTTGACGTAAATGGGGGAACTTGCCGGCTTTTCCCACGCATGGATTTTAAGGGCTTGTTGCTTCATTGAGGCCAGGTCGTCGGCGAAAACCTCGAACGACACCGGTTTCCCTTGAAGCGCAAAGGAAATCTCCTGGCAGTACTTCGAGTAATCCGTGACTCCCGCCTTGCGCATCAGGCTGGGATTGGTCGTAAAGCCGTGGATCCAGGGTTCCGCGGCCATTTCCACCATGGATCGTCGATCCGCTCCGTCCAAGAAGAGCTTCAGCTCCCGTTTTGAATTCATCTTAAGAACTGCTTACATCAAAAAACAGAGCATGTTAAGTTCCGCGCCGAGTTATGTGGCTTTTAGCTTTTTCATCCGCGCTGGTCGGGTTCATTCATTCGCTCTCGCCGGGGCATTGGCTTCCGATCGTCCTCATCGCCAAGTCCAAGCGCTGGTCGGTCTCCCAGTCCCTTCTCGCCGCGTTCGTCGCGGCTTCAGGTCACATCATCTTCTCACTGTCCCTTTCGATCTGTTCGATCGCGTTCGGAGTGCGTTTCATCGAAGGATTCGAGGAGACCGTGGAGCGCGTCTCGGGATTCGCGCTGATCCTCTTTGGGCTGGCTTACGGGATTTATTATTATTATCGCCACGCGCGCTGCCATGGGCATACTCATCATGGCCCCAGCCGGACGCGCTCCCAGGCAGGGGTCTGGGGTTTCATCTTCCTGCTCGGGTTCAGCCCTTGCGTGGCGGCGCTCCCCGTTTTCATCGCGGCATCGGCTCAGGGGTGGTCGGCGATTGTGGCGTCGATGGGCGCCTTTTCATTCGGGGTCATCCTCGCCCTGGGGAGCGCCACCGCATTGGCTTCGCGGGGGTGGCTCAAAAAATTGGACAGTCCGCTGTTGGAGCACTACGGGGAAGTGATGACAGGCTTGGCGATCGCGCTGCTCGGCGTTTTTCTCCTGGCTTTTCCGCACTCACACTGAAGAAAAAGCCTGTCGGCATTCTTGAACGAGACGTTCTACGATTTGGCTCGCCGGCAAAATCTCGTCAATCAGGCCAACCGACTGACCGGCGCTCCATACTTCTTTCCAGGTGGGGCCGACCACGGCCCGCTCCAGCGCTTTGGAACCCAGGTACGCCCTCATGAGCTTGACGTATTTTTTGGTCCTGGGATTTTTCAGGAACGCGCGCTCGATCCAGTTGAGCTCGAGTCCCACTCGATCGATGTAGGGCGTGCGGATGACCGCGGCGGGAGTTCCAGAAATTTTCTTGGTCATGACGATGTCCTCGGGGTCGGCTTGGACGATGGCGTTTTTATAGGCCGCATCCACGTTCGCCTCGGTGCTCGCGATGAAGCGAGTGCCGATTTGGACGGCGGAGGCCCCGAGCAAAAGGCAAGCGGCCATCTGCTCTCCCGTGGCGATTCCCCCGGCGGCGATGACTGGGATCCGCAGATTTTTTTTGAGGTAGGGAATGAGCACGAGCGGCGAGATGGGGCCGGCATGGCCCCCCGCGCCGGCTCCTACGGCAACCACGCCGTCAGCGCCGAGGTCCTGGACTTTTTTCGCGTACTCGAGGTTGGTGACGTCGCAGAAAACTTTTCCGCCGGTTTCATGCATGACTCTGATCACTTCCTTGGGATTCCCCAGCGAAGTGATGACGAGGGGCACGCCGGCTTCCGCGCAAGCCTCAAGATCGGCTTTTTGCCGGATGTTTGCTTGATTGACGATGATGTTCACCCCGAAAGGCTTGGAAGTCGCCTTGCGGATCGTCTTCAGGGCGTCACGAAAAGCGGCGGTGGTTTTCCAGTTCAGCGCCGGTGTGGCGCCTACCGCGCCAGCGTTGCTGACCGCTGAAACCAGGGCCTCGTTGCTCACGAGGAACATCGGCCCCGCGATCAAGGGAGCGCTGCAACCTAAAAGCCGGGTAAAGGGAGTTTCAAGGGTTTGAAGTGCCACGAACTGAGCCTAAGGCCGCTCAAGATCCCGAGTCAAAGCAAATCTCGAAAAACGGAGCGGAGGAAAAATGGAGCAGCTGATGCATCAACGCCTGCTCCGAAAGATTTTTCGCCGCCGGCGCGGAACGAATTCGCGGCGAAAGCCCATCGCGATCCGCTAGCTGCTCAAAGGCATCCCACTCCTCCTGTCCCCAGGGCTCGGGGACGTCGTGCTGGGGCAGGGTTCGAAGAGGGTCGCTTGCATCTTTAAGCTCGCCCAAGGCTTTCTGCAGTGAAACACCGCAAGAGGCGAGCCGTCGCTCCGCTCGCGAGAATCCCTTCCTCAATTCCCAATGGACGAGCGAAGGGAGGCGGAACGCCGTTCCGGCGTTCTGTTTCCAGTGAGCCAAAACGGCAGCGGGCGGGGTGAGGCGGCTGAGCAGGCTGGATTCGGGATGAAGAGGCAGCTGTTGAGGCGCGAAGTAAGATTCAGCAGAAATGGAGGCCCCTTTTTTTGAGGAGCGGTCGCGTTTTCGAAGCCAAAAAATCGGATTGGCTTGAATTTCCAGGAGATCATCCAGGATTTGAAGTCTTTCCCAGTTTGAGAGGGGGTGGGTTTCAGGGAATTTTTTCTCCAGATACCCAGAGCTCGAATCAAAGGCTTGATCTTCGGCGATCCACTCCAGATTCGCGCTCTGGATGGCTTCCGCCCATTTGAGGGGAGGGAGGGGGTTTTCCCGCGCGTGAAAAAAAGCGTCCGTGATCCCGGTCAGCGTTTTTCGCTCCGCATGCGCGAGAAAACAGGTCCTCAGCGGATGAAGCGGCGGAAGTTTCGAGATGCATTCCCGAGCTTGCGCAGGAGACTGGGTTTTCAGCCACAGGGAAGTCAGTCGCATCCAGAGCCGGCTTTGATGGGGGTAAGTGACGATTCGAAGCAGGCCGCCCGGGCTGAGCCATGCGCTGAGCCGCGCGAGCAAGGCCGCGGGATCTCCAACATGATGAATGACGTTTGAGCACAAGATGTAATCAAAAGTGGGGTAGGAGCGTGGAGGTTCCCATTCCCAAAGATCCGCGCATTGGAGCGTTAAATGCGCTCGCCGTCCCCAGCGAAGAGGCGACAGTTTTGACCATCTCCATCGTTTCTTGAGGCGGTCGATGGAGCTTTGGCTAAAGTCAATGGCGGTGATCTCCTGTGCGTAAGGATGCTGTTGCGCGACGACCAGAGGTTCAAAGGTTCCCGCCCCCGCGATCAGGATCCGAATTCCCGCATGGCTCTCGGGTCGAAGAGCGAGCTCGCATCCCCGTTCATAGCGCAGCAGCCGCCCTGTTGAAGGGTGCGGCAGCGCAACCCAGGGAATCGGGGGATAGGGGAGCGCCTCATATTGGGCGCGGACGGGATCGGGCAGCAGGCTCACGAATTCAGTTTACGCCCAGTTTCAGCGCAGAGTCGATAGAGCCGATCAAAGGCGTACATTCCGGTTCGATGGCCGTCGCTCCAGGCGATGTGAAGCGCATAGCGGCCCACGGGCTCGACTTGGAGGGGACGAACCGTGGCATCCAAGCTCTCTCGGATCAGCGTTCTTTGACCGGTATGTTCGTCCACGCAGCCGGCGCAAGGGCATTGAAAGCGTGTTTCTAAGAAAGAAAGAGCGAATTGCTCACCTGTTTGCCATGCAATCAGGAATTCAGTTTGGCTCAGTCGGTCAATTTTGGTAGGAGTAGCCAGGGTATGAATGGTCATAGCGAAGTAACTTTGCTTATAGCGAGATTGATCCACGGATGCAAACGGATGGAATGTGAGAGCTCATGAAGGGCGCGATCATAGGCTATGGTTTCATCGCTTCCAAGGGCCATGTGCCGGCTTATCTGGCCCGCAAGGACGTGGAGCTTTGCGCGGTCGCTGATTTCTGCGCCCCGCGCGCGGAGGAAGCCCGGCGCGCCCTTCCTCAGGCGAAGATCTATTCCAGTTGGCGCGAGCTCCTCGAGAAGGAGGCGGAGTCGCTTGATTTTGTCGATATCTGCGCGCCCCCTTACGTCCACGAAGAGATTACACTTGAGGCATTGAAACGGGGATTGCACGTCCTTTGCGAAAAACCATTGGCGACGAGTTATGAGTCCGCGCTCGCGATGGCCCGCCAGGCTAAACGCTCCAATCGAGTTTTGTTCCCCTGCCATAATTACAAGCACGCGCCCGTGGTTCGATCGATCTCGGAGATCATCCAATCGGGCCGCATCGGCCGCGTCCACACGGCGACGCTTTGCACGTTTCGGAATACCCATGCCAAGGGAGTGGAGGAATGGGAAAAGCATTGGAGGCGCGAAAAGCGGCTGAGCGGCGGCGGGATCGCGATGGATCACGGGAGCCACAGCTTTTACCTCACGTTTGATTGGATGAAGGCAATGCCGACGGCCATCAGCGCCAAGTTCTTCAACCTTCAGTCGGATCGTTACGACACGGAAGATAATTTCTCGGCGGTGCTGACTTTTCCGCGGGGCTGGGTCAATCTCACGCTGAGTTGGACGGCGGGGGTGAGGAAAGTCATTTACGCCCTTCAGGGCGACCGAGGAGCGATCACGGTCGATGACGATCGTTTGGAACTCGCTCTGCAAGAATCGACCTCGGGGCCGGACATCGCGCAAGGCGCGGTGAAGTGGTCCTTCGAGAATAGCTCAGTGTCGTCGCATTGGATGGATGCGAGCCACGTCAGCTGGTTCAATTCGCTGTTTGATGAATTTCAAAAAACCATTCAAATGGAACGTTGGGTGGGGCCTGAGACGATCGACGCGCTCATGTGCGTGCAGACGATCGAGGCCGCCTACCGTTCCGCGGAACAGGGATGTCGCGAGGTGGCCCTGGTTTCTCCCTTTACCCATCTCGAAAGTTGAATTACTTTAGATAGGAGTTCTCAAATGCCGCAATCCAGAAAAAATTCCCCAGAAATCGCACCCGCCCGGGGAAAGCTCGCCGTGTTCACGCCGGGCATGGGTGCAGTCGCCACGACTTTTTTCGCGGGCGTCGAAGCGATCAAGCAGAAGCTCGCGCTGCCCATCGGCTCCTACACGCAGATGGGCCAAGTGAGGCTCGGCAAGCGGACGGAGAATCGCTACAAAAAAGTTTGCGACCTCGTTCCCCTGGCTTCGCTCGATCAGCTGGTTTTCGGCGGCTGGGATCTTTTCCCCGAGAACGCTTACGAGGCAGCTTCCCACGCGCAAGTTTTGGATCAGAACCTCCTTGAAAAGCTGAAAGAGCCCCTCTCGAAAATCAAGCCGATGAAAGCCGTCTTCGACAAGGATTTCGTGAAGCGCCTCGAGGGCTCCCACGTCAAGACCGGCGCGACGAAGATGGATCTCGCCGATCAGCTGCGCGCCGACATCCGGAACTTCATGAAGGAAAACGGCTGCGACCGCGGGGTCATGGTCTGGTGCGCCTCGACTGAAGTGTACACGCCCGCGTCAGCGGTTCATGCGACGTTGAAATCCTTCGAAGAAGGCCTTCGCAACAATGACCCCGCGATTTCGCCTTCGCAGATTTACACCTACGCCTCGCTCCGCGAGCGCATTCCCTACGCCAATGGCTCACCGAACGTCTCCGCCGAGATGCCGTGCTTGCAGGAGCTCGCGCAGGAGATGGCGACGCCGCTCTGCGGTTCGGATTTCAAGACGGGCCAGACGTTGCTCAAGACCGTCATCGCGCCCGGGCTGCGAAATCGCCAGCTCGGCGTGGCCGGTTGGTACAGCACGAACATTCTGGGCAATCGCGACGGCGAAGTGCTCGATGACCCGGGCTCTTTCAAATCGAAGGAAGTCTCCAAGAGCGGCGTGCTCTCAGATATCTTCTCGGCCGAACGCTACCCGGAGCTCTATTCCAACATCCATCACGTCGTGAGGATCAATTATTACCCTCCTCGCGGCGACAATAAAGAAGGCTGGGATAACATCGACATCTTCGGATGGCTCGGTTACCCGATGCAGATCAAGGTGAACTTCCTCTGCCGCGACTCCATCTTGGCCGCGCCGATCGTGCTCGATCTCGCGCTCTTCATGGACTTGGCCGCGCGCGCGAAGATGCGAGGCATCCAGGAGTGGCTCTCCTTTTACTTCAAGGCTCCCGTGGTGAAGCAAGGTTTGCAACCGGAGCATGACCTTTCGGTTCAGCTCCTCAAGCTCGAGAACACGCTGCGCTTTTTCACCAATGAGGAGCTCATTAATCATCTAGGCCTCACTTACTACGGCATTGATGAAGGGGAAGAGGCTCCGCGCGCGTGAGTTTTGAACAGCTCTACGCGTATGGCCTGCTGATCGGTTTGGCGGCGCTTCTCGTCGCCTACGGGCTTCGCGTGCTTTTTCGCGGGCGCGCGCATTACGCGCGAGTGAATCGGCAGGGCGGGAGCTTTCTTCTCGGCAAGTCCGTGATGGAAGGCGCTTACTGGAGCCTGCAGCCTTTGGGCAAGCTGCTCGCGCAGTGCCATGTGACGCCCAATCAAATTTCATGGGCTTCGTTGGTCTTTGGGCTGGTCGCAGGCGGGTGCCTCGCGTTCGGGCATTTTGGGTTCGGCGCTTTTTTCGCGATGCTCGCTTCAGTGCTGGATGCGTTGGACGGAATGGTCGCGCGCTTGACAGGCGTAGCCTCCGACGCGGGCGAGGTGTTGGACGCGGCGGTGGATCGGGCGGTGGAGTTCTTCTTTCTGGCGGGGCTCGCGGTTTATTATCGCGAAGCGCCGGGGCTTTTGATTCTCACGCTGTTTGCGATTCTGGGTTCTTTCATGGTGAGCTATTCGACTGCGAAGGCCGAAGCGCTGCAATTGGAGCCGCCCAAAGGCGCGATGCGCAGGCCCGAGCGCGCGGTTTACCTGACGCTTGGTGCGCTGCTCTCGCCCATCACGATTCCCTGGCTCGAAGTGGAGCGGGTTTTTCCGATGGCGATGGGGCATCCCATGGTGATTGCACTGGGCTTAGTCGCGGTGATCGGCAATCTCTCCGCCATTGAGCGCTTTTACGCGATTGCGCGCGCGATCCGGTTGCAGGAAAAAGCGGCAGCCCGCGCCCGTGCGGCCCAAGAGGAATCCTTCCTCGAAGGCGAGCCGCACCACGATTCCAAGGCTCCTTAGGAAGCGCTCATTGCTCGATGCAGTAAATGATTAGGGGCTTTTGTCCCATCTGCTAGGAGCTGGGCAGATCGGCTAGCAGCTCTATTTGCAGTTCCAGGGAGTGATCAATCAAATATTTTTTTAAATCCAGATAGAGTGAGCGAGCCTGGGAAGCCTTGAAATTTTTATTTTTAGGCACATAGGCCCCCAGTTTTTTTGGGTCATGAACGTACTGAGTAAATCTATTCATCACCTCGTGGGCGCTTGGCCAGTCTTTTTTGGGGTTCATGCGATTGATCGCAAAGGGGTCCATGGGGTTCTGCTGGGTGGATTCATGAGAGAGGTAGTACCAGAGCAGCTCCAAGAGGTTTTGATCTTGCAGAGGATAAGATTTTTTCCAAGCCTGAAACTCCAAATAAAGCCGGGCTCGACCGCGCATCGAGTTGGAGAGCGGAAGGGTGGGCGCATCCGAAGCCCGAATGACATTCAGGCTATGCGGGAGCTCTCCAATGTAAGCTTTTTTGGCGGCGTTTAGGGAGCTGGTAATATGAACGAGGTCATGCGCTGGAAATGTGCCCGGATTGTAGATGATCCCATCCACCTCGACGATGCTGCCTTTGCCGGAGGGAGGTAACAATCCCATGTAATGAATTCCCAGCGCCAAGGCTTTATTGATCTCAATCGGAGTGAGATTTCGAGTGGTCGGCAATAAAATCCCGTAAGGGAATTGAGCTGAAATTTCGGAAATCAGTTTTTTATCCAAATAAATTTTGTTTGATATTTTATAATCTCTTTTAAGTAGGAATAATTTTTCATACACGAAGGCCAGTTCGATGGTTTCTGGATAGGTCAAAGATTTGAATCGACTTCTTAATGTCCCCAGCTCACTGAGCGTTTCACTGAGTTCCGAGGGATTAGCTTTTTTCAGTTCCGGGCTTTGGAGGAGTTCGTCGCACCAAGACAGGATGCGCTCCGCTTCAGCCTGAAATTCCGGCGCTTCAAATGAACGCGATAGTTTGAGGGCGGCTGCCGCTCCTCCTCTGCCGTAAGCGGGAATGCTTCCGCTTCGCTCCATGGCCCTCGCATAGAGGCTTGCTTCCGCTTCGGGGACCCATTGGGCTGCAAATCGAACAAGCTCCGCATGCGCGAGATCAGTGGGGTAGGCCGTGCCTGCCTCAATTTTATAATGGTAAGGCTTTTCAGCTTGATTCCATTTGATCCAGCAACGGATTTTTTCAAGCCACACTGGCAATGCTGCTGCCGAGCAGGAAGGAGTTTGGATGAAAGATCCAAAAAGAACAGTAATGATTATAAAGCTGATTTTGCTCACTATTTTTAAATTAAATCGACATAAACAACGTTGACCTTGAGCCGCTTAAAAGAATCCCTTTGTTCTTCCGATGAGTGACGGATGCTCTCTAGTTTGAAGGCTTTTCAAAAAGATCCAGCGCCTATTCAGCTGGTTTTTTCCGCGCTGTTCGCGATCATGGCATGCCTGGTCGAAACCCGGTCTCAACCCATCTTCTCTCATTTCACGCTCAGCCTCAACCCGCGCGGGGAGGGATCCTCCGCGATCCGGCTCCCCTTTGAGGGGAATGATCCCAGCGGGAGGCAAGAATTCTGGGTGGAAGGGGACGTGGATCTCAAGCCGATTTCAAGCTCGCGCTTCAGGATTCACCCGGATGATTGCCTGCTGGATCTTGAAGTCAACGGTCAACCGATCCCTCGGGAGCTTCTCTTTCCGCTCTCGCTCTGCGACTGGCAAAACGGGTTTACGATCGATCTCGGCAAAAACCTCCGGGCCGGGAAAAACACGCTGCGTTTCTCCCTGAAAAACAAGGGCGGGCCGTATGGATTGAAGTTGATTCCCGAGGTTCACCCGGGCGTCAGGGCCTTGGAGCTCATTTTTTTAGTCCTATCGGGATTTTTTGGGGCTTTAGCCATTTTTCCGAGGACTCTGTTCCCAAAAAAATCAGGGCTCGATCATCGAATCTCGAGGGCTCTCGCGTTTTTGGGTTCCGCTCTCTGGGCTTACTTCATCTTCGCGGGTCATCCCATGGAGAACTTCATTTTCTCCGATATGTCAGGGTACTTCAACCGAGCCTACGATCTCATGGCGGGAAAGTTTCATCTCGGGCATCTGACCCAGCCTCTCGGGGTTTCCGTTTTGGCTGCGGCTTCCCTGAAAATCTTCGGGACGCTCTTCGGGCTGAAAGTCCTTTATTTCATCGCGGGAATTTGCAGCTGCGCCATGGCTGCCCGCGCTTTTCATGCTTGGGGCGGCTCTTCTAGGCTCGTGGTTCTCGCCTGGGGCTTGCTGCTTTTTGATCTGCATTTGTTGCAGTCAGCCGCGTTTCTGCTGGCTGAAATCCCCTTCGCGTTCTTCCTCTCAGGGTCGCTTCTCGTCTTCGCGCACATCAGTCGGGACCCCAGTCCCAAACGGTGGTTTCTCGCAGGGGCGCTCTTGGGACTGGCCTATTTATTTAAAGGGCATTTATTTTTTTTGGCTCCATTTCTGCTGCTTTGGCTCCTGAGGCTGCGGGCGCTTCGCCCCGCTTTCGCGCTGGCGGCCGGGGTCTTGATCCCTGTGATTTTTCAGGCTGCGTTAGTCCAGCGCTCCTACAAGAAATGGAGCTTGAGCTCGGATGCCTCGGTCATCAATTGGGTGGAGGGGAAGTGCCCCTCGAAACGAAACATCGATTCACGGGGAATCGGCTTTCAATCCCCGCTTTTCTACCAGCTGGGCGAGAATGAAACTCGGGTTTGGGAACGCCCCTTCTTGGACCACGGTTTTTTTTGGAAGGAGGGGGGGAAGTGCATCCAAAGGCATCCTCTCGTTCTCTTGGAGAGCCTTCGTTACCCTTACTACCTTTTTTACGGGAATCATTTCTGGCCGGCGCTTCAAGGCGCTTTTGGGGAGGTTTCGCGCGCCTATGCGATGATGTACGGCGTTTTCATCGTTCCCGGGTTACTGCTCGGGTTCGTTGCGATCCTGCGAAGCAGATTTCGCGATCGCGATTCATTGCGGGGAAGGATGAAGCCCGAGGAACTCTGGGCCCTCATGGCCTTCTCGCTGCTTTTCTGCGTTTGGGTTTTTAAGAGCGAGATGCGTTACCGCGTTCCTTTTGACCTTTGCTTGATTCCGTTATCCCTCTGGGGCTGGGCGGTCACGTATTCAGCGCGCCTCCAGGGGAACGGCGGGGCTTCCTCTTTCGATCCCGCAGCACCAAAAGCGCGGGGAGCGCGACCAAGGCGGCGATCACGCAAGTGATCTCCCCCGCCACGGCGAGGATGCCGAAGCTCACGAATCCCTGATTTCTCGCGATCAGAAGCGAAGTGTAGCCCACGATCGTTGAGAAGCTACACAGGCCCACCGCTCCCCCGGCGTTTTGAATGACAGAGAGGATATTGCGGCTTCCCTCCTGGCGATAGCGCTGCAGGATGTTCACCCCATAGTCCACGCCGATTCCGAACGTGATCGGGAGCGCGATGAAGTTCAAGAAATTGATTTTGACGCCGAATCCCAAGATGAGCCCAAAAAGCCAAGTCACCCCGAGCAAGAGTGCAAAGATCACCAAGGCAGAAGTCCTCAGGCTCCTAAAAATGACGAAAACCAGGATCAAGACCGCTAGGAACGCGAAAAGAGTGGCCTTAGGCCCATCCTTGGCCACGGCTTGGAACATATCGGCCGTGATGGGGAGCGTTCCCGCTACGGGGATCGAGGGCGCGACTTCATCTGCGCTGCTCCTCAAAGTGCTGATGAAGCGGATGAGGTTTTCCCCTGCCCAAGTCTCATTCGTGAGGGGGGGTTCCACGAGGATGAGTCTCCCGACGTTCCCGTTCTTCTCGGTGAATTTTTTGATGACGAGCTCAGGCATGTTCTTGAAGCTCATGGGCTCGAAGGCCTCGGGCCGCAAAAAGTCCGAGATCAGTTTTTGATCCGCGATGGAGAGGCGGTGAACCAGTCGCGGGGGAAGGAGCTCGCGAATTTCCTTCAACACTTGGATCTTCTCGGGCTGTTGCTTGGGGATGAAGTCCTCGAAGATCTGGACGGAGGAGATGAGGTGCCCATCGCCCCCCGCCTCTTTTTTCTTGAGGAGATTTTTCGCGATGGTCCGGGTGTCCTCCAAAGAATGCGGGAGAATCACAACGGGGGAGAGATAGCGCTGAAAAATCTGATCCAAATAATGCGAGAGGTAAGCGGAACCACGCTCCAGGCTTTCCCGATTCCTCAGCTTGGAGAGATCGGTCTCCAAAACGGCGGGGCTGAGGCGGGAGAAGGTCAAAACGGCGACTCCCGTGACTCCCAGGCTCAAGATCCAAATGAACGCGGGGAATCGGCTGATCGAGGCTGCGATCGCTCGAGTGAAGTAAGCTTTCGGAGGTTTCGAGCGGGCTTTGATTCGGATGACTTTTTTGAGCAGCTGGAGATAAGCGGGCAACAAGGTGAAGGAGCTGAGCCAGCAAAGAAGCATGCCGGTCAAGCCGATGATCCCGAATTGCTTGAATCCCCGGAACCCCGTGAGCGTGAGTGATCCATAGGCGAGCGCGGCTGCAAGCGCCGCCGTCCAAGTCGATTTAGCGGTGTGGTGCATGGCCAGGTAAATCGCGCGCTCGCTCCGGTACCCGCGCCTCCGCTCCTCGAGGTAGCGAGCCAAGAAGATAATACCGAAGTTGATCCCGTTGCCGATGACGATGCTCCCCAAAAAAGCGGAGTTGGCGTTGAGGTACCCCACCAAAAAATAAGAGAGCCCGAACGTCCAAAACGTTCCCATGAAAAGGCTGATCAACAGGGCCATCGTCGCCAGGAAGCTTCGGTAAAAAATCAGCATCCCCAGCGTCACGATCAAAGTCACGACGACGGTGGAGAGGGTGAGATCCTCAATGAGCGCTTCATGCTCTTCAAGGGTGTCCTGGACCCCGCCCGTGTACTTGATCATGAAATCCGAGGAATAGGAGGAGGGATTGAGCTCTTCGATCGCTTGAACGACCGCGTGCTTCAGCTGTTTCACCTGTTCGATGCTCGAAGTTTTTCCCGGCATGTAAGCCAGCAGGACGCGGATGGTGCCATCCGGCATGGCGTAATACCCGTCGGGGAATCGATCGTAAGAGGAGACCTTACCTTGATACTTGTTTTTCAGGGCCTCAAAATCGAGCTTGGGTTCGGGAATCTCCTCGCCGCTGAAGATATTGAGGGGATTATAGAGCGATCTTTCATAGCTGATTCGCCGTTTGACGTAATCCTTGATCCTCTTGAGGTCTTGAAGCTCCATGAAAAGGGCTTGCCTGCGTTTGAAGAACTGCAACTCGCGATCGATCTTATACTCGATGCTGGATAAGGTGATCTTAGGGACGCTTTCGAGCCGATGGGCCAGATCGATGATGAACCGCTTGCTCGCTTCGGTGTCTTTGGAAAAGACCAGGACCGCCAGATTATCGATGGCTTCAAGCCGCGAAGAGACTTCCTTCAGGTCGATCACGCTCCGGGCTTGGGTGGGCAAAAGCTCTTCGATGTCGGTTCTGAGGTTCTTATAGAGTTGAATGGAAAACCAGGCCCCCGCGACGGCGAGCAGGGTGCCGGCCAAGGCGACCCAGCCCGAGTATTTGAGGATCCAGTGCGAGATTCGATTCAGAATGGCGAAGACTCCTTGTTCCTCAGGGAGCTTACCGAGGTTAGGCTTGAATTCGAGGGTTTTCTGGTTTTAACTAGCTGCAACGTGAGTTTGAGCGCATCCATCCAGTCATTCATAACCGTCCTTGGCGAATTTACCCTTTTTGTCATCGAAACGTTTCGCTCCCTCCAAGGCCTCTGGAAACGCCGCGGCCTCTTTTTGAGACAGTGCGAGTTCATCGGCGTAACTTCGGTAGGAGTAATCAGCGTAGCAGCTCTTTTTATGGGAGGAGTGCTCGGCTATCAACTGTATATTTCATTCCATCTTTTCGGGGCGGAGGCTCTTTTGGGAGGAAGTGTGGGGGTTTCGCTGTTTCGCGAGCTCGCCCCGGTGATGGCTGCGATCATGGTGACGGGTCGTGCGGGAGCGGCGATGGCCGCCGAGATCGCGAGCATGCGGATTTCGGAGCAAATCGACGCCCTTGAGGTCATGGCGGTGAATCCCATCGAGTATCTCGTGACGCCTCGGATCCTAGCGGGAGTGACGATGCTTCCGTTGGTGGCCGTTTTTTTTGGGTTGATCGCCACTTTTGCGGCGGCTGCGGTCGCCTGCGGGATGATGGGGCTTGATACCCAAATCTTTTGGAACCACTTCGCCAAAGTCGTCGATGCCATTGATATGGTTCATTGCGTGACCAAAGGCGCGACGTTTGGCCTGATCCTCACTTGGATCGGGTGTTTTTGCGGTTATCGCGCTCAGGGGGGGGCTCATGCCGTAGGGCTGGCGACTCGGAACACGGTCGTCGCCACCTGCTTGTCTATTTTACTGAGTGACTATATCTTGACCTCTTTACTTCCATATGGATTCGCGTATTTAAAGGTGACTTGACGCTATGCATACAACAGACACTACTTTTGCCACCAAATTGAAGGTCGGCATCTTTACGGTTTTGGGCCTGCTTTTGATTGGAGCGATCACGGTTTTCGTCAATGATCGCCCTTACTGGTGGAAGTCTTGCCAGCTGGTTCACATCCGCGTGGATGATGCCACGGGTTTAAAGAGTAAATCCCCGGTTCGCTCCTTGGGGCTTGAAATCGGGTTCTTAAGTTCGGTGGAACTCTCTGAGACCTTCGTCTCTCTGGGAATTTGCGTGACGGCCCCCGTGGAGATTCTTCCGGAAACCCGCGCTTACATCAATTCTGAAGGGTTTCTGGGGGATAAGTACGTCGAGTTAAAGCCGGTTCGTTACGTGGGGGAGCGCCAAAAAAGTAAAACCGAGCCGATGACGATTCAAAAAGCGGTGAGTCTGCTTTGGATCGGATCCGCCCAAGCAGCGGATCCGGCTCCCGCTCCCGCTCAAAAACCCGCTACTTCCAAGGAAGTTCCCATGGGCGAAGGCTCTCAGGATATCCAGCGCCTCGTCCGCAAGGTGGATGAGCTGGTCGGCGAGTTCACGGGGCTAACGAGCAATCTGAGGCAGGCGCTCAACCCCGAAGATCTGCGCAAAACCATGAAGGAATTGAATCGCGCGCTCGAGAATGCTTCACGCACGCTGTCTCCCGAAGGCGGGTTGACTCAGACTGCCCAGCGGACGCTAGCCAAGCTTGAGGACGCGATCGAGCAATTGCGCGCTCAGCTGACGCGGATCAACCAGGGTCAGGGCTCAGTTGGAATGCTGTTGAATGACCCGAGCTACGCCGAGGAAATTCGCGAAGCGATCCGCAACGTGAATCGGTTGCTCACCAAAGTCGGCGATGTGCGTTTCGTGATCGATCTGAGCGGCGATAAAGTCATCGGCTACGATAATAGTCGGGGTAGTTTTAAGCTCGGGATTTGGCCCAAGCCGTACCGCTATTACCTGGTCGGACTCTCTTTTGACCCCCGAGGCAGGATCAATCAATCCACCACGACGACGACCGCGGGCGGCGTGAGCACCACGGTTCAAAGCACGCAAGTGGAGCAGACGGGTGTATTGCTGACGGGCATGTTGGGTTACGTTTTCCATCGCCGCCTGGATTTGTCCGTGGGCGCGCTGCATGGGGACGGGGCCGCTTCGATCATGCTCAATCTGGGGCCGCCCGAGCGAGAGGAAATGCTTCAGGTCCGCGACGATGTTTACGCTCGAAACGGCAAGAGCGGCTTTGATAGCCGCACGACTGTGATGCTCAAACCCTGGTCGATCGTCTACTTCCGTGCGGGCTTGGATTCGGTGAAGAAAATCGAAGGAAAATGGTCCTGGAGCTACGGGGCGGGCATCCGCTTTGACGACGAAGACATCAAGCTGCTCTTTACGCTGAGATGAGTTTGATCTTGGGTTGGGCCCTGCTCCTGGGAATTGGAGTGAGCCCGGCTCAGGGAGAAGCGCCGTTGTTGCCCGAAAAGCTGGAGCTCGGCGAACCTTGGCGAGGAGTCCGTTTCGAGGGAGCGGTGTTGACGTTGACGCGCGTGGAGCGCTTCGCCCCGGAGGCAAGTTGCGAGCCGAGATTCAAGGCGTTCAAGCAGTTCGAGCAAACGCTTTCGCCTTCCGCTTCGCAGGAATTCTTTTTCAAACCCTGGCAACCGCTGGATTCCGAGGATCTCGAGGATATTGAGGGCTGCGTGAAAAATCCGTGCGGCATCAAGCTGAATGACGTGGAAGTGGCGCAGCTTCGAGGTTCGGACCCCTCAAAGGATGTTCGTCAGAGGAATTACCTCTCATTGGTCACTCAGCGGGTTTCGGAATACCAGCGCTCCGGCTCACGCAAAGGCTATGAGTTTCCCGGGGAGCCCGTCGATCCCTGGAAAAAAGTGCACGCTTTGAGCGCTTCGGCGAAACCGCCTACCGGGAAGTCGATCTCGTTTGAAGTGAGGGCTTTGGATTTCGCGCCGGGGAAGATCCGCGTGATTCGCCAGGTTCTGGATTCGCGCGTGCAGCTCGATCGATCACATGGGATCGCTCAGCTCTGGAAGCGCGATGTTTACACCAACCATTACTTTGACAGCTGGGGGGAATGGATTCAGCTGGAGTGCACACCAGGCAAAAAAATGGTTTTGACCCAAGTCCTCGTCTTAGAGTTTGATCTGCTCAAAAAAACGGATTTTTTCTCGGGGCTGATGCAAGGCGGGATGAAGTCCACGCTCGAGGAGAACGGCGTGCGCTACTTGAATCAAGGGGCGGAAAAGTGGGGCCCGGTGAAAAAGGGTTTGGCTAGCGGTACCTAAAACAACAACGACAATAGAAAAAATAACTGCTAGCCAAACAAAAGCCTGCTTCCGCTCACTCTACTTCGTGCAGCACTCAAACACGACGTAAAGCGCCGCGGTGAGCAAGAAGCCGCAAGTGATGACGCCTTTGATGGTCGTCATCGGGCCCGTTTTGCCTTTGATCGCGTTGATCTCAAGCAAACCGATCAGCGCCGCTACGATCAGCGCAAGGCAGCTAAGGCTCGCATTCTCGGTGAGAATCAAGGGTAAATGGCTCGCCGCGCTCATGTAAAAGAGCATGGGAATGGAGAACAGCACGTTCGTCCGGGATGCGACCGCGGCGCGGGTCGCTGCGGCGGCGGCTTCCGGGATCGCGGCGCCGCCCTTGGCGACTTGCAGTGCGGAGGCGATCACGATTTTTTGCTTCGGCCAGATGATGAACCAAACGTTCGCCCACATGGTCAGTCCGAGCGCAGCGCCCGTCAGGATCGAGATTCCCCAGGATGAAGCGAAGAGGCCAAAGCCGCCTTGGTGGCCGCGAGCCATCAAAACGACGAGACCAGTGGCCATGGTGTACATCGCTCCCCACCGAAACCACCAAAGGGCGCGGGGGACGAGTTTTTGAATGGCGTTTGATTTGGTCGCAGCGTCCGTCTCCGCGAAGAAGGCGCCTTGCACGAAGTTGAAGTAGTAAAGATGCCCGATCCAAATCACGCCGAAGAACACGTGAAGCCAACGCAATAGGAACAACCCGCCATCCAACGTGAAAAGTGACCAGTTCATGAGTGGGATTTATAACACGATAAAAAAACGAAGTGGTAGAATTCTTGGGGAGGGCGGGCTTGCATTGAAGATCAAGAGCATGAAGTCGATTTCATGGATCAGTTTTTTTTGCTTGGGGATCGGAGGGCTGCTGCTCTCTTCCCCCGCTCTGGCATTCGTTCCTCACTTGGGCTCCATCGAGTCCCAGTGGGTGGCGGGCAGCTCCCTGTTCGGGCTTTCGCTGGGGGCGGCGGGACAACCCCAAGCCTCGGCTTTTGAAAACGAGAACTACTTCGTCCGCAAGCAGAAGCTTCAAGAGAACGACCAAAAACAGATTCCCCGCGAAAAACTCCCTTTTATTTGGGATCTCGGCTACGCGTACCGCCGCATTCATGATCAGGACGCCGGAAAGACGCTTTTTCTCACGGATCAGGCTCATTTTTACACGGGCGCACTGGAATGGGTGAAGGAACCGGGCTTTCAAATGCGTGCGCGAGTGACGGTCAATGAATTGCCGGAGGAGAAACTGGGGCAGGGCGGGCTTTTTTTCACGCCGGGATACGCTTTCGCCAAGCATCGTCTCAAATTATTTTATGAGTTTGGGTTTCTCAGGAGCGTGAAAACGCCGGCCGATTCCCCTCGGACCGCCGCGAGCGGCTCGGTGAGTGGGACCCTGGATTTTTACGATTACAGCCAGGGGCCTGAGCTGCAGTGGATCCCTCAACCCGGTCTCAAGCTGATTTTTCTGGCGCGGTTCCATCGCTATGGATTCCGTCAGCGGGAATTGTTCCAAACGCTCGACCTGCCTTTTTCGGCCCACGACGGCGGGTACGCGACCGACAGCTACCTGGGTTTGGCGGAACGGTTGCTCACTTACCCTAGCTTCAATTTGGAGGCTTCGGGTCTTTGGAGCGTGAGCCCGATCTGGGAGATCTTTTTGCAGCTGAATTGGAATACGTTCACCGAGGGCGGGGAGGATCGCGGCCCCCTCATTGGCAGCTCCATTCGGGTCACTCGGACGATTTCACCGAAATGGCTTTTGGGAGCAGCGGTGGGAGGAGTCGTGGGTCCCGGGCAAAATAAGCTGCTCGGTTCCTTGAACGGTTCTTTTTTGTTTTAAGCGGGAATCAACGCTTCAGCGATCTCGGCGCTGGTAAGCCCCAGCAGATGCAGAATCGATCTCAGGTCATGCGTATCGATGCAGAGATCCGCCCGTTCCCCTACGACGGGCTTGGCGTTGAAAGCCACCCCGAGCCCAGCTGTTTCCAGCATGAGGAGATCATTCGCCCCGTCTCCCACCGCGATCGCCTGTTGAAGGGAGATCCCTTCTTGGGCCGCAATGGTCTCCAGAAGCTTCGCCTTTCGCGCGGCGTTCACGATGGGGGGGATCACTCTGCCCGTTAATCGGCCGTTTTCGATCTCGAGCTGGTTCGCGTAAGCATGGTCGAGCCCGAGCTTTTTGCGAAAAGACTCGGCGATGGGGAGGAAGCTCCCGCTGATCAACGCGATTTTGATGCCGATCCTCTTGAGGACTTGAACCATCTCCTGGGCGCCGGGAGTGAGCTGGACCTGACTGACGACATCGATCAGGGCCTGAGCTGGAAGGCCTTTGAGTTTGAGGCAACGCTGCTGGAGGCTCTCATCGTAGTCGAGGCGGCCTTGCATCGCCTGCGCCGTGATTTGAGAGACTTCGGCGAATACCCCATGGGTTTTCGCGAGCTCATCGATCACTTCATTTTGAATGAGCGTGGAATCCATGTCGAGGACGACGAGCCGCTTCAGGCGCCGGTAGAGGTTTTCGGGTTGAAACGCCAGATCGATTCCCAGTTCCTTCGCGCATTCAAAAAGCTGTTTTCGAAAGAGATGGAGATCAAAAGCTCTTCTGGAAGAAAGCGAAATTTCCAAACAGTGCGCATTAAAACCGCTGCCTTGAGGTTCGCTTAGCCTCCGAATGGCGTCGATGTTGAGCAGGTTTCGGGAGAGAAGCTGGGTCACGCGGCTCAAGGGCTCCGGGTGAATCTCGGCGGAGATGAGCGTCAAAGCGTAGCGCTGGATCGACGAAGAGGCGGGCGACTGGGAGTCCACTGGATGGCACTCGATTTGAACGGAAAGCTCCCTCGCCAGTTTTTCGAGAAGGGGGGGAGGAGGCACGCCTTCGCAAAGGATCGAAAGAGTGAGATGCCCTTGAATCACGGATTGAGTGAGGTCGCTCACTCGAAGCGCATGAGGAATCAACGCCGTCATCAAGGCGGAAGTGATCCCGGGATGATCCTTCCCCGTCGCTGTGAGAAGGAAGAGCTTTGAAGGAATCAACGGGCGCGCGCTTGGATCCAGAGATCGCAGAAACCTTTGTAGTTTTGCGCCACCTGCTCCGCAGCTTGTTCCTTGGTTTTCTTGCCTTGTTTTGCTTCCTGCAGCGGTTCCCAGAAAATCGTCCGTCCCACGGCGAAGCCCACCAAGCCGGGCACTTGAGCCGCGGTTTGAAGCCAGTGGCGGACTTTCTCGGCATTCTCACCCCGGCCGAGCACGATCACGCCCACGTCCTTGCGATGAGGGGCGTTTCGAGTGATCTGAGCCACCTTCTTGCAATCTTCCTGGGTTTCAATTCCTTCTAGCTTCCAGACGTCGGGTTCGATTCCCGTCTTCTGAAGCGCCTCGATGGCTTGAACCATGAGCGCCGGGCGAAGCTTATGGTCGTAATCCGCGGTCTTGCCACCCGCTTTCTGCAGCTGTTCCGTGGTCGCGGGGACTAAAAGCTCGAACATGAATTTACGGCCTTGGGCATGGCAGTAGTCAGAAAGGCGCTTCAATCGAGCGGCCTGGCGTTGGTTCATGCCGGCGTCGCCTTCGGGGTTGTAGCGAACCAGGACTTTCACGAAAGTGGGGTTGAATTTATGGATGTGCGCCCCGAATTCCTCGCCATATTCAAAATCAAATTCGTCCTGCCCCGATTTTTCAGCGGGGCAAGCAGTGATCAATCCCTGGGAGTGCGCGTCCTTGAGGATCTGGGTTCCAAATTGCTCATCGACCAGGATGCCCGCCTTGGAGCGGGGGACGCCTTGCTCCAGCGCTTTTTTGAATCCTTGATAGATGATGTCCTTATATGAGGCGATGGTTTGAGTTTCTTCAGCCGTCGGTGCGCGTCCCTTGATGCCGAAAAGCTTTTCCTGGAAGGATCCGCGATGATCAAAGGGCATGATGAAAAGATCGCCAGTGTAACCTAAATTCGATGGGGTTGGAGTCATGGGTTTTCTTATTCCCTTAATGCTGGAAAAAGTCAATTCCGAGAGATACAGCTTGAAGCTATCGTGAGTTTACTTTCCACCCAACCTTACAAGGGAACCCGGGATTTCTATCCCGAGGATCAACGGATCCAAAATTGGATGTTCGAGAAGATGAGGGCCTGCGTGTCCGGTTTCGGATTTCAGGAATACAACGGGCCCATGCTCGAGCCCTTCGAGCTATACGCCGCCAAGACAGGTGAGGAGATCGTCAACCAGCAGCTATACTGGATGATGGATCGCGGGGAACGCAAGCTCGCGGTTCGCCCCGAGATGACTCCCACGCTCGCGCGGATGGTCGCTGCGCGCGTGCAGGAACTCCCCAAGCCGATCCGCTGGTTCAGCATCCCGAATCTCTGGCGCTACGAGCGCCCTCAGCGAGGGCGTTTGCGCGAGCACTGGCAGCTCAACGTCGACGTCCTGGGAGGGGACTCGCTTTATGCGGACGCTGAGATCCTGAATCTGGCGCTCGATTTGATGTCAGGTTTCGGTGGGCGTGAATTCGTGAGGATCCACGTCAATCACCGTCGCTTGATGGATCACTTTTTTCAGGGGGTGCTGGGCTTGGGCGCGCAAGCCGCCCTCAGCGTGGCGAAGGCGGTCGACTCACGGGCGAAAATCGGGGAGGAAAAATACTTGAAGTGGCTCTCCGAAACGGGGCTCGGGAGCGCGCAGGTCGATCAAATGGAGCGATTCTTCGCGTCGAGCCTGGAGGAGGTTTCGCGGAGTTTCCCATGCAAGGGCCAGGAGGAGCTGACTCGGCTCTTTGAGCTTCTGAAGCAGCAGGACCCTCGGGGCGAGCTGTTCCAATTCGATCCGAAGATCATGCGTGGCCTCGATTATTACACGGGGACGGTGTTTGAAATGTACGATCGTTCCCCCGAGAACAACCGCGCCATGTTCGGCGGCGGGCGTTACGATAATTTAGTGGGGTTGTTCGCGTCTCAGCCTCTTTCAGGTGTGGGTTTTGGGATGGGGGACGTGACGTTGCGCAATTTTCTGGAGACGCATGGATTGATGCCCGCGCTTGAATCCGCGGTGGATGCTTTCGTTTCGCTCCCTTCCCCTGACTTATTTCAGGCAAGCCGCGAAATCGCGTCGCAGTTGCGCGCGCAAGGCATTCGAGTCGTGAGCGCGCTCGCTCCGGAGGGCTTCGGCGCGCAGCTGAAACAAGCCTCGAAACTGGGGGCCCGCTATGCCGTTCTTCTGGGCGATCAGGAATGGAAGCAGGGGAAAGTCGTTTTAAAAAACCTCAAGACCACGGAGCAGAAAATCTGCGCCCCTGCGGAAATCGCCCCCCTGTTAAAGGGAGAGAAGTTCTGAGACTGGGATTACTGGGCGCCTTTTAAAGTCCCATCTGATTCCGATCCGCTCAGTTTCCGGAAAAACGCCAGAGGATCCTCGCACATCCATATCGGCTGAAGTTCAGGCTGATTCGTCACCGGCCGCAGCAGATCTTCGCGCGCGAAATTCGTCAAAACCGCGACGCTCGGAACGCCGGCGAGAAGCGCAGCCGTCAGTCCCGGAGGCGAATCTTCCACGGCCATGCATTCTTGAGGCGAAAGCCCCAGCCTTTCGGCGGCGAGCAAATAAAGAGCGGGATGGGGTTTTGGCGTCGAGACGTCTTCTCGCGTCAGGATCGCCTGAAAAAAGGGGAGGAGATCCAGGATCTCCAGGGCTCGCTTCAATTCGAGCGGCCGCGCGTTTGAAACGACTGCCGCGGCGATGTTCCGCTCCTTGAGCCAGCGCAAGCCTTCCTTCACCCCGGGGTACGCGTTGAGCTCAGTTTCAATGAAAGAATGGTAGGAGCGGTGCTTGTGCTGGATGAGTTCCGCGAAAAACCCCTCGGAAGCGGGGATCGCATGGTGTTCGAGCAAGCCCTTCAAAATGACGGGGGCGGTTTTCCCGGCTTGGCTTTGAATCCATTTTTCATCGAAGGGGAGCCCCAGCTTCTTCATGACTTCCCCCCATGCCTTGACGTGAAGGGGTTCGCTGGCCACTAAAACGCCATCATGGTCAAAAAGGATGGCTTTCGGCAGATTCCTCAAGTTAAAAACCTTTCTCAAAGAGGTGAATTCATGTCGGTGTATCACGATCCGTTCTCGATATTAAAGGTATTGAAAATCGAGCCGCAGGCCCCCCTGCCCAAAAGGGCTCATCCCGAGGATGCGGGCCTGGACCTGCACGCTTTCGAAGGGGTGAGGATCGAAGCGGGGGAAGGAGCGGTTTTGAGGACGGCAATCGCGATCGCCCTGCCCGTCGGGTATGTGGGAATGATTGCGGATCGGTCCTCAATGGCGAAGCGGGGCATTAAAACTCTGGGAGGCGTGATTGATGCGGGATATCGCGGGGAGATCCGGGTCGTGCTTTGGAATTTATCGAAGCAAACTGTTGAAATCTCAGCCGGGGATCGGATCGCTCAGCTGCTGACTTTGCCGATCGCGACTCCAAGCGTGGTGGAATCAGAGAGTTTGGATGATACCTCACGCGGTTCGGGGGGGTTTGGCAGTTCAGGGCGGTGAAAAAGGCCGGGGCGCATCTCCACGGGGAAAAAAGCGTTCGGCCAGGGCGATGTGTTCGCGCTCCTCAAATGCGATTTGACCGAAGATTCGCGCGGTCTCCGGGTCCCGTTGAAGCAGCGCTTGGTGAAAGCGCTCTCCCGCTTTTCGGCCCCGCTCTTCGGCGTTCGCCATGAAATGCGCGAATCGCTCAGCGCTGGAGCACCCGACCAGGGAATGCCAGAGCTGATCGGAAACCTGGCGCTCAGCGACCTCGATCTTGAGCGCTTTCATTCTTTCGATCAACCAGCCGAGATGGCGATCTTCCGCTCTCGCGAGGCGGACCCATGCCGCGCGGAGCTCCTCGAATTCGGGTTCATCAAAACGTGCCGCCGCCCAGAGAAAAGCCTCTCGGGCTTGAATTTCGGCAAAGGCAGCGGCCCTCAAGCGATCGCCGACCCCTTCGAGGGTATCCAAGGAGCGGGGCGGATCAGCCCACTGCCCTTGCGGGGCGACTTTAAAAGGAGCCCAGTTCACGGAGAAGCTCATAGTGGCGTTTCTCGATCGGCATGACTGAAAGCCGGGATTGCCGAATCAAAGGCAGGGCTTTCAGCCGGGAGTCGGCCTTGATCTGCGCGAGGGAAACGGCGCGTTTCAGTTTTTCAACCGGGGCGAGATCCACCTGCACCCAGTCGCCTTTTTTTTTGGGGTCCGGGTCGGGGTAAGCGGGCTGAATCACTTTTGAAATGCCGACGACCGCCCGCTCCTCCCCGCTATGGTAGATCAAGGCGAAATCACCCGTTTTCATCGTCATCATGTAATTGCGCGCCTGGAAGTTCCTGACCCCATTCCAATTCGTTCTACGATCGCTCACCAGCTGATCGAAACTATAGGTTCCTGGCTCGGTTTTCAGTAACCAGAACGCTCCGGTAAGATGGGGAGATTTCGCGCTCATGCGCGTACGTCGTATCTGAAGACCTCAGGCGAAGTCAAACGAGGTTTAGTTGCTCGAGCTGGGGGTCCTGCCAGCGGGCTCTGAGTCACCCTTGTACCAAGAGTAGCGGTAGTCCTGGGCTTCTCTCTGGATGAGCTGGGTTGCCGCTGCGGTGGGCGTCAGTTTTTTTATACCCAACAGCTGATGGAGCGAGAGGACGGCCATGATGGCGGCGACGCTCACCGCCCACCAGAACTGTCTCGAGTCGGCGCGATCTAATGCTTTTCTTCTCTTCTTACTGCTTTTTTTCTGAGTCACTGAATGATTTTAAACAAAAATAGAATAGTATTACAATGTGTCAAATCGGACTGGGGTCACTTTTTTTTCCAGACTTGCTTGCACGAAGGGCTATAGGAAGGATTTTTTGAATTGGTCTTCAGACAGCTGTTCACACTTTTATAGCCGCTGAAGCTCGCAGGAATTCGATCGACACCGCCGCAAAAACTCTCGATTTCCTGCGAGCAGTTCGCTCTCAGGAGTTCATATCGAGCGGTGAGTTTCTGGCTGTAACTTCGGCACCCCGAGGAGAGCTTGTTCTTTTGATCCTGCTCAGCCAGGCAGGCTGGGATCTGGGTCTTGCCCTTGTTTTTGCAGAATTTTCGAATGTCCGACTTGCAGGGATTTGACTTGGCCAAGGCTTCGGCCGGAAAAAGGGCTCCTGACCCGGAGATTAATAAAAAAGTTCCTAATGCGATCCATCGAAATTTCATCGACTCAAACCCCCACACCTCTCCTCATTCTGACGGGAATTGATTAAACAGTAAACCGATAAAATGATGGGAAATTCCTGCCATTTTCGCCTGTGATCGTTCAAGCTTTGGGCAAAAAATGCCGATGAGTCCTCTCTAGGGGTACATCATGTCAAATCAGGCAAAACGGGGCGAGTGGGCAGTCGCTATCCTATGGATAGGTCTGAGTTTTTCCGGCTGCTCGTTCATCCGGGCAAAAGCGCCCGCGTCCTCCAAGTCACCCAGCGCTCCCGCAGAATCTCCGAGCGCCCTTCCGGGAGGAGTTGGCTCGGTCCCCGCTCGCGGTGAGCGGTCCAGCACCGGGACTGCGCGCGGGCCCGTCGAAAGAAGCGCTCCTGCGCCTGGCACCCCGGACTCCAAGGCCTCCCTGCAGTTTCGCGACGCCTCGGGGGCCGCGCGCGGCCTCACTCCCGTGCAATACAGCCAGATTTTCGCCCAAGGCGAGATTCGGGAGTTCCCGCAGGCCTTCTTGGATGGCGCCCCGGTCGAGACGCAGGCGGACGTCAAATCGCGTTGGCCTGATGGGAGCGTGAAGCAAGCGATTTTGAGCTTCATCGCGCCGAGCCTCAAGGCCGGAGCGTCGGTTGTCGTGCGCTACGCAAATCAAAAGACGGGATTGAATGAGGAATCCCTGAGCGCTTCAGCGATGCTGGAGGATGTTTTCGACTTTGAGGCTTCGATGGAGCTCAAAAGCGGCTCTACGACTTTGAAGGCTTCCGCCCGAAAAATGATCTCGGAAGGAGCGTTCACCTATTGGATCCGCGGCAAGATCGCGACGACCGTGATCATTGCGGATCATTCCGCTGCGAGAAAATACGACGTGGGCTTTGACGTCAACCGGTCTTTCCGGCCGATTTTTCACGCGACGTTCTGGCCTGCGCTCCATCGGGTCAAAGTCCGCTGGATCGGGGAGGCATCCAATACGGAGGCGATGCAGGACTTACGCTATTCGCTCACGCTCCGATTGGGGCAGCGCTCACCCCAGAAGGTCTACGAGAAAGATTCCGTCCTCCATTATGCAGCCACTCGTTGGACGCGGGAGGCGTGGCAGGGGGAATCCTCAAACCTCGCGCTTGCCTTTGACTTTGGCGAGCTGAGCCGTACGCGCGCTTTGCCGCGTTTCAGTCCCGCGCTCGCGCCGCAAGAAGATCAAATCACCGAAACCTATGACAAGAACTGGAAGGATTACAGTCACGATCTCTATGACGGAGGCTGGTGGGAGAGGATCATGCCCAATCCCGCGGGCCGCGTTGAATTGGCTCCTTATCCGCTTTGGTCGCTCTATTGGCTCTATTCCGGCGATGGCCGCATGCAGGAAATCACGCTCAAGCAATCGGAGCTCGCGGGAGCATGGCCGGTGCATTATCGCGAGGGAAGCCCAGAAAAATTCTTGGATCGAAATCGAAAAATCCCAGGGCTCGGGCGAGTGCTCTCGATCAGCACGCGCCCATCATTAAGTTTCATGTACCCCACGCAACGCCCCATCAAGCCGGCCGATCAAATCAAGATCGCATCCGGCGCGACCCTCTCCGAGAATCCTTGGAGGCCGGATGTCGCCCATCAACCTTCGATTTCTTATGTCCCTTATCTGCTCACCGGCGATTTTTGGCATCTGGAGGAAATGTGGTTTTGGGCTTCTTGGACCGCGGCGAGCGGAGTGGGCGATCCCACGGATCCGAATTATGGGCGAGGGCCGACAGGGGCCGAGGGCGGGTACTTCGATCAGTCGCGAGCCGAAGGATGGATGCTCCGCAACCGCGCTGAAACCGCGTTTATCTCGCCCGATGGTTCGGATGAAAAAGCCTATTTCACCACGCTAATCGATGACGTGATCGCGATGTGGGAGGGTCAGCGCGATCTCCGCGGCTCAAGCTTTGAAGGCAACGCGAATTGGACTTGGGGAAACACGGTGGGTTTAGGTCGTTGGACCGCAAGTCATTTAGAGGGGGATAAAGTGATTCCCGGCAGCAAAGAGCGCATCCCCCCCCTCCATTTTTGGGAAGGCTATAACTGGGGAATGTTGCAGGATCCCGTAGACCCAGCTCGCGCGGGTGCGGGTACGGCGCTCTGGATGCAAAACTTCGTGATCTACTCATTGGCGCGCGCCAATGAGCTCGGATACCCGTCAGGCAAGCTCTTGAGCTGGCTTGCGCCTTCTTTGATTGATCAAATCAATCACCCCTCCTCAAATGCGTTCGCAGTCGGGGCTTATCGAACGCCCACTCTGAAAATGAGCGGTGAGTTGCTCTTGAATTGGGGAGACATGCTCCGCCTTTTTAAAAACAACATTGGGGTTCCCGGCTCAGAAGACGATGGGAGCGATGAGAACGGGCTGCGAGCCGGCTTCAATTATTTCGCGGACCGATGGGAAGGGGATAGCTACCCTTACATCTCCATGGGCGCCGCTGCGATGGCGGCCTCCGAGCCCGGCGGCGTGCAAGCATGGAACTGGCTTTACGATCAGCTCTCGCAACGCCCTGCTTTGAAGAAAAAGCCGCTCTGGGGCATCATCCCGCGCGACGCGCCTGGCGCGAAGGGCGCTTCTTTCTAGGCCTTCTTGCTGTAAGAAAAGCACCAGCCCTTGGCTTTGACCAGTCCTACCGGCATCAACTGGCATCGCCCCCAATTCGCATCGACCTTGGTGAACAGAGCGCAGTTCTCGCAGAATTGCTTGTCCTTGCGGGCAGGCTTTCTTTTTTTATCAATCTTCGCCACCTCATCCTTGTAGCCGATCGCTTTAGCCACCGCGTTTGTGTTTTCGTCGATCGCGGTTTGTCCGGCGGGGAGGGGGGCATCCGCTCCAAAGAGGGGGCGGAGCAATCCCGCAAAGGGGATCAGCGCGATTGCGCCCAGCAAAGTTTTCAAGAATGCGCGTCGTGAGGAAGCAGTCATGGCGGAGGGTCTCCTGGATTTTGACATGGGGATCGTTCTTTGAGACTTCTATACGCCGCCGGGAAGGATCAACTCAAGGCCATTCTCGCTCCAGAGCTTTTGTTCTCCTGGAGCGGGGGCCTTCCCGTCGCGAATTCGCCTCACTTCAAGATCTTGCCAGGGGCAAGAATTTGATCCGCGAGGGAGCAAAAAGACCAGGCCCTCTTTCAATCGTGAATCCATGTTTTGGAGGGATGAAGTCCCGCAGTTTTTCCTCGAGAGAAAGAGCGCGAGCGGCTGGGTTGGGATGAAGTCCCTGGAGTCATCATGAAAAATCCACGCGCGGAAAGCTCGGTCCTGATACATGCCCAGGCGAGCGGGGATTCGATCATTGCCGATGAAAATCACGGCTCCCAAGATCGCAAGCGCCGCTGCCCAAGCACTACCCGTCCTTATAGGAAGCAGGCTCAAGCTTCGAGCGAGGAGTGCGATAAAAAGGAGAAACGCGCACTCATAGTATCGCCCCGTGGGCTTGGGTGCGATGGCGATCAGGCTCACAAGAAGGAGCAAAAGCCCCAGTCGCAGCCCGCGCGAGAGTTCATCGTCATGGCGTCGCGCTTGCCAAAAAATTCCAAGGATCGGGAGCACCCAAAGCCCGATTAAAGCCGGGTGGGCGATGTGGCCTTGCTGAAAAAGGATCGCCCAATGCCCTTCGAGCAAAAAAAGCAAAAGCGCGCCGAGCGGCAAAGCCGAAAATCTCAGCGCTTTTTTAACTCCTTGAATCAGCTGATTCGGAACGCGAGGAGCCGTGATCGCCCACGCGATCCAAGCTCCATCCAAAACCAAAAGAGCTGCTGCTTTCCCGGTTTCGGGAATTGAGCGCGCGATCCAAGTGAAAAAAGGGAGCAGAAGCACCCCAAGCAAAGCTCCGGTGCGCTGCGTTTCGAGCGTAAGCTTTTTCTCCAGAACCAGGAACGCGGCGAGAGCCGCCGCGATCGCGACAAAGAGCACATGAGCGGTGATGCCGAAAAAAAGCGCAACTCCGATCAAGGACAGGCCGCATCGTTTTCGCAGCGGGGGGCTCTCTTCTTGGGCGAGGCTCATCCCAAAAATCAAAATCCCAAAGCAAAGGGCATGCAGTGAGGTGAGCTCGATGGCGAATCGATGATTCAAAATCAACGCCGGAGTCAGTCCTGCCAGCAGCAGAAAAAAGATCGCTCCCTTTCGGTCGCGCCACTGAAGGAAAGCCGCGGTCATTAAGAGTATTCCGAGCAGGCTCAAAACCGCGTGCAGGGCCCTGAAGACGAAAAGGTTTCTCCCGAAGAGTTGAAATCCCCCTGCGATGTAATGATGTAACCATGCCGATGTTTGCGGGCTCATCGCGGCGACGGGCAGGAAGTTCTCGTCATGGGCGATCTGCTGCGCGAAATTCGCAGACCAGGCTTCGTCGTAATGGAAGCCGGGATTCCCTTCAAGTGCGGTGAAGTGGGTCCATCCCGCCAAAATCGCGGTGATCAAAAAGAGGATCCAAAATCGCTGGAGAGGCATGAAAACGTCATATCATGGGAAGGTTATGGGAAGGCGAGTTTGGGAGTGAAGGAGGCCTGAACCCGCGAGGGATCAAGCCTCCTTCATCGGCTGGCAAAATCAGTGAGCTTGGACTTCTTTGGCTTCCCGGCGTTCTTGGCGAAGCGCACGGCGATCTTTTCGCAGTTCGTGGCGGTCCTTGCGGATCTTTTCGCGATCAGCTTTCAGCTGTTCGGGGCTCGCATTCGAAGCTTTATCTTGAGTGAGCTTCACCCGATCCTGCTTGAGCTGCTGGCGGTCTTGGTGGATTTCTTGAATCTCTTGGCGGTTCTCCGGGGGTAATGAGGCGGCTTTTTCCTCCGCTAAAACTGACCCGATGCCGGCAAGCGAAACTCCGAGAACGAGGATACTGAATCTCATGGCTTTGATCATAACTCATCTCCTTCTGGATACAGTGAGAGCCAGATCCATGCCAGGGAGGGCCCTTGATTTTAACGGGAAAATTTTGGGTTCAAAGCTTGACATGTTGCATAAAGCAGCAGCTTTTTGAGCGAAGTGCTACAGTGCGTAACCTTTTGAAAAGGGGTTCATTCAGACGGTTGCGCCTTCTTTTGCCGCTTTAATGCGATATGCGCCTCAAACGCCCGAAGCAAGCGGGCTGAAGTGGCTGAATCGCCGAGAGCTTCCAATGCGAAAGCTGCCGCTTCCAATGTCGAAAGGCATTCCTTGCGCGGCTCTTTACGGAGTTTTCCATACAGCGAAGGGCGTTCCGGCAAGAGAACGAGTCGATTGAGCTTGAGTAACCAGGCATTTCTCCACCAGAGTGCTTTGGCTTGGCTCCAGGTTCCGTCCAAAACCACCACTCCCTGCATTTTGCCTTGAGGAAGAACCGGTAACTCCTTGTTTTTTCGATCAACGAAAAGCCAGGGCCGCGCTTTTTCGCGCGAAGGATCTTTTCTGAAGCTCCCCAAATGTAGGACGGACCACTGGCTCGGCGGGGCTTCCTCACCGAGGACGGCGCTGAGATTTCGCCAGGACAGCCCGATTTTCAAGGTGCACGCATCGCCTAACTCTTGAAGAAGCACCGGGACGGATCCCAGGGGGTGGTGCTTTTCCTGGGGGTGTTGAAGCACTAAAACTCGAAGATTTTTAGGGGGCATGGCTTGATCCTGTCATAAAAAAATTGCGCTCGTGGCATACGATAGCATGCCCGAGCAAAGGAATCCCGAGTTCCCTGGAAATTTCGAATACCTGAGCCGTCAGTTCGAAGTCGGAGGGTGAGGGCTCCAGGCGCCCGGAGGGATGATTGTGAGTGATCCAAAAGCCGCAGGGTCTGAGCGCGAGGAGTCTCGCGAAAAGTTCCACCGGATCAATGTGGACATGAGTTCGCACGCCCCGCTCAACCAGGCAGAACGTCCCGAGCGTCGCGGGGGATCCGTAAATGGGGATGAAGCCAAACCATTCTTGTGGGCAAGTGCGGAGTTCCATGGGGATGGCTTTCATCGCTTGTTCTTGAAGGGAGCTCATTCGAGGCGAGCGATGAAGAGGAGGAGCGGCTCCGGAGGGGGTGAGCGAGTGAGTGCGGATGATATGGTAGCGCCTAGCGAGTTCAAACGCGGCTTGGAGTCGGCCTTGAGCGACCAGAGAGAGCTCTTGGAGGTGGCTGAGGTTCGGGCCCTCCATGTTCAAGAAAAAAGCGCGCTCATCCTCTGGGGCGGGGAGAGAGCCGGGATGCTGAAGCACTTGGAGCGCGAGCTCCATCCCCGTGGGGTCGGTTTCGCGGGAGTCGGCGATTAAGGCCGCCAAGCACTCTCGAAGGCTCAAGCTCTGAGGCCCTTTTGAAAGACAGCGTTGAAGGGGAATCTCGTCTCGTATCAGCGCGGATCCAGGCATGCCTTGGAAAAAGCAATTTCCGTGCAACGATCATTTCTTGAATCGAATGGCGACTCCCTGGGCCAGGATCTGGCCCTCGGCCCCGTCGTCGGAGCATTCCGCGTTTGAGTAAGTTTCTTGCCGTCCATCTTCCAAAAAAACCACGGATTGAATTCGAATCACCCCGTCCGCCCCTTGTTCATCCGCTCGCTTGAGGAGATCCGCGATGGCTTTTTTGAAGTAGTTGTCGCAGAGATTTCCCTCTTCTTCGTCAAAATTCAGGGTGACGAAGTTCACCTTCGTGCGGACGGTCCCCAGGGCCTGAAAAGGGCGTTTGGGCTCCGGAGTCCCGCTGATCCAGGCGTTCTTGGGCATCTCGTACTTCTTGTGCTTCGGCATGGGCAGAGTGCTGCACGCGCTGCCCGCGATTCCAAAAAGCGCAAGAGCGGCGAGCTTATTCAAAGTACTCGTACTTCTGATTTTTGAAGTTTCTAAAGACCCATTTTTTGCCATCGCGTTCCACCACGTAGTTGGGGAGCAGCGGGATCTTGCCTCCGCCACCCGGGGCATCGATCACGAAATGGGGCACCGCCATCCCGCTCGTCCAGCCTCGGAGATTCTCGATGATGTTGATGCCGGTTTCGATGGGGGTGCGGAAGTGGCTGATCCCCTGGGACATGTCGCACTGAAAAATATAGTAAGGGCGAACGCGCATGAGGAGCAGCTTGTGATTGAGCTCCTTGACGATCTTGGGATCGTCGTTCACGCCTTTGAGGAGCACCATCTGATTATTGATCACGCAGCCCGCATCCGCGAGCTTCGCGCACGCATCGAAAGCTTCTTGGGTGCATTCCTTGGGGTGGTTGAAGTGCGTGTGGACGAACACGGGATGGTACTTGCTCAGCATCTTGGCGAATGAGTCGGTGATGCGTTGGGGGAGCGTGACCAGGTTGCGGGTGCCGATGCGGAAGACTTCAATGTGATCCATCGCGCGCAATCGCGAGAGGATGTATTCCAGGCGCTCATCCGAGTTGGAGAGTGGGTCGCCGCCCGAGATCACGACGTCGCGGACTTCCTTGTGCGAATCAATGTAGGCTAGGCCCTCTTCGAGCTGCTGGTTGGCGGTCGCGGAGGAGGGATCAGAGACCTTGCGCTTGCGTGTGCAGTGGCGGCAGTACACCGGGCAATTGTGGGTGGTGTAAAAGAGCACGCGATCGGGGTAGCGATGGGTGACTGCCGGAACCGGCATGTCGCGCTCCTCTTGGAGCGGGTCTTCCCATTCGGTGGGCAGAATCGTGAGCTCGCCTTGCTTGGGCACGGACTGGAGGCGGATCGGGCAGTTGGGATCGTTCGGATCGATGAGCGAAGCGTAGTAGGGCGTAATGCCCATATTGAACATGTCGTGGGATTGCTGGAAGGCGTCGCGCTCTTCCTGCGTGACTTGGATGACTTTTTCGAGCTGATCCATCGTCTTGATGCGCTTTTGCTGCTGCCAGATCCAATTGCCCCAGTCCTTCATCTCGGTGTCCTTCCAAATGGAAGGGCGGGCGGGGCTCTTGAAACGGTCGCGGACATGATTGATCGTGTTGATTTGAAAGGCCATAGGGGCCTAGTTTCATTGAAATCGCGTCAATGTGCAAGGGGGAGCGAGGAGGTGAGCGGAGCACGATACCGGGCTTACCCTACTTTTCCCGGATCAAAGCCTCGTTTATTCGCTCTTTCTTGATTTCGACCCGGTCCAAAATGGCCGTTCCGATTTTTTGAAGAGGTAGAACGCATTTCGCGGCGCCGATGCGCTTGGCTTCCCGTGGCATTCCATACACGACGGAGGTCGCTTCATCTTGGGCGATCGTATCGGCTCCCAGCTCGCGAAGCGCGAGCATTCCCCTTGCCCCGTCTCCGCCCATTCCGGTGAGAATGCAGGCGACGGTTTTTTTTAGGCGAAGGGCGGCAATCGAGTGAAAGAGCGCGTCCACGCTGGGCCGATGGCGGTTCACCGGCTCCGAATCATCCACTTTCAGCAAAAGTTCCTGATCTTTTTGAAGCAGGCGCATTTGTTTACCGCCGGGTGCGATATAAACGGTGTTCGGTAGAACGCGATCTGAATCCACCGCCTCCTTCACTCGGAAGGGAAAGATGGCGTTGAGTCGATCCGCGAACGCCTTTGAAAACACGGAGGGGATGTGCTGCACGATGAGCGTCGGTGGGATGCTCTCCGGAAAGCTTGAGAGCAGTTCACGGATTGCTTCGGTTCCTCCAGTCGATGCACCAATCGCAATCAAACTGGCGGGATCAAAGCTGCGCTTTCGACGGGGGACGGGGTTCGCTTTGCCAGCCTCACGTTGAAGCAGCTGAAGGCGAGCGTTAGCAACGGCGCGAATTTTTTCGCGGATCGCGGGCATCGATTCGGCGAGATCAGCCGCCATCGGTTTTTGGATGTAATCCACGGCCCCTAAAGCCAAGCCCTCGAGTACCTCGCCTCCTTCGCTCATGGAAAGTGAGCTGATCAAGAGGATCGGGGTGGGGATTTGGCTCATCACCTGGCGAACCAATTCGATGCCGGTGATTTCAGGCATGTGGATATCCATCGTGATGACATCTGGCCGCAGCGCCTGAATCTCCTTTACGGCAACTCTGGGATCTTGGATCAGCCCCACGCACTCAAGCGCGTCATCCTCATTGATGATTTTTTGAAGAAGTTTGCAGATTGTCGGGGAATCATCGATGACTAGAACTTTTTTTCTCTTGGAAGAGGAGCGGGATCCGATCGGGATCCGAATTTTTCCGGAAGCGGGGAAAAAGCAGATGGATTGCCCTGGTGTTGAAAGACGGATTGGGTCTCCTAAAGGCAGCTCCTGCTCCGTAAGCAAGCGGAGGAGGGGGTCGATTTCTTGTGCGTGTCCGATGACGCGCACTTGAGCCGAAGGGCAGGGTCGGGCTGTTTGCAACCAGGATCGCATTTCAGCGGGTGTTTCGATCCACTTCCGCAGAAGAGAAGAGTCTGCGATTGCGATTTTGGAGAGTGGATTCTCAGGGCCCGCAATCCAAGCGAGAAGCACCCCTTGTAGGGGCACGGAGAGATAGAGGACCTCGCCTTGTTCTGCGCCCATCCAATCCGAATTTTTTTTCATGCGGCTTGACCTGGCTTGTGCGGGGTTGCCTTGTCTTTTGAGAAAAAGATCCCGGAGAGGTAGTCGAAGCTGGTGTAAGGAGCGACGTCGTCCGCGATTTCCATCAGATTTGCGACGCCTTTGCCTTTGCCCAGGTCCTCCAGCAGCAGGAGCGCGTTTTGCCAGCCGGACAATGCGGCGCCCATTTGCGCTGAAAGATTGCCGAAGACTTCGATCGAAGTGCGAAATCCGTCGACTTTGGATTGGGCCAAGCCTTGGCTCAGAGAGACGTCGTCGACCAAGATCATGCGCCCCGGCGATCCTGTCTTCGTCCAGTCGCGAGAAGCTTCCACTGGGCGCCCAAATTCAGAGGTTAGCTCCGCGGCGACCACGTCCAGGATCTCTGTTGACCCGGGGACCACGAGAACCGTCGCGATATCCCGGGTATGAATCGCTTCACGAATAAACCGGCCCACTTTTTTGCGATCAGCCAGGGAAAATAAAATGACCCTTTGGCAGAGCTCCGGCTTCTCGATTCGCAAGGGCGCTTGGAATTGCTGGTCGAGCGCGAGGTTTTTGACTGAAGATTGCTGGGCGGATTCGAAAGCGCACTTCAGTTTCCAGCAGATTTCCTCTTTTCTTTGAGTAATCGCGGCGAGCGCGGGTTTTTCGATGTAATCGGACGCCCCGAGGTTCAAAGCTCGCCCCGCCAACGCCTGGTCTTCACGGGAGACCGAGGTCAACATGACGACGGGAGGATGCCCCGGCTTGAAATTCTTTTCCAAGAACTCGATTCCATTCATCACGGGCATATGGATATCCAAGGTGATGATGTCGGGCTTCAGCTCTTGAACGAGTCGACTGGCTTCAAGTCCGTTTTCGGCGGTGCCTACGACTTCAAATCCTTGCGCGCTTACGAGGATGTGCTTCAGGATGGTCAAAATCGTTTTTGAGTCATCCACGCAAAGGACCCGAATGGGACGCGCCACAAGGGGAGGAGGGAGGTCATCGGATGCCTGAGGCTTGTTTTTATGAGATGCAATGGGCTGGATTTTCTCAGGCTTCCGCGTATAAACCGAGGGCCCCAAAGCTTTGAGCGGGAGCTTCAGCTGGGAGAGGGATTCTGTGATTCCGACGAACAGAGAGCCTGTGTCCGACAAAGAATTCATCAATGACTGGGTAATTTTTTTGATTTGATCCGCGTTGAAGTAAATGAAGACATTTCTGCAGAAGATGACGTCGAACTTGCGCTTCATTTTGAAGCTGGCGGGAGCCAGTAGGTTCGCAGTGTCGAAACTGCAATGCGATTTCAAGCTTTTTTTGACTTTGACGAAATCAGAGATTTTGCCCGTGCCACGAGCCCAGTGGTTGGCGACGAGCGAAAGCGGCGCGGATTTCAGCTCTTCGTGCCGATAAACCCCGTTTTTGGCGATTTCGATGCTCGCTGGGTCGACATCGGTCCCATGGATTCGGTACTTCAACGAAGGATCGAGTTTGGGGAGGGTGTGATCGAGGAACATGGCGAGGCTGTAGACCTCTTGGCCCCGGCTGCACGCCGCCGACCAAATGTGAAGCGTTCGATCGGGGCGCGAAAGTAATTCCTCTTTCAGCTTGGGCAGCACTTCTTTCCCAAGGTATTCGAAATGCAGGAACTCCCTGAAGAAGAAAGTGTGGTGAGTGGTGATCAGCCCGATCAGCACGGAGGATTCCCCGGCTCGATTGGTTTGAAGGTGTTCCAGGTAACCCTCGAGAGTCGCAAGCCCCAGTTCCGTCATTCGCCTTTGGAGGCGGGATCGGATCATCTCGCGATGACTCTCGTTCAGCTGCACTCCGGTCAACTCAGTGGCGATCTCGGATATTTTTTTGATTGCGGCATCGTCTGATGGTCGGCCCATACTCAAGCGTCCTCAAAACGAGGGTCATTTTCTGTCGGCGTTTGATTCGACTCCGCGAGATCGTTTTCTCCGACCGCTTTTTTCCTTCGAACTTGGGGAGCTGGCGAAGGTTGAGCAGGGAACTGCAGCACATTGGACGGCTTGGGGCTCGAGTCTGAGGGCTTACTTGCTGCTCCTCCCATGACTTCACTCTCGATTTGCTTCACGACGCGCTGAAGGTTGCCCGCCTGATCCGACAGGGAGGAGGCGTGGGCGTTCGTTTCGCTCGACATCCGGGTATTCGTCTGGGTGACTTCATCGAGTTGATGCATCGCTTTGGTGATTTCATCCACTCCTCTCGCCTGCTCGGTTGCAGCCGTCGCGATTTCGTTCACGAGGTTGGTAACCTCTTCAACCGAGGTCACGATGTGCGTGAGAACGTCGCCGCAATCATTCGCTGTGCGTTTGCCGTCATCGATTTTGCTTTTGGCTTGTTCCACCAGAGATTCGATCTTGGATTTGGTTTCGGCGACGATGGAAGTGACCGTCTGAGTGCTCGTGATCAGGAGATCTGAGATCTCCTTCGCGGCGTTTCCTGACATTTGGGCGAGATTACCCACCTCCTCGGCAACGACCGCGAAGCCTTTGCCGTGTTCTCCCGCTCGGGCTGCTTCAACCGAGGCATTGAAGGAAAGAAGTTTCGTCTGAAAGACGATATCGTTGATCACTTTGGTCTTCGTGCCGATCTCATTGATCACGCGCACGATATCCTCGATCTTCTTATTGCTCTCCTCGGTCTGCTTCAGAATGGATTCATTGCTCTTGCTGATCTCCCCGATGGCACCGACCATATTGTCCACCGCCTTTTTCCCTTTGATGGCGGATTCCTGGCTTTTTCCCACGACTTCGACGGAATGCGTGGCGTTGTCCCTGCTTTTTCCGACCATCGCATTGATCTCAGTGAGCGCTGAAACCGTTTCTTGAAGGGCGGCGGCCTGTTGGGTGGCGGCGGATGAAAGGCTCTCGGAGTTGATCAGGATTTGGCGGCCCGTTTCAGTGGTTTTCTGAGCGGAGTCAAGGAGCTCCTTGACGGCTCCCTGAAGAGAGCTCATTAATCCGTTTCTCAGGCTTCTGCCGACCAAAAGGGACGTGCTCCCTGCCAAAAGCAGGATGATCATCCCCATGACGACATACTTTAAGCGAGTGGCCTTGAGCGCATGAATACGTTTGCCCAGGAGGATGTCATCCTCGGTGGCGGCTACTTTCCACGCGTTGTAAGAGCTCAGGAGCGATTTTTCGGCCGCGGAGAGGAAGGCCTCCACTTTGACGGGGTTGCCTTTCGCTAGTTCATCCACTTGCGTGATGAGCGCCCCGACATCTTCCGAGAGCTGCTTAACTGCCGGAGGAACTTCGCGCTGAAAGGAATCGCTTTTGCCGTTGAAGTTCTCATCCTCAGTGATCGCCGTCTGAATATCTCCGGTGATTCGATCGAGATCCGCCTTGATCTGAGAGGACGCGATGGCGAGGCGCAGACGGTCTTCAACGCTGGGCTTTCCTGAGCGCGCGATGGGTTCGGCGATGACGGTGACGTCCTGCACGCGGTCCTGCAGTGAAGGCAGGGCCCCCAACGTGGAATCGGTGAGGTAATAGGTGTCCAAGTCGGGGTCAAGGATGAGATTGGAGGTGTTGCCCAGGTAAGAGATCATCCCGCGCAGCCCGGCGATCACTGCCGCGTGCGAGTCATTGCTTTCCGCGGCTTTCAGAGACGAGAGGCGTGAGCGCAAATCCAGCCATTTTTGGTTGATGCGGTCGAAGCTGAAGTCCTCTGATTTTCTCGTGCGCAACTCCTCGGGGCTGAATTTGAGTTGAACGCCATGCCGATCCAACCCCTCTTTGAGCAGGGATAAAGATTCATCCACTTTTCTCTGCGACGTGGCGAGTTCAACTTTTTCGCCGTTCAGTGCTCTTTGTGCGTCAATTCTACTTCTTGAGAGGGCTTCGAGCACTTTTTCGGCGGGGCTCTGAAGTCGATTGCCCAGCATCTCCTGTTCAGCGAAGCGGATGTCATTGGTCCGCGCGTCATACATGAAGTAAGTCAATGCCACGATGGGCACGATGTAGAGCAGGTTGGTAATCGTCAATTTTTCCGCAATCGTCAGTTTTCTCATACGTACTCCTTTAGGCGGCTTCAGTCTTTCTTTTCCCAGCGGCGAGGCTAGATTGAATCTCGGTTGAGTTGAGGACTTTGGCGACGTCGAGCATCAGCACCAAACGGTCTTGGTCCCGAAAGATTCGGGATACGAAATCATTCGTCTTTGACGCCCCGATTTCTGGTTTGTCGGAGATTTGACCTGGCTCAGGGTGGAGAACATTGTTGATTGAATCCACGACAATCCCGATCTGGTTGGGCATCAAATCGCAGATGATCACGGCAGTTTCGAATTGCTGCGTGGGTTTGACTCCCAGGCGGATTCTCAGGTCAACGATTGAGATGACTTGTCCTCGCAGATTCATGATTCCCAAAACATAGGGAGGTGACTGAGGAATGGTCGTGATTTCTGGAATTGCGATGACTTCTTTCACGCAAAGCAGTGGAATGGCAAATTCTTCAGTTCCCAGGGAGAAGCTGATATAGCGGTCCGCGATTGAATTTCCGACTGGTTTTTGTTTTTGCTCTAGTTCACTCATGAAACCCTCTGTTCTTGAAAATGGTTTAGGGACGTTGATGACATCAACTCTTGAAGCTCCAGAATGAGAGCGGGCCGCCCATCGCCTAGGATCGCGCTGCCGCTGATGCCGCGCCGCCCGTTCATTTCCGCGCCAAGTTTCTTGATCACGACTTGGTGTTGCCCGATGATGTCATCGACCAAGACCGCGAAAGGCTGCCCAGTCATTCTCACGACGACCGCGATTTTCTCGTCCGCGGTGTTTCTTCTGTGAAAAACCCGGGATAATCGAAGAACGGGCAGGCTTTCGCCGCGCAACAGTAAAACTTCCCCTGCGCCGCTGGTTTGACGCAGGTCTTTGGCCTCAACTTTCAGGGACTCATGCACGTGAGTGAGGGGGATGACGTACCTTTCCCCGCAGCACATGATGGTCATTCCGTCAATGATCGCGAGCGTGAGGGGAAGGATGATTTTGAATTGTGAGCCTTTTCCCGTGTGAGTTTCCACGAGGATTTCCCCGGAGATGCTTTCGATATTCGTTTTCACCACGTCCATGCCCACACCGCGCCCGGAAACTTCCGTGACCTGGGACTTAGTCGAGAACCCCGGGTGGAAGATGAGCATGATCGCCTCGCGATCCGTGATCGACTGATTGGGTCTCAAGATTCCTTTTTCAATCGCTTTTTCGCGCAGACGATCAGCGGGAATCCCCCCGCCATCATCATTGACTTCAATGATGAGTTTCCCGCTTTGGTGGTAAGCTCGGAGCTGCACGGTGCCTGCCTCAGGTTTGCCTTTTTCAAGGCGGGCTTCTTTCGACTCGATCCCATGGTCCACGGCGTTTCGAACCAGATGGACGAGAGGGTCGCTTAAAGCTTCAAGGATGGTTTTATCGACCTCAGTTTCCTCGCCTTGAAGGATGAGATTCACTTTTTTGCCCAATGCGCTCGAGGTGTCCCGGACGATTCGCTGCATTTTTTGAAACGTCTGCTTGATCGGGACCATTCTCAAGCTCATGGTGACGTCCTGGATTTCTTTGGTGACTTTTCCGATTTGATGGATTGTCCTTCGCAGGGGGATGGGGTTTCCGGAGTAGGCCTGCTCCCGCATCACGGTTTGTAAGATGACCATCTCACCCACGAAGTTGAGCAGATTCTCCAGTCTTGAAAGACTGACGCGGATGCTCTCGTCGGCGGAGGAAGTTTGAACTTTTTGAGGAGAGGGAGTGGCCGCGATGGGCGCATCGCACGCAGGGGAGGAGTCCATCATCCAACTTGCTGATTCTTGGCTCTGTTCAGCGGGCTCGCCGCTGAAACTCTCTTCAAGCTGGGGCGGAGGCGAAGTTTCTTGCAATGGGCTTGGGTCCACAGCATCTCTGACTTCTTCGCCCAGGGCTTGGGATTCGAGCTTTTCTGCTGGAGAGATTGAGAAGTTTTTTAGTTTTTCAATGAGGTCAGTATAAGGAATGGAGGCGTTGAAATCCGATTGCAGCAGTTTGATGGTCTGTTTGATGGAGTCGTTGCTTTGCAGCATGAGGGAGATAGTCTCCGGCAAGATTTGAATCGCGCCTGATTTGCATTTGAGCAAAAAGGATTCAAATTCATGCGTGAAGGCCCCCAGCGCGTCAAACCCCACGGCCTTGGAGCTGCCCTTGATGTTGTGAGCGATCCGAAAGATCTTTTCGATCGTCGGCTGATCGGCTGGGTTCGCTTCCAAGTCCAGGAAGCATTGCTCAGCGTCTGACACGAGCTGATCCGCCTCCTGAAGAAACCCGATTTTAAGTTCTTTTTCAAAATCATCCATATTCGTGCGCCCTGATTACATGCTGTAGAGTATGCCGAGGGTGAGGGTGGGTTGATTGGGAGAAGTTCCATGATTGGAGATAAATCGCCCGGTTGCGCTGCCGTGATCCAGTCTGCCCTCGAACCTCAATTCAAAACCCTCTGAGATCATTCGTCCGTGCGTCAGAGTGTAGGTTGTCAAAGATTGGTCATCTGTCCCGCCAAGCGTGTAACCTTTGGGGTCGCGATAGATTTCGACTCGGGGACTGAGATAAGTCTTTTCTGACGTTTGAAATTTCGCTCCCAGCTGCGCCCCATACCAGCTTGCTGAGTAGGTTTGGGAGATGACGCCCGCTTCATTCCCATAGAGCGCATCAGCGGCCAAGCTCACCGTGGAACTGAGAGCATAGGTGGCGTTGGTGTCGTGCACTTGCTTCCAGTTGCTGGTGTTTGCCGACTGCTCCGGGCCCCCGAGGTAGTTGTAGATCCACGTCAATGATTCGCTGGGACTCCACTTCAGTTGCGCTCCGTAGGTCGGGGCGGAGTTGGCGTCATTGGTCGTATTCCACCCGTTGTAGAGGTAAAATCCGGCGCTCAGTCGCTCAGGCACCAGCGTGTACCCAATATGCGCGCCAGTATGCCAGAAGGGGCCGCCGAAGGTGAAAAGGGCTGAACGAGAGTAATTCCAATTATCCTTGGGCTTCATCGTCTCCAAGCCGACATGCGTTGGCATTTTTCCGACGTCGAAGGACCAGGGTGAATTTTTTGGGGAATAATTGAAGACGGCCTGGCCGATATGCTTGGTGACCTCATTGGAAGAAGAGGGGGTTGGGCCACCTGACGCTGCTAGGATAGGGGTTTGAGAGTTCGCATCGGCAAATGACCCAAAGTCGAGATCCATTAAAAAGGAAGTTTCTGGGCGGGAATATTTGACAGTCAATTCAGCGAGGTTAAGAGCCAACTGATTCGAGTACGTATCGTAAGCTCTCAAACTATTTTGCGGTTCACCTGATGAAGTCGCGGCTTTGGGGCGATTGAAGTTATACTGATAATAGGCGTCAAAATAGGCTGAAAATTTCAGCGCGGGTTCTTCTTTTTTTTCTATCCGGGTCGGCTCGACCGGAGCGGCGGGGCTCAATAGGGCCTGTGGGATCGATACAGGCAAAACAGCCGCGGTTTTGCGTTTAGCGCTGATTTTACGCTCGGTTTCAGACTGGCTGGCGATGGCCCATTTTTCAGCGTTCCAGCCGGTTTTTTCGCCTTTTAATTTGAGCTGGTAGTTGAAGTTCTTCCCCCGCACCGAGAGCGAGATGCTGTCCGATGTGCATTTGATTTTTCGCACCGATACGAATGAGTCCTCGCATTTTCCCAGATCCACTTGAACCGATTCGGGCTTGCAGTTCGAGTCTATGACTTTGACTGCTGCGCAGATGTCGTTTGCGATTGCAGTCTTTTGGGTCAATATAAAAAAAATGATTCCGGCAACCCTAAAACGCCGTGGACTGAACGTCTTTAAGCGAAGATGTCTCATGAACTCATCTTCGACTAGATCCGTTAATGGGCCATTTAGTCTCGATGAAGAAAGCTTAATGTTGAAGAAAGGAGCTTATGCAGCGGTTTTTATTTGGATTTTTAGGGCCATCTCGTATTCCGCATAGGCCTCATGCAGGGACTTAAGCTGGGACGCTGCGTTCCGGGCTTTTCGCCGGCGTCCGCAAGATTCGATTTTTTCGCAAACTTGAGCCAGTTTCATCGCGCCGAGCATCGCCGCGACTGACTTGAGGGAGTGGGCTTCCTCCTCATACTCGGTATAGAGCTTGAGGCGAACGCACCGGTCAATGCGCTTGATCCGAAGCGGGGTATCCCGGAGGAAGTCCGTGATTAATTCTCCTACGATATCCGTATCGCCCGCGCGGTTCAGCTTCTCAAGCTTTTGGAGGGCATGAGGCTCGATGGCCGGCGCCATCCCTTTCGCGGAAGGCACCTTTTTTTTCTTCTCCGCCGCGAGTCGAGCGGCGATTGTGGTGATCAATCGCTCGCCATCGATGGGCTTTTGAAAATAGCCGTCCATACCCGCTTCGATGCATTTTTCGGGGGTGCCTCTCAGGACATCGGCGGTCAAAGCGTAGATAGGCACTTGTTTGGCGTAGTGGGAGCTGAGCGTCCGGATTTGGCGAGTGGCTTCATACCCATCGATATTGGGCATGTGGCAATCCATTAGGATAAAGTCGTATTTATTTTTTTTTACGGCCGCGATGGCTTCACGCCCGCAACTCACCAAATCCACTTTGAGGCCCTCGCCTTCGAGGAGGTATCGAATGACTTTTTGGTTGGTGGGGTGATCTTCAGCGACCAAGATCCTTGTGGACTGCAATTTGGATTGGCGGGTGGTTGGGTCGGATGAATACCGCTGCTTGGACTTGCTTGCCGTGAGCGTCACTTCAAACCAGAATGTCGATCCTTGGTCGAGCCTGCTCTTGACGCCGATTTCGCCTTCCATAAGATCCACGAGGCGTTTGCAGATGGAAAGTCCCAGGCCAGTGCCGCCGTATCGGCGAGTGGTGGAGGCGTCTGCCTGAGTGAAGGGCATGAAGATGTTTTTCAACGTCTCGGCGGACATCCCGATGCCGCTGTCGCGGACTTCGAATCGCATCCGCACGCGCCCCACGGAATCCGCTTCACGTTCGCTGATGACTACGGCAATTTCGCCGCGATTGGTGAACTTCACCGCATTTTGAACCAAATTATAGAGGACCTGGCGAATTCGAACAGAGTCCCCCTTAAAATGGGTGTGCTGAACTGAATCAGCTCCTTCCTTGAGGAGAACCCCTTTGGCCGTCGCCGCGTAACTCATCGCCGCAATCACGCCCCGGACGAGTTTTTGAAGATCGAAATCCAGGTTTTCGATCTCCATCTTGCCCGCCTCGATTTTTGAGAAGTCGAGGATGTCGTTCACGATGCCGGTCAGGGACTCAGCCGAATAGGCGATGGTCTCCGCGATGTCCCGCTGCTGCTTGCTGAGACGTCCCTTTAACAGCAAATTGGCCATCCCCACCACGCCGTTAAGCGGGGTTCGAATCTCATGACTCATCGTCGCGACGAACTCGGATTTGAGCCGGGAGGATTCCAGCGCCGCCCGCTCGCTCACGATGAGCCGCGCGCGCTCCGACGACGTTCGTTGGAGCTCCAGCAGGCTTCTTCTCAGCTCTTCCTGAATTTTTTTTTGCGAGTCGATGTCCGTGAGAGTGCCGAACCATTTGAAAATTTTCCCATTCGCGTCCCGGACCGGGAGCGCTCTGGCTAAATGCCAACGGTATAGCCCATCGCTTGCGCAGCGAATCCGGTATTCCAGTTCGAAGCATTCGCCGGTTTCGATCGATTTTCGCCATTTTTCCATGGAGATCAAAAAGTCGTCTGGGTGGACGATTTTTTCCCAGACCGATTCTTTCTCAGAATCTTCCTTTGAAAAACCGGTGTAGTCGTACCATCTCTGGTTGAGGTAAGTTCCTTTGCCGTTTTCATCGCTCTTCCAGACGATCTGAGGCATGGCTTCGGCGAGATGCCTGAAGCTTTTCTGAGCGTCACTAAGCGTGGATTCGCTTTTAATGCGTTCGAGGCGCTGCTGCTCGCGGATATGAGTGACGTCATGGGCGATCGCGAAGATCTTATCCCCAACGGTGGTTGATCTCCAGGCCAGCGATCGAATTGAACCGTCCTTGCACAGGTATCGATTCTCAAAATGGGTGGTGCTGAGATTTAGGCGAACCGCCTCGGCTTCAACGTGCGTCGCCGGCCGGTCCGCCTCATGCACGAAATCCAGGTATGGTCGGCTCAGTAACTCGCTTTCAGAGTAGCCCAGCATTTTTGTGAATGCTGGGTTGACGCGCTTGAAATAGCCGTCATTCCCCGCGATGCACATGAGGTCCTGGGATACCTCGAAGAACTGAGTGAGTTCGGATTCAAGCTGAGGTTGTCGATCTCTGAGAAAAAAATTCTTACTCATGCCGCTTTTCTTTTTTTGGACTGGGAGCCCAAGGTGAATCGATAACCCACGCCTGCGACCGCTTCAATTCGAGCGCCTTCTGGGCCGAGTTTTTTTCGCAGAGAGCATAGATGCACATCGATGGTGCGATCCAGCACCCTCGCGTCTTCTCCCCAAGCCGAAACCAGAAGCTGATCCCGGGAGAATACTTGGTCTGGCCGTGATGTCAGTTTGCAAAGCAGTTTGAATTCCGTTTGCGTGAGTGGAATTTCCTGGGCCTTACCGCCTTGATTTAACTCAACGCGATGAGTTTGCTTATCAATCGTAATGATGCCTATGGAAACTCGGTTTTCCGCTGTGCGTTGGCGCGTATGCTTGAGGATCTTTGCGTCGACCCTGATCTTAAGTTCAATGGCGTCAAAAGGCTTTGCGAGGTAATCATCCGCTCCCAAGCTAAATGCCGTCACTTTGTCCGTGATCTGGGTTTTTCCGGTGAGGCAAATGACGGGGATGCTTCTCAACTCCGGCGAATTTTGCATATCGCCCAACAACGAGTAGCCATCCCGCTTGGGCAGGGAGATGTCGAGCAACACTAAATCAAAGGGGTCTTTTCCTAGTGCTGCCCAAGCTTCCTCCGCACTGCTCACGCAGGTGAGGTGATAGGAGCCCAGAGCACGGGCAATGACTTTTTGGTACTCCGGAGAATCTTCGACGATGAGCAGTCGATGCATAGAGCCCTTTCAAGCCTCCTTGGACATTCTTGTTTCGGCGCTGAAATGAAAATTCTTAAGAAATTCGCGGACTGCCCCTTTTTCGCCATTTTTCTGACTTTTGCAGAGTGGGCGTTGCATAGATTACAGATGGAGCATTAAGTTTTTAAGGCCGCTAAAATCGAGGTTTTAGTTTCTGCAGCCAAGATTCAATCAATGACCGATCTAATTTGGACCAGGAGCAGTTGAACATTCCATCTCCCCGATTTCGGAGAAGCACTCTTTGACCGTACTTTTCACCCGTCACTTTTTGAAATGGAGCATGGATACACTCCTTTTCATTAAAAAGAGCATCTTCCCATTCGAAGCGTTCTTGCTCTGATTTGCCATGACTGAAGTTGTTTCCGAGCAAAGCATGGGTATACTCATGAAAGAGATTCACATAACCGAAGAGGCGAAGCACTTTTTCGGGCTTTAGGCACATGGCGGGAGTGACCACCGGGTCCAGAAGATAAGTCGCAATGAATGATCCTTTGTACGTTGCCGGGTAATCTCGATCGGATGGGTCGCGTGGGAAAGGGTTTCTGAGGTCCTTATCGAGCATGATCTCGGTAAAGTAAGAAGAGAACTTAAAGAACAGATCGCCACTAGGATGCTTCTCCGTCCAAGCAATTCTAAAGCTCTTTTGGCCCGGAGCAGGCGATGAGGGAATATCCCATTGGATTCGACTGCGAAACCATTTGAGGTTTTCTTTGATTTCATCTTCATTGCGGCCGCTCTTTGAAGTGATGAAGGTTCGGCACTTCTTATTGTCGAGGGCTGTTAACGCAAGGTCATGGAGATCTTCTTTTACGTCCTCAGAAAGGAGTTCAACAGCGGTGGGAAGCTGCGCTGTCTGGCCTCTGTTTCTTTGCTGGCTTTGGAACTCTGTGCCCTCAATTTCTCGGGAGGCGAGCCCATCGGCTCGAACAGTGCAGACGCTAAGAAGCGAAATTCCTGAAGCTAAAAAAAACGACATCAGATTGATTCTTGAGTTTTTCATCGAAAAAATCGCTATCACAACGGATTTAAACCGAAAAGTTTAATATTGATATGAGCTGCGAAGAGCTCAGATTTAACAAAATCTTATCATTCAGAATGTACGATATTTGCTTTTTTATTAAATAAAAACAATGGCTTATTGATTTTTACCCGAATTCCCTGCCTAAGAATGCAGTGGCCTGAGCCCCTGCAAATCAGTTAAAAAGAAGCCCAAAAATGATTTCGGAGCAGGGAGAGTTTTTATGGAAAAAAATAAATTTCTATTGGGGATGTTGCTTCTCTTGAGCGCTTCTTGCGGATCCAAGGATTCATCAAATCCGTCGAACGAAAAGCCTGCGCAAAGAGATGAAGTCAACGCGAGCATCGGCCTGGATGAACAGGCGAAAATGATTGATCGTTTCAAAGATGATTTGTGGGTCATGAATTTCACGGCGAGTCGATTGCAGATGCTTAGCGCAAAAGACGCTGAGACTGAGGAATTCAAATCTTTATTTCAAGCCTTTAACACCTGGAAATCAAGTTCTCGATCCAACGAACTGAATCAATCCGTGGATCAATTAGAAGTGAAAATTCAGAAAACTTGCCTCCGTGCAAAGCCTGGCAAAGGGGCGCCAGTTTGCTTTCGTTCTGCTGAATTCTCCGATTACTCGAGAGATGAGGATGTTCGCGCGAAAATCCTAAGCTCCGCGTACGAGCAAATCGCGATTCAATTCGGGGCGAGCGATGAAACCGCGGCTCGATTTCGATCATACATGAACGGCTTGATCCAAGATCTACTAAAAGATCATGATGGGGAATTGGCATTCAGTAAATACGAAGAGCTGCGAGTGGGCGGTAGCGTCAGCTTGGAAGTCAAGGATCATGGCGTTTATCAGGTGTTGTGCGTTGATTCCCTTCAAGGATGGATCAGCTCACAGCCTGTCGAGAATCAGTCCTTGCATCAGAATTCTTTCATTCTTACCCCGGGGCAAAAAATCGTTCTGCAGGGGAAGGAGGGCCCCGTCGGGGCTCATTGCCGCGATTTCCACCCGGTGAATTGCTCCGTCGTCGGAGGGACCTCGGTTTTCATCGGTTCTCACTTGGAGACCATGGGGGATCCCGATGCGAGAAAAACCCTGGCAAAACTTCAGGCCGCGGGGGTTTGCAGATAGAGTTAGCGGCCCGGCCCCTTTGGCGGAAAGATCTCGCTACTGAACCGCTCATCCGGCGAGCAGGAAAAGAGCTTTGGGGTCAATTCCTGGGTTCGGCGGTTTTTCCATTTCGCCGCTTGTTCTTTTTGGAACGCCTTGAGGTCCGTGCCTTCAGGCAGTTGGTGAACGATCGGCGCGATAGCGGAGTAATAGCGCCAAAAAGCGGTGTCATCTGAGACGCTTTTTGGGTCGCAAAGTGAAACGAGTTTACTCTGGTCAGTCGAGTCGCAGGAGAACGCATCCAGGTAATTCAATAAATTTTGATAGGCTTTCAGTTTTTCTGGAGCGGGATTTTTCTCTAAAGCGGGAACATAAATGCGGGCGCGCATTTCACGGGTTGCCTCGGGATTCATGAAAACGGCCATCGTCATGAAGGGTTGCTCAGGATTTCTCCTGCATTCCACATAATTGTATTCCCCCCATCCCGCGGCGATGAAACTGATTTGAAGTTTTTTGAAAACATTCTTTGCAAGAGCACGGGTGAGCGGGGAATAAAGGAGGAGTTTAGGGTCGAAAGTATTTTCCCGCGTCGTCCGAGAGATCTGTTGAAGATAGATTTCCTCGGTAACCTGTTTTGCGAGAAAGCATTGATATTTGAGCGCGATTTCAGCGCTTACCGGCAAGTCTTTATGCGGAATGCGAATATCCAAATAATGGGTTTGCGCGGGGACTTCGACTTCAATCAAAAATCCCGGATTTCCAGAGTAGCCGATGCTGGCTAAAGGTTCGGTCGCGGTGTAAAGAGCCCGCCCCAGCTCCCATGTGATGTTTCCCTGGTCGAAGAAATTTTTGGCCATGGATTCAAGGTAGTCACGCGCGATATCAATTTTTTTCCCGTTTTCAGTTCGGATGGGATTGAGGTCAACGGGTGAAGTAAAGTCTTCTGCGCCGCCCGACCCCGGAAGATTGATGTTTTCATCCAGGTTATATTGGGGCTTTTTTTTATCTCGCGCCTCCTGCGAATCGTGATCGATCAATCCTCGCGTCCCGTAGCTGAAAAAAGAAACTTTGCGATCCAGTTTGCGAATGTAGGGACTCAGCACGGATTCAATCAAATCTTGAAACTGCTGCTCGGTGATCTGCGCTTTGTCGCAAGCAGGATCCTGATCCTGGGATTTTGCATCCACGCAAACCATGGATAAGAGCGCTATTAAAATTATTTTTTTCGATTGGTTAATATTAAACATACTCGCAACTTATATAATAAAATAATGACTTCTCCTACAGGTGAGGTCATGAAGAGAGAGTGAGAATTGGTTATTAATGTAAAAGTATAATTATTTCAATAATTTGAATCTATTTTGGGGCCAAAGCTGAACTCAGCATCCCGGCGTGGCAGAAGAGATCCTTGTCCTCATTCCGCGAACCAGGATACTCTTTGAGACAAGATGCTTTCACGTTTATTCCTAGGGTTGTCGTTGGTGGGCGCGGAGTGGGTGCTTTACTTCCTTCTCCTTCTTTCGGTGGTGTCGATCGCTTTGATTCTCGAGCGACTCTTTTATTTTTGGAAGGCAGCCGCGTCACTCGGCGAGTTTCGCTCCAAGCTGCGCGAAAAGCTCGCCTCGGGCAAACCCCAAGACGTCTCCCAAGAAATTAAGCGCTTCGTGCAGGCCAAGGGAGCGCGGTTCACCGATTTGGAATCCGCGACGGCGCTTGCGCTGCTTGAAGCCAAGCTTGCGGGCGAAAGCGCCGAATCGCTCCAGGAAGCCGCGACGGACGCGATGCTCCGGGCGCGCCTCAAGTGGGAGGGCCCGCTCTTCATCTTGGCCACGATCGGCAGCAACGCCCCTTTTATCGGCCTCTTCGGCACGGTGCTCGGGATCATCCGCGCCTTCCATGATCTCTCGCAGCAGCAGGGGGCGGGCGCGCAGATGGTGACGGGGGGGATCTCCGAGGCGCTGGTCGCGACGGCGGTGGGGCTCCTGGTCGCGATCCCGGCGGCGGTGGCGTTCAATTTTTTTCAGCGCCGAGTGAAAGAAGCCTGGGTTCAGGCCGAGGCGCTCAAGAGCTTCATGCTCGGAAAGTTGCTGGAAAAGTAGATGGCGTTTCGCCCGTCGGTTCCCGCGTATTCGCAAGAGGGTGAAGACGAGCTGATCTCAGGCATCAACGTCACGCCGCTCGTGGACGTGGTGCTCGTACTTCTCGTGATCTTCCTCATGACCGCGCCCATTCTCTATCAGAAGGCGATTCAAGTGAGTCTGCCGCGCGCGCAGACGGGCGAGGACACCGCTTCTTCGCCGCTTTCTTTTTCCTTGAGTCGGAGTGGAGAGTTGGAGTGGGCCGGGAAAAAGTTCTCTTGGACGGAGCTGGAATCCGCTTTAAACCAGCAGAAATCCCAGTGGACGGCCGACTCCGCCGCTTCGATTAGCGCGGATGAGGGGACGGCTCATGGCGTGGTCATTCGACTCATGGACGCCCTTCGAAAAGCGGGTCTTTCGCGATTCGCGCTCAATGTTCAGGCCGGGCAGCCTGGCTTGGATTCCCCTAAGAACTGATTTTACTCCACTGGCAGGAGCTTTTGGAGGAAGGGCAACTGGAGCACCCCCCGGCCTTGAGGCGGTTTTGCCCGCGCGAGAACAATGCGAGGATCTTGGGAAAAAACCAGAGCTGCAGCAAGTAAAGCGTCGCCGCGGACACGATGATTCCCATGAGGATGAACTGAAGGGATTCGCTCATCAACCGCTTCCCCCGATTTTTCCGAGATAAGTAGCGAGATGAAACGTGATCCAGGAGGATCCGTAGGCTAAGGCGGTCATGTAAAGCAGCATGATCATGGGCCAGCGCCAGGAGTTGGTTTCACGCCGGGTAACGGCGATCGTCGAAAGGCACTGGAGCGCGAATACATACCAAACCAACAGGCTTAAGGCGGTGGGCAAGCTCCAAAACTGCGAAAGCTTGGCCCCCAAAAGCTCATCCACGGGCTTTGCTTCGACGTTGGAGGACAATTGGCTCGCCTCAACCGAGTAAACCGTGGCGAGAGCGCCGACCATCACTTCACGCGCCGCGAATCCGGGGATGAGTGCCACCGAGATGCGCCAGTCAAACCCCAGCGGGCGAAAGATCGGCTCCAAGGATTTCCCGATTTTTCCCGCGAAACTCGAAGCGATCGCGGGTTCGTGCGAGCCTTCCGGCGCCTTGGGATAAGAAGCCAAAAACCACAGCACGATCGAGAGCGCCAAGATGACGGTTCCCGCGCGCCTCAAAAAAACCTGGCTGCGCTGCTTCAGCCCGAAGAGCCAGTTCCTCCAATTGGGCAATTTATAAGAAGGGAGCTCGAGAATCAAAGGAGGGCGAGCGCCCGCGAGCACCGTTTTTTTCAGGAGGCTCGCGACCAAGAGCGCGGAAAAAATTCCCCCCAAGTAAAGCGTGAAAAGCACTAGCCCCTGAAGCCGCAGGGGACCCAAGACGGGCGAATTGGGAATGAAGGCGCCGATCAGAAGCGTGTAGACGGGAAGGCGCGCCGAGCAGGTCATGAGCGGCGCGACCAAGATCGTGGTGAGCCGATCCCGGCGATTCTCAATCGTCCGGGTCGCCATGATCCCCGGGATCGCGCACGCGAAAGAGGAGAGCAGGGGGATGAATGCCCGGCCATGGAGGCCCACTCTTCCCATGAGTCGATCCATGAGAAACGCGGCCCGAGCGAGATAGCCAGTATCTTCGAGCAACAAGATAAAAGTAAAAAGCAGCAAAATTTGAGGGAGAAAAACCAAAACGGATCCCACACCTGCGATCACACCGTCGACGAGCAGGCTTTGGAGAGGTCCTTCGGGCAGCCGTTCCCTAAAAATCTGCCCGATCAGTTCAATTCCGCTTTTGATCGTATCCTGAAGCGGTCCCGCCCAATTGAAGACGGATTGAAAAATCAGGAGCAAAATCCCGGCGAGAAAAAGCGATCCCCAGACGGGATGGAGCACGATGCGGTCGATCTGATCCGTGAGGGCGTGGTTCTGCGCAGGACGCTTGAGGGAAGCTTTCAGGATGCGGTCCACCTCGGCGAAGCGCGCTCGGATGCCCTGAGGTGTTGCTGCGCCGAGGGCGCTGGCCGACTCCCCAGGGTGGACGAGGTGCTTTCCGCTCAGTTCCTGCTCAATCGCTTGGACGAGCAGGCGAATTCCATCGTGTGTGGTCGCGACGGTGGGAATCACTGGGATCTTGAGTTCTTGCGAGAGCCGGTGGAGATCCAGCTCCAGCCCCCGCTTTTTTGCGAGATCCATCATGTTGAGCGCGAGGAGCAGGGGTTTTCCGGTCGAGCGCAACTCCAGGACCAGTCCCAGGCTTCTTTCCAGATTGGTCGCATCCGCGACAGCGATGAAGTATTCCGGCTCTTGGACGTCGCTTTCCTGGCCTAAGATGACTTTTCTCGCGATCGCCTCATCGGGAGTGCGCGCGTTGAGGCTGTAGGTTCCAGGCAGATCCAGGATTTTCAGCACGGCCCCGGACGGAGTGTGCAGCCGGCCTTCTTTGCGTTCCACCGTGACGCCCGCGTAATTGCCCACCTTTTGATGGCTGCCGGTCAAGGCGTTGAAGAGCGCGGTTTTTCCGCAGTTTGGATTGCCTGCGATGGCGATGAGGGGAAGGGCGGCTTCACTCATGGAGAATCACCTCGACTAAGTTGGCCTCTTGCCGCCTGAGCGCAATCAAGGTGCCTCGTACCCGGACGGCGATCGGGTCGCGGCCGAAAGGAGCTTCATGCATCACTTCGATGGGGGAACCTTCAAGCAGCCCCATCTCCAAGAGTCGCTGTGTCACGCCCTCGGGATCGGGCGTCAGCGAGAGGATCGTGCCTCGGGATCCGGGCTTTAAAGAGCCGAGTGGAACTGAGTGAGTGAGGGCACTCATGAAAGAAGATCCTCGACGTGGTTGAGGCCTTCTTTGAGCAAGTGCTCGATGTGTTCGTCATCCAAGGAGTAGTAAGAGGTTCGGCCGTCTTTTTGAACTTTGACCAGCTTTAAGTTGCGGAGATTTCTGAGGTGATGGCTGACCGCGGGCTGGCTCATCGAGACGAGCTGGGCGATCTCTCCCACGTTGAGAGCCCCGTGGGAGAGCGCCCAGACGATTTGAATCCGGGAGGTGTCTCCCATGGCCTGAAAAGTCTCGGCCAGGAGTTCAAAGATATGCTTGGATTTCATGGCGTCGAACTGTTTTTCAAGGCGAGGGGTGAGGTTCTTGGGGCTGGTTTGGGGAGCGGAGGATGGATTCAACATATAAATAGTTGCTTATATGTTTATTCGCTGATGTTTGAAAAGTCAAGGAGTCAGATCGCTTGCTTGGCGGTCAAAAAGGCTGGAAGCCACCGTCTTTTGCTGGTATCCCTAGGAGCCACATTTCATTGATTCCCTGGCGGCCTACAAGTGGAGAGATGTCCGAGTGGTCGAAGGAGCACGCTTGGAAAGCGTGTAGACGGGAAACCGTCTCGAGGGTTCGAATCCCTCTCTCTCCGCCATTTCTGCATCTCCCACACAAAAATGCGTGATGTCAGGCACGGGCATCCATGCCCTTCTCATCCGACTTGCTTGCGCTCGTCGAAGCCATCCTGGCGATGAGAAGCCCTCACCCGCATTTTTGTGTGGGAGATGCAGAAATGGCGGACTTCCAAAAGATAAAATGCGAAGCATTTTGTACCCTAAGAGGGATGAGAACAGCCGGAAGGCGGCTGGGTACCCGCTTGCGGGTGCCGTCTGAGGCTTGCCGAAGCGCCCGCACGGATGTGCGAGACGCGAAGGTCGAATCCCTCTCTCTCCGCCATGATAACCGACGCCAAGGCGTCGGTGCATTCGCTAGCAGCTACGCTGCGTGGCGGGCTGAAAT